>NZ_JBBPXM010000001.1:0-677240 GCF_050446505.1 Providencia sp. SP181
AACTTTGCGTGGGTCGACTTCTGTTTCTTGCTGAGTGTCAACCTCAGGAGCCGTTGGCTCTTGCGCTGCTTTCTTGGCTTTCGCACGGGCAATGGCAGCAGCAACCGCGGCTTTGCGTGGGTCGACTTCTGTTTCTTGTTGAGCGTCAACCACAGGAGCCGTTGGCTCTTGCGCTGCTTTCTTGGCTTTCGCACGGGCAATGGCAGCAGCAACCGCAGCTTTGCGTGGGTCGACTTCTGTTTCTTGCTGAGTGTCAACCACAGGAGCCGTTGGCTCTTGCGCCGCTTTCTTGGCTTTCGCACGGGCAATGGCAGCAGCAACCGCAGCTTTGCGTGGGTCATCATCAGATCCACTAACAGGAGCATTAGCTTGCACATTAGCCAATTTCTCAGCTTGTTTAGCACGAGCTTGGGCTTTTCGTGCCTCACGTGCCGCAATAACTGCGCTGTTGTCAGGCAATTCGCCAGAAACAATTTTAATCGGCTCTTGGCTTGCAGTTTGTTTTGCCTTCACTCTTGCTAATGCCGCATTTACTACGTCTTTATCGGCACTTTCAACTTGAACAGCCGCTTTCTTATGGCGCTCTTCACGGGCCAGTTTATCGCGCTCCATTCGCTGTTGTTTCGCTTCAAAGCGCAATTTCGCTTCTGCGGCACGGCGCTCTTCTTGTGCGATTTCACGAATTTCTGCTTTTTCTTGGCGGTAATATTGTACTAACGGGATATTGCTTGGACAAACATACGCACAGGCACCGCACTCAATACAATCGAATAAATTGTGCTTTTGCGCTTTTTCGTGCTCGTCACCCTTACTGAACCAGTAAAGTTGCTGCGGTAATAAAGCTGCTGGGCAGGCATCAACGCATAATCCACAACGAATACACGCTTCTTCAAGGGCTTTTGGCCCCATTTCTTCCATTGTAGGAACTAAAAGACAGTTACAAATTTTGACAACAGGAACATTGAGGTCGGGTAGGGTAAAGCCCATCAATGGCCCCCCCATGATCACCATTTGTTCAGGTTCTGGGTTGAATCCAGATTGTTGTAGTAAGTGCCTTACTGGGGTACCTAAACGTGCCCAGAAATTTCCCGGTTGGGAAATCGCTTCACCTGTTACAGTGACAACACGTTCAATTAAAGGTTGTCCATCAATGACTGCACGTTTAATTGCCACAACAGTGCCCACGTTTTGCATCAACACGCCTATTTGGGATGAGCGGGCACCCGATGGTACTTCTTGACCGGTTAAAATTTTAGTTAGTTGTTTGGCCCCACCTGAAGGGTATTTAGTTGGGATCACACGGACGAAAATGTTTGAGTCTTGTTTAGTGATGGCTTTATTCAGAGATTGAATAGCTTCTGGCTTATTATCTTCAATGCCAATTAATACTTGGTCTGGATTTAATAAATGTTGTAAGACGCGGCAGCCTTCAATCACTTCTTGGGCGTGCTCTTGCATTAACCTATCATCAGCGGTGATATAAGGTTCACATTCAGCCGCATTGATAATCAATGTTTTAATCGCATCTTTACCTCCCGCCAATTTAGAGGCAGTAGGGAAGCCCGCTCCACCTAAGCCTGCAATTCCAGCTTGCTCAATTTTGTGCAATAAATCTGGTTTGGCTAATTGATAGTAATCAGGGGTTGGCTCTAATGGGCACCAAGTATCTTTACCATCAGATTGAATACGCACACATAATTCTTTTAAACCCGATGGATGTGCCGTCACCATAGGTTCAATTGCAGTAATCGTTCCAGAGGTTGAAGCATGTACTGGTACGGTACGACCAAGACCACGAGTTAACGGCTGGCCTTTAAGCACAGAATCACCGACTTGAACGATAAGTTCACCTTCAGGGCCTAAATGCTGCTGCAATGGGATAATCAGCTCATTAGGTATAGTTGCAACCCGCATAGGGGTACGGCTGGATTGCAACTTCATTTCAGGTGGGTGAATGCCACCATCAAAATCCCAGATATTGTCTTTTTTCAACCATTTAAATAACTTAAGCATGGGAGTTCTCCCTTGATTTCACTTCAGTTTTTTCAATAGGTTCAACAGAAATATTTTTCACTGGAATAGTGTTTAAATCCCATTTCCAATTGGCGGTTGTGGTTTTCACGGGGACAAGTTCAATACAGTCAGTTGGGCAGGGGGCGACGCATAAATCGCATCCAGTACATAAATCTTCAATTACGGTATGCATTGCACGGGTGGCACCGACAATGGCGTCAACAGGGCAAGCTTGGATACATTTCGTGCAACCGATACAGTTTTCTTCATCGATAATGGCAACTTTACGAACAGGGTTCTGCGCTGCTTCATCACCATCAATAGGTTGTGGGTCAACATTCAGCAATTCGGCTATCTTTAGCATGACTTGCTCGCCACCAGGGGCACATTTATTGATCATTTCACCATTGTTAGCGACCGCTTCTGCGTAAGGGCGGCAACCTGGATAGCTACACTGCCCACATTGACTCTGAGGTAAAATAGCTTCCACTTGTTCGACAATTGGGTCAGCTTCGACTTTAAAACGTAACGACGCGTAGCCTAAAATTAGACCGAAAATCAAACCGAATACGGCTAATATACCGATGGCAATCCATACAGACATCATTAGAATTTCACCAAACCACTAAAGCCCATAAATGCGAGGGACATAAGCCCTGCAGTGATCAGGCCAATGGAAGAACCACGGAATGGGGCAGGGACATTGGCAACAGCGAGTCGTTCACGGATCGCTGCAAACAGAACCATCACAAGGGAAAAGCCAATAGCGGCTCCAAAACCATATACGGCTGACTGCAGGAACGAATGGGACATATTAATGTTCAACAATGCCACACCTAATACTGCGCAGTTTGTTGTAATTAAAGGCAAGAAAATACCTAATAACCGATAAAGTGTAGGGCTTGTTTTTCTTACAACCATTTCTGTAAATTGTACTACCACAGCGATTGCAAGAATAAAGCTGAGTGTACGTAGATAAAGTAGGTCAAGGGGAACGAGGATCAGTGTATCAATTAGCCATGAAGAAATGGAGGCTAATGTCATGACAAATGTTGTCGCTAATCCCATACCGATGGCAGGTTCAAGTTTCTTTGATACCCCCATAAATGGACATAACCCAAGAAATTTAACAAGGACGAAGTTGTTAACCAGCACCGTACCAATAAAGAGTAATAGATAATCAGTCATGCTATTGCCTGAAATGAAAATATAAAGAACAAAAACTGGCCGAAGCCAGCTAAACAGCCATTATGATATCAAGCAATTTTTGTGATGCTTATCGATCTTGTGTGAAAGTCATTTTAACTCGTTGAGAACGTTTTAAATAAGGGACAAAGAACCCCGCACCTAACAGGGGCCAAGCAAGGACTTGCAGAGCCGTTTTGTCATCAATGGGTGAAAATGCAAATGTTTTTAGTCCTAATAATAATAAAATAAGTAACCAAATCGTAAAGCGGCGAGGGAAGTGCTTTGAACGAGAAAACATTAATTGAAGCACATGAACACTAAATACTGTCATACCAATCGAGATTGCAAATGACAAATACCACGCAGCAGGAATAAACGTTATCCAACCCTCTACCGTGGAAACAATTTCATACAGCTTGATGCAATACATCACCGTCATACTACAAACTGCCAAGAAAGTGAGTAGCAAGTAGATTGCAGGAACCAAAAGCCAACCCGTCAGGCGGTTAGCGTCATAAACTGAACTCATAAATAATTATCCATTTTTAGCCAATCGCAATCGATTTAACAATTCTATCATAGATTTATTTGCCAACTCATTCCTTCTAATGCTACTTTTCGAGGCTTATTTATATCTACAGCGATGAAAAAACTTAGGCATAACGACGATTAACCCGTGATCGATTAAGATCTAGCGAGGATCTTCATAATAACTGGCTGTTTTGTACTGTAAACAGGCTTTTTTAGCGAACTTATTAAATAAGCGTTGTTAAACGGTAATATGGAGTGACGCTGTCACTTTAATAAATTTCAGGGAAGCTGAGATTTTTTCCATTGAAAAATGAATTATTACGGCTATCTTTTAAGGCTAAAACCGATTTTAAGGCCAATTAAAGCACTGCCTTTTGTTATGGATAAGCAAATGAACTTACTTGCAAAATTAAGAATTGACCCTTTTTTACTGATCATGATTTGTGTTGTGGGCGTGGCAAGCTTATTTCCTTGTGAAGGAGATATTAAAACGGGCTTCCAATACCTAACAACTGCGGCGATTGCCTTATTGTTTTTTATGCATGGAGCTAAGTTATCACGCGAGTCAATAATGGCTGGGATAGGGCACTGGCGATTACATTTACTGGTATTTGCAAGTACATTTATTTTATTCCCCATTATTGGTCTCGGCTTAGCCGTTATTGTGCCTGCATGGATGTCTCCGACGGTTTATATGGGTTTCCTCTATCTATGTGCATTACCAGCAACCGTCCAATCTGCCATTGCATTCACTTCTGTTGCAGGCGGGAATATCGCCGCTGCGATTTGCAGTGCTTCTGCATCTAGCATTTTAGGTGTCTTTCTTTCACCTATCTTAGTTGGCCTTTTGATGGATGCAGATGGTAGCCAAGCCGTTGACACACTCAATGCTATTGGTTCTATTCTTATGCAATTAATGTTGCCTTTCGTTGTGGGGCATTTATCTCGCCCATTAATTGCTAATTGGATTAATCGTCATCGTAAATTAGTGAATATCACTGACCGATCTTCGATATTACTTGTCGTCTATGTTGCATTTAGTGAAGCAGTGGTTGAGGGGATTTGGCAGAAAATTGATGTTTATTCACTATTGATGATTGTTGTTGTGACATGCATTATTTTATTTGTTGTGATAGTGATAAACACGTTAGCGGCTCGTTTACTTGGATTTAGCAAAGAAGATGAAATCACGATTGTTTTTTGTGGTTCAAAGAAAAGCTTAGCAAATGGCGTTCCAATGGCGAATGTGTTATTTCCCGCAGCCACGGTAGGCGTGATTTTATTGCCACTGATGATTTTCCACCAAGTCCAATTGATGGTGAGTGCGGTATTGGCACAGCGTTATGCAAAACGCTTAGTGAAGTAATCGTTGTATCGAATAGCTTGAATAACATGTTTATTTAAGCTGTTTTTGTTCTTTTCAGTCTCTCTAACTCTAACTTTTAGTTACAACATACTATTTGTTATTATTAAATAAAGTACCTTAGCATTGTAATTAACAGGTTAGCAGCTTTACAGGCGTGCGTGATTGAAAACAATGTGAGTTTGTCTGGAAGAAGGAACTGAAGGAAAAGGGCATCATTCTGTGCCCTCAATAACTCACTAATTAACGTTTGGCCGCTTTTTGGGCTAGCGCGACTTTCTCGCTATCCGATAAAAATGCCATTGTTAAGCCGTTACGCTGTGCTTGTTCTATCTCTGTAACGCTCAAACCTGCTTGTGGTGCGGCGACTTCATATTCATGGCGTAGTTCAATGCCTTGAACGGCAGGATCATCAGTATTAATTGATGCTAACACACCCTGTTGCAAAAAGGTTTTGAGTGGGTGCTGAGCCAATGAAGGCACAGTGCTAGTTTGGATATTCGACGTCAAACAGCTTTCCATACCAATTTGATGTTGAGCTAAATATTCAATCAGAGCAGGGTCTTCAATAGCTTTTACACCGTGGCCGATGCGTTGTGCGCCTAATACTTTGATTGCATGCCAAATACTGGCAGCACCAGCGGCTTCTCCTGCATGTACGGTAATGTTTAAACCTGTATCACGAGCTTTAATAAAATGCTCTTCAAATAGCTCACCAGGGAAACCTAACTCATCACCCGCAAGGTCTAAAGCACATAATTGGTTACGATGTGCAAGCAAACCTTGTAATTCAGTGGTACAAGCTTTTTGCCCAAACGTACGGCTCAAGATACCAATCAGATTTATTTTAATATCATATTGGCGACAACCCGCTTTAACACCATCAACAATCGCTTCTACCACACCTTCAACGGGTAATTGGTGCTTCATCGCCATGTAATAAGGTGAAAAGCGTAATTCTGCATAATCGATACCTGCATTGAATGCATCTTCGACATTTTCAAACGCAACACGACGACATGCATCTAAATCAGCAAGAACCGCCACACCCCAATCTAATTTTGTTAAGAAACCCACCAAGTCGGCTTCTTGGCCTATAATTTGCACATGAGGGCGAAGAGCTTCAAGTTCCGTGGCTGGTAATTGAATATTGTGTTCTTTAGCTAAAGAAAGAATGGTTTCTGGACGGATATTACCATCAAGGTGGCGATGTAAATCGGTTAAAGGGAGATTTGTTTTTATCACGGAATGTTCCTTTATCTATTTTCTTCCCTTATTTTGGCTGTTACAACGCCAAAGGCAATCTTAAGTCACGAAAAATGTGAAACGCATTCAATTATTACATAATAATTGTGATTCAAATCACATTTATTATGTGAGGTAAAAAAAAACGCCAATCAAATTGACTGGCGCTTTAAATTTTTTAGGTAACAGAAATTAATTAGTTAGCTGGAGCTTCTTGCGGAGCAGGCGCTAATTCTGGTGCTTCCATTTCTGGAGCGGGCTCTGCATCAGGCGCTGGAACAGCTTCGTACTCTAAAGCATCATCTGGATTCGACATAATTTTCATCTTAGTCAGGAATTCAGCTAATGTATACTTATCATTGTTGAATGTGAGGTCATTACCTGCAAACTTGATAGTCATCGTTAAATCATTTTCACTATCAATCATCCAAGGTGATTTTTTCTGTTTTGCTTTTTCAGCACGTTCTTCATCTGTCATGAACATTTCTTCGAATGGGGAAGAGAACATGTCAGACGTTAACATTTGCTGCACGCCTTCGAACTCAGACGTTACCATGCCTTTCATTTCTTTCTTCGTATCAGCATCAACTGGTGTACCTTGGTCAATGATCATGGCTTGCGTCATAGATTCGATTAACATTGGTTTGTTCAGTTTCAGGTTGAAGTCGAAAGATGAAATCAATTGCTTAACAGCTTCATCAACTTTGTTAGACATTGCTAAGGCTGTAATTTCGTCTTGGTTCCATTTGTTAAACGTAATGTTCAAGTCAACAGAGCTTTGACCTGCTTCGTTTTTCCAGTAGAACGGGCTAACAGTGAAAACAGGTTTGCTTTTCATCAGCTCAGGTAATGTAGTAGACATCATTTCCATCGCTAAACGTTCTGTTGCTTCAGTTGGATCGCCATTTGCTAAGCCTTGTGCCAATGCTTCGTTGTATTGCTCAACAAATTTGCCCAATGCTTTTGCATCTAACTTTTCAATTGCAACAGTTAATTCGCCCGAACCTAAGTTTTGCTCTAATGCTTTTAAGTCAGCGATACTGTAAGAGATATTCCCTTTAACATCTTCACCTGTGATAGCTGTATCACTTGAGATTTTGAAATCTTTAAATGAGAATTTGGTATCAGGGATGTTAAAGTCAGTGTCTGCAATAATAAACGATTGTTTACCTGTATAGAAACCGTACTGAGATTTTGTCACATTAGAGACTAATTTTAAGCCTTTTAATGTCATGGATTCAGTTTTATCTTTCTTACCGATAACTAAACTGTCAGTAATTAAAGACGCGTCAACCGCAGCAAGGTCAGCCGTTGTTGAAATATCAAACTTAGAACCACTGAAAGAAACGGTAGCATCATCTTTAGAGTATTCAACAGGGATTAACTCTAAATTAGTATCAATGCTTTTGCTGTAACCGATAACAGCATTACCATGAATGAATGGCTTCCCTTTGGTTGCTTCAAATAATTCTTTAGTTGTAGCATTATTGGCTAATTCAACTTGGGTCGCTGCTAATTTAGGCATTAAATTAAATTTGGCAACCTGTGAAATAGGGAATGGGCCATGGTCGATATTTGCTTTAAATACGATTGATTCATCAGGTGTAGTCGAATCTGCTGACGTAATTACGATATCTGCTTGTGAAGAGAAAACGCCTTTTTTGTAGTTTTCTAATTTAAAGTTCACACCTGATTCAGGCACATTTACAGCAAAAAAATCGTTGGTTTTCAGGATGACTCTATCAAGTTCATCTTTAACTTTAGAACCTGTATACCATGATGCACCGGTCCACACTGCGCCCAGAGCAACGATAACACCAACCGCGACTAATGACTTTTTCATTATAAACATCCATCCTTTCAGTACGTTTCTAACGCACTTATAAATTTGTATAAGTTTTATATAACCGTCTTAATGCTGCGTAAGAAAGACGGCTAATACAGAATATGACACTAAAGATTAAACACTCGAGCAAGTTTACCATTACCTTTAATGGAAACATGTTTCTCATACGCAGGCAGAAAAATAGACTCACCAGAATCAATGCTAATTTCTTTATCACCTGAGTTTAAAACTAACTCGCCTTCAATACAGAATAAAATTGAGGCTGTATCGTTAGTTAGGGTAATCCCCGAGTGATTAATAGAATATATATTAAATGAAAAATCTTCTACTGGAATATGATATTTCCAGATATTTCCAGATTTTTCGGGGATATTTAACAAATCATGCGCAGGCGTAGGTTTGAAATCAATATTCGCAATTAACTCAGGTATATCGATATGCTTATTTGTCAAGCCTGCGCGTAGCACATTATCGGAGTTGGCCATCACTTCTAAACCGACACCTTCTAAATAAGCATGTGGTGTTCGGGCATATAAAAACATTGCTTCGCCAGGTTGCAATTCAATGACATTTAAAAGAAGAGGGGTAAATAAGCCATTATCTTCAGGATATAAGCTAACCATTTGTTTTATTGAGTCCCAAGGTTCTCCCTGACGGCTATTTAAGGCCGCCTTTAATACCCCTAGAGCCAACTCTTTTTGTGCGCCAGTTAGATTCAGAAGTTGTGCAAACAATCGAGAAAGCTTCTCTTCAGAAGGAGATTGAACAAATAACTGAATGTCAGGATGAGCAGCAGAAACAAAATCAAGTAAAGCTGCAATTTCATTCAGGGGACGAAACGCATTCATCGCCTTGAAAGGCGTTAATGCATAGATTAATTCGGGTTTATGATTATCGTCTTTGTAATTACGGAGAGGTGAATCGAGTGGTATGCCTGCCGCATTCTCTTTGGCAAAGCCAACTTCAGCATATTTCTTATTGGGATGAACTTGAACTGACAGCGGCTGAGCCGCACAAAGTACTTTGAAAAGATAAGGCAATCGGTGATAAGTTTGCGCCACCTTTTTTCCTAAATACAACTCAGGATGACTATCAATCAATGTATTTAACGGAGTAATTTGATTATTTTGGCTATCGATAACGTCGGAGCTAGCTTTAGGATGCGCTCCCATCCAAAGTTCAGCCATTGGCAAATTCTCTGGATTTGCGATTCCATACAGCTGTGTTAGGGCGTTTTTACTTCCCCAATCATAATTTTGGACTTTGTTTATCATTTTAAGCATAGCAAAATTCTCTTTTTTGTAAAAATCAACTCATTTCCTTAACATCAGGGTACAATAAGCTCGACCAAGTCTCATAAATTAAATTCAATTTGTGGCATTATACTGCTCGGTTATTTGCTTACCTGCAAGCAGACGATTCTAAAATTAATTATTCTGTGTATGTACCTAAGGAGATAGTAATGGCAGCCACTCGCATTGAAAAAGACTCAATGGGGCCTATCGAAGTACCTGCTGACCAGTTGTGGGGCGCGCAAACGCAGCGTTCTTTAGAACATTTCCGTATATCTGTAGAAAAAATGCCAGTCGCGCTTATCCACGCACTTGCGATTACTAAAAAAGCGGCAGCAAGTGTGAATATGGATTTGGGACTACTCGTTAAAGAACGTGGCGATGCAATTATTGCCGCTGCTGACGAAGTTTTAGCGGGTAAACACCCAACAGAATTCCCTTTAGCTATTTGGCAAACGGGTTCTGGTACACAAAGTAACATGAACATGAATGAAGTGTTAGCAAATCGTGGTAGTGAAATTTTAGGTGGTCAAAGAGGTAATGACCGTCTGATCCACCCAAACGATGACGTTAACAAAAGCCAAAGTTCAAATGATGTCTTTCCTACCGCGATGCACGTAGCTGCCGTTGTAGCTATTCGTGAACATCTGCTCCCAGAATTGAAAATTTTGCATAAAACTCTAGATGCAAAAGCAAAAGAATTTAAAGACATTGTTAAAATTGGCCGTACCCACTTACAAGATGCAACACCGCTGACTTTAGGCCAAGAAATTTCAGGTTGGGCTGCGATGTTAGCTCACAGCGAAAAACACATTGAGAACGCGGTTCCTCATGTTTGTGAATTAGCATTAGGCGGTACTGCAGTCGGTACAGGTCTGAATACTCACCCAGAGTATGCGGTTCGTGTTGCTAAAAAAATTGCAGAATTAACAGGGCAACCATTCATCACTGCACCGAATAAATTCGAAGCATTAGCAACATGCGATAGCTTGGTTCATGCTCACGGTGCGTTAAAAGGCTTAGCGGCATCATTAATGAAAATCGCTAATGATGTTAGATGGTTAGCTTCTGGCCCTCGTTGTGGTATTGGTGAAATTTCAATTCCAGAAAACGAACCAGGCAGTTCAATCATGCCAGGTAAAGTTAACCCAACACAATGTGAAGCATTAACCATGCTGTGCGCACAAGTCATGGGTAACGATGTTGCTGTGAATATAGGAGGTGCTTCGGGTAACTTTGAATTAAACGTTTTCCGTCCAATGTTAATCGATAACTTCCTGCAATCGGTACGTTTATTAGCTGATGGTATGCGTAGCTTTAACGAACACTGCGCTGTGGGTATCGAGCCAAACCGTGAGCGCATTGAGAAATTACTACATGAATCATTAATGTTAGTAACCGCATTAAATACGCACATTGGTTATGATAAAGCAGCTGAAATTGCGAAAAAAGCGCATAAAGAAGGCCTAACATTAAAAGAGTCTGCATTAAAGCTGAACTATTTAACTGAAGAGCAGTTTAATGATTGGGTTCGTCCAGAGGACATGGTTGGCAGTATGAAATCTTAATCTAAACGTTAAGATTAAATCTTAAGGCACCCGCATAGTTAAACTAGCGGGTGTTTTTTTATCGCTCAATGTAAAGATTTAATCGAGGGATCAATAACTCAACAGGTTTTGCGCGTGGGCGATTACGTAATGCGATATTATCTGCATGGTAGTCAGGCAACTCCCCAATTTTGATTTCAGCCAATGTTTTCTCTACAGCAAAAACGAATAATGGTGTTGCACAGGCAAATTGAGTCTGTTTTTGCTGTGCCTTATCCCAAACGCGTGCAATTGGCTGCACTTTTACAGGGCGCTGGGTTTTTAAAATGGCATCATGGGGAAGGGACTCAATCAATTGTATTTCTGTTTTTAATTGCAATTGCCAATGCTCTCGCGGTAAATGAGCAGGGCAACGGCCATTTTCTAAACTATATTGTAATTTATCGAGCAATGTTTCTTTAGTGATTTTATTGATCACTTTTTTATTTGCCCAACCAAAGCCTAATGTATCTACATCCACTAAGCTTGTGATAGTACGGTAAGTATTTAACGTGAGTAGGCCATGCAAACTTTCTCTAATAAACTCAAATCGTTGAGTCTCATCTATCTGCGTAACAAGGGTTTTAATGGATATCTTCAGCTGATTGATTTCATCTATTAATTGGTTAAACCGCTGATAACCCTGGTTGTCTATTTGAATACAAATGACACCTGGTAGCCGAATAGCGGCTTTGTTACTAATTTCAGTAGATTTATTATGTATAAACAGTAGGTTGAGTAAGGCAATGACTTCTTTTATTGCATTATTACCAGTAATCTCATCAACAATAATTTCGTTGACCTCATTGTTTTCATCACCTTTAATGACATCGGGTAATGTATAAACTTTAGCTATATATTGTTTCTGCTCAGACAATAACCCAGATAACTGTTTTATCTGGCATTCTAATTGGTTAAAAAATTCGATTAATATTTGTTTTTTATTCATATGAATTAGTTACAACATACAGTTTGTTTAAATATAAATTAACATTAGCAACAGTGTTTTTCAATTTGATTGTATTAACTAGAGTAAAAAGGGGATGACTCCCCTTATTTTAGCACTATTTTCAGTTCGATTTCACAAAATGTATATTTAAATCAATTGCTTGATAAAATGCATTACCTGTGTCATCGATTGTCCATACTGCTAAAATGGTATGGTACCCTTGATGTGATAATGGAAGGACACAGTTATGTTGAACAACTTCCTGTGGTATTTCAACGCGTTCGTATTTACAAAAAGGTTTTAACTCAAATTGCGCACGAGATAGCGGTGCATTTGGATTCCAATTTAATTTGGTGATGAAGTATTCCCATTTCGTGGTTTTATGTATCGCTGTTAACCGCCATCTGAAATCAATTTCAGGGGAGGATTGTGTCAAGCGTTTCCAACGAAGAGGAGTTTGTTCATCAAGCTGTTTAAACTGGGGTAGTCCTGCACTCGCAATTTGACCATCAAGCGGGCCTTTTTCTGGAAACCCCTTCGGTCCTTCAACTGATTGGGGTTCATATTGAACAGGGCCACAATTTTTGTTTTCTTGTTTTTTACACAAATAAGCTCGACTTTCAGGAGACTCGACATATCCATGGGACCAAACTAGAAAACTACAACAGAAAAGAACTGGGGCAAACAACAACGGTTTCATCTCATTTCCTCGTTATTAAAAGAGCGTGTATCATCCAGTAATAACGAGGGGGAGAAAATTTTAACCTTTATCAGTGTCTAAGCTAATGGTCATAACAGCCTGATTTCAATCGGCATGCAATCATAACACCAACCAATAATATTCCTGCGATGAATAAAGCAACGCCGTTCCAACCATAATTAGCCCAGAATAGCCCACCAACTGTACCCGCAATACTTGAGCCTGCATAATAGCTGAATAAATACAGTGAAGATGCTTGCCCTCGAGCCCGTTTAGCTCGACGTCCAACCCAGCTGCTAGCAACAGAGTGTGCCGCGAAAAAACCAGTTGTTAATAAGGTCATTCCCAATAAAACAATCCAGACATTTGAATGTAATGTAATTAAAATACCTAATAACATCAATGAAATAGCAGCAATCAATATGTTACCTAATCCATATTTCTGGGTTAGACTGCCTGTTTTTGTCGCACTGTATGTACCTGTTAAGTAGATAACAGATAAAAAACCAACGGTAGATTGTGATAAGTTATAAGGTGCTTCTAATAAGCGGTAACCAATATAATTATACATGGTGACGAACCCGCCCATGAGAACAAAACCCTCAACAAATAACCAAGGTAAGCCTTTATCCCTAAAATGAAGATGTAAATTGACCCATAAATTTTTCGGTTTTAACGAGCTGGCACGAAAGTGTTGGGAAGGGGGTAATAAACGCCAGAAACTTATCGCAGCAATCAAAGCCAAGGTCCCTAAAATCACGACAGCGACACGCCATGAAAAATAATCAGCAACAACCCCTGTCATTAATCGTCCACTCATTCCACCAATGGAATTCCCGCTGATATAAAGTCCCATAGAAAGAGCCACATAACTTGGGTGTATCTCTTCACTTAAATAAGTCATGGCTACAGCGGCAACGCCACTAAGGGATAAGCCAACTAAGGCTCTAGCAATCAAAATACCTTGCCAGCTTTGCATCACTGAACTTAATAACGTAAATAATGCCGCACATGTCAACGCTATCACCATCACGTTTTTACGACCAATCGCATCTGATATTGGCCCTGTGATTAACAAACCTAAAGCCATTAAGCCTGTGCTTAATGAAAGGGCTAGGCTGGCTGTTGCAGGAGATACGTTAAAATCTGTGGATAATAAAGGCAGGATAGGCTGCACAAAATACAGCAGCGCAAATGTTGCAAAACCAACTGTAAAAAAGGAGAGGGTGACACGTAGGTATAAAGCGTCATCTCTTTGAATATAATGTTTTTTAGGTGCGACATGTACCGCGGAGTCAGTTTCTTCCCTTTCAGCAGGTTGCTCAGTAGTCAGGCTATTGGATGAGTGTTCCATGTGTATTCCTTGTCATACTAACTCATTTGATTTTGATCAAAGAATAGAAATTCCTAAGTTTTTTGTCTAATATATTAATTATCTAAAATGATACTTTAAAGATATCAATATACTTATGAACATTGAACTGAGGCATTTACGCTATTTTATTGCGGTAGCAGAAGAGCTCCATTTTGGGCGAGCCGCTGAGCGCCTACATATATCACAACCTCCATTAAGCCAACAAATACAATCACTTGAAGAACAAATTCATGCTAAATTATTGGAGCGAAATAATCGAAATGTCGCTCTAACACCGGCAGGAACCATGTTTTTAAAAGAGGCTTATCAAATACTTGCTCAAGTTAATGCGGCTGCAACTAAAGCAGCTCGAATGGAAAAAGGTGAGCTCGGTGAATTATCTATTGGTTTTACTTCCACAACACCCTTTATGCATAAAGTCACAATGAGCTTAAGGCAATACCGTGAAACTTACCCTGAAGTCTCTATTCACATGCACCAAATGAATACAAAACAACAAATTGCGCCTTTAGTAACTGGGCGCATTGACATGGGGATTATGCGAAATACTATTTTGCCTGAGCAACTCGACTATCAATTGCTGTTTAAAGAATCATTTATGGTTGCCGTTTATGAAGGGCACCCATTGTTAGAATTCGAAGAGCAAGGCGTCGATATTCAATTGTTGGCTAATTACCCTCTAATTTTTTTTGAACGTGAAGTAGGAACGGCGTTACATGATGAGATCAGTCAGTTATTAACCTCCGCAGGGATCGTCCCTAAAATCTCACAAGAAGCTGGGGAAGCCATGACAATACTTGGGTTAGTTTCCGCAGGAATGGGAATATCTATTATTACTGAATCATTCACACGCATGAAAATTGATGGTGTAAGATATGTAAAATTAATTAATATTGAGGCATCATCTGAAGTATGGTTAGTTTACAATACCCGTAGAACCTTACCTGCAGTCGCTAAAAAATTGACTCAAATTTTGATTTCCAATATTGTCGGCAAATAAACGTGACCGAAATCACACTTGGTATGTATGCAGAATCATTCATATACAGAATAAGGCATAATAACTAATTGCTTTATAAAGGATTTGACAATCGCTATGCTGAACCAAACGGGTCATATTGACCAAATAAAACAATTAAACACAGGTATTGTGTATCGAATAATTGATCAACATGGTCCAATATCGCGTATTGCCTTATCTAAGCAAGCTTCATTAGCCCCTGCAAGTATCACTAAAATTACCCGTGAGCTAATGGATGCCCACCTTATTAAAGAGCTAGAATTTCCAGTATTGGGTTTGCGAGGTCGCCCCGCAATTGGTCTGGTCATTGAAAGTGAAGGGTGGCAGTTTCTTTCGATGGTTATTGAGCCACGTAAAATCACGGTTTCTTTGAAGGAAATTAATGGGGTGACGCTAGCGCAAAACACATACCCATTTGATGTGTGTGGTAATGATGCTTTTATTCATGAATTGCTTGAGTTAATCAGCCAGTTTTTTGCTGATCATCAAATGTTAATTGAGCGGCTTACTGCGATCAGCATCCTTGCAGAAGGTATCATAGATCCTTACCAAGGGATTGTTTTCCAACTTACGGGTTTCAATATTAATTCTTTACCAATAGCACAACATCTGACTAAACAGACAGGTTTACCTGTTTATTTACACTCAACCGTTGATGCACTGGCATTAATGGATCATTTTTCGCTTTCAGCAAAACGACAAGCCACAAATATTATTTACCTTCAAATACAGGATGTGGTGAATGCCACTGTACTAAACCGTGGCGTGACATTAGATGCCAATACACAAAAACCGCTTCTATTCGGTCATAGTCAGTTAGGTGAATCGAATCAAGTTGCCTGTTATTGTGGTGGTGAGGGTTGCTTGGAAACGCATATTTCCATTCCAGTGGTATTACAAAAAGCCAGTAATTTATCTTGTCATTACCCTGATAGCGTCTTATTCCAAAGTGAAATATCAATCGATAAAATTTGCGCTGGCGCAATATTAGGCGATCCCCTTTGTGTTTATCTAATAGAAATGGTAGCAAAACAATTGGCCAAACCATTATCGTTAATGGTAAGCCTATTTGGTACTGAACTTATTCTTATTAACTCCCCCTTAAATATAGCATCAGAGAGATTATTTGAGCGGTTGCATCATTATATACATCAATACGCATCTCCTCTGTATAGTTCTCATTTATTAATAGAAAAATCTAATTTTTCAGTAAAAGAAAGTGAATCCACATTAATTCAGCGCGCTTTATATGATGGTTCACTGCTACTACAATTGCTACAAGGCTAAAACAATTAGATAAACTTTTGACTATCGACCACAAAATTGAGCTAACGCAAACTTATCACTTTCCCATTCCCATAAACTGAATCCATATCATTTTTACAGCTTATTGCTGCTAGTCTGTCACTTCAGGATAGAAAAAGACCATGATCAATCTATTTATTACCGGGACAGATACAGATGTCGGGAAGACAGTATCAACACTTGCTATTTTGCAAGCACTCAATGGACAAGGAATTAAAGCCGTAGGATACAAACCTATTGCAGATCAATGCATTGATACCCCTGAAGGAGTCAGGAATAAAGATGCATTATTGATTCACAGTGTGTCTAAAGACCTCGTTTCTTATGATGAAGTTAATCCAGTTCGCATCACTGACAACTACAGCCATGAGAACAGTATTGATTTTAGTAAAATCAAACAAGGTTTAGAGCATTTACATGAACAATGCGACATGGTCGTTATTGAAGGAAATGGCGGTTGGCGCTATTTACTTGATGATAATACTTTTTATGCCGATTGGCTCAAAGGACAATCTGTCGGAGTCATCTTAGTGGTGGGTATTCAGCACGGTTGTGTCAATCATGCCTTGTTAACAGCGGATGCAATTAGAGCCGATGGTTTACCGCTAATTGGCTGGATGGCAAACCGAATTAATCCAGGTCTTGCTCATTACGCACAAATTATTGACCGTCTACAGCACCACATTAAAGCGCCACTAATTGGTGAAATTCCGTATTTATTACGGCCAGAAGAGCGGGATTTAGGACGCTATTTGCATATCGAAAAATTGCAGGAATTTATTACTGTACCAGCGTAATTATTTGAAAATAAACAAATAAAAAGGGCGATTTATTCGCCCTTTTTGTGTTATTTATCCATGCCTAATGGCGAGTATAAATAATTTTATATGAATCATTTTGGCAGTGACCGACAACTTGGCCTTTTGATGGGTCAACTTCATCATTAGGAACTGCAACTAAACTAAAACTATCGGCAGGTACGCCATTATTGATAATTTTCTGTTTAATTTCTTCTATCACACTTTCACATGAAGCTTGAGCAAAAGCAGGGGCCAACATCACTAAAAATAATGGAACTAATAATTTCTTTCGCATTGATCCTCCTTGGTAAATGACTCCATAACGAACAAGTTAACAACTTACGGGTTAATTGGACGACCAGTACCAACATCTAAACAGCGCTTTGTACTAGGCTCCCAATAGGCATTCAGATTCAAGCTTTTTTCACACTTATCTTTTGCATCAAATGCGGCGTCAATCTTATCGAACTCTTTTTCAGTACGCGTATTCACTTTATTGCGTAACATTCGAGTGTTATCCCATTGTTCTTTTTCTTGGCGAGCTTGTTCTTTATTTAAAGTATCATCACCTTTACCAACAGAAACACAAGTACTGCCTGCAGTGCATGACGTTGTTGTATTTCCCTGAGCAGCGGGTGCAACTGTTGTCCAAAGTAATGGTAAACAGACACACATAGCTGCTACGCTTTTCTTCAAAATATTCTGAGTACTCATGTAAATTCCTTACTAAACAGGGCCAATATCTTGAGTATAGCCAAAGATAAACCATTTCGTCTGTAGAGAATAGTACGAAAATTAAAGTTGTTTATGAACGGTTAAACCAGCGAATGTTTGGCAAACAGGCATTAATTCCAGAGTATTCACGTTCATATGCGCAGGCAGCGTTGCAACCCAAAATACCGTTTCAGCGATATCTTCAGGCGTTAATGCTTCAGCACCTTTATAGGTGTTTGCAACTTTATCATCATCACCTTTAAAGCGTACGTTAGAAAACTCAGTTCCACCGACTAAACCTGGCTCAATATCCGTCACCCGAATTTTTTTACCTTGTAAATCAGCACGTAAACCTAATGAAAATTGTTTAACAAATGCCTTAGTGGCGCCATACACATTACCACCTTTGTAAGGCCAACTTGCTGCGGTTGAACCAATATTAATAATATGACCATGATCTTTTGCCACCATGCCTTGTAGGACTTCATAGGTCATATTGACCAAACCTTTGGTATTGGTATCAATCATTACTGCCCAATCGTCTGGGTTTGCATTAAACGCAGGTTCCAAACCAAGTGCTAAACCTGCATTATTGACAAGAACATCAATATTTTTCAAGGAGGTAGGTAAATTAGCGACGGCAGTTTGAATCGCTTTTCTATCTTGAACATCTAATGTTAGAGGATGAAAACTATTGCCTAATTCACGTTGTAACGCTTCTAAACGTTCAGTTCGACGCCCTGTACCAATAACGGTATGACCTTGCTGAATGAATCTACGCGCGATAGATTCGCCAAATCCAGATGATGCACCAGTCACTAATATAATCATGAAAACCTCTAAGCTATTATAGTTGTCTTGCGTAAATTTATTCTAACGCCTTCGAAAGGGAACTACAAAAGTTACTATTCAAGACCAACGATATGCTTATCTTTTGGGTAGCTCAACGTATAATTAAATGGAATTTCAATCTGTTGGTTAGCTTCTAAAGTCACATCCCAAGTTAATTCTCCTGTTGTTTTATTGACAACAGCCTGTTTATTATCAATTTCAGAGACTTTAATTTCGCTATCTTGACTAATCGGTAATTGGTCAACAATTGTTAAATTAATTGGCTTAGTATGCATATTTTTGGCTTTAATTAAATATCCTTCCTTCTGTTCAATAGTTGAACCAATAAAACTTGGTTTTTTCTTCATTTTTTCGTTATTTCCACGAGAAATCTGAATGTTTTTATCAATGCCAAAAGGAATAAAGAGAGTATCATTC
Organism: Providencia sp. SP181; assembly: GCF_050446505.1. Taxonomy (NCBI): domain Bacteria; kingdom Pseudomonadati; phylum Pseudomonadota; class Gammaproteobacteria; order Enterobacterales; family Morganellaceae; genus Providencia; species Providencia sp. SP181. Next base: position 19,198 of record NZ_JBBPXM010000001.1, read on the forward strand.
AACTGAGTGGTATCAATTTGGAAATTACCAATATACGTATTGCCATAGTAAATATTGGCGTTACCATTCAGTAAATTCAGCGCCTGCCAATTATCGATATCGGCTTGTAAGAAGACATCTTCCGCCAATTTCGGTGTCGTCGTGTATTGGTATTTCCCTATAATATCTGTTTGTTTGATGGTTAACGAGTTGGGTTTTGTGCTGCTTTTTAGGCTATAAGGTAATGAAATATCGTAGTTTAAATTGATGCCATTGTTTGATGCAGTGACAAAATCGGCAATACCTGAGCTATCACGCTTTTTTTTTGCACGCATACTGGCGTCCGTCATTGCGACGGGAGCAGGGGCCTGTTGCATTAAGGCTTGGGATTCGTACTGTATACTGTCATCATAAACCGATAAGCGCCAAGGTTGCAGGTTAAATGGCGTAATATTTTTAGACGGATTCACAGAGGATAACGTTAAATTGACATCTCGCCAATCAATCCCTGTGTTTTGCACAACATTGGCTTTGTAGGTAAGAACGATAGGGGATTCAACATCTTCACTACGAAAATCATAACTTGGGGACCAGGCGGCATCAGGGGTAAGGTAAGAAAGTTGCATTTGTGCTGTGGTTGCGTTTTTCGCATCAATGACCATCACCACTTGAGTTTGCTGCCCGACAACCGCAGGCAAGTTTTCATCAATTTGAGCTTGTAGCAACATGTTTTTTTCTTCAAGCTCATCCACTGACGCTTGGTTCTGCTGCTGTTCTTGCAATATTTGCGTCATCTGTTGACGAATAAAATTCAATTTTTGTGATGATTGCTCAATTGTCTGGCTATTGCTTTCACCAAAAAAACGTTGATCTTTCAACAACGATAATTGTTCTTCTCCCACTTTAATTGCAATATTTAAGCGTTCAATTTGTTGATTATTTTGTTTTTGTTGTTCTTGAAGCGTAATTATTTCAGGTGAATAAATAGGGGGAACAGCGACCTTTTGGACATTGATTGAACGAATAATAACATCATTATTTTTCAAACTAACGGACAGGGTTCGTGGGTCTATATTTGCTGCAATATTGGTCAATATAACATCATTTTGGCCCGGTTTAAGTGACAGTGTCACATCATTATCCAACTCAGCCCCACGTAAAAATATTGTTGCATGATTCAATTTAACATTTTGATTTAAAGTGCTTTCTGCTTCCGCTAGAGCATGACCTGCAGCAAGAAGTGATGTTAAAAGTAGGCCACTTACAATACGAATGGAAACCGTCATAGTGAAACTCCAAGAATATATAATGAGCAAAAATTGATAAATCGGCGATTCACTCATCATATTTTATCCGTTTGTCACTTGATAACAGATAAAGCCTAAAATATTTTATTTGTACTTTTTCATTTGGTAGATAAAGTATCCAGTCGCTAAAGGGATGATAAATGGAATAATCGCAATTAAATACAAAGCGCCGAAGCCTCTAGCGCCCCCCCCATTAATTATCTCTTCAAATGTATGCTCTGAAAAATAGTGAAGAAGAACATCATCACTGCATTTTTTAGCAAAAGGAAATAAAGGCAGGCAAATACAAGCATAGATTATCCATAACAGGTGTGCTGTCGCATTTTCACTTAACGAATAAATAGCCATTCCAAAGATCATAAATCCAAAGCACGATTTACCCCAAAAATCCCAACTTTTGATAAATAGACGAATAGGGTGTTTATTTTTTCGCTCCAAGGCCTTACGTTTCTCGATTTTTTCTTTTGTGTAATGCCGTCCATTTTTACTCATAAAATTTCCTTGTAAAACAAAAAGAAGTAAAGCTATATTAATCTATCATTAATGGCTCAACGGTTAAAAATGAAAATATTTAACCACGGTAATTTTGATGGCACAACCGTTCGTTTGCATTGGACTAATCAACCTTATAAAGGACACATCAATTTAACAGGAAAAACATCTCATTAATGAAAGCCATATCTGTAGTCTCTCCAGCAGGTAAAAATATTGCGTTAGGAAAAAAAACGTTAGAAATAAGAAAATGGGCACCAAACATCGGTTGTAATGAAGACTTACTGATTGTTGAAAATCACAATTATCTTTTAAAAGATGGCAATGAAGAAATGGGGAAAGCTATCGCAATTGTTAAAGTGAAAAACGTGAGGCCATTCGTTGAAAGTGATATTGATGCAGCCTGCGCATCCTACTATGAATATAGTAATTTTTTGCAATTCTCAGGCGGCTCTATTGATGTGTTATACGAGTTATTCAGTCAAGATAGCCGTTTTCATGTTGTGAGCTCTCCGCATTTGCGCGTCTCGTCGGGAAATGAAGGGCGTTTTAGCGTTGGCTCTGATGTGCCAGTTTTATCATCTGTGACGTATAAAGATAATACGCCAGTTCAGTCCGTTGAATATCGCAGCAGCGGTGTTATTTTTACAGTTAAGCCATTGATTACATAACATATCATTTCACTTGATGTGAATCAGCAACTTAGCAATTTTGCAAAAACAGAAACGGGCGTGAATAACTCGCCAACTCTGATTAAACGCGAAATTGCAACGAACGTTAAGTTTCAACGATAAACGAACCAACACGATTAACCAGCCAGAACGCTGGATTTCTTCATTTTATACTTAGGTTCGCATAATGCATATTATGTTAAATAAGCTATAAGGGTTCATTAGTTCACGATCCTTCTCTCCATTACGCTAGACTTATGTTTCTTGAGATCAACTCAATATTAAGGTGGGAAATTCAACTTAACCCAATATTTATAAATGAAAAACGCTCTCCCTCCCCTTAAACATAACTGTGGTTTATCTGAATCAGCTAAGACCTCATACTCATGACTTTATCTTTATCAGCATTTAAGAACAAACGGATGATATTACCATCCGTGTATATTTTCTTTCTTATTGCTTATATGCTGAGTGAAAAATGAAAAAAATTTATCAATGGACTCGCCAAAATTATCGAATAACAACAGATACTGACGATTTTGATATACCTTCTATTCACCAGTATCTAGTCCGTTCAAGTTGGGCAAAAGGAATTGATCTAGAGACAGTGACCCAAAGTATTTCTCATAGCCTTTCCTTTGCACTTTTTTATGATAATAAGCAAATTGGTTTTGCCCGTGTTGTCACAGACTGGGCGACATTTGGTTATTTATGTGATGTTTATATCCTCGAAGAATATCAACGCCAAAAACTTGGGCTCTGGTTAATGGAATGCTGCCATTCTCACCCTTTAATGATGCGCCTACGACGGCTCATGTTGGTAACATCAACAGCCCCCTGGTTATATGAAAAAGTGGGATATAATCCCATAAACCGTGAAGACTTTGTTTGGGAAATTGTTAGGCCAGATATTTATCAAAAAATGGAATAAAACTGTTTATTGATAGTTTCAGTACTATGATTATTTAATAGTATTATTAACATGTTGATTTTATTAAAAACGGTATGATTAAACATACCGTTTTCTCAATGACTAAATGGTGACGGTTATGGTTTCTCAGCGGCATATGATTTAGGTTACGGCGTCACGTTTGGAGGTGGATATTCAAACTCAAAACGGACATCGGGCCAAAATAATGTGATAACTGTAGCCAGGGATATAGGCCTATCTTTCGCCATAGACCAAACACGCTACCAGTTTTACCAACAAATGTTTAATCAATGGAGTGATGATGAGATCGACGTCTTTAAGATGTTGATTGAGAAGTTTTCAAACGCCTTAACGCTATTTGAAACCCCTTAACATAAGTAAGAGGCGTTTTTAATCAAACAGGCCTATCTATTTTATTGGCCGCTTTTTCTAACAAACTATCTAAGCTGGAATGCAGTAAGTGGTTTTTCACCGCTTTGCTTTCAACCTCCAGTTTAGATCCAATTTTTTTATCCATAGTATAGATATTCACTTTACCAGCAACATGCTCATATAATAATAAGCCATCAACCCCCTCACCTTGCTTATCATGGAACTCAGTTAATACCTTTTGCATGCGGGTTTTCGCTTGCTTATCCCCTTCCACGGCTTTGCGTAAGTCTTCCGTTAATAGGCCAACGGGAGCGGAGTAAACATACAGCACCTCAACAGAATAGCTGCCATCATTGCCATCACAAATAAAACAGTTGTGATCCTGAGCGTCAGAAAGCGCGTTCATTTCGCGCAGCTCTATCACTAATTTTTGTCCATCTTTATATGGGTCTTGGGATATATCGAGAAACACTAAGCGGTATGGACCAGGATCACCTGCAAAAGCACTTGTTATGCTACAAAGTGAGATAAACCCCGCCGTGATTAATGAAAGGATACGTTTCATAAGTGGCTCAACGAGAATAAATGTACCTTTACTGTACGAGGTTTACCTATATAAAGAAAAGAGTGAATTATCTTATTCATCAACCTAATTCATCTAATTTTTAATCCTGATATAAACCGTAACGTATACGTTGCAGATCGCCAGAAAAAACACTATATTGTAATATATATATTACAAAAGAGGCCGTTATGAAAATTTCAATGGCAATGTCAGATTTAGCAATAACACAAGAACTCTATAACCGCCTTGAATATTATAGGCAATCTAGGGGGCTGTCACAGGAAGAGCTTGTCGAAAATCTAGGTATTAGCCGACCAACCTACGCACGAATACAAAAAGGCACTTGCAGCCTTGGAACATTTATCAGCGTTTTACGCGAGCTGAATTTATTGGAAGGGTTCGACACATTGATCCCCCCTCCGTCTTTACGTCCTTCAGAAATAGTTAAACAACAAAATGTTAAGCGTAATCAAATACAGACCAAACTCTCTGTCAAAGAAATGTTAGCTAACCGAAAAAATAAAGGTTCGATATGATAGCCAAATCTTGCACTGTCTTTTTTGATAATATACCCACGGGCTATTTGGCCTATACAGATGATAGCGGTTTTGCGACGTTCGAATATACCAAAGAGTGGCAAAAAGAGGGTTTTAGTCTCTCCCCACTTCACTTACCGTTGAGTTCACAAACCTATACTTTCCGCAGTTTACCTGTTGATACCTATCGCGGTTTACCTGCTGTATTTGCAGACTCCTTACCCGATGATTTCGGAAACGCCTTGATCAATGCGTGGCTGGCACGCCAAGGTAAAGACAAATCACAATTTTTAGCCTTAGACCGATTACTCTATACTGGAACTCGGGGTATGGGCGCACTTGAATACCAACCGACGAATTACCCGAACATTGAAGAAGATACCCCAATATTGATTGAAGAATTGGTCAATATCGCCCAAAAAGTGTTGGATGCGCGAGATGATTTGCATTTAACGGATAGTGAAGAGTCCTCGATGTCTAAGTTGCTACAAATCGGCACCTCTGCAGGTGGTGCACGTGCTAAAGCCGTAGTCGCAGTCAATAAAGACCGTACAGAAATCCGCTCAGGCCAAGTAAAAGTCCCAGAAGGGTTTGAACATTACTTACTTAAATTTGATGGTGTTGTAGAGCACCAAAGCAATAAAGAAACCTTTGGCGACCCAAAAGGATTTGGGGTGATGGAGTATGTTTATTACCTGATGGCCACACAAGTGGGTATTGAAATGTCAGAATGTGAGTTATTAAGGGAAGCACAGAGTGGACGTGCTCATTTTATGACTAAGCGCTTTGACAGAGTGGGAAATTTAAAATATCACGTCCTTAGTTTATGTGGCTTAGCGCATGCAGACTTTAGAAAACCAGGTGCATTTAGTTACGAAGAGCTACTGTTAACTGCAAGGCAGTTGGGTTTATCAAATAAAGAGCAAGAGCAAATATATCGCCGAATGGTGTTTAATATCATCGCCCGTAACCATGATGACCACACCAAGAATTGGTCATTTATGGTGAACGACCAATACGAATGGCAGTTAGCGCCTGCTTATGACCTCGCTTGGAGTTATAAAAAAGACTCAGAATGGGTACAATCTCACCAACTGTCATTAGCGGGTAAACGTGATAATTTTACCCATGATGACTTGTTGTCAATCACAGAACAAATTACACACCTACGTAGAAATAAAGCAAAAAAAATAATTGATGAGACAATTGCCGTGGTCTCAACGTGGCGAGAGCTTGCTGAACACCATGGTGTTCCAGCTGCACTGAGGGAGAGTGTCTGGAATACACTCAGATTAAAATGGTAACGTATATATTCCAAATAGTATAAAAAAAGCCAATATTGCAATATATACATTACAATTTGGCGCAAGCAAAATTAGTAGTCATCCGTTGCTTGCGCCTATATCTATTATATTTCTATTTCATAAATGGATAATCAATATAACCTTCTGCACCACCGCCATAAAATGTTTCAGGGTGCTGAGGATTCAGTGGTGCACCATGCTGCAAGCGCGCAACTAAATCAGGGTTTGCGATAAAATCACGGCCAAAAGCTACGGCATCAATTAATCCTTTTTCGATTAAGTCTTCTGCCTTTTCAATAGTATAAGCACCAGCACCAATAATTACACCATCAAAACACTGGCGAACTTTTTGACGAAATGCCTCTGTATAAGGCTTACCGCCTGCCCAATCAGGCTCAGAAAGATGTAAATAACCAATCCCACGCTGATTTAACGCATCAATCACATATAATGCGTCTGACTCTTCATCGGGGCCATTTCCTGTATTTTGGAAACTACCAATTGGAGAGAGTCGAATACCTATGCGCTCTGGTGCCCATTGTTCACATACGGCATCAATCACTTCCAACAAAAAACGTGCGCGGTTTTCAATACTACCACCATATTGGTCATCACGATGATTTGCATCTGGCGATAAAAATTGGTGCAATAAATACCCGTGAGCACCATGTAATTCCACCATGTCAAATCCCGCTTGGCGCGCATTTTCTACCGCTTGGCGAAAGTCATCAACAATTTGAGGGATTTCTTGTAATGTTAGCGCTCGCGGCATTGAGGTTTCAACCCTCACTGGTTTACCTTGCTCGTCTCGTAAAGATGTACGTGTGTTAGCACTTAGTGCCGAAGGTGCAACAGGTGATTGATTCTCAGGTTGTAACGTATCATGGGAAATTCGCCCCGTGTGCCACAGTTGTACGGCAATATGACCACCTGCATCATGTACCGCTTCTGTGATCTTTTTCCAAGCGACAATTTGCTCAGGGCTATGTAACCCTGGAGCCCCTGCATAGCCTTTTGCTTGCGCTGAAATTTGTGTCGCTTCCGAAATGATCAACCCTGCACTAGCACGTTGACGATAATACTCCCCCATTAATTCTGTAGGGACATCACCTGGCTCAATACTACGCAAACGCGTTAATGGTGCCATGAATATTCTATTTGCTGCAGTGAAAGCACCAACTTTAAGTGGTGTGAATAATTGTTTTTGCGACATAACAGCTCCATATTAGACCAGTCGACTAGTAATTAGAGAAATAAAAACGCCATTTAACTATTTGGCGTCTGAAGTGTATTCTTTACATGTTCCAACGCGTTTTCCAATGGAACCGTGCTACGTGTAATTTTTGATTGTAAATTTGCCCCTAACCAAAGCGCATAGAAAACTTGAGCCTTTGATAAAGGATCCCCCATAAAATAAAGTGATTTTTCTTGGCGACCTTTTTCTAAGGCATCCGCAAGCAAACCAATAATTTGCCGAACACCCTCATCCATCGCTTTATTCATATCTTCAGATAAGTCACACACTTCAGCTGATAATTTTACCGTGAGGCAACCATTAATATGCCCCACCTGGCAGACCTGTTGCAGCATTTCACCATAATAAGCTAAAAATCGGTCGCCGTAATTCCCTGCTCCTTGTTCGAAGTGCTTTGTTAGGCGTTGTAAATAGTCTGTGTAATAACGTTCTAACATCGCAACACCAAACGCTTCTTTAGAGCGAAAATAATGGTAAAACGATCCTTTAGGTACTTGTGCAGTTTTTAAAAGTTCACTAAGCCCCATCCCCGTAAAACCAAGATGCAGACAAAGGCGCTCACCCGTAGCTAAAAGATGTTCACGTGTATCGTGTTCTGTGTGTTTATTCATGGCACTACTGTACTGGACTGATTGGTCTAGTACAAGTTTTTTCCTGCTAAAATACAAAAATAGCATATTCTGCCAAGGCAATTTCAGGCAATATATTCCTTTAAATAGCGAGGTGGGAATGGGTATGACGAGTGTAATCGAAGAACAAAATGATAAAGCATTTAAGCACCATTTTAATGAAGCGATGTTACAGCGACTTGCTGAACTCATTAGTGTTGAATACCCAGAATTTAATGCAAAAACATTGCATGATTTAGCCTCTAAAATGTCCCAACTTGAAATGAAAGCACGAGTCCATGCGATCCGAGACGTTTTAATTACCGCACTGCCATCTGACTACCCTAGCGCACTTAAAATCATTATTTCGGTGCTAAAACAAAATAAATTACAAGGATTTGCTATTTGGCCATTGGCTGAGTTTATTCAAGTACAAGGTTTAGCACACTACGACATTTCACTCGATGCCTTAAAATTGCTCACCACCTATTTTACCTCTGAATGGGCCATTCGCCCTTTTATCAAGCAATACCCTAATGAAACCATGAGCTTTCTAACCAAATGCACTATTGATGATAATGTCCATGTGCGCCGTTGGGCATCTGAAGGTACTCGTTCTCGCCTCCCTTGGGGTGAGAAATTACATGCGTTTATCCAAAACCCTATCATCACTCGCCCAATTTTAGATGCACTTAAGTTTGATAGTGAGTTATATGTCCGCAAAAGCGTGGCCAACCACCTTAATGATATTTCGAAAGACCACCCTAGCTACGTGACACAACTACTGACTGAATGGAAACAACAGGCCAATACACCACAAGAACAGCAATATATCAAATGGATCACTAAACAAGCATTAAGAACGCTAATTAAACAAGGAAACCACAACGCGTTGGCACTTATTGGTGTGGAACATGGGGCGCAAGTTTCTATTGAACAATTTAATGTCACTCCAAATATTAAACTCGGTGAAAATTTAATACTTGAGCTTTCTCTACGTTCATTCAGTGATAAACCGCAAAATTTGGTGATCGATTATATTATTGGTTTTATGAAAGCGAACGGAAAAACAGCGCCAAAAGTATTTAAGCTACGCACAATGACGCTCGGTGCCTATGAAACCCTCACCCTAGAAAACAAACACACGGTTAAGCCCATCACCACAAGACAATATTATGCAGGAAAACAGCAAATACAGTTGCAAATTAATGGTAAGGTAATGGCGGAACAAAACTGGCTGTTAGCCATTGAATAAACAGCCAATTCGTTAATATGTTAGAATCTTAAATAACGAATAAGGTCAGGTTCTCTGACCTTATGTACTCACATAATCAACGACGTATGATTTTAATGGAGCGTATTTTCTCACCATAACCTAATGCGTTGTGCTCGCCACCCGATTCTGTGTGGTATTTCCCTGTATAATTAACCCCTTCATAAAAACGCACTGTCCAGCCATCAGGAATACTGTAAGAGGCAATTTTATCTGCAAAATCATAACGGGATAAGTTAGGAATATTTTCATCAATTTCAAGATACTCTCCCTTTTGCCATGTTTTTGTGTATACAAACATGCTCTCTTCGAGATAATCACCATTGAATGATATTTTGCTGGTGCTACATTTCGCATCTTTGGCTTTACAAAAAATACTGCCTTTCCCTTGCCCTAACTCACAGCGACGAGACGTTTTTTGCCGTGCATTTTGTTCTGAAAACGCAGCTTCTGCATAAAATTCAGAAAATGGTGATAATGCACAGATATGCACAACTTGTGTATCATGACGGGAGGAATTATTATGATAATTGGATTTTGCATAGCTAAAACTGGTAAACAAAATCAGCAATAAAATACGTTTTTTCATCGTAAAAGCATCTTTGGCGGAAATGTATTCAGCCAAATTACGGTAAATAAGCTAAATTTTCTAGTAGAACACTCTGATAAACAGTCACTTAGTGAATTTTACTTATCTATATTAGTTCAAGATCCCCCCGTGACTAAATGCAGCACAAGCGGTGATGCTCGCCAAACAAGTTGCTAACCCCAATCTCACTTATTTTTTATCCAGATTGAGGTTAAATTTTAGATAGAAGCGCGTCGAGCTTTGCGGGGTTTATACCATGTTTGCCCATCTGCATTAAGCCCAAACCCCCAACTTGTTAGTGATGCTCTATGACCAAAAAAGCCTGACTGATTGATGAGTTTTCGCGCTCGCATGCTTTTATCAAATGGGCAACTGGAGCGGATCCAACTGACAAACATACCAGGGCCTGTACCATCGACTGTAATATTACGGCGCATATGTGGAATTAAACGCTTTCCTTGCCACATGAGAACTGACCAAGGAATATTAGGGTAATAATAATTCTTTTTAGCCGTCAAGGTATCAAATTTGCTTTGGGGCACAACGTCAAGAAAAGGCTCTACCCCATTATGCGTATAAAGATAGCGAATATAACGCATTACACTGTGTAGACTAAATGCATTCTTTTTGGCGGCAATAACGGCATTACCTAAGGCAGTTTTTCCTTTGTAATCCCTCCCATGATGAATTAGCAGATCGGGAAGTTCGTCTTGGTTGTCTAAAAGTGGTCTAATTTCCCCAATTGGGCCATCGACCATAACATCAATATCCATATATAACCCACCAAACCGCCTTAAAATACCGATTCTTAACATATCTGATGCAGCCGCATAATTCGCATAGGTTGTATTAGTCGATTCTCGGTTAATCGCTGCTTGATATTGATAATCAAATGGGGCAGGTTTTTTAACATTGATAACATTGAATATCGCTTGGCTATAACCTCGTTCAATGAGATTATTTTTCAACTTCGTTGGGTTATCACTCCACAAATTAATCTGATATTGAGGGTTATTATGTTTAAAGCTGGCAATATTACTGATGCCATCAGCGGGAAGTTCTTTGTGACCAAGCCAAATATAATGAGCAATTTTAGGGTATTGCCCTTGTTCGTCATAATATGTCATTGGGTTATTGCGCGCCATACGGTATAAATTATTCCCGTCAGCAGCACCCAGAGGGTCAGCACTCAGCCAGCGCCCAATCCATGGTTGGTAGTAACGGCGACCATAATAATATAACCCTGTCATATCAAGTTCCTTATTACCATAGTGCCGCGTTTTATAACCTGCTAAAGAGGTATTATCTGCCAACCAAGTTGCTGTTCCGCCATAAGGATAATATTCTTCTTGGCTAAAGATATTTCCTTCGTTATCAAGTTCAATTCCTTGGTTTCCCGTTAATGAACTAAGTGAATAATGCATGGCATTATTGGCAACCCCTTTTGGCTTGCCACATTCCCAATGTAAAACTTGAAACTGTACCCCAATCAAGCTATTAACCGTAATCACTTGTAATATTTCATCATCGTTGCGATTTCTTAACTCTAAGTTCGGTAAATATATCACTTTCATTTTTTGTCCCGAACGTTCAGTCACTTTCACTGTTCGTTGGTATTGATGGTCATAACAGTAATGTTCTATAGCGTCAGCGCTTTTGACAGAGCGAAGTTCCTGGTGAGTTGTCCAGTTAAGGTGTTGGCCTTGAAGCAGTGTTTTCTGTTGCCCCGCTGCAGTAAATAACTCATCGACTTTTTCTGCGCTTGAAGCCAATCCGTTTAATACTGCGCGATTACTCTGATTGCTAGTGATTATTTGTGTTGAATAACGTTGGTTTGTTGCAGGTGAGCGATGGGAAATTTTCGTTAAATTACCGCTATTATCATAACAATAAGTACGGAAATATCGCGTATAGGTTGCATTATCAAACGAAAAACAACGGGAAGGTGCTGAAGATTGGTAAACTTGGTTTGCCATTTCACGCCCAGACGCGCTGACTAATTGATACAATGAGTCATACTGAAACTCTTGTCTTGCCTCAACTTTTTGGTTGTGCCAAAAACGTGTTTGCCCCGCCTGATCACGAACACAAACAACATTGCCCACGGGATCATACTGATAAATTAAGTCTTGAATTAATTTAAACCCCAATAAATGATCCGTTGGCCTTTGGGTTTTCACACGAACTAAATATTGAGTCTGTGCTTCATATTCGTAGTTTGCAACAATGCCATTACCGAGTTCTTCACTGGTTTTCAAACCTGAAGGAGAATACTGTATCGCTTTTGCAACCCACCGCTCTAACGCGTTTTTAATTTTTAAGCTGTAGGTTTTTAATTGCCCTGCAATATCATAAGATTGCCGATGTTGATTGCCCTTAGTGTCTTCAGTCACTAAGTTTGCCCCTGTTGCATCCGTGATGCAATAACTGACAAATTGGCTAACCGCAAGTTGTTCCTCCCTTTCATCAGTTTGCCAATCCACGTCATATTCAGCATCTTCATCATGTTGGATTAAACGTCGAGTTTGTGAAATCGCTTTTCCCAATAATGAGACTTGGTCTAATTGCAATAATCCTACCGTATCGTAGTGGAAAATGCATTGGCCGCATAAATTAATATTTTGATAAATAATGGAATTATCCGCATATTCGAAACATTCGGTTACTCGAGTCTTTCCACCAGCCAATTTTTCCTTCAAGCACAATGGCCTACCTAAGGAAGTACTATCTTCATAGTCATAAGTACGGGTAACACCATTAGCATCAATACTCACTAATAATCGACTCTCTATATCGTTAATCGTCACCGTTTGTCCGTTATCTACGCCTTCACTCACCAATACAAGGCCTGACAAATCTGCTTTAAAACGAAAATTGAAAGACGTTTTCTCCTGTAAACGAGGATCACTTATCCCAAGCAGAAATCCACGAATATCAACTGACTGAAAGGTGAGTCTTTCATCTGTTATTTCGGGGGTATCTGGGTGGCGATAATACTCAATTAACCGAATATTGAGCCCGCGATTATCAGTAATCGTTATTGAAGGTGTTTTCCCCATTGAAAATTCATCCATTTTTCCTCCTTTAAAAAACGTTTAATTTGACCCCATTAGTTAAGCCGAACATTAGACACCGTCGTTGCCTTGGATTTTAATTTCTTAGGAACAAGCATTTGAGGACGGTAAAATAACGAAATTAATTGGTCAAAACTGTCATTGGTTGAGGTTTCATAAACACTTAACTGTGACTCAGAAGAAAGCAAACGTGCTGAGCCCACGATTCTTAAAGCAAGTGCTGTTCTAAAATCTTGAAATGAATACAACGTGTTAATCGCACTCTCTGCGATCGTTTCACTTTTTAGTGCGGCGACACCTGATGAGTCATCAGGAAAGCGTGCTGTTAAACGTTTTATATCCGTTTCTCTGCGATAAAAGTCCAAGGTATCATTGATAGCCATATGGCTATAATTCATATACTTATAGCCCGTGATATCATCTACAGAAGTGACGTACAGGTTATCACCGAATTCACTCCGTGTTTTTCCGCGCACTCCTCTGATCCCTAATGAGAAAAAAGCAAAATCAACCGTTTTCAAGTTCAGTACATCGCTTGGTGTGGTATTGGTTTCACACGCAGATAAGATCCCTTTCTTGATGAGCTCATTTCTTGAACGAAACGTTGCACGGTTATGGGGTTTAAGAAATTGTTGGTCTGAAAAATGCAGTAAGGTGAAATCTAGCTTAGTAAAGTTATCAACAAAACCTCTCTCATCATCACTCAGGTCACCTACCTTAGTCCTAATCTGAACCATATTTTCCTGAGTATGCGCAAAAAATGTCTCTAAGTTATTAAAAACAGGGCGATAGCTATTATTATCTAACCATCGTTCACCTAAAGACATAATCTGGTAGCTCTGGTTGGCACGTGATTTTGCCCGGTAATTATTATACTGCTGGTAATATCCTACAACGCGGTCAATTGGGTTAAGACCATCATTATCTTGGTATTTTAATGGGTTATTTCTCGTCATTCTAAAAAGATTTAAACCATCGACTGTTCCGCCAGGGTCTGCACTTAGCCAACGACCACACCATGGTTGATAATAGCGATGACCGTAGTAATATAACCCTGTTGCATCAAGTTCTTTTCCTGAATAGCGTATCGTTTTGTAATCCGCTTCAACGTCATTACGTACAAGCCATACTGCAGTCCCTCCATAGGGGTAGTATTCTTCTAGGCTAATTAAGTTACCTTGGCTATCTAGCTCTAATCCGCTATTGCCATTAAATGAATCAATAGAATAACGTATTGAATTATTATCTATTTCTTTGGGTTTTCCTTGTTCCCAATGCAAAACCTGAACCCGCATTCCATTGGTTTCATTGATATGGATAACCTGAAGTTTCTCTTGATGGTTAATATTTTTTAGTTCGAGATTAGGTAAGTAAATGACAGTCGCTATTTGTTGATTATGTTCGGTGAGTTTAAAAATTCGTTGGTGGTCGCTACCATAACGGTATTGTTCGTAAATCGTTTCCCCCCTCATACTCAGTAATTCTTGACGTACAGTCCAATCCAGCGTTTGGCCCTTCATTAATTGCTTTTGCTGTCCACTCTGCGTGAAAAATGCATCAACATCTTTAGCTTCCATCGCCAATGAATAATCTATTGCGCGGTTACTTCTATCACTGACCGTCATTTTTATTGTATAGCCGCTATGTATTGCTGGAGTGCGATGGCGGGATTCGATTAAATTACCTGATTTATCATAATGATATGTGCGATTGTAATAGGTGTACATTGAACTATCGAACATAAAACGTTGAGGAGATGCATGCCTTTGCTGATTAATATTCGCCATTTCGCGGCCTGTTACACTCACTAACTGATACAGTGTATCGTATGTAAACCTTTGTTCAGGCCTATTTTTTGATTTTGCCAAAAACGTGTTTGCTCTGCATCATTACGAATACATAATATATTTCCGACGGGGTCATATTGATAACGCAAATCCTGAAAACATTTAAAACCCAATTCGTGATTATTTGCTCGTTCAGTGCTAAACCGAATAAGCCGTTGTGTTTGTGGTTCATATTCATAATATGTCACAACACCATTTCCCAATTTTTTACACAGTTTTTGCCCAGCTGCGGAATACTCTATTGATTTGATCATGCATTGTGTAATCTCGCCTTTTATGGTTAACCCACAAAATTGTAACTGCCCTGCGATATCATAATGTAAACGCTGTTGATGCCCCTTTGCGTTTATACTAAGAATGTTAGCCCCTGTTGCATCATTTTTTAGTTCTGTACAAAAAGGCTCAGGATTTAACATCCCATCTCGGTCATTTGTATTCCAGTTAACATAAAAATCTTGATTATCAAGTGATTGAATTAACTTTCTTGTAATGTGAATTGCTTCCCCAGTGAGAGAGATTTGGCCTATTTGCAATAGGCCAGCCGTATCATAGTGACGAATACATTGACCAGACAAATTAGCATTTTGCTCGTGAAGTGAGTTCCCTGCATATTCAAGGTAATCACTAATACGCTCCCCCTGCTCGGCAGTTTTTTCCCAAATATGCGTTAACCGGCCTAAAGACACTGACGTTTCATAAACAAAAGTACGCCATAAATTATTGGCATCAAGACTTAATAACAAACGTCCTGCAGAATCATTAAGAACCCTCACCGTACCGTTATCTATTCCCTGAGTTTGCAGTGAAAACCCCAAAAGGTTATATCTATAATTGAAATTAACTTGTTGTTTTACATATTGCCGCGGGTCAGCAACGGTTGCTAAGAAACCATGAGTGTTAAATTGATAAAACTCAATACGCTCCTCGGTCTGCTCTGCAAAATTAGGATGCCTATAATAGTCAATTTTCCGGATTTTATTTCCTCGATTATCCCTTACAACCACTAATGGTGTTGATGTAAACAAAGACAAATTCATATTATTTTCCTTTATATTCAAATCATTAATGAATATTCATTCTCTGCCCTTGTACAATTCGAGTATTCTTCGAATGTAATTTTTTCGGGACAAGAATTTGAGGGCGGTAAAAAAGGGAAATTAAATTATCGAATTCTGCGTCTGAAGTTGTTGAGAAAACAATTTGTTGCGAATGTTTGTTGAGTAATCGCGTTGATTTGACGATGCGTAATGCAAGTGCTTCTTTAAAATCACTATACGGATAAAGCGTATCACTGGGTTTTGTTGCAATTTTTTCATGAGTTAATGTTGCGGCAGCACACAGATCACCTCGAAATTTGTCAACAAGCCTACCTTGTGATGTCATTCTTTTATCAAACAGCATCGTATCATTAATTGCCATATGCCCATATTTTAAATACTTATAATCACGCACTGAATTTAGTGGGGTAACATATTTTAAATCACCAAATCGGCTACCCATTTTCCCTGTCACTCCCTCAACACCGAGAGAGAAAAAAACAAAATCTTTTGTTTTTAAACCCACAAAATCGAAATCTGTGGTGTTCGTGTGGTCAGAGCGGATCAGCATTTTGTCTAGCAAGCTATCTCGGGAACGAAAAACGGCATGACTACCACGTTCTAAAAATCGTTTATCTGTGAAATGAATTAAGTCAAATTTTAATTCGTTGAAATTATTCACAAATTCTAACGAATCGCCCCTAATTTCACCCACAGCAAGGCGTAAATTCTGCATATTATCCTGCGTCATTGCATTGAAAGAATCGAGATCCATAAACGGGATTGAATCATCAGAGCGTGAAACCCAGTCTGTACCTGTCGACATGATTTTATAGCTTTCATTGGCTCTTATTTTAGCCTTTTCATCAATGCGCCGATGATAATATTCAACAATTTGATTAAACGGATTTAGCCCATTATTATCTTTATATTTCAGTGGGTTATTCCTTGCCATTCGAAACAAATTCAATCCATCGACAGTTCCACCAGGGTCGGCACTTAACCAACGCCCACACCATGGCTGATAATAGCGATAACCATAATAGTAAAGCCCTGTTGCATCCCGTTCTTTACCTGAATAACGATGTGTCTTATCTTCCCCTTCAAGCGCACTGCGTGCTGCCCATATTGCAGTTCCACCATAGGGATAATACTCTTCATAACTCATCAATTGCCCTGATTGATCCAGTTCTAAATCACCACTCCCCGCTAACGCATTAATACTGTAACGTATTACGTTATTTTTAATTATATCTGCCCTTCTGTTTGTCCAATGCAAAGCGCGAATAGATGCAATTCCCGCATTCCCTACAACAATCAGTTGTAGTTGCTCTGCTTCTTTTCCATGAATTTGTTTGTAACGCAATTCTAAGTCGTCTAAATAATAGGTTTGGTAACTATTTGATTTTTGTTGGCTAACCTTTAAAACACGCTGACTATTCGAATCATAACGATAATGTTCATTAACCTCTCCCTGATAAACCTGTCGTAATTCTTGCCGCACCGTCCAGTCAAGGCATTGCCCTTGAAATAACTGTGTCTGCTGTCCGCTTGGTGTAAAAAAGTGGTCAACTTCATCACTGTGTGCAGTAAGTGAATCGAGAACAGCGCGATTACTGTGCGTACTTGTGGTCATTGATTGGGTATAGCATTGGTTTGTCGCAGGAGCTCGATGGTGGATCTGTATTAAATTGCCACTGCGATCATACTGATAGGTACGAAAATATTGGGTGATAGTCATACTGTCGAACGAACAATATCTGGGTAGTTTGGTCTTTTCCGTGATATTGCTTGCCATTTCACGCCCTGATGCACTCACCAATTGATATAAACTATCATAGACAAAGCTTTGTTTCGGCTCTATTTTTTGGTTTCGCCAAAAGCGTACAGGTTCAGCATTATTGTAAATACAAACAATATTCCCTACGGGATCATATTGATAACGTAAATCTTGTAGGCGTTTAAAACCGAGAGGATGGGTTACTGGTCGCTCTGTTCGAGAGCGAATTAAACGTTGGGTTTGAGGCTCATATTCATTCCATGAAACCACTCCATTCCCCCATTCCTCTCGCACAATATTTCCATTGGCGGTATAAGTGATGGATTGAACGAGAACCCGTTCGGGCTCACCCGAAATCGTTAGCCAATGCCCTATACACTGCCCCGCAATATCATAAAATAAGCGCTGCTGATGGCCTTTCGCATCCTGCGTCAATAATATAGAACCTGTCGCATCATAGGCCTTTTGATTAACAAAAATCTCTTGCGAAAGCGTATTATCCATTTCACCCTGCCGCCAATTTGCAATGACTTCCGCATTCTCGGCATCTTGAATAAAACACCGAGCAGTTGAAAGCGGCGATCCCGTGAGGGATATTTGGTTCAGCTGTAATAACCCTGCGGGGTCATAGTGGGAAATGCAGTGTCCTGCTAAGTTGTTTGCCTGCTCTACAGGAGAATTACCTGCATAAACAAAATAATCACTCACAATAGTGACAGCGTCACGTTCTAGGCAACGAATTAATCTCCCTAACGTGTTTTTACCCTCGTAATCACACGTACGCCAAATATTATTAGCATCAATACTGACTAACAAACGCCCTTCAATATCATTTAGCCGTCGTACCTCACCATTATCAACGCCATTTGAATAAAGTAGTGTTCCCAACAGATCATAGTGATAGCAAAAATTAGCTTGGACATGAATATGTAAACGTGGGTCAGTACTTTTGTACAAATGCCCTTTTATATTAAACTGCTGGTATGAAATTCGCTCATCAGTCATATTCAGTGCATTAGGGTGTCGATGATATTCAAACGTTCGTATATTTAGTCCTCGATTATCAACAACATCGATTGTTGGTGTTTTTGTTGACAATAAAAAAGTCATGTTTCTCCTTATATTACAAAGAAATTAATTACCTCCTAACATGTCCCCATGAGTTCAGGCCTATGCTGAATTGATTTTATTGTGGTATTTTTTGATTTTAATTCTCTCGGAACGAGAAGTTGAGGACGAAATAATAATGACATAAACATATCAAACTCTTGATTGCTCTGAGTATTAACTATTCGGCTATATCCTGCTGGAGAAAGTAACTTTGCAGAGTTGATCATCCTTAACGCGATTGCTTCTTTAAAATTATGGTAGGCATAGACCGTTTCGCTAGCTTCTTTAGCAATTCTTTCTTCTTTAAGGGTATTGCCATCATCACGACCAAACGTACGCCCTAAGCGCCTTGAGAATTGTCGCGTGTTGTAGTTTAAAGTGTCATTAATCGAAATATGTGAATACGGCATGTATTGTTCGTTTTCGACACTATTTAAAGGGGTATAATATAATTTATCGCCAAATCGGCTAACCTGCTTACCTTCTGCCGCCTCAATACCTAGTGAGAAAAAAACAAATTCCTTTGTTTGTAAATTCATTTCATCTGAATAGCTGGTGTGATTATGTGTGTAATCAATAATATTATTATTTCGTAATGCGACTCTTGACTTAAATGTGACCTCGCCATTAACCATAAAATCCGTCTTTGACGCATGAAGTAATGTAAAATTCAATTTGGTAAATCGTTCAACAAAACTTGATTCCGCCTCATTCAATGGTGAGGTAACCTTGCGTAAGTACTCAATATTTTTATGTGTGACCCGATCAAAGCTCGCTTTATCATTAAAACGATTGTTCCAATAACGGCCATTAGCCATGAAAATATAACTATAATCTGCATTTTCTGCCGTTTTTCTTTCTGCTGATCTTCGCCTTAACTCTCTGACCCAATGTAATGGATTAAGCAAATGAAAAGGAAATAGGCCATTAGGGTCATGATAGTTGATCGGGTTATTACGAGACATTCGGTAGAAATTCAGCCCATCCACCGTTCCCAAGGGGTCGGCACTTAACCAACGACCAACCCACGGTTGGTAGTAACGGTAACCATAATAATACAACCCAGTCTTATCACGTTCTTTACCTGAATAACGTCGTATTTTATAATCAGCTTCTACCTGATTACTTGCCAACCAAACAGCTGTACCGCCATAAGGATAAAACTCCTCCTGGCTGAGAATTCGCCCCTCTTCATCTAACTCTAAACCCCCATTACCAGCCCAAAAATCAAAACTGTAACGCCATAAATTATTCTTGATACCATCAGGCGCGTTATCCTCCCAGTGTAAAACGTGCACTTGAACATTATCTTCCCCCCCGATGTTAACGACCTGTAAACGTTCTTTTATGATGTCATTTCGTTGTGTAATGTTGACTTCCAAATCCGTTAAATACCTTGTTTGGACACAAGAATGATCTTGTTGACTCATTTTGAAAACACGCTGACTTGCGCTGTCATAACGATAATGTTCATTCAAGCTTAGGCTGGAAACATGTTGTAACTCCTGACGCGGGTTCCAATTGAGATATAGTCCTTTCATCAGCTGTTTTTGCTGGCCATTTAAAGTGAAAAAATCATCAACCTGGTTTGATTCCGTGGCTAATGACTTACTGATGGCACGGTTACTCTTATCGCTTACCGTCATTTGTATTATATAACTTTGATTGGTGGCAGGAGAGTGATGATGGATGTTGGTTAGGTTTCCTCCTCGGTCATAAACATAATGCCGAATATATTGGGTATAAGTTGCATTATCAAAAGGCACATAGTGAGGTATTTGATGATGTTGTTGCCCAATATTCGCCATTTCACGCCCTGTAGCACTAACCAGTTGGTATAATGAATCATATTGATAGCACTGTTCAGGGGGGATTTTTTGGTTACGCCAAAAACGTGTTTTTTCTGCATCATTACGCATACTTGTCCTATTTCCCACAGGATCATATTCATAATGGATGTCTTGGAAAAGTTTGAAGCCTAGTGAATTAGTATTGGGTCGTTGTGTTTTGACGCGCAATAAACGCTGTGTTTGTGGCTCATATTCATACTGTGTGAGCACATGATTACCCAATTCTTCTTGCTGTTTTTGCCCTGATGCTAAATATTCAACCGATTGAATCACCGAACGCTCTTTTTGACCATTAATAGTTAGCCAATGATGTTTAAGTTGCCCAGCAATATTGTATGCGTAGCGTTGCTGATTGCCTTTCGCATCGATAGATTTCAGCAAACTCCCTGTGGCATCAACGTGTATTTGATAGCCGTACTCTTCCGTTTCAAGCTTTTGTTTTTCTTCATTATTCGTCCAATTAACATCCGTTTCCCTCTCTTCAATTTTCAGTATAAATTGACGAGTCGTTAACAACGGCTTCCCTTGAAGGGAAATCTGTTTTAATACTAATAACCCCGCTGTGTCATAGTGACCAACACAGGCCCCTGCCAAATTTGCTTTTTGTTCGTCAATGGAGGAACCTGCATAAATAAAGCATTCGCTGATATAAGGAGCTTCGTTATTTATTTGTTCCGAGATGCTAATAGGACGGCCCAACGTCATTTTGGCCTCATATTGGCAAGTTCGACGAATGCCATTCGCATCAATGCTAAATAATAAACGTCCCTCAATATCATTTAGCGCAACGGAATCTCCCACATCAACCCCATGAGTGAACAGAGTCTCTCCCATTAAATTATAGCGGGAAATCATGTTGTTTATCTTGCTTGAGCCTAACCGAGGATCAGCTGAACTGACTAAATACCCCTGTATGTTTAACTGCTGTAATGTGACTCGTTCATCAAGATCTGTAGGTTGTTTTGGTTCCCGATAATACTGTAGATGGCGAATAGTCAAGTCCCGGTTATCCGTAACTTGTATTGTGGGTGTTCCTGCATGAAAAGACATGTTTACGCTTTTTTTCATCGTCTCCCCCTGTTTACCCTTCTAACGTATCATTTTCGTCTTCTTCAACTGTAAACCACGGGAATATTTGAGTACGCCGTAAATAATTTTTAGCCGTTAATACTTGGCTAGCTCTTCCTAGTGGGTCGTAATAAACCGTATCGGCATACAAATCACTCCGGCTGCTAGCATCACTGACATAACGCCAGCTATTGAGGAAATAAGGTTGATAAGTTCTGACGGCAAGACCTTTGTTGTTGTATTCTGTTTTTCCTGTTACAGCCCAACGAGTTGATGTAAAGCGTTCAATTAACTTTCCTTGAGGATCACACTGAAGAGCCCCTGAATCATCACGTATATAAGCATTTCCAGCTTCATGGCGTATAGACGTTTGTAACGATCGCCCAAAACCGTCAAAAAAAGCCACTTGTTGGCGTAGCTGCTGTTCAGGGTCATTATCATAACGGTCTGTCGTAATCGTACAAAAATGCGGTGGAATACGCATACCCGTCGTCAAAGCGACAAATGGTTTTTGCTTTAATGCACAAGACTTTCGCAACCGACGTAGCGCTAAAGAACCTATTTTTTTCCCTATTGTTATTTTAAAATCCTGAGGTAAATCATGTGGTTTATCAATTTGATACATCCAGCTATCATCACAGTAAACAATCGCTTGGGAAACAGGGGTGCCTTTTGGCAAACTTAGAATGTCCTCAACAGTTAATGGTGCCTTAAAAGGTTTATCTGACGGGGGGCTATAACCACACGGTAAGCCATTTTCTGTTCCCCAAAAACGTGTAGACGTGACTCGCCCTAGGGCATCTAATGCGGCATGACTTTGGTTATTATTGATATCTTGAATTTGAATTGGCGTCATAAACCGATAATCATACTGTGCATATGTTGTCATGCCTGCAGCATCTTCCATCGCAGTGATTACACAGTAATGTTGACTCCAACGATAATGTGTTTTTCCCGTCAATAACGTCGTTCGAGTCGCCAATGGCCGCCAAAATTGTTTTGCATCACCATAATCGGTGTAACCTTGACGAGCACACCAAACCAACTCCGTGGAATGACCCAATAGCTGTGGCGCTTGGGTATAGCCACCTTTATATAAATATTGAATAAGCTCCTCTTTTCCAATATGTCCATCAAATGCTTTTAATGCTTGTTCATCTAAAACTGCGGTTTCGGTATACGCCACGAGAACAGGGAAAATAGGCTCCACAAACTCGCGTTTACCATCGGTATAAACGATCCGCTGTTGACCTAAGTACGCCGAAGCACGATGTTTACCTAATAGGCCATTGTTAGCTATCAACGTTTCAAGCGTAATCCCTTCTTTTGGCACCTCTGTGGCCACAAATTCAAATGCATCACTACGTTGACAATCCGCAATACCTAAAACATAAGTATCAGAGGAGATTAATTGATGCCATCGCGATTGTTTTATCACTAAGCGTAAAATAGTTTGTTGTTCATCATAGCTACTTCCTACAGTGGTAGTTGGAAGTGTCGTCGGATAAGGATCACTTGCTGGTTTTGGTCTACGAGGGTAAGCAATCGTGACTTCCTTAAGGACTGCCCCATATAAATCCTGTTCAACAACAATGGATTGAGCACATTGTGGATCAGAGATAATTCGCTCGTAGGTATAAGTTCTTTCTTCTATTTGTGAAACTTGGGTGACATATTGAGCCGATGTGGAGGGGAGTAAACGCGATTGAAACCGAAATTCTACAATATTATAGGGAACATGTTGTTTATCACTCCCGTCTAAACCAAACACCTCAGTACGTAGCGGCATCCCCTTTAAACTTCTGGAAAGCCAATATTCCCCCCCATCAGGAAAAGTATCCAGTGATATATCTTTGTCATCAACCCATTGGCTGTAGCGTGGATATAAATGGTCAAATGCGTGAGGATCTCCTTCCCAAAAATAGTGATATTGCTGTTGGTCAACCGTTTGATTTCCCGTTAAAAACCAGTTTTTTGTTAGGGTTGGAGCAGTACGTTCGGGGGCATTCCCTTGGGCTCGCTCATCAGTATCGAGCATTTCCAAGTAACCAAAACCACGAAATTCACGTTCAACACCATCCCAAACCCCTTGCTCATAACGGATACTGCTGATCAAACAGTTTTGCGTAATTTCATCCACGCTTTGTGTCTGCCATAAAACATGGATAGGGAATGGAAGATGCGAAACTATAGGTAAGCCCATTCTCTGCAACTTAGCTTTTTCATCGAGCCAAAATTGTGCAGAACTTCGATACCTCAGTGACGTTTCAGCCCCCATATTGTTGTTGATTGTGCTTAATAACCACGCTTTTTCCGAGGCAAAATCCAATTTCCAGTGATAAGGGGCTTGATGTGGAACAGTTAAGATTAAGCTAACTACCCCCATACCCGTCACATCTGCAGCTTGCAACAGGCATGTATTATCAAATTGCACCCCTGTGGGTAACGCGATGACATAAGGTTCACTAAAGCGATTACCCGCTTCATTGCTATACACTAAAAGTTGTGTCGGTTGCACATAAATTAAGTCAACATAACCAGAGCCATCCGTATCAACAAGATAAATAAAATTTGGATTGAATAAGGCTTTTGGCAAACTAAAACCGTCGAGCGTGCGTGGGGGACTAAATTGCCCATAACCTAAATTTGCCCAGCAAGTGACCCCTCCGGCATTAATTTCGACCAAATGCTGTTGGCCTGATCCTAAAAGATCACTAAACCCGACTAATGTTTCTGCATTGGCAATCGGTAAAACCACTCCCTCAGGTTGTATCGTGAGTTCACCCGCCGAAAATCCCTCTCTGTTATTGGCGTAAATACGTACACTTTTCGGGCCTATTAAAACAAGGTCTATGATACCGTTACCTGTTAAATCAATAAGTTGTGATCTAGAGTGGAAGTATTCCGTCGGAAATGCAGAGATGGGAATAAATTGAGTCCAGCGACTATCAGGCTGTTGACTGTAGTAACCTTCAAGACCAGGTTGAGCAATAACCCAATCTAATTGGCCATTCCCAGTAAAATCCATCAAAACCGCATTTTGTTTCAAAGAAGGCGTTTGCACTAATGCAGTGGGTTCCGCATAACTCACCGCATTTTCCCCAATGGTGGCATCCCGCTCAGGGGAACGGTACCACCAAGCTTCAGGCGATTGATATAAAATCCCCGAAATTCCTTCACCAAATAAATCAACCAGTTGATATGACTGCTGTGAATTGAAATATTGTAACGCCGTGAACTCCCCCCATTGACTCGCTTTAGGGCGTTCTTGATGTTGATAATCAAATTCTAAAGGCGCTCTGGTAACTATTTCCCCTCCAATTTCATGCCCTATTTGTTTTACAGCCACCAGCGTGGTTAATGTAGGCTGCAAATCATATTCAAACACCACTCTGGCGACGAGTTCAGGTGGCTGTTCAGAGGCAGTTGCGCCTGACAATAAATCGACCCGATGAAACATCAGAACTTGTTGGCAAAGGCGACGTGTTCTTATTTCAAAACCATATTCAAACCGTGAAAAACAGTCAGGCCGGCACAACCAAAGTGATTGCTCATGATAATCGGGCTTATCTATATCGATGATGCTGCGCTCGCCATAATCAAAGATGGCATGAAACAACCAACTATTTTCTTGAATAGGGGTATCTCTTAGAATGAAAGGCGTTTGTGCTGCTTGAATGTTGCCATACGAAACCTGCCATAAGTAACGTTGTGCCCCCACACTTGCGGAAGAGAGCGCTTGCTCTTGTTCATCACAGTTAGCGATATTTTCGGCCTTATACTGATAATAAACATGTTCTCCAGTGGGCGTAATGGTTTCCTCAATAAGCCACTGTGCAATTTGGTTGGTATTTTCAGCGCAATAAATACGCGCCTGTTTCGTCTTACCTAAAAAATGGATATTTCCATCAGGTGAATAAATAACCCAGAAAGGCTTTTCCTCACCTTCACTACTCGGTTGCCAATATTCTAAGCGGCTATTATCTTCAATCACTCTCGGTTGATACGTCGTCACTAAATGTGTCGATGATAGCGTTACACCCTGTAATTGTGTGCGTCGTTGAACATCGGCAGCGCCTAATGTATTGACCGCTATCACTAATAGCTCGCCTGCTGGCGACAAAAACTGATCCTTTCCTGCGTAACGGGGAATGCCATGTTGTGTTCTGAGGCTAATTGATAACAGCCCTACTTGCCAGCCTAAACCAAAAGCGCCATTCCCTGCTCCACTGCTATAGGATAATAAGAGAGAGGGGGAATAGGTTCGCCCCGAAGATAAAGAAAGTGGAATTGACATTGATGACATACCACTTGGGCCTGCACTTGCAATGTTCTCCCCCATACCTTGGCTAGTTCCACCACCCTTTGGGAGCGATAATGGCGCAATATTAACACCAGATTGTTTTTCCATAGTATTTTCCTGACAGGCAGTCTCCTGCCTGTACTTCCATGAGATTATTGACGTATACCGTAGTGAATATGCAAAATAATATTACTTAAACTCAAAAGTAATAATTTTTGCTTTCCTGTTGCATTTGGAAAACTGAGGGTGAAAATCCCGCTATCATCAATAGGAATGCCTTCAAAAGGTAGGAATTGGGGATCATCAAAATTGAGTTGGAATTGACCACTATCATTAATGCCGTGGGAAAGTGCAATAGTATTGCATCCCCTCGGAACGATAAGGCTACTACTGTAGTTCAGCACAGCTTGAATATCCTGATAAGCCCCCATTAGCATTGGAAGAGATACACTTATTTGTTTAATTCGACGAATATTGCCTAAATTATCTGGGTAGTCATTTTTGATATTAAAATCAGCAAGTTTAAATGTGCTCATTAAAATGCCATTATGCTCGAGTATTAATCCATTTTCTCGAGTTCCCACCCCGCCTTCCTCTTTAATCAAGATATTTTTCACTTCATCCGCTAAGATAAAACCGTTACCATCAGGTTGTGAGGAATACCATTGCGCCAGAGAGATTGTACGAGTCACTTCCATCGGGCGACTTTCTTGTTTAAGGTATGCTTCATCCAGTTGAGTCAAATTCAACGCAAGGTTTTCTCCTGCCAGTAATCCCGCATAATTACTGTTCCATGCGCCTGGTTTGATGAATGTGGCATCACGTTGGTTGGTCTCCCAACGGAAAGCCTCTTGAGCCATTAAACAACGAGACAATGTAAGGTCATAAAATTGATAATAAATTGAAGATAAACAACCACGTAACCAGTTATACATGGCTTTATTGCTAAATTTGCGTTGTATAAATTCCAGTTGAGCTTGTGTATGTCCCCTTTGCATTTCTAAATAGCGCTTTTGCAGCTTTGCCGATTCCTGACGAATTCCCAATAGATCAAGCTGAGCATCTATTTGTTCCAACTCATTCTGTGCATTATCTTTATGGATCCCCCACTCTTGGCGTCGGCGTCTATAGGTTTCATTATAACTAAGGCGTTCCGCTGAAATTCGCGTAGCATGAGAGCTCATTTCTGTACCAATGGCTAACGCGTTGAAAATAGCGCCACTCTCCCCACCGCCAACGGCAAGGCCATAAATATTAGGGATCATATTCATTATCGCTGCTGACATACGTAATGCTTCGCAACTCAATGCTGTGATGGATGATGATAAAAAAAGATCCATCGCCAATTGTTCGCCCACATTCACATTTTCATCATAAAGGCGGGTATAGCTATTGAAACGCTGTAAAGCGCCTTGTCTATTTGCCTGCAGAACTTTTTTATCCGCTTCAATTTCAGCAATGGTTGATTCTTGCAAGGCAATGGATACTTGCGAAAGATCACTTGCCTGTAGCTGCATCATCTCAGCCATCGCTTCACTATCCTGTCGTTCAATAATCCCCTGCAACATGTTACCAAATTGCATCAATTGACTGACTAATCCTCGTGCATTACCTAATGCAACTGAAAAACGTTGTAGGGGTAATTGTACCTTCGGTAATGCTCTCCCTCCGTGTGATGAAATAATGCTTGAACTTTTTAATACTTCTGGGGAAAGGGGCTCAGCATACAAAGGTAAATGCAAAGGTTGCCCATCAATTGAAAGGTTATGGCGCAAGTTATATAACCGTAGTTCTAATAGATCCCAGTAGCCTTCAAGCTTTGTATTCACCTGCGGATAGAAACATGGCATCAGTTGTTCAACTCTTTCTGATGGTCGACGTAAGACCCCACTTTGATGAATATGAATAAGATCATCATGATAATTCTTAATGCGTTGTTGTTCTGCGGCGGCACCTAAATTAATATCCCCCCATTTATCGCCTATATTAGGAATATACGGTTTTTCTCCAAGTAAACTCAGCGCATGGGTATACCACATTTTAGCTTCATTCAACATATCCCTTTCAAGTTGCCGATAGGCTGTATCCCCACGAGCAATTAATAAGTCCAGCATTTTCATAAATGTTGTGATCTTATAGTGTATAGGGTCATTTTGTGCGATAACATCAGGATCTGTGGTATCAATCGTCGACGCACTCCAAGAGATACTTTCTTCAAGTGGTCTACAATTCCAAGAGTATGGCGCTTTATTGCCTTGCCATGTTTGGTACCCCATTGGGCTCCAAATATACTTAAGCCAGGTAAGCGCTTGATCAAATTGGTTTTCTTGTAATAACCGGGAAGACACCATAGCGGGTAAGTAATAAAACATCTCCCAAAAATACAGTGAATTAGCCCCCGTAAAATCCATTGGCTCAATATAATTTTTTAGCAATTCAACTTGTACAGATTGATGACTATTTGGCGTATAATTGGAAAGATAAAGTCGGTTATTTTCCACTGAGGCAGCGAGTACACCAATAGATGAAAGACCACTCTGACTTTGGAAATGCAGCTGTAAAGTTAATTCAGTATTACTAGGAAAATCAATAATATCATTGAACGGTGATGCCTTTCGGCTTAAAGGAACAAAAAGCACGATATTCGTATCGATATCATTCAATCTGCCCTGCCAAAAAACAGCCATAGAGGCGCTTTCTGACCCGATAAGTAACTTAGCCGCTCTTGAATTACCATGCAGCCCAGTATCGTATTTGGGTATTGTGACACGAATATAATCACCATTTCCCATTTGAGGTTCAGGCAAATATTGCGTATCCATTGTTAAAATATGATCAATACCTTTATTCGCTTTGGTAATTAACTGCTGTGCAAATAAAGTATTAATTCGAACTCGATGCATATCACGTTGCATGTATTGCGCATATAAATTTGTTTTATTAAAACTAATTACTTCGATATTGGGATTTTGCCGTTGTATTTCAATTTTATAAATTCTTGTTCCTAAACTGCGCATATCAATAGGGTATGCATTATAATCCACTGTAACCGTTAGCTTATTATTAATAAACTCAGAAAGTGAAATATCAATCTCTAAGTGCGTAAAATTATAAATCATCTCCTCTAAGCTGAAATTTGGTAGTTTTTCAACATAATTACTGGCTAGAAAACTTTTTTTTGTATTCCCAGAAAAAATATGAACATATACATTTTGGGGTGGGAGTGCTGTATTAATATCATAATAGCCATCTGTTCTTGATTTATTGTTGGCAGAATCTGACACAACCATTTGTCTTATTGGTGTCGTTGATTCTTTTAAAGATGGAAGTCGATAGTATTCTTCTGAAGGCGGGATTGGCCCACTACCACCTTTATTTCCTAAGTTATATGCATAAAAGTCAGCAGCACTCGGGTTATTAAGAAGAATACTTTGATTATACATCCCCTCCGTTTTCACCATATGTACAACATTGTACAACGGTTTGCCAGCAAGTGTTTGCTGGGGATAAATAACAAACTCGCTTGGTTCATTATTGTAATATTTTTTCATCATATTACATTGTTCACGCTGACGTGTTCCTTCCCCCCGGTAAGAGATACTCAAATTAGCGTCAAGGCTTAATGTAATTCCCCTATTTCCTGATTCAACAACATTAATATTGCTAAGGCCACTACCATTCACCATAGTTAAGTTATCGTAGCCATATTTCGCATAGATATAGATATACTGAAATTTATTATATAAATAATTATCCTGCGCTATTTTTTTAATTAAATGTTGGTTTTTTAATGTATCAAAATCATTATAAACCTTGAGAACAATATTTTTCGAATCTTGACTACTTATATTCTGGGTGGTCATATTCGGGTAAATAAATAAGCCTGAAGCTGTCGTTGGCATTTCTTCTGTATAAAATTCTTTTTTCGTATAAAAAAGGATATAGATAGTATCTTGATCTAGCCCATCAACCCTATTGCTATACAAGGAACAATAGAACCCAACTTGGTATAACTTGTCTTTTGAAAAAATACGTAATGTGCTATCAAGACTAAAAGAGTTGATCGCGGCCCACGTGCCATTGTAATTTAACTTACTGATTTTCAGTATATAGTGTTCTATTGGTTGATTGTCACTATCTGTTTGTTTTTCTTTCTCAACCCAAGCAACATGAAGCCGTGAATTAAAAATAAATGGCCTGACCCAGTCTTGAACCGCATTTATCCCCATCTGAATGGCTTTCCATTCACTCCAAGCACTTGCTGGGAATTTTCCGTCTTCATTAAACTGACCTTGGTCGACGCTACGCCAATAAAACCCGCTAGAATCTGCGGAATGACCAATAAGATAGGTAAGCCCATTATCAAAATTAATATTATTATGATAACCGCTAACGATATTTAAATTTGCGATGTGTTCAAATTGACTAAGATAAGAATTAAACGCAGTTTCTATCGTATCAGGGGACAAATTACTCTGACTAATGTCTTGCAACATGCCATCCATCATCTGTGTTTGCCCAATTCGCATTGTTGGGTCAAGATAGTTTTCAGGGTAGTACAGTAATTGAGCGCCCCCCGCCCAAGTACTATACCGGGCATTATACTTATCCCAATTAATAAAAAATGGGCGGCTGATTACGCCACTTTCGGTTTTGTCTTCTAGATCATTGAGTGCTCTGTAGATATAGAGTTGTAACGATGCAATTGTTTCTGCAATTCGTGATGTTGTGACTGTCCCTGAGACTTGGTTATCAATTAATAAATAATAGTAAACATCATCACGAGTAGGTAATGGAACAGGAGCCGCTTTCAAACGATAAAATGTGCTTAATGCATTCCCCCATTGTTCCTCTAATTGATGGTAAACCGTTTCATTATCGGGTTGATTCAAAGCACCTTGGATAAGATGGCTTTGTACAGTCCAGGAAAAGTAGCCTTTTTTAGGTTCGTAAGATAATTCGAGCAGCTGAACTATCCCATCAGGTGTGATATTAAGTAGGTTTGACACGTAGAGTAACTGTATTGCTATCGAAACTTGCTCCCAGTGCCCTAAATAGGTTCGTTCTTGTGTTGGCAAAGAGACATCATCATTATGATTACGGCTAAGCCCAACTTGCCGAGCGAGCATAAGTGCTTGTCCCACTTTTGCTACATCATCGTTTAGACTACTCGCTAAAATTTCAGCGGATAATTGTTGATGATTCAGTGCGGTAAGCACATCATTTGAAAATTCACCTGAACCATTCACCCATTGATGAAACTGTGTTAATTGTAATAATATTTCGGTCGTTAAACCTAATTCGGATAGGCTAGAAATCAATAACGATGGCTTTTTAATAATCAGATCTAATTCTTGTTCGCTTAGATGAATTTGATTAATAATAATAGATAATTGTGTTAGCGTTTGTGTAAATGCAATAACATCAGCGCGTTCTGCATCTGTAAGAATTTGTTTTTGGATTAGTTGCCAAAATTTATCCGCCGTTTGCCCATTGGGCTTTATCTGGTTAACCCAATGCAAGCATAGTTCTGAAATATAATTAGAATTTAACGACAATGTTGAAACAAAAAATGGCGCCATTCTTGTCACAAGTGCTTCACCATGTAAATTAGGCACAGCACCAATACCATTTAATAACGTTTGCTGTAAATCATCGAGGGCTGGAGTCCACACTGCACTCGTAATATCGCCTACCATAATAAATAGCTGATAAACGTTCCAATTTTGCTCTGCTAACCACAAAGTGATCTTCGATACATAGTGTATAATTTCATATAGTTGGTCATTGTCGAGATCATAGAGTGGCACTTCACGATAATCAGATAACTGCAAGATAATCTCAAGTTCATCAATGGTTAATGCATGAGCACGTGCAAGCAACACGATCCGATATAAATCGGATAGCTTTTCCCTTGTATTATTAAATGCATAGGAATTATTTCTGCTCCCCATTTGATGAAGTAACCATAATCCCGCATCATCAACGTTAAAACTGCGTTTTAATACTGACCGGTGAAAGCTGTCGCCTTGAAGGAGTTTATCTGGATGAACTGTAATGAGTTGCTCATCAAGTTCGTATCGTTTCCCATCAAGTAATGGTGTATTAAATAAAAGATCAAACTGACTGACTTGTAGCGATGTTGACCTTATGCCAATCATTGCATTAGCTAAAATGAAGGCTTCTGATAGAGTTAAATAACCTTGCTGCACAAATATTTTCGCATATGCTATTTGATAAATAATATCGGGTGTTAACTTATCAATAGGTAAATCTGTATTAAGAACAATGCGCTCCATGTCTTGGATCGTTAGCTCTGTCGCTCTGAATAACCGAACCATTTTGTTGAAATAAAGAAGGAATAATGCGCTGTAATTACCATCAACACCCGTATCTGTAAAACCGCAACTTAGACGAGTTAATTCAATTAAAGTGGCAATTTCATCTGTAGAAACTTGATAATAACGAGACAACTGAGTTATCGATGACAAATCAGACTCACTGATCTCCCCAAAATTCTTATCATAAAGTTCATTAATTTTTTCTTCGTCCTCAGTGAGGTTTTCCGTCAAAATGGCAAAGCTTTCAGGTGGAAGATTTAAGCTAAGGGCCGTCAACTTTTGTGCCGTGAGTAGTTGATTGAAAAATGGTAAGCTTGTTATTGTTTTTAAATGGGGATCTTGCTGAAAAATTCCTAGGCGGACGGTGTTGTAAGCGTGATGGTAAGGTAGGTCTCCACCCTGCCGGCATGATGATAATTTTTCTTCAATCTTATCAGGTGGTTCTACCATAATGCTTGAAATTGCACTCACAAGTATTTCATTTGCATAGGTGAGTGTAGAAGTTTCAGTATCCATATTGTCTTGAGATAACAGTATGTTACTTATATCTGGCCGCCTATTACCTAAATTGTATACAGACTGTTTGTCATGAATAGGCAGAGCCTCTCGATAAAGCTCAGTTAAATAAGCAGCAGGAGAAAAAGAAGAAGAAACAGACCCCTCGCGAACAAAATAATTAGAGCGCTCGGGGAACATATCAATGTAACTGTGTTTTTCAGCGATAGGCTTTACATTTAATGGCCGTAAAGCAGATGTTTGAGGGTTAATACGGGCCAATAATTGGGATTCAAATAATCGATTCTCATTGTGTTTTTCTTGTGCTATTTGATATAAATTAACAATTTCATCCCTGTTTAAAATATGACTAAACTGCTCATGTAACTGTTCTTGAGACATTAACATGATATCTGCTAATGATAGTGTTTTCGAACTTAATTTATTAACTTTATTTGAAATCATTTCAAATGATGGCATTAAACACTCCTTACTCATTATGGTTTCATAGTCTCATATCTAAAAATCAATAAGACACTACTTTAACAGCCATTAAGTAGGTAAAAATCTTATGACCAATTAAACTAATTCCAATTTAGTGCTAAAATAAAAATAATAAATTATTTTTATTAATGCTAGTAAACATTAAACAAAAGAGAGAAGCATATAATGAAAATACAAATAATATATAAATAATATATAAATAATATATAAATAATATATAAATAAAATTATGAATAAAAAAAAGGGGTGACCAGCACCCCATAAAATAGCGAATCATGAAAATGAAAGTAAAGATTAATTACGAAATTAATATACCCTAAAAAAAACCAATAAACAATAATAAAAAAATAATTAAATTAATAATCAAAAAAAACAATCCATGCACTATCTAACTAAAACACATTAAAATATACTTTTTGAATATTTAGCATATGAAAAGTTAGTTCATCTGGTTGTAATAGAATAAAAAAATAATTGCTAAACAAATTGCAGGGCCAAAAGGAACATGGTGTTTCTCATCAATGTCATAGTAACTTTTATAATCACCTCGATCAGGAGAATAACTGTATAATCTAAATATGACATAACATATTATGCCAAATATGGACGATAGTAAAAATAACCAATGTACCTGTGAAATGCCAATAAATGTAGCTCCTGCTGCAAATAACTTGGCATCACCGTCTCCCATACCCTCTTTTCCTGTCACACGTTTAAATACTATAATAATGGTTTTTATGCATACCCATATAAAAACGCAACCTAGTACGGCTTGAATAGGAATAACGGATGTCCATTTCATGACTGAACTGATTAAACCTAACCATATCAATAAGTAACTTAGTTCGTCAGGAATGATATACCATTTTAAATCAATGAAAAAAATAGCGTAACATGTACTAAAAGCAATAAGGAAAATCACTATTGTTATCAGTTCGTTATTTTGGTAAGAAAAATAAAAAACCGTACTAAAAATAACTCCAAAAATAAATTCCGAAAGTGGATATATCTTTGATATTGTATTTTTACAATGTCTACACTTACCTTCTAATAAAAACCAACTAATAACGGGGATATTATCGCGTTTATAAACCTTAAATTTACAGTGTGGGCAATGAGAGTGAGGAAAGCTTAATGTTAATAACTCCCTCCCTCCTCGATTAAAAATAATGAGTGGCAATCGATAAATAACCACATTCACAAAACTTCCAATACAGCACCCTACAATAAATGCAAGGAAGAGATAAAAAAAATAAATAAAACTATACATATCAATCACAAATATTTAAGACTGAACCATCTTTACGATACTGATCCTCATTAATATAGACGTTATTGTAGGCACTAATACTTCCCCTAAAATACGTCTGAGCATATTTTTTGTAGCCAAACTCACCTAAGTTTCCATTAATTAAGTCCGCATTAGTATAAATAAAATCAGTTTTTTTTAAGTTTATGTCATATTGTGGAAATTTTTCTCCACGTTCCATTCCAAAATATAAATCATGAAAATTAACTCGAGGACCTGCAAAAGCATTCCGTGCTTCTCTATATTTTTTAGAATAATTGGTATTAGTTGCCAGATTTCGAATATCTGGAATTCGGCTCCAGTTCATCGCTAAAATATAGGTTTCCCCTAATGACATACTCACTTTAGCACTCAAGTTCGATAAAAAATAAACTTTTAAATCGTTATCAATTCCTATATGCATATTGCCGCCATTTTCCTTATCCCACCCAGACATCTCAACTTTACTCAGTTCTAATATCGGTGGATCCATTGATTTTGGGTTATAACCAAATTTAGCTCTCCAAGTAAATGCAACAAAAGCTGTTATGTTCGATATTTCAGGTCTTGGTGGAGATTTTCTGTCCTCAATGCGAATTGATAATCTTTTAATTGAACGTGTTGGTAACCAGATAATTTCATCAGGTTGCCTTAAATCGAAGGCCCGCGATCCCCCGTCCGCACGTTGTACGACGGGGTTGTATTTAATAGTATAGAAGCTCGGAGATTTCCATATTATAACTTCGTTATAATATGGTTCGAACTTTTTATTTTGATCTTGTTTTTTAGGATAACCAATCCCTGCATCAGCAACACTCATTCCCTTCATAAATCTTGTACTGAGCGGAACTTGCGAAACTGGGCCTCCTATTCCTTGAACACCAAAAGAGGGGGGGCCATCCCAATTGATTTGTCGGTCACCAAAAAAATTAGCCAGTTTTAATGGAATACCTCGTTCTTTTTCTGTCCAATAATCCACTTCAAATTTGACTGAAACTCGGTTTCTAAAATCTGAATTCATGCCAAAATCTCTTAATGTTGAAACCACAAGTGGTAACGGTGTAGAGGTATTAGCGCAAACCAACGTAGCAGGGTTTACTGGTCCTGAACCATCAATATATTTAATCCCTTTTGTCGTAACGCCATTAACAGCCATTGGTAATAGCAATGCACTTAAACATAACTTTTTTAATTTCATTTTTCTACTCATTACATTTGTGACATTTTCGATAGTTGGTCGGATAAAGAAAATAAAGCAATAAATACCCAAATGACGCAACCGCCTAATATCAACGTTGAAAATGACTTTAATAACGCTGCTAATTTATCCATTTTCTCATTAATATTTATTTTAGATTTTTCTGATACTGATGTTAAAACCTCATGAAATGACGGCAGTGCAGAATATAAGCTAATATTCAAAAGTTCATGAACATTCAACAACCCAGTATTAAGTGCATCACCATAGTTCATACCTTTTGACATATTAATTTGCATAATTTTAATGTGGCTTTGTAACCAGAGATTTGCATTTAAACTTAATATTGTTAAAGCATCGTTAATTGGTATTTTATTTTTAAGCATGCCAGATAAACTGTTTAATACGATAGAGGCATTTAATTGTTTGAATGTCGAAAATGGAATAACTTTGTCAATAAAACGGTCACGCATTAAACCTGTTAAGTTTGCCATAATGAGACGAATAACGATGATGCTTATTACTAAAAAAATAAGCATATATATCCATAACCCTTCATATAATGCTAGTCCGAAGTTATACAGCGAACTAGTCACTCCTGGCCAACGGCTCACAGGTAAAACCTTTTCAAAAGCAGGGAAAACCTTTAGTGAATACCCCGTAATCACAACTAATGACAAAACAAACATAATCATAGGAAAAGTTATTGATTTAATCACCTTGGCCATTAATTGATCTTTATATTTAATCACATCAATAATGCTGGTGAAACCATTTGCTAATGCCCCACTTTTTTCTGCCGAATAAATTAAACTAAGTTCATTTTTGGGCACCATACCATCAAAAACAGAAGCGATAGATTCCTTATTAGCCATTTTATCTAAAAGGAAATTCAATTTTTTCACAAATCCTTTTCCAATAATTGAACCTCCTTCTTTTTTAAGTTTTATGATTGAATCATATATTGGAAGGTTAGAATTAATCATATCTGCACAAAACTGATATAAGTATAATCGTTGAGACTTAGTGAATTTTTTCAAATATCACCTCCAGATCATCAGGGGGAATAACACCAAACTCATGAGTAAACCAGTGATAACAAACTTTATTTTCAATCACGAGTAACATCGTTTTTTCTTTTATTTGAAACCCTTCACCAATTCCCTCACCTATAAAGCGCTTTTTCCGCCAATGAACATAGGCTTCTAGCCAATTATTTTGAGCAATTGCTGACAGTTCATCGATTGAAGGTCGCATATATTCAACCACTAACTTTCTCCCGCTAATTCCTATATTTTTGCAATGTTTACACCCGTCACGATTGATAATAGAAATGTCTTTTTGAAACTTACCCAAGATAACGGTCTCTGTTTTTTTACAATGGGGACATAAAAGAGGCATTAGCTTCTGACACTGTAAACCAGCAATAAAACCAGGTGTGGAGAGTTTGTCACCTGCTATTCCTAATGCAGATAATCTTTGTAATAACGTCACAATGCTTCCCGCATGGACTGTAGTGAAGCAGTAATGTCCGCTTTCAACTGCGCCAGATAACGCATTAGCAGAAATTTTGTCGCGAATTTCTCCTATCATTAAAACGTCTGGGTCACGGCGAAGTGCAGACTTTATCGCCGAATGAAACCCTCCTCCATCGACATCCAATACTGAACTCTGTTTAGTGCCATAGATATAATATTCAACTGGATCTTCAACAGTTAAAAAACAACCTTTATTATTGAAGCGGTTAATTTGCAGCCACTCCATGACTGTTTTAAGTGTTGTTGATTTTCCAGATCCTGTTGTACCTGCGATAAAATATGCACCATAAGGATTGCTTAAAATCGTTTTAATATCGTCAATTTCTATTGGCGACAACCCTGTATTTTCGAGTCTCGGATTTGGATTAGTATCGATGGATGCGGGGATTATTCGTAAAACGCAGTGATAACAGTCACTCGATTCACCAAATATAGGAAAATGTGCATACCTAAAGCGGTATTTTTTACCTTGTAAATCATAAAGAATATTCGCACTTTGTGGCTGCTGACGATTCCACGTTGTTTCTTTCGTTGTGGCTTCAACGTTATACAAGACAAAAACTAACTCATCACAACTTGTTGATGTCATTTGTGAATAGAGAATTAAAGAACCATTAACTCTAAATTCAATTTTTGAAATCACATCTCCTCGTGTAATATGCAAATCACTCGCCCCTGTATCTACCGCTATTTGTAATAAACTTTCAAGTTCCTTTTGAACATGACTCGTTTCAAGTAAAATACTGTTACTTGTTGCCCGCGTTGCGCTTTCAATTATTTGATAATACTGGGCTTCACTACTTAACATAAACCCGTTAATTGCCTTTTTATATACAGATATTGCATAATGCAAATCCATATAAGCAGCAGCCAGGTGGTTAATTTTCAACTTATTAACAATCAGATATTTTTTATTATTATAATCAACTGTAATTAAATCTTTTTCTAATAAATTTAATTGACATTTCTCTAAAGCTTTTACGCCATTTTCTATATTATTCAAATAAATAAAATCAACTGGTAGATTCATTTCATTCAATAACTCTATATTGTTGATTTTTTAGAACAACACGATAACGCGTCCCATTCATTTTAAATGGTGTATTTTCTGTAGTAAACGTGACTTGTTTATTTTCAGGATTAATGACACCAATTTTTTTTACCCCCGCAATATGAGAAATCATAATTACCTTTGGCCTTTCAGCGGGTTTAATCGGGGCATCCATTAATTCATTGATTTTCTGTTCATAAGCTTCATTTTCAGACTCATTCACAATAGTTCTTTCTTGAACCATTGGCTCATTAAGTAGCTCATTAACCTCTTTAAGTTCTTTTTTTAGCTTCGCTAATGTGATTTGATTTTCTATATTCAGCTTTTCAGATTCAAACTTCAGGTTGTTTTGCATTAAATCGATGATGTTTTTCTGTTCGATAGAAAGTTCAGCAGTTTCAGGCGCCACTGCATCTACGCTTTCATTCTGCTCTTCTGCAAAAGCATTTTGACTGCCTATCATAACGATAAATAATGGAAGAATTATTTTGTGCATGTAAAAACTCCTGTTACTTTAATATTGTTGCTATCTAATTTTTCGATAGACTTAAAAGTATAAAAATTGATATACGGTTGTCTTTCAAGTATTTTTTTAATTTTCAATGGGTTTTCAGGAAGTATTAACTCGAATTTTGAAAATAGCAGATGGTGACTATCTACATAATCTGAGTATTTCTGTTCTAAACTAGCTACTGATGATGATGGAAGCTCAATAAATGTTATTTTCTCATGAGAATTATTTTTAGATGAATTAAATGCATAAATATAATTGATATAATCATTACATAAAGGAGTCTTACCGTACACATGATTAATGATATTTTCTATAACTAGACCATTCGTGTAGCTTATGTTTAAATTAGAGAATCCAATGCTATCAGGACTGATTGTTCCATCATATTTTTCATTAAAAAATATTTTTTCTTGAGCACTAAAGATAGCGCCTTGTTTTAATTTATAGAGAAAATCGCAACTTTCCGTATTACAATTAAATGAATCCTCAGAAAAACCACTAAGTGTAAACGCGTAACGGCTCACCATAATTTGCTCAAGTATGGTTATTAAGTCATTAATTTGGTATCCCTGTGATTGACTAATATAGTAATCAGATATTTTTTTCTTTTCACTAATAGCTAATTGTTGCCTTTGGTACTCTCGGTTTTCTTCATCAACCTTTTTTTGATATATATAGTAAGTACCGATGGAA
The DNA here is from genome assembly GCF_050446505.1 of Providencia sp. SP181. Taxonomy (NCBI): domain Bacteria; kingdom Pseudomonadati; phylum Pseudomonadota; class Gammaproteobacteria; order Enterobacterales; family Morganellaceae; genus Providencia; species Providencia sp. SP181. The sequence continues at coordinate 58,771 of NZ_JBBPXM010000001.1, forward strand.
ATAATGATAAAAACAACAATCACTACTAGAGAAATCAACATGCTTTTAGATTTCAATAACCCATGTTCACGCCATCCAGAAAGAATATCTTTCATATTAATATCCTTAATATAGAAATAAAATAAAAACGACCATAGTAAATAAAAAAATAGACATTGATATTAATATGTATAATTTAAATGAATTTATACGATATTTTTCTTCCTGACCTTTGTACTCTTCATAAATGGCATTAAATATTTCATTATTGAACACAGTAACATTCAATGAAGCATATTCAGAGCTGTCTTTTTGATTTAATATGTATGTCAGCATGCTTTCAGTAATAATGGTATCCGAAGGTGAAATAATACAATCATCTTTTATACAAATTAAATAATAGTTTGTTACGTCATTTTCAATTACGGGTGCATAAAAAAAGCCATCACCATATAATTCCTTTATATACAAAGCTAAAATTTCGTAAACTCTAACATGCCGAGGGAATAAAACTTCCTTCATACCGTTTTGTGTTTGATAACGTATTTTTTTATATTTTTTCTTTGTTGACTCTAACCAGAAGCGATGCCGATGTTCATTAATCTGAGAAGAGTCAACCCATATACCATTAATCGCTAGTTTCTTTTTAGCAATTCATTTAATGTCATAATTTACTCATTAACTGAAAAATAATTATCTATACCAACAATCATGATCACAGTAGAATTAGTATCTTCCCCATTTAATATCCCTGAGAAAATACCAGCTTGTTGCATATCGGAATCACTATCTTCATCATATTTGCCAACAATCAGTAAATCACCAGGTTTAATAGTTGAAGTATTAAACATTTCTGTTGTTGTAAAATTCGGTAATTGAACGCCATCAAATTTATCAATACTGATTAAATTCTTACGCGTAAAGCCACTAGCCACTTCGATTTTTCCATCAGATAGTGCTCTAGGCGTAATGATAAAACTACTCCCCGTTACGATCTGGTCCGTTGTTAATTGGCTTTCTGTGATATCCATACTGGCATTTTTGGTACTGGTTACACCTGAAACATAATGATGTGTTTTTGTTAGGTTCAATGGTATTGGCATGTTATTACGAGTAATAAAAGAGCCACTTTGTAATATTTTGCTTCCCGTTAACTTATATACGGCATCTAATTGACTGGCTAAACGGAATTTTGCATCCTCCCCGCCATGGAAGTTAGAATTTGCGTTTAATTTTCCAGTAAGTTTTGTCAATAAATGCTGATTAAAACCAATTTGAGTCCCTCCATTATTATAAGAAAACCCTAATTCAGCTTCGAGATTTTTTGATTTTCCTTTATCAATAATATAAATTTTATAGCTCACAACAAACTGACGGTTATTTGCTTGTTTGTATTGCTCTAGCACTTTACTTACGTGCTCATATTCCGACTGGCGGCCAACAAACGTCAATATTGAAGAATCTTGGAAGATATTATAAATGCCTGATGAAATATATTTATCCATCATATCTTTTACATCGTCCCAAAATGAGGATTTAAACGATGTTGTCGATTTACCTTTTAATCCGCTAGAAGAAGCAGCCTCATTATTTGAGATATCTAAACTAGCCTCATAATTATTATCTTTACCATAGTAATCAAGGCTAATAGCATAATTTGTATACAAATTAACTTCGAGTAAATTATTTTTCTTTAGCTGTATATTTACATCATATAAATTGGACAGATAACTAATAAACTCTTTTAAATCACCATTAAAGTTAATCGTATAAACCGTACTCTTAAGTATTTCCTCGCCAGATACTTGACTTTCAATTTCACCAGGCGTGTTTGCATCAATTTTATACGTAATTTCCATTTGCTCGCCAAGCATTTCCATTACCGTATAGATATTAACTGGCGAATAAGAAGTTAATGAAATTTCTCTGTCCAAGACTTTTTTTTGTTGGCGATCGTAATCAACCTCTTTTCCCAAATAAGGTGAATCTAATGACATAAATGCACTTTGCTTACTATCATTGATATCTTGCAATCCTGTCACACGGTCGAACAACTCTTTTTCATCATATTTTTCTTCAAAAAAGCTGTTGCATCCTTGAATAAAAAAAGGAATTAGTAAAAAAATCATTTTATTTAGTTTCATTACTGTTTCTACTTATTAGTTATCTATAACAAGAACATTATTTTTTTCATAAAATTTAAGGTAAAACCCTGCTTTTTGGTAAGACAATTGCTTACCTAGTTTTTCCATAACTTCAATTTTATTCTTACCATCAATTTTTATTTCATTAAAAACGACAATATCTTTTGGGCTGTTCCAAATAAAATCAATTCCATTAAACCGAGCCCAATCCTCAACACTTTGGCTGAGAAGCTCATTCTTTTTCAATACTAACTCACTAAGAGCATCAATTTTATTTTCTGTACCTACTAATTTTTTTTCACTGTTTATTTCTGTATTAAACTGTCCGTTAATTTGGGGCTGGTTAGCTATTGCTTTTATTTCTTTCATAGGCTTTAAATTAATCCACTCTTGCACTTCTATATCTGTATTTGCAAAGCTGCTTAACGTAAAACCACATAACACAATCAAATAATTATATTTCATATTGCTTGTACCTTTTAATCAAATACTGTTTAGTAATCACCTTTAGTTGAGCTACACCATTCAACCGACATGATGGATAACGATTTTGGGTTAACATATGTTTTTGATTCCGCCAGTGCTGGATTATTTACCCCTAAAGAGGCGCTAATCACCCAAACACGTTTACCATCAATAAAACCAAGGCGGGGTTGTAAAACAACGCCTGCAGCTAACCCCACATTCGTGATTTTATTTTTTCGCGTGCTATATTCCTTACTAAGATCAATATCTAACTTTTTATCATTTTGGTATACAACAGGCATCATCGATGAAACGGCGACAGTAAGCCTTGGCCACAATTTAACATTTTGCACTACTGGGCATACTATACGTGGGATAATGATTTTACCGTCTTCTTTTTGGTCATCTCCAACATAGTCTTCTTCCTTAATCATTTTTTCATCATTTCCCGTAAAATTATGATAGTTAACCTCTGGCACAGTACGATATTCCTTTATTAATTTATTACCCTCATAATGACTATCCTCGATAATAACGTTCGCTACTAACGTACCTGCAATTTCATTTCCTCTAATATCCGTTTCTGTTAAAATAAAGTTACTTTCAGGAAGATATTGTGCTTCTGTAATTGGAAATTTTTGGTCTTGTCCTTTTAATGCTAAGCATGTCGCTTTTGTTTTATTTTCCCTGTCCCAGCAAAGAGTCGGTGATTTTTCTTCGTTATCTGTTTTACCACTCGTCAATACTAACGTATTTTCATCTTTAGCTTTTAAACATGGGCCATATTGATTGGTTTTGGTGTTCCAACATAACTTGTCGGCATTCACCGAGCCGTCAGCCCTTAAAAACTTCCCTGCCTTAACATTAAAACTAAGTCTTAATCCATAATCAAAGCTCGAGCTTTTGACTAATTCAGCATGGGATGCCAAATTACCAAACTGAAGATTCTCATTATCTACCTTAATGAGTTCCCAACCAGTACTAGCTATAGAGCGATTTCTTTTAACAAAACTTGCCTGTGTTAAATATAAAAATTTATTTTTAAACGCCTCACTAAAATTGCCATAGAAGGACTCAATATATAAACCCTGCTTATCCTCAATTGGGTGATATAAAATAATAAAATCTACGCGTTCAATTGTTTTTTTTACTTCATCGCCAACAAGATCAACTCTTTCAATAGAAAACTCAGGATGTTCAACAAGTAATGCATCCAATGTGCATTTTAAAAATTCTTTTTTTAATGAAATTCCTAACAAGCTTCCTTTACATGTTTCATCAATAAACAAATTTCTATCGCTGTTCTCCCCCGTCCCCCAATTAAAATGTTTACCATCCGTCGTGATTGCATCTTCAATTTTATAATTACTCGTTCGCTTACTGTAAGCTATGTTTTTTTGTTCTTTTTGAAATAAAGGATTACGAATAAAATTGTTATCTTTTTTTTCCAGTTCATCATTATTAATAAAATCAATAAACCGATAAATTTCATCAACAATAGCATCTGAAATATGTTGCCTGTGGTTATTTTCAATTTGATTAATCATAAAGCGACTCAACGGAATCATAATCACACCAATAATTCCAAGAACGACAATAACTTCAAATAATGAATAACCAGCTATTCTATTATTTTTCATATTTATTCTCTTGAACCTCCCTAATTATAGGGAGGTTCTTTAGCAAGTTATTACTGCTTATTATTAACGGCTACCTAAAATAACCGAGTTTCCAGGGCTGTCGGTACATACACCAGCAACTTTATCTGGTGTAATATTGAGATTACCCTTCGCATTTAATGTACGTAATATACTCGCTGATGGCTCAACAGACATATCAACAGCTTCTGCTACACTATATGCACCCGCTGCCGCTACACCTACAGCAACATAATCCCACTGATTACCCACTTGGGAAATAATATTACGACACTGATCTTGATTTAACCCATTAATCTCAATCACAAAACCTTTAAGACCCGTATCAACTTGTGTTGTCGCTGTTTTTGCACCACCAATATTCAGGAAGTCATTCGAAATGCTATTACGCGCTTCATCGATAGATAACTTACCTAATTGAACAAGGCGTGCAATCGGCTCTTTAGATTTTGCAGTATCTTTAATACTATCGACATTATAACCACTCGCTGCACCTGTTGAAATTGGGTATCCCGCAGCCCGCTGATATGCATCTTTCATAGCAACTCTCACTGTATTGGTATTGCTGACGACATCAGAAATAGCACGGCTGTCAAATGCACGCTGTGCTAATACCACAACACCCGCTGCAATTGTCCCAATAATACCTAATACAATGATAATCTCTAATAGAGTCATCCCTCTTTGTTTTTTAGCTTCGTGATGTTTACGTGATTTTTTTAGTAATTCCATTTTTAAGCTCTGTGTCTGCTGATAGACTTTAAACATAGGTATTCCTCAAGAATTTAATCAAATTTAATTTGATAATTTATAAAATAATATTACAGGCAAAAACTATATTAATTAAACCAATAACTACGCTTACTAATTAAGTTCCTTATAACTTCCCTTCATTACAATAATTATTAGTTTAAATTATTTATCAGTCAATATAGTTTTATTCAAAAAAATATTTAGTCGGTAAATCAATTGTGAAAAACATTAACTTAATCTTAATATTACATACACCGACCATATGCCTATCATATATTTTAAATAATAGAGTTGTATGCATATAAAGTATTATTAGGATTATTCCTAATGTTATTTAAGCCAAAAGAAACATTCTCTTACATTATTTATTTAAATACGATCATTATAAATATATACAAATAAGTAATATTAATATATTTTACTCTGTATTCGGCTAAATACACTTATTTTAGGTAATTAATATATTGCAAGTTCACTAAATTAGTTTAACACAATGACATGTATTTTAGCCGAACTACTACTTTTACTAGATGATATAGCTATAGCCTCAATAACCTGTGTGGCAGATAGCATTGATATGAGATTAATAATATGACATATTCTAAATTAATTTTTTCAAGTACATCTTTTACCTCTAATCATGAATCCACGCTGAATCAAAAAACAGAAAAACCGATGAAACCTGACTTAAAAAAAGCTAAGTTAATACAAGTCCCAATGATATATATAGATGCTTTTGAAAACATAAAAAATGAAGGTTATACCTCACTATCCTTCTCCTCTTATCTTATTGAAGCATTGAAGGAGAAAATTATTTGCGATGTTTCACGGCTTGATTCGTGACCTATATTAGTATTTAGTATCTAATAAAAGAATCGCGTACTTCATATTTAATGAAATACGCGATTCTTTTATACTAACAATTAAAAAATATATTACTCATTCATTTAATTTAGCGATAACCCCGTCGATGATTACTCGAAGACCAACTGTATGTTGTATCGCTTGGAACTAGTTTATCTTTTTTCTGTTGCGCTCGAATTTTTCTAGTTTCTTTATCAACTTCTTTAGAAATTTCCGCAATAATTTCTTTTTTGACTTTCGTTTGCTCAGAATTGGTTAATTCACGTTCTAATTTCTTACGTTCTTGTGCAAGTCGTGTTCGCACTCGGTTTTTTTGTGTCTCTGTCATTTCCTGGATAGTTAACATTTTCATCGTACAGCCCCTTACTCATGTTCAAATTCCGATTTACAATATAACACTATTCGCAACACCATAATATGAAAAACAACAATCGTTATACCTTAATAGGCCTTTTTTGATTCAGTGATAGCTGTAAAAATACGGAATTAGGCGTATAGTATTCGGTATTGCTACTTGGATAAGCGTATTTTTACTATTATGGAATTAATCCCTTCACTGCAAAATATTCACCAGATACTTGTTTCTGATACCCCCATTATTGACGTCCGTGCTCCCATTGAGTTTCAACAAGGTGCAATGCCTGCCGCGGTAAATCTCCCACTAATGAATGATGAAGAACGCGCTGCTGTTGGTACTTGCTACAAACAGTATGGGTCACATAAAGCGGTTGAGCTTGGTCATCAATTAGTGAGTGGTGAAACCAAAGCCAACCGTATCACTGCATGGCAAACGGCTTGCCAACAATATCCAAGTGGTTTTATTTGTTGTGCTCGCGGTGGTATGCGTTCACATATTGTACAAGCATGGCTTAAAGAGAATGGCATAGACTACCCTCTAATTAATGGCGGTTATAAAAAACTTCGTCAAACCACTATTGATGCCATTAATGAGTTATCCCTACGCCCGACTATTTTAATCGGTGGATGCACAGGAAATGGTAAAACAACTCTGGTTCATAACCAACCAGATGGGATTGATTTAGAAGGTATTGCCCATCACCGCGGCTCGTCTTTCGGTCGCACTTTGCAAGCACAATTTTCCCAAGCGACTTTTGAAAATCATCTTGCTGTCGATATGCTCAAAAAGTCTTCAAATCATACGCGTTGGGTACTTGAAGATGAAGGGCGAGCAATTGGTGCAAATAGCCTGCCTATATCATTACGTTCTCAAATGGAAACAGCGGCTATCGCTGTTATTGATGACCCTTTTGAATTACGTCTTGAACGCCTTAAAAATGAATATTTTGACCGGATGACACATGATTTCCTTGGTGCATACGGTGAAGAGAAAGGCTGGCAATTTTACAGTGAGTATTTACATCATGGCCTGTTTGCAATTCGAAAGCGATTGGGCTCTCAACGGGCTGCTGAATTAACGGCGTTATTAGATACTGCATTAATTCACCAGCAAGTGACGGGCGAAACCCAATCACATTTTTCTTGGCTTTGCCCATTACTACATGAATATTATGACCCAATGTATCGTTATCAATTAAGCCAGAAACAAGAGAGAATTGTTTTTCAAGGTACATATCAAGAAGTTGAACAGTGGCTAAACCTCCGTTAATAGACGTTAAAAGCCCACGCTGTGGGCCTTTTCTCATTTAAAAGTTTAAGCATTTTCTATTTGCAGGCCTGCTGCTTTCCATTCAGGGAAACCTTCCTCAAGCCGCCTAATTTTAAATCCTTGGGCTGTAAGTAATTCAATGGCGTCAAGTGATAACAAACAATACGGGCCACGGCAATACGCCACAATTTCCATTTCTTTAGGGAGTTGGGACAACTGCTCTGCAAGCTTCTCCACACTAATATTTAGTGCACCAGGTAGATGACCTTGGTTAAATTCGCGTTCAGGACGAACATCTAATAAAGTGACACTGCCATCCGTTAATTGAGCCAGCAAATCCTCACGAGAAATTGGTGTTAGTTTGTCTCTTGCTTCAAAATAATCTGCCATGATTTGCTTAATTTCAGCATTGTTTTGCTTACCAACAATGCCTAAAGCATTAAGGAGTTCTATCACCGAATCTTGGTTCACAATTGAGTAATAAACATGTTTTCCTTTACGTTCCGTTTCAACTAACCTCGCACGACGTAATGTTTGTAAATGACGGGAAGCGTTGGCAAATTCAATACCACAAAGTGTAGCAAGTTCCTCAACACTTCTTTTTCCTTGTGCTAAATACTCTAAAAGTTCTAATCGGCTTGGATGGCTGATACTTTGCGCTATTTCTGCCAAATTGGCATAAATACGCTGTTTAGGGTCGATATTGGCCATATTTTCCTCCGAAAATCCCACTTCTTTTCGCCTGTCATGCTCATCTGCATTGAATTGTACCTTATCTTATCGCTTTCCCCTACACCGCAAATTTCCGTTTAACATATTGACATAGGCAACTTTACGATCAATCATTATCGATATTAATTGAATGTTTCGATTGTTACTATAATCTAAATACAGGTAAAATACCATGAAAGCCTTAATAATATTAAACCGTGAACCCTACGATGGAACCGATGTCACATGGAATGCTTTGCGTTTAGCAAAACAGTTATTATCAGATGGATGTGAAATCCGCATTTTTTTAATGAATGACTCAGTGGATCTTGCCCGTGATATCTGCAAACCACCGACAGACTACGACCAAGATCTTAGCCAAAATTTAAAAGACTTAATCACCCAAGGTGCTTCTGTCAAAGTGTGTGGTACTTGCCAAGCTCGCTGCGGTATTTATAAAAATGAGCCTTATTTTGTAGGGGTGCAGAAAGCAACCATGCAAGATCTCTCTACTTGGGTCATGACTAGTGATAAGTTATTAACATTCTAATTACTTAATTGGGTTAACTATGCCATCTCTCTATTTTGATTTTAATGCAAGCACACCGATTCACCCTGAAGTTCAAGCCTCAATGCAGCCGCTATTGAATTCACTGTATGGCAACCCTTCAAGCCAGCATTGGGCTAGCGATAATGCAAAATCGCGTTTGGAACATGCCCGTGCACAAGTTGCATCGTTAATAGGTGCACATACCGATGAAATTATTTTTACCAGTGGCGGAACTGAATCAAATAATCTCGCACTCAAAGGGCATTTTTTTAATCAGTTATCACGCCATCCTAATCCACATATAATTACGCAAATCACTGAACATCCATCAATTTTAAGCCCTCTCGCATTCCTTGAGAAATTAGGTGCAACAGTCACTTATCTTCCTGTTGATCAATTTGGTCGTGTGTCGCCGCTAGATGTGAGTAATGCAATCACGCCTAACACGACATTCATTAGTATTATGCACGCCAACAATGAAACAGGTACTATCCAACCCATTGAAGAAATTGGTTATATTGCTAAACAAAACAACATTTGCTTTCACACTGATGCGGCACAATCCATTGGAAAAGTCACAATCGATGTTAATCAGCTGAATGTAGATTTGTTAAGTATTGCTGGACATAAAGTCTATGCCCCGAAAGGGATTGGTGCTTTATATGTACGCCGCGGCACGATGTTAGAACCCATTAACCACGGTGCTGGGCATGAAAATGGCCTTCGTGCTGGTACAGAAAGCTTGTTACTTGCCACGGCGCTTGGCCTTGCATGCGAAATTGCACAAACACAAAATAAAAACGCTGACATAAGACAATTACGCGACAATTTTTGGCAGCAACTTGTTGACCTTTATGGTGACCAGGTTTTACTAAACGGCCATGAAAACCACCGTTTGCCAAACACATTAAATGTGGGTTTCAAACACCAACAAGGCGCTGATCTTCTAGGTAAATTATCGGGTGTTGCTGCGTCGACAGGGTCTGCCTGCCACGAAGGTCAAGCCACCCTTTCACCTGTGCTCTCGGCGATGAACGTTGACTCTAGTTATGGTCTTGGTGCTATCCGCTTTAGTCTTGGCCTTGGCGTAACCCAACAAGACATAAACTTGGTAATTCAAAAGCTCAAACATATTCTGCCCTCTAATTAATTTCTAAGGCCATATTTTATGCACCCCAAAAAAATGTACCAACAAGTGTGGCTGCTAGCGAGTGCCCAAGCATTATTTCAAATTGTCTCTGTCATGGTGATGACCATCGGAGCCCTTGCGGGAGCCCAGATGGCTTCATCTCCAACATTAGCTACATTACCCATTGCAGGTATGTTTTTGGGAACGGCCACGATGATGTTTCCCGCGTCTCTTTGGATGGCCAAAATTGGGCGACGAAATGGTTTTTTGGTCGGTGCACTCTTAGGGATAATAGGTGGGCTAATTGCAGCATATGGAATAGTCATCCAATCATTATATGTTCTTAGCTTTGGAACGATTTTAATTGGTGGTTACCAAGCTTTTGCGCAATTTTATCGATTTGCAGCCAGTGAAGTAGCCGATAATTTGTATCGCCCAAAAGCAATTTCGTTAGTGATGACTGGTGGCGTAGTCGCTGCGCTTTTAGGGCCTTTACTCGCCCGTTCTGGCGCCAGCTTTTTTGATGCACAATATTTAGGTACCTTTCTATTATTAGCGGTAATTTCCCTCGGTGCTATCGCCGTTTTATGCAAATTAGATATCCCAATGGCTGAGCCAAAAACGGTGGCTCACGCCCCTATATCAACTCGCTCATGGAAAACCCTCGTTTTACAACCTACCTATTTGGTCGCAGTATTTATTGGGATGACCAGCTACGGCGTAATGGTACTTGCGATGACAGCAATGCCGATTGCAATGATGAGCCATCAGCATTCATTAGGTGCAACCACGACCGTAATGCAACTTCATGTATTAAGTATGTTTTTACCCTCTTTTATTACTGGTAGCCTTATCACGCGATTCGGTGTGCTTAAGATCATGTTTGCGGGTATTGCCATGTTTATTGGGCATATTCTATTTGCACTCTCAGGTGTTTCTTTTGCATCATTCGCTAGTGCATTGATTTTATTGGGAACTGGTTGGAATTTTATGTATATCAGTGGCACAGCTCTTTTGACTTCAACTTACACGCCAGAAGAAAAGGCTAAAGCGCAAGCAACTAATGACATGAGTATCTTTATGGTTAGCCTTGCCTGTTCGTTAGCTGCTGGCGGGCTATTAAATTACCTAGGTTGGCAAACCTTAAATATCATGTTGTTACCATGGTTAGCGTGTGCTGTTCTTGCCATTGTGTGGTTGATTTACATTCAACGTAAAACCGCACGCATTAATTAAATTCCTCTTGGCTTGTCAGCCTTCTACAGTTAGGTGTTAGAAGAGCGCTAATTTTAGCTTCCACTCTCTCTATAACAGGGAGTGTGAAACCCTTTCAAATTATCTCTCCAGCAAATCAGATTTGGCTTTAAGTTCATTCGACTGATAAGCCAACTCATCATTAAATTCTCAAATAGCTTAATGAATATCAAAACTTACGCAGTTGCGCCTTGCGTAATTTAACCTGATTCCTCATTATATGTTTTTTTATATAACGATAACGAGGTACTCATGCGCCGCCTATTACTCTCTTCTTTATTTATCTGCTTTACATTACCCCAAGCGATGGCTGCTCAGTTACACATGTACGCAGGAGCGGGATTGCGCCCACCGATTGAAAAAGTGGTCGAAAAATTCGAAAAAGAAACAGGCAATACTGTCACTGTTGAATATGGCGGTTCGGGGCAAATTTTGACGCGCTTTGAGTTAACTCAGCAAGGGGATTTGTTTTTCCCGGGATCTGAAGATTATGTTGAAAAACTGCAAGCCAAATCTTTAGCAACAGATGCATACCCTATCGTACGCCATATCCCAGTTGTTGCCGTACGAAAAGACAAAGCTCAAGGAATAGCCAGTATTGAAGATCTCGCCAAAAGTAATTTGCGGCTAGGTATGGGCGATCCGAAAGCTATCGCTTTAGGCCGCAGTGGTGAACTGTTACTTGATGCCAGCGGTTATGGCGACCAATTACGCGATAAAGTCATTGTTCGCGCCGCAACGATTAAGCACCTGTCCATGTATTTGCTAAATGGCGAAGTGGATGCCGCAATTATTGGCCGAGCTGATGCGATGAAGAACCGAGATAAACTGCTTGTGTTGCCATCCCCAGAAGGTAGCCCTGAAGAAATCGCCACTATTGCAGTACTAAGCACTAGCGCTGCGCCAAAAGAGGCTAAATTACTTGCTGAGTATTTTGCTGCGCCTGAAGGTATCAAAGCCTTTACAGATTATGGTTTTTTACCTGTTACCGCGAAAAAATAATTATCAATATGTACCCTATCATGAAGTGGGCACTTGTGCCCCTATTGCTCTTATTACTCTTGATTGTCGGATCATTGACGGCGCTGTTGTTTCAGCTCACTCCATCCCTACTTTCACAATTAATTGCTGAGCCTGAGTTTCATTTCGCGATTTTAATGTCCCTTGCTACATCCTTGACGTCATTATTTTTCGCATTCTTAATTGCCATTCCTGCGGCTTGGGTGATGACACGCAGCGAATTTTTCGGTAAACGTGCGGTAGATGCACTGTTTGACTTGCCCCTCGTCACTCCACCGTTAGTCATTGGGATAGGCTTATTGCTACTTTTGGGTAGCCAAGGGCCTTTTTCTGTGATTTTCCCAGAACTAAGCCGTTGGTTATTTTCCCCACTTGGCGTAATCATTGCGCAAACTTATGTGGCAAGCGCGGTGCTATATCGTTCTGCACAAGGGGCATTTGCCACTATTGACCCTGCTTTTGTCAGAACAGGGTTAAATTTGGGGTTATCTCCTGCAAAAACATTAATCTTGGTTGAGATCCCTCTTTGTTGGCAAGGGCTAATGAGTGGCGGCATATTGGCCTACTCACGGGCTTTGGGGGAATTCGGAGCCACCTTAATGTTGGCTGGCGCAACTCGCTTTAAAACAGAAACTTTGCCCATGGCAATTTATTTGAATATTGCCAGCGGTGATTTTTCACTCGCGCTCGGGTGTGCTCTAATTTTAATGGCATTAGCGGTTGTGCTGTTGCTAGCACTTCACTGTTTAAAAAGGCGGAAAACCCATGCTAAATCTTGAGAATATTCATGCAGGGATTTTAAAAGACGTGACACTGTCACTTAGAGAGGGATGCTGTACCGCGATTTGTGGCCCTTCTGGTAGCGGGAAAACCACGCTGCTCAATTGCATTGCAGGTTACCAACATTATCAAGGCGATATTTATTACCAAGGTAACATATTGAATAAATTGCCCATATGGCAGCGCCCCTGCCGTTATCTCAATCAGCGTTTGTATTTATTTCCGTGGTTGAACGTAATGAACAATCTCCGTTTAGCCCAGTACGCGGCTAAAATCCCCAGAGATAAGCAACACATTATCGCTTTGTTAGATAAGATGAATATTGCTCACTTGGCCAAGCGTTACCCCCATGAAATATCAGGAGGTGAACAACAACGGGTTGCACTTGCTCGCGCGATGATTTCATCGCCATCTTTGCTCTTATTAGATGAACCGTTTTCCAGCTTAGATTGGCAAACAAGAGAGCAACTTTGGTCGCAAGTGAATCAATTAAAACGCGATGGTGTCACTATTTTATTAGTCACTCATGAACCGAAAGAAGCGGCAGCGTTGGCGGAATACCACGTTGCCATAGAAAACGGCAATATACTCCAGAGTTAGCAAAAAGAGGCTTAAGCCTCTTTTTGTCTTTCTCGATTAGATAAAAACCACACCAACTAAATACAGCATCCCCATCACAAAACACACGGATGAGCTGACATACCAAAATAAATCACTATTTCCTGCAAAACACGCTTTTATCAATGGAAATAAAGCGGCTCGAAGTAAAATTAGCGCTTTGCCTTATTTAATTGCACTTGCAATGATTGCAAATGCAATTATCAGGCAAAGTCAAATGAAGCCTAATCCCCTCTACTTTTTAATGATTAGTTCTGTAACACCTTGATAGATAAGTCTTGTTGCTAATGTACCTAAAATCAACCCGACCACTTTCCCAACCACTTTATGAATACGGGAATAGCGCCGTCTAACAGATGAAAGAGAAAATGTTTGGCAGAGAATAATTCGCCATATCAATGAAGCCAACACGATCCCCAGCCAGATCACCAATTTTGCCCATAGCGGCGTTGAGGGGGAAATAGTGGTTGAGAAAATGCTCATGAAGAACAACACCGTTTGCGGGTTAGAAAGATCAGAAATTAAGCCACGGCGAAAATACACACCTTTAGGGAAGTATTCAGTCATATTCTCAGTGGATAAATTTAGTTGGGTTTTATTTTTAAAAACGCTAATCGCGTAATACAGTAAATATAATCCGCCAAGTATTTTAATTAACGAAAACAAAGCACCAAATTCAGACATTAAGGTCACAAGCCCAAATAATCCTAACCCTGAATAGATAGCGTTGCCTAAAACGACGCCATAACCGCAAGTGAGCCCTGCCTTTTTTCCTGAACTAAGTGTGGTTTGGACAACAATAAATAAATTGGCACCAGGATTAAAAAACGTCAGTATAAATAAAAATAGAGTGATAATAATGCTATGTAACGGATCCATAATTTTGTCTTCGAAAATTTAGGGTTTTCTATTATAGACACGAAATTATTATCAACTCTATTTTAAAATACAGATTTACTGCGCAAAATCAGGGTATTTAGTCGATATCAAATATGATTAGCTTAACGATTTTTTTCGTTGCAATAACCATTTATCTAATTCATTTGCAAATTGTTGGCGATCCCGTTGATTTAAGCTTGCAGGGCCGCCGGTTTGTACACCACTTGCCCGCATCGTATCCATAAAATCACGAATATTCAGGCGTTCGCGAATAGTCGCCTCGCTGTAACGCTCACCCCGAGGGTTCAATGCAGCAGCCCCCTTTTCCATCACTTCGGCAGCAAGGGGAATATCCGCAGTAATCACTAAATCCCCTTTTTGGGCACGGTGAACGATTTCATTATCTGCGACATCAAAGCCCGCAGGAACTTGTAAGGTTTTTAAAAAACGAGATGGCGGAACCGACAAGCGTTGGTTGGCAACAAATGTAATTTGCACATTTTCTCTGTCAGCTGCGCGATATAAAACTTCTTTGATAACCTTAGGACACGCATCCGCATCAACCCATATTTCCATTATTTTATCCAAAACTTAGCGGTATATTATGGAGATATCATAACACGATAACGGCAAGAAACAGTACTGAAGTGATTTTGGTAGGGTTTAATTTAAAGTTACATCAACCAAGCTTATCACTGATAATATTAACAATTAATCTGAAATAAACTTGGTTTTCATTTGATAGCTAAAGCACCATGACCATTTCATGCCATGTCATTCCACCGTGATCTGACTCAGAAGGTTTGACATATTGGTAGCCAAAATGCTTGTACAGATCCACATGACGTTCTTTGCACATTAGATGAATAGTTTCTTTGTTATTTTTTCGCATTAATGCAATAAATTCGGTCATCAACATGGATGAATAGCCCTTTCCTTGATGGTTTGGGTGAACCACAACAGACATAATGACCACATTCGGAGCCTGTGCATCATGGCCGATAAGCTCTTTAAATTCTTCATCAGACATCACCACATCCCACGCGCAGCCTGCATTTATGAAGCCAACGATTTCGCCAGCCACTTCCATGCATAAAAAACCTTGAGGATACTGTGTTATACGTGTTGCGATTTTTTCTTTTGTCGCTGCCTCGTCGCCTTCATACGATTCAATTTCAATCGCGAAACACGTATCGACATCACCAAGTGTTGCTTGCCTAAATATTGGTTTGTGCATTTTATAACCTCTTATTGTTTATACTTATTTTATTAAACTTTTAGTACTATAGACACTCGGTTTCGCACTTTTTCGTCATTTTTTGTTGCGCATTGAGTTGGACGTAACTTAATGCGGTGGATAACACGACCAAAGTGCCCCCAACAATTGCCACGAGAAACCCCGCGTTCAGCCCATAAGTATCAACCATTTTCCCCGTCATCATGGCTCCAATAGCCACACCAATGTTTAGTCCGGCGAGTAACCAAGTCATCCCCTCCGTTAATCGATTTGGTGGAACGATATTTTCCACTAATGACATCGCAATAATCATTGTTGGTGCAAAGAATAAACCTGAAATAAACACCACAAATGCGAGGGAATAAACGCCGCTCACCCACCACATCGGTACAATAGATAAGAATGTCATTAACCCGCTAATAACCAGTAAACGCGGTAACGATATTTTTAGATTGAGCGCCCCGAAAACGAGCCCCATTGCACAAGAACCAATTGCATAAGCTGACAAGACTACGCTTGCCGCAGCAGGTTGTTGTTGTATCTGCGCGAGTGTGACACTTAAGATGTCCACTGACCCAACAATGATCCCTAATGCAATCATTAATGCGATCAGCAGTTGTAAGCTTATCATCGACAAAATCGGCTTTTGCTTCGGTGATAAGGTTTCATGTACGGTAACATTGGGTTCCGTACTACGTTGTTGTACAAGGAGTATCACACCCAACAATAATAAAACAGCGGCAACTAATAAGCCCGCTTGTGGAAACAAAATAACCGTCAATCCCACAGACAGTGGAGGCCCTGCAATAAATGTCGCATCATCAAAAACAGTTTCAAGGGAATAAGCCGTTTGTAAAATGGGCTGACCTTTATACAATTCCGTCCACCGTGCCCTAATCATGGCAGACATGCTGGGCATAGCACCTGCTAAAAATGCACCAATAAATAACCCAGCATCGGGCAATGCAAACCATGTTGTTGTGACGAGCAACAAAACCCCAGATAAACTAATAAGCGTGACCACAGGTAACACGCGATACTGTCCAAGTTTATCAACTAATCGGGAAATTTGTGGTG
The DNA here is from genome assembly GCF_050446505.1 of Providencia sp. SP181. Classification (NCBI taxonomy): domain Bacteria; kingdom Pseudomonadati; phylum Pseudomonadota; class Gammaproteobacteria; order Enterobacterales; family Morganellaceae; genus Providencia; species Providencia sp. SP181. The sequence goes on from NZ_JBBPXM010000001.1 coordinate 75,516, forward strand.
ATAATAATGCATAAGTAAGTACAAACGTTGCCGAAATTAGCCCTGCTAAAGTATAGCTATCCCTTAATTGTGCCAGCATAGTGATAATCCCAATGCCCATCATCGGTAACGCTAGACGAGCCAGTAACCCTGCAATAACAAAGCGTTGGCTTCCTTCAGCTTGAAAGAGTTCTTGATAGCGACTTAGCATGTAAGCTCCATGTGATAAATTCATTATACATACAACGAGTATGTATAATGATGATATAATCATACATAGTGTATGTAAATAACTATATTCAGTGTTTGTAAGAGGTTTTATGGCAAGAAGAACTCAAGCTCAAATGGAAGAGACCCGCGAGCTTTTATTAACCACGGCACGAGAACATTTTAGCCGTTTGGGGTTTGCCGCAACGTCCATGGATGAAATTGCAGCAAGCGTTGATTTAACGCGAGGTGCCCTTTATCATCATTTTGGCGATAAAAAAGGCTTATTTGCAGCTGTTGTCGAACAAATTGATAACCAAATGAATGGCCGATTACAAAAAATTTCTGCCGATTCCACTGACCTTTGGAATAACTTCCGCCTACGCTGTCATGCCTATTTAGAAATGGCGTTAGAAACTGACTATCAACAGATTATCTTACGAGATGCCAAATCCGTTATTGCTGAAGACATTGCAAAATCAAACCTTAAATGTACTGAGCAAGTCGACCTCTTGTTACAGGAATTAATGAGCAAGCAAATCATTGGCAATGTTAATACTCGCGCCCTTGCCTTTTTAATCAATGGTGGACTTGCCGAATCGGCTTATTGGATTTCTCAAGCCAATAGCCAAGAACGCCTACAGCAAAGCATTCATGCGATTGATAAAATGATTGATGGGTTACGAAAAAACTAATCGCTATCTACCCTGTTTTGTTGATATAAGACATTGAGCCTAAATGCAAAGATCAATACGATGATCAAAAACACAGGAACCGTTAGTGTTAACTCTAAATAAACAAAACGATTGAAATTAAAACCATTTGTCTTCGGCGTTAACCAATAGGCCAAAGGTAGCGTCGATATACATGCAAGGCCACCAAGCACGATTAATCGCTTTAGCTTTTTATTGTTTTCGATTTTAATTTCATGGGGCAGCGTACGATGAAATTGAAAGTATTGATAACACAGGTAGGCTAAGCCGCCCACCGAGCCAACGTGCTGTAATAATTTATAAAAAGCAATTTCTTGGCTGTCAGACATCGCAAATAATTTCATTTGCAAAAATGAAATTTCTCGGACAAATGCCCCAGATTCATGCGTAAAACTGTCCCAAACAATATGGGTTAATGCCCCTATATACAAGGAAATAACAAAAATTACCCCTTGTCGAACAGATGGTGCATTTATAGTGTGAATAATAAAAGGGCTTATTCTATTCAGTGCTGGTGCCATTTTTTGCGTTAAACAATAAACCAATATACATAGCGGTAACCCAGTATAAAACCACCCAATAGAGTCATGCGCCAGTGACGCAGCGTGGTACCACGTCAACGAATAGTATAAATCTGGGCTCAAGCTACCTAAAATAAGCGCAGGCAGACTTAACCAGCGAAAATATTTGGCCTGTTTAATGGGAAAAACCACCGCAGGATGGGAAAACGTCCAAGGCATACTCGCGACCAGAACAATTAAATAGATATCAGGATAGTGCCGTTTTAATTGTGAAAACGATATGCGAGAAATCGGAAAGATTTGCCCACAAATTCATGCGGGCAATATATCTAAGGAAAATTAGATTAACGAATTGAAAGTTTGTTTTAGCTTTTCAATATCTTGTGACGTTGTTGACCAAGAGGTACAAAAACGTAAGCACGTTGTATCTGCCGTTGGTTCACAAACTTTACTGACCACATAATGACTCAATACCTTGTCACTCAGCGAATTAGGTAAAATCACGAAGACTTGGTTTGATTCCACTGGCGCTAAAAAGCCGAATCCTTTTTCTGTAAAGAAATCGGCAAGCTGGTTTGCTGTATCATTAATGTGTTGGCCTAACTGGAAATAAAGGTCATCATTAAATAATGCTTCAAACTGCGCAGCTAATAACCAGCCTTTGGCTTGCAAGCCGCCTTTTTGCTTAATGCTATAGCGAAAATCGGTTTTTATTGCTGGGTTTAAAAGCACTAATATTTCCCCAGTCAGTGCGCCAATTTTTGTTCCACCAATATAGAAAACATCCGTTAGTTGTGCGATATCTTCAATGGTTAAGTCACTCACGGTGGACATCAAACCGGATGCTAAACGTGCGCCATCCATAAATAGCAATAGACCGTGGGCGTCACAGATTTCACGCAAAGCAACCAATTCGGCTTTGCGATACACCGTACCAATTTCAGTAGAGTTACTGATGTAAACTAATTTGGGTTGAACCGAATGTTCATCTGGATGCTCGGCCAGCACCTTTTTAATATGAACAGGCGTAAGCTTACCCGAAGCAGACTCTACCGTAATGACTTTATGCCCTGACGCTTCAATAGCCCCTGTTTCGTGAACATCAATATGGCCACCAACAACGGAAATAACGGCTTGATGTGGACGTAAAATATGAGAAATCGTCGTTAAATTGGTGATCGTCCCACCATTAAAGAAATGGATATCTGCATTCGGCTGGCCAATACGTTGTTTAATTTGATCTGCCACTTTCTTACATAGACCATCTGTACCATAACCTGTAAAACGTTTCCCTGCTAAATCATTCAATGCTTTCATCACTTCAGGATGTGCAATTTCATTATAATCATTTGTAAAGCTGTACATTAATTCACCTACCAATACCCTGTCATATAAATTCTTAGGCAATAGTTATATGGGTAACTAATTTATTATTCAAGGAAATTTTCTCTCACTAAATTGGATGCAATATAATCAAACTGCGGTTTGATTGTGCAAAAGGCAAATAGAAAGTTATTTAAGGTTTGTTTACTTCAAAAGCATTAGATTTGTTTCAACCACTCAATTAATTAATGCATAAAATGAATAATTCTATTCCTGATTTTGTTCAAATACGCTTTGATACTTATTCCACTGATATCAAAGCAAAACTTATCCAACTTCGAACATTAATTGTAGACGTTGCCCAGCAACACCCAAGCATAGTTGTATTAGAAGAAACCGTTAAAATGGTGGCAAGTTAGCTACCTGACAACACACAGCCAATCAGGAACGACAGTACGCATTGATCAATTTAGTAAAAATGAAGTCGCATTATTTGTACATTGCCAGACCACATTAATTGACGAGTGCCGAGGGTTATTTCCAATGCTCAAATTTTCAGGCAACAGAGGAATTATCACTCCAATCAATGAACCAACCCCAGAAAATGATTTACGGATATGCATTGAACTCGCCCTGACGTATAAATTACGTAAACAAACTCAACGTAAAAAACGCGTTATTTTTGCGAACGGCGAAATGTCAGATTAAAGCGGTATGGCCCCAACAATGGGTGTTCACCCGCTTTGATGGTTCGAACACCATGGTAATTTAAACGCGACTTCCCTCCCCAAACCAGCACATCCCCATGTTCCAGTGTCAGCGCTATTTTAGGCGCTTCACGTATGGCTCCGCCAAAATCAAATATGCAGGGCAACCCTAATGAAAACGAAACAATCGGCTGTGAAAAATCCGCTTCATCTTTATCTTGATGAAGCGACATTTTAGCCCCAACTGCATAACGGTTAATCAAGCATGCATCGGGTTCAAAACCCAGAAAACCCGCTCTTTCTGCTGCGTCTTGTGCTAATTGACGAAAGATCCCAGGCATCGGCTGCCAGGGCTTATTAGTGACAGGGTCACTATTAGTATAGCGATACCCTGTTTTGTCAGTCACCCAACCCCACTCACCACAGTTGCTCATCGCGACTGACATGCGATACCCACCTGGGGTTTCCATATTTCTTAATGGGGATAGCGAAAAAATATTATTTAATGATTGTAATAACACCTTACTGTTCCCCAGTAAGAAACCTTTTAGCAAGAAGGCATCAGGGGCTATCTCAATCATGTTTTCGTCATCAGAAAATAACATAAGCGCTTATCTCATTAATTTAACTAGGGTAATTTGCATAATACGCAATTAAATGCCACTTCACCGTACTTTACGTGCTTCTGCACGCTGACTCACCCAAACACTCCCTAAGATCACTATCATGCCAATAAATTGTAAAGTGCTCAGATGCTGATTTAGGTAAAACCATCCTAAGACCACAGCACTAACAGGGCTAAGGAAACCTAAGGATGCGACTGAACTCGGCCCTAATAACGCCAATCCGCGGAACCATAACGCGTATGTTAACGCCCCACCAATTAAGGTTAAATAGCTAAGACCGACAATATTCACGGATGTTAATGCGGGTAATGCAGGCTCAAAAATCAAGGCAAAAGGTAATAAAATCAAACCACCTGCGGTTAATTGCCATGATGTAAAGGTCAATGCACTTACGGAAGGTTGCCAACGTCGACTTAATACAGTGCCAGCGGCCATTGAAAATGCCCCTGCCAACCCAGCCATCACCCCTACCCAATCTAAGGTAGCCGTTGGTGTTAACAGCAAAATCGCCACACCAACAATACCGCTGAGTGAGGCAATGACAGAAACACTTGATAAGCGGTTACTCAATAACCAGTGACTTAAAAATAACACAATTAACGGCTGCACAGCGCCAACGGTTGCAGCAACCCCGCCTGGCAGACGATAAGCCGCAATAAATAATAACCACCAAAACAGTGAGAAATTCAACGCCCCTAAAATGGCGACGCGCAACCACCAAATCCCTGATGGCAACTGGCGCAAAAAGAGTATCAGTAATAATCCTGCGGGTAATGCACGCAAAACAGCCAACGTTAACGGCAAGCCCGAAGGTAGCATTTCGGTTGTAACGAGATAAGTGCTTCCCCACACAATGGGGGCTAACGCTGTCAAACCTAAAACAACATAGCGATTCATAGTATGACTCTCAATATTTATCTTGAGATCAAGATAATTTTTATTTACCTTGACGTCAAGATAAATAACGCCCATTATTTACCTATGGATAGAATCGATAAAATCACTGAACAATGGGAGCGTGAGCGCCCAGACCTTGATATTAGCCCAATGGGGTTAATTGGTCGGTTAGGCAATGTTGCCTATCATCTCACTCGTGAAATGGAAAAAGTCTTCGCTGAATTTGGCCTTAATCGGTCAAGTTTTGATGTGCTTGCAACTTTGCGGCGTTCTGGTGCGCCTTACACCCTGAGCCCAGGGGACATGCTAACTACGCTAATGGTCACGTCAGGAACTATGACAAATCGCATTGATCAACTGGAAAAAGCGGGGTTAGTCTCCCGCCACACTAACCCAGATGATGGCCGTGGCTTTTTAGTGTCACTGACTGAGGAAGGACTGAATCTGATTAATCAAGTCATTGAAGCTCACACGCAAAACCAAGCAAGGCTAGTCGCTAAATTAACGTTGGAAGAGCAACAAGCGCTCAACCAACTATTACGGACATTTCTTGGGACGTTTGAATCTTAAGTACTATTGTGTAAATTGAAACGGTAACGGCATTTGCAAGCGCTCAAATTTATCGCATAGGTACACTAATCGTAATACATTTTCGGGGGGGATCTCCCCTGAAGCAGTTAACAATTTGACCTGGTTGGCTAACCATAACGTGCCCAAATCCTCAAGGACATGTATGACATAACCAATTTCAGCTTGTTGGGATGAAGAAAACTGCTGCCTTCCCGTACAAGCCTGGGTTTCCAGTATTGACAAAATTGGACGAATCAATTGGCTTGCGAGCGTTGTTTCAGGCACAAAAGTATTGCTCGTTTGCTGCTTTTTCTCCATGTATTCCATTATCTTACTAAAAAAACCTGAACGTTGTTTTTTGCGAGGGATTGATTCAAAATCAAGGTAAAACAGTTCAATACCTTGCTCTTTCTTCAACCATAATGTTTTAGGCACTAACTGAATACCTTGTGAAGTATGATTGACCAAAGCACTCACTGCGGCAATAGGCCATTTTTCCTTGGTAATAAAGCGTAACTCTTCGATTTTATGGTTTTCATTCCCTTCCCAATTTAATCGCAAAAACGCCCTATTTTTTTCACTATCAGATATCGCCCACAAAATACATTGTTCAGTCTCATTCCAATATAACTGTTCATAATCAGCGAGATGTAAGATAACGGGTTGATAAACATTTTCGCTGGATAAGTTTGAAAGAAATTCACTAGCCTCTTGCCAGTGGGTAAACCCCAACTCTCTTTGAAGCGTTTGGTAATCATCGTTTGCTAACAGCTTTTGGTTATTTTTTTCAGCAAAACTGTCACCACTGGCCGATAATTTACCTTCGTCCGAAAGCCGCGGATCATGTAATTTAAACGGTGTTCGCATCAAATTATCGGCAGTTTGCTTCCAAATGGATAACGTTTGCCAGAGGCTTGAACGGTTGAACATCGGGTCCAGATTATTTGCACGCCCTTGTGTACATTGAATAATTTTTTTCTCTTGGTTATCCCAAAAACTAAACGTCGCACCAATTGCGCCGTTTTGGGTTTGCCACCAATTCGCATCAATTGGCGTTAAATCAAGTACCGATATTTTGTCAGTGTATTGGCGGCGCTGCAAACCTTTAAGCACTGCAAGCTGTGTTGCATCTGCCGTTGAAAGTTGCTGCAAATAGGCAGCAATTTCGGCGATTAACCGCAAAACTTGCCCTTCATCCATCGTAAAGTGCTTACCTGCTAGCAGTTTCACCTGCTGGCTCAGCCTTTTCAAATAATTGGCTAACCGAGGTAAACCTTCCGCTTTCGCCGACATATTCAACAGATGCAATTGCGTGGCGCTACTTTGGCTAATGTGCGACAAACCTTGGCGCAACAAATCTTGGATAAATTGCCCAATGGTGGCGATAACGATTTTATCATCATCAGTTAATGACAGTGCAGTATCAGGCGCAGGGGCTAAATCATCAGGCCATTGCCAAACTACACCATTTTGCATCAACAGTTTAGCAATCACCGCAAGGTGAACCGCTTTTTTCTGTTTTTCGGGGACCGAGGAGATCATCCCCTGAAAACCACTGCCTTTCAGGTAAATGATTGGCTCATCATATTCGGCTAATATCACTCTTAACTGGTTGCATTGATCATCAAAAATGAGTTCACGCTCCTGCCATTCATCTAACAAACGGATCGCTAAGCGGCAATCGGCTTTAGAGACGAGTTTAATCAATGACGTTGACTCTAATGCGAGTAATTCAGGCAATAATGGTTCTGGCTCACTAAGCATCCCCTTATCTTCAATACCCTGAATATTTTCATCTGGCACATTATTCTGAACCCAAAGAACTGCGGCCAAAATATGCTTACAACAACCTGATGCACTGCAATTACAGGTCGCTTTTTGTACACCTTGTGCATCTAACTTCACCGCTTGCCCATCACTGTCAAACTGCCCAGCAACCAGATCACTAGGATTAACCTTTTGGTTCTCTAAATCTTTGCGCGCTCTGCGTAATAACCCCACGTTTGCAAACACCGCTAACGCATCGTCATCATATTGGTAATAAATGGTTTGCCAACTCATTGCATCACCTCCGCCAGCCACTGAGCAAAGTGCTCAGGGGTTAATGCCGCGACATGCATGCCTCTATCAGCCAATTTTTGGGCAATTTCAGGATCATAAACAGGCAATGCATCGTCATCTAACGCGGCTAAGCCTAAAAGTTTCACTTGCTGACCGTGTAGGCGTTGTGTGCAGTTAAGTAGATGATTTAGTGCCCCGCCTTCCTCAAAGTCGCTTATCAAACTGATAACCGTACGTTTAGGGTTACGGATCAAACTTTCACAGTACTGCATCGCTTTGGCAATATCGGTTCCACCGCCCAATTGTACCGTCATTAAAACCTCAACAGGGTCATGGGCTAAATGGCTTAAATCAACAACTTGCGTATCAAAAACCACGAGTGAAACCCTGACTGTTGGCAATGCGGCTAAAATACTGGCACAGACTGCCGCATACATAATTGAACTGGCCATCGAACCACTTTGGTCAACACACAAAATTACATCCCACGGCAAGTGCTGCTGTTGACGCGAGTTGAAATACGGGGTTTTGATGACTAACCGTTGGTTTTGCCGATCATAATTTTTTAAATTTGCAGCAATAGTCGCACGCCAATCGAAATTACGGCTATTTGGAATTAACGAACGGCGAAAACGGTTCCTCCGCCCAGTTAATGCTTGGCGGAACTGATTACGCATTTGGCTGAGAATATCATCCACGACTTTGCGAATGATATTTTTCACTGCATCACGCGTATCTTCGTTCATTTTTCCCCGTAAACTCATTAGCGTTTTTGCTAATGCCTTCGTGGGTTCCATGGCATTCAATGCGTCAGGGTTTTTAAGTAAGCTACTGATTTCATAACGCTCAAGCGCCTGTGATTGCATGCGCTCAAACGTACTATTTGGGAATAACTTCCGCGCTTGGTTTAACCAATTCACTGCGGTAAGTTGCGATGCATCTAAAGAACCGTGACGACCACCTTCTTGTCGCAGTCCACGCCGTTGATATTCACGGCGATATAAAAAATCCAATGAGCGCTCGATTTTTAACTCTTCCGCACTGAATGCCGCTTGCCCCAGCGCGTTATCCGCATATTGGCCTAATACTAAACGCCAGCGTTTAGCAAGTTGCAGTTGTTCTGGCGTCAATGGCATCTCTTTTTTGCTCATCGTTATTTCGCCTCCGACGTGTGAGTGAACCAACGTTGTAGACCAAGCTCAACAAGCTGATTTTGTAGTCGTTGTTCTAATTGCAACGCTTGCAGCATTTGTTTCTCATTAAATTCTGTTTGGTGCAGCGTCAAATCTTGTGCTTCGATTGATAAGTTTTGCGCGATATGCTGTGCCATTTGTGCATTTTGTTTTGGCGTCAGTTGGCTAAATGCAAAGCGCAAATCTGGCAGCACCTGAATAAATCGACTTTCATCCCATTTACTGAGTAAATCATTCAAAGAGTCGATTAAGAGTGGAATACGTAAAATTAATTCAGGGGCAGCGCGCATTACGCCAATAAAATAGCCAATAGCGATTTCTGGGTCACTTCCTGCACTAAACGCACTTTGGATCTCGTTAACTAATGTCTCTTCATCGGTTTTTGCACCCAAATAACGCAGAGCATCCACGGCCCCTTTTAATAAAGGGACATGGTTTAATTGGTCTTTACAGCGAGCCAACTGGTGATAAAAATCGTGATAATAATCGTGATTTTTATTAATTTCAGGCATAAATGTCACCAGTTCGCGGCATGAAAGTAGCGCATTAAAATACATTTCTTGCTGCTGCTCATCCCCTTGAGTAATTTGCTCAAAGCAATAAAAAACTTGCTGCAATAAAGCATCCAAACGAGCTTCAATCGTAAAATTCTCTTCGATATCAAAGAACTGTCTTCCTCGCCATAAATGTACTAACTTATGGCCACAAGCTACTAATGATTCGAATTTTGTATCTTGCTGAATATAACTATCTAACAATGAAAATAGTGTAGGAATGCGTTGATGTAAGCCAATGATCGCCGCTTGCATTAATAATGTCACAGCACTCTGGCTTGAACGACTGACCCCTTGTTGCTCAAGGTTTTTTTCCATTTCAAATAAACGATTCAATGCGATCGTTTTAAGCTGAGTCCCTTTTTCTGATAATGCAATTAACTCGCCTTCCACATTTGGCGTCCAGGCATATTGCCACTCTTCAAATAACACATCCATTTGGTTTCCTGACATAAAATTTGGGCCAGAAAGGTGTTTTGCAAAATGAATATCTAAAAAAGCCAATAAATGTAAAAAGCGACTACGTAGGCGATGTTGTTTATTACGATACACATCTAACCGACTGATTTTGCTTAATGTGTCATCAAGCTTAAAGCGAAACCCCTTTGCCATCTCATAGGTTTGTGCCACCAACGGCGGCGTTGTTGTGCCTTTGGGGATTTGGCCTAGGCGAAAACCTGAAAAGCAGGTTTTAATTTCATGCCAAAGTTCATCTTGGCTCTCATCAAGGCTGCCTTTAATAAATGCACTTTGTAGTCCATCCAATAAATCATAGCGCCCTGTCCCTGCATGCCCACGAAAGGCCGCTAAGCGAATGCTTTGTTCCGCGGCCAGTTTTACCGATAAAAAACCAGGAGCCGCATCAAATTGCTTTTCGCGCAAAATAGTCGCCACCTTTGCCAGATACGCGATCCCCAATTTATTCCGATACACCTGAGTTGGTCGAACTCGGCCATTTTCACGGTCTTGGCGCTGTTGCAATAGTGTTTCCCATACTTTTTGGTAAAACGCGGGGGATGGCATACCTGATGCATAACCGTTTAGTGCATCAAGCTTATCGTCACTATAACGTATTAACCATGCACTCTCGTTTTCAGCGGTTTTTTGTTGTTTTACAAACTGCTTTTGAGCTATCGCCGTGAGTGCAAATTGTTGAGTTGCCCGTTCAGCTAAACCTTCAATTAACGCGAGGGTATGAAATCCGCCAGTCACGATAACAATTTTGGCGTTTGGCTGCTTCGTTTTAATGCTTTGAATATGAGCTTGCATATGGGATTCACGCTGTGTAGAGCCTTCAGATTCAAGGACTTCAGGCTCATAATCTAAACGAGCTAACCCACACCAGATGAAACTGTCTTTAAAAAATGCAGACCAATCAGTGAGCTGCTCAAAAGTACGTAATTCAAATAGTTGTTCCCAAAGCTCATCATGGTCACGGCAACCACTTTTTTTTGCTAGCTGTGCAATAAATAAGCTATGTGCTAAATAACGCTCTTTTTGCAGGCTTTGACTTTGCCCTTCATCAGTTTCATCAATATTCACCTGCGCAGCCCAAGGTAAATCAATAAACTGTAATTGTGCTTTATATCGTGAGCCTTGCTTAAGTGCTTGCCATTCCGGGGAATATTCGCAAAATGGGAAATAAGCCGACCGAGTGACAGCGTCACTTCCATCCTTTAATGCGCCTGCTTTAATTTCCGTTTGCACCATAATAGCGACGGGCGGTTGTGTGTCTTGATGCAGCAACCCTGAAATCAACCCATTAAAACTATCAGGTCCTTCAATCAGTACATAATCAGGGTTAATCTGCTCAATCAATGAGGCCGTGCTGTAGGCACAAGCTGGACTGTGATGGCGAACGGGAGCAAAATAAATCTTTTCTGATTCAAGCTGTTGCCAGCTCATCAATGCTTGTTCGAGTCGTTCGGGTAAAGGTATGGAAGGCAAACTCACCGTAATATTCCCTGATTGATAAATATGGGCGAAGCCAAAGACCTCGCCATGCATTACACGTTAACAATCCTATTGCCAAAACTGACGGGAAGCTTCAAAGAATGCTTTCCATTCGGGGCTCTGTTTGGCTCTTTCTCGTGCGACATTATCAATGTAATAACGCATCCGCTTGATATCATCTGCATTATCTTTGAGTACAACCCCAATTAGCTGACGAGCGACTGCACCAGCACTTAACGTTCCGTCTCCCAAATAATGGGCTTCTAACGCACACGCATAAGCGATATTCACCGCTTCTGCTGTCGACATCACCGCATCTGGGGTTTTGATATTGCCGCCATCCTTGGTATTGCCTGAACGTAGCTCTTGGAAAGTGGTGACTAATAATTCAATCACATTCGCAGGCACAGTCACCAAGCCATTTAGCTCGCCTAGTTCGCTGGTAAGCTGTTTATTAATTAGCTCAATTTCAAACGCAGGGTCTTGAATCGGCCTCACCGTTTCGAAGTTAAAGCGACGTTTTAATGCCGATGACATTTCATGCACGCCACGGTCACGTAAGTTGGCTGTACCAATTAAATTAAAGCCTTGCTTAGCACTGATCCTCGCATTGTCTTTCATTTCGGGGATCATCATCTGTTTTTCAGACATTAAGCTGACCAATACATCTTGTATTTCTGGTGGGCAGCGGGTGATCTCTTCAAAACGCACAATTTTTCCTTCCAGCATGCCTTGATAAAGTGGCGAGCTAACCAACGCTTTTTCCGTAGGCCCTTCTGCCAATAGCAACGCATAGTTCCATGAGTATTTAATGTGATCTTCGGTTGTTCCAGCTGTTCCCTGAATAGTTAAGCCCGAATCACCGCTGATTGCTGCAGCTAATAATTCGGATAACATGGATTTTGCTGTTCCTGGTTCTCCGACTAACATCAGACCCTGTTTACCTAACAAGGTCACTATTGCGCGGTCAACTAAAGCATCATCCCCAAAAAACTTCGGCGTAATACCCAGAGCTTCATCACCTAAAATAAACTGCCTAACCGCGCGTGGTGAACGTAGCCAACCTTGTGGTTTTGGGTTATGGCTATCGGCTTGTGTGAGTTTTTCCAGTTCATCAGCAAAACGAATTTCTGCGCTTTCACGCAGAACATGCCCTTTTATTGTTTCTTTGTTACTCATCGAGTTATCCTATTAAACCCTAATTACCAAGGTGTTTTCTTTTCCCACTCAGGGTCAAATCCTGCACAGGCGTCAGCCACTTTTAAGTAATCCGCATAGCTTTCAGCTAATAAAATTGGCGGGATATCTTTTAACTCTATGTAACTGCGATTCCATGAGCTTTGTTGCCCACTTTCAAAGCTTAAGGAGTACAAGACCGCAGGAATATTTTCTTCTGGTACATAGCTTCCACTAAACTCAATGTAGACATAGAAACCTAGGCTAGCATAGTGTTTCGAGTAATGCATAAAGCTACCGCCATCCTCCGCTTGGCCACGCTGATACCCCATTTTGGTAAGCACACCACGTAACGTATAGGTATCTGTCAGCCAACCTTTGCGATCTTCGATTTCAGTGAGTGCGAGGTCTAATTCAGGGATTTTGTGTTCCATTTGCGAGAACAAAAATTTCACTTTGTAATCTTTAAAATGGACCAACCAACCTTTTCTTTCATCTTCCGAAATCAACGCAGCATGAGCCAGTTTAATTGATGACCCTGCGCTTAACTCGATTTCATCATCCTCAAGGTTAAGCAGACTACCATCATCTGAAGGACGGAATACATTGATAACCTTATCGTTATCTATTTCCATCCAGACAAGCCTTTCAATCAAACCGCGCATAATCGGATGAGCTTGGATATATTCTTGCCAGTCTTGTGTGGTCCACAAACGTTCCGCACACATTGCTTCGTATAAGCGTGCAGTTTGTAGATCAATAACTTGCTTAAGTTCCTTTTTACTGGAACTCAGTAATTTTTTCGATTCTTTAATCAGCTCTTCATTATCCGTTTTACGGGCGGCTGGTAATGCTTTGATCTCTTTGCCTTCAGGGTTAAACAACACCAATTTTTGTTGGGGATCTAGTTTTGCAGTAAAAGTACGCTCGCCATACTCAAGGGCAAGTACCCCTGTTTCATCCATTCCTGCTGTTGGAATAGTCCGGTCGGCAAGTTCATCTGCACTCCAGCCATTACGCTCCGCTATTTGAGCCACTAAACCACGTGCTTTTTCTTGTACAGAAGCGGTACGATAACGGCGTGAAAGTGAGAGTAATAATTGAATAATGAGCGGGTCATTGCTGGTTGCTACCGCATCAATCATGGCTTCAATTTGTGCGCGACGCTGATAATGATCACGCATATAATTACGTAACGCGGTGACTGCAATGTGCCCTTCAATACCACAAATGAGCGCTAGCATGCCTTTATCGGTAATCGCTGACCCTAAATAACGGCGAAGCACTTCATTCTTAATGTCATTAATACACTGCTCAAGGGTGTAATTTTCATACTGACTGTAATACTCTGGCCAACGTTTTACCCAATCTTGGTAGTTGGTTAAACGCTGTGGTGCATCTCGTTCTGCTTCTGCCATTGCCATTTCTAGCGATGGGCCTGCGGTATCTTGAGCAATAAAGCTATTGAGCATAAAGCTTCCAAGCTTACGCTGGCTATCCACTGATAACAAACTGATATAACGCTGTAATAAACCATTACCTGCTGGCATTTTTAATTTCACAGCTAAAATAACCCACCAGCGAATAATTTCCCCATCGACAGGTTTATTATTTTGCCAAGTCAGTGCAGGTAAAGAGTCTAAATTAAACCAAGACATGCTTGCTGGCGCTTTACCCTTAAGCCCTTTTTGTGCTTCAGCTAATAGGACTTTTGGTGATAAATAACTGGAAATGTCTTCCCCAAATTGTTCCAACGCCGTTAATAGTGCAGCACGCACAATTTCACGTTTTTCTTTTTTCAATAATGCATATAGAGGTTTTAAAGAATCAGGGTGTTTAAGGCGCGCTAGCCACTCAATGGCAGTCACACGAATTTCTTGTTTACCTGAGTCTAAACCTTCTGCTGCATTAACATGAATATTCGGCAATGTTTCGAGTAATTTTTGCGCACTTAAACGATGCGTTTTATTCTCTCCTAACGCGAGTTCCATAATACGTGGAATAAAGCGAGCAGGAATAGTTGGTAACATCGCTAATACTTCTATACCACTTGAAGCATCATATTCTTGGTAGTAGCGTTGTTTTGCTTGCTGCGGAATTAACCCTAATGCTTCGGCGATAAAATCAGGGTATTGCGTAAAGAACGGCCAAACTTGCTGCGGTTGATTAAACAGTTTTAAGCCATCATTGTATGAACGCAAACAGAAATCTGCAATTAGACGGTGAGCCTGTTGATAATGGCAATGAGTTAATACCTGTTCTAATTGACGTAATTCAATTTGGCCAATAATACGTGGTGGAACTTCACGGGTCAGGTAATAATGAGAAAAATGATCCATTCCCGTGCGGTTATGACTAATCAGACGTAATGCATGAAATAACGTAAACTCTGGGAGATTATTAATACGCTCTTTGAATTTCACCACATTGTATTCATGGTCAGTAATCACCTCTTTGCCTGAGTTCAACTTATCAATAATTTTTGCGCAGGTTTTCGCATCCAGTTTTTGGAATTCTTTATAATGACGCTGTGCCCAGTTGTACGTGTGCTTTTGCTTTTTATTCTCTTCAATTTCATTCTCTGCATTTTCTTTGGCTTTTTGCAGCATCTCATTGAAGTTATTGATTAAGATATCTTTTGCACTCTCTGGTAGTGGGGTATCTTCAAGTTCAACAAGCGCTGGCAGCGCAGTTTCCTCAATTTCACTGGCGCTATCCATCACCGAAAAACGTGAAATGGCACTTTCAATACTTTTCAATACCGTTTTGTTGGTTTCCGTTTGCAATGCAGCTTCGAGAACTTCTCTATCCTTACCAATTCGGGCAAATAAATCCGCGGCTTGCGTACGCTGCTTTGGTGTTCCTTCTGTTAGCACTTTGGTCAAATATAGTTTGACTGATTCATCAGGTAGAATAGACAGTGTAGGCTCTGCGGCACTGCGTACGGTTTTTAATGAACTGGTTGCAAATGTCACTAAACAATCTGCAAACACCGAATATAGTGCTTTATCTTTTTTCAGGACATTGATTAGCTGCACTTGCCCTGCGGCAGACAAATTACCAATCAATGTCTGCTTAATAAAACCTTGCTGTGCAATTAAATATTCTTTAAAGCCTGGGAGAACAAATAACCGGTTTAAGTTCTCATAGTGGTAATCCGACAAATGTTGTCTATCGAAGATAATATACAACACTGAGTTAGCGGGCTTATCTGTTTCTTTGCTAATCATCTCAGACAACAATTCCACATTCCAATGCTTACGGTGATCTAATTTTTCATCACGAGAATTGTCGAAGGTTTTGGAAAATGCATCGCCGACTAAATAACTTACCCATGACGGTAATTCGGATGTCAGCACTTTAATATTAATATCTTGGCAGGCAGCGGCTAATACTTTGGCAAATCGCGCAACTTGCTCTGCACTCACACCATCGCCGACTTTGGAATACAGTTTATGGCGGGCATTACTCCCTTGACGGATCACTTTATTATATTGGCCCGTATTAAAATTATTACCTCCCCACCACCAATCCACAGTGCCTGGTTTGTCTAATAAAATAACGGCTTTTTCGGTATCCAGTTGGCTTAATTTTACCAAGACTTCTGGCGATGTTCCTTCCAGTACATATTCAACCACCATTTTGGGCAAAGAATCATCCAAGACGGATAACGGTAAAACCGCTTCTTGAACATATTGTTCAGCCACTTTACTGCTTTTTTTCCCAAAAATAGAAAGTATATCAAACGTAAACTTCGCCATGTCGTATCCCTAAAAGTTTTTATATAACAACTTCTTACCATTTTATTTTTCTCGTCACAATTTGATTATTCTTAATCACTTTTATTTAAGATAACTCCCTTTCATTGTGAACGATTTTTAATT
Organism: Providencia sp. SP181; assembly: GCF_050446505.1. NCBI lineage: Bacteria > Pseudomonadati > Pseudomonadota > Gammaproteobacteria > Enterobacterales > Morganellaceae > Providencia > Providencia sp. SP181. Next base: position 91,880 of record NZ_JBBPXM010000001.1, read on the forward strand.
TTACTCATTCTAATCTTTGCAATTTCTTTCACTAAAAAATTCGCTTTTATTGAATAAATGAGTGGCGAATTACCAAGCAAGAATATTCATGATCAACACCACAGCTAACAATCCGCAAAAACCTTAACTGCAAACTGTTCTGCATTTTTTCTCATATTAGCATCAAGCATTGATGTTTTTTTCTTCAAAAACAGATTGACTGTACATATAATACAATATTAGACTAAAAGTCTAATATATGCTTTTTTGTCAAGTTCGAGGTTGCTATGAGCCAGTCAATTCAATATATCAATGCCCCTACTCTGCTCCCGCCACGAGGCCACTATTCCCATTGTGTGGGCGCTAATGGGTTTATGTTTATTTCGGGTCAATTACCCGTCGATGTTTCAGGGCAAGCAATCACTGATACCCCCTTTAACGTTCAGGCTAAATTAGTATTAAAAAATCTTGACGCTTGCTTGTCAGCCGCCAATATAACAAAAGCAAATTTAGTCCAAGTGCGTGTTTATATAGCTGATATGAATGATTGGCAGGAATTTAATCAAATTTATGCAGCGTGGATAGGTGACTTTCGCCCTGCTCGCGCTGTTGCAGGTGTTTCTGAACTTCACTTTAACGCAGCGCTCGAAATTGAAGCAACTGCGGTTTTAGGCTAATTCAAAAAATTTCAACGAGGCATAAAATGACGGGTTTAACTTTACCAACTTATCGAGATGTTGAAGCAGCAGCTAAGCGCATCGCGGGGTTTGCACACAAAACCCCTGTACTCACCTCAACAACCGCCAATAAAGAATTTGGTGGTGAGCTATTTTTTAAATGCGAAAATTTCCAACGGATGGGGGCATTTAAATTTCGTGGCGCATTCAATGCACTTGCCCAATTTACACCAGAGCAGAAAAAAGCGGGGGTAATTGCCTTTTCATCCGGTAACCACGCACAAGGTATCGCCCTTGCAGCCCAATTACTGAATATACCAGCAACAATTCTCATGCCAAACGACGCACCTGCTGTTAAAGTTGCGGCAACCCAAGGTTATGGCGCCAATGTTGTGCATTTCGATAGGTACACGCAAGACCGCGAAGCATTATGCAAGCAACTCGCAGAACAACAGGGTTTAACCATCATTCCACCTTATGACCACCCCCATATTATTGCAGGACAAGGCACATCCGCTATGGAACTGTTCCAAGAGGTGGGTGAATTGGAAGCCTTATTTGTTTGCTTAGGTGGTGGCGGCTTGCTATCTGGCTGTGCACTTGCTGCTCGCCAATTATCCCCTAACTGTCAAGTTTATGGTGTCGAGCCGTTAGCGGGTAACGATGCACAGCAATCTTTCCGCCAAGGTAAAATTGTCCATATCGATACACCAAAAACCATCGCTGATGGCGCGCAGACCCAACATTTGGGGCAGTATACATTTGAAATTATTAAAAATAATGTCGATGATATTTTTACTGTTACCGATGAGCAACTTATTGACAGAATGAAATTTTATGCAGAGCGCCTGAAAGTGGTTGTTGAACCAACGGGTTGTCTATCCTATGCTGCTGCATTAGCGCAGAAAGACCAATTCCAAGGTAAACGAGTCGGTATTATTGTCAGTGGTGGTAATGTCGATATCAATCGCTTTGCTGAATTAGTTTCACAGTAACTCTCCACCCTTTATCTATTAGCGAGATAAAAAATGGGTTAAAATTAATAAATTAACGCTTTTAGATAAGGGGGTTTTATGTCTAGCACCAAGGAAAATACATTATTGGCGCAAATCGAAACAATCGCCAAAGGGCTGAGCGAAACTTTTGCACCATTTTGTGAGGTTGTCGTTCATGACCTAAAAAACCCCGAACATTCAATTTTATCGATTCATAATAATTTGTCTGGTCGTCAAGTAGGCGAGCCTACCACAGAACTCGGCTTAGCACGCATTGAATCTGCTGATTTTCCTAATATTGTCGCCAATTATACCAATCAATTTTCCGATGGACGCCCCGTTAAAAGCACATCTATTGGTATCAAAAATGAGAATGGTGAATATGTTGCTGCTTTGTGCCTAAATTTAGATATGACGTTATTTCGGGGGATGCAAAGTGTATTGTCGCAATTTATTGAAGTTGGAAATAGCCCAATCAAAGAACATATTGAGCCCAATGGATCAGAAGCTATTCGTCATCGAATCGATCAATATGCCGCGACACTTGCCGCAACACCGCGGACATTAAAAGCGGAAGAACGAAAAAACCTCATAGAAATTTTACGTAGCGAAGGCTTGCTTGACGTCAAAAAATCCATGGAAACAGTTGCACAGCATCTTGGTGTTTCACGTGCTTCTGTTTATTTGTATGCTAAAAAATAGACTTGTTTATTATTAAATAATTAACCATTTGCACGTTTTAGAATAGTTTTAATACTAATAGGGAAAAAATTATTTACATCAACGCCAACATTCATCGCTCGAGGCCCTAAAATATCTAAGCGTTTACGTTGTTCTGGGTCTTTTCCTGAATTATGCACATGGCCATATAAATGGATTGCATCACGAAAAAAACCTTGCCATTCTAAGATAGGATAGTGAAATAAAACAAATTTTTGTTTTTGATAATCCAACTCGTAATAACTCTTCACCCATTCAAAGAGTGATGAATCAAACTCTGGATCATCTAAAAACTTGTCATGGTTACCACGAATAAGGTATTTTTTGCCCGATAACCTGCGCAAAATTTTATTCGCATCCGCCCCATTACCTTTGTATAAAAAATCCCCCAAGATGTAGATTTCATCATGGTCTGTTACATAAGCATTCCAGTTATGAATCAACGTATCATTCATGTGGCTAGTGCTTTTGAAAGGACGATCACACAGGTTGATAATATTAGAGTGGCAAAAATGGGTATCTGAAATAAAATAAATCATATAAAACCTAAAAATCTATAGTTAAAAATTATCTTTAAGCAACGAATTGCTTGGTAGCTATCATATCCCAATGATTTTTAATTGCTTTACAGAATAGGCTGAAAAATCACCTTATCGTTTATCCTTTTCCTCCCAAATTGCACGTCCTTGCCAATACTCGTCAAAAAACTGTAAAAACTGACGCACTTTCGGTGGCAAATAGCGTTTTGTTGGATATAACGCACAAATCGGTGCCTCTGGCTTCGAAAACTCGGTTAAAATAGGACGTAAATTTCCTTGCGCAATTTGCTCACCCACCAAGAAAGCACCCAATTGGCAAATGCCATGCCCCTGTAATGCCGCATTTAAAATCGCTTCCGTATCATTCAACACAAGCCGCCCTTTCGGCATATAACTTTGCACCGCTGAACCCAATTTAAATTTAGACAACCATCAAATCAGTTTTGCTTTGCTTCTTTATGGTATTACAGGAATTTTAGGCAATTTTATCTTCGGGATGGCCTCTAGCCGAAATATAAAGCTATCTATTTTTGGGATAATTAGTTTAATAATTATCAGCCTAATTTTATTTGTATATTTGCCATTAAACGTTTTTTGGGGCTATTTTATCATCGCACTTTGGGGAGTGGCATACGGTAGAGTCTCTGTATCCTTAATGAATTGGATGATCGGATATAGCATTTCGCGAATTGAGATTACGAGCGCCTTGTATATCGCATTCTTCAATGGAGGAATTGCTTTTGGGTCAGCATTAGGCAGCCTTATTGTTTCCACCTACTCATTAAATACAAACATACTTACTGCATTGTTTTTACTTCTTTTTTCACTTATCGTGCTAATATTTAGCCGATTTATATCTGTTAGATAATAAACTGTGTTATTTTCTGCAAAATTACAGCAATGCTGCTACATTCGCTTTCTTAGCAACCTTTACCCATTTTTGGGGCTCGTATTTGCTACACTATGGCGGCATAAATAGCACAACATTCAATTCAGTGGAAAAAAAATGACAACCAAACAGCCTATTTCACTTTTTCATGATGCATTTGGCGCTCCTGAGAACCCTGCCGTTGTACTTGTGCCAGGTCTAGGCGGCCACAACATTAGTTGGACAACAGATTTTTGCCAACAAATCGCTAGCGCAGGTTTTTATATTATCCGAATTGATAACCGTGATGCGGGTTTATCTCCTCATATGGATAATTTCCCTCCAATCAACCTAGGGGAATTGATTCAAAAAATGCAAACAGGACAACCATTCGATATCGCATATACGTTATTCGATATGGTGGACGATATTGTGCATTTATTAGATAGCTTATCAATTGATAAAACGCATATAATTGGTCGTTCAATGGGCGGAATGATCGCTCAATTATTTGCGGCGAAATACCCTGAACGCACAATCACTTTGTCCCCGATTATGTCTTCAACAGGGAACCCCAACTTACCGCAAAGTGCCCCTGATGTGATGCAAATGTTGATGAGTTCAGGCGCAAACCCCAAAGAAGATTTTGAGGCTTATCTGGCTGGGCAACTTGCCTTTTATCGCCGTATTAGCTCAAGTTGTTGCCCATTTGATGAGGAATATTACCGCGATTATGTGCAACAAGCCCTTGCTCGAAACTATTCACCTGAAGGTACTAAACGCCAAATTGTTGCTGTCGCGGTGACTGGTGATATGCGTCCACATCTGAGCCACATTAATGTTCCTACGTTAGTTATTCACGGCTCAATTGACCCGTTATTCCCCGTTGAAGCGGGTCAAGATATCGCAGATAACATTTCGAACGCAAAAATCGCCATTATTGAAGGTATGGGCCATGAGACACCCCCAGCCATTAACCCACAGATTGCAAAACTAGTAGTTGAGCATTTAGGTTCAGCAAATTAACTAAAAAAGGTGCTCTTTGATAGCACCTTTTCTATAACCACCCCTGCTTTTTATGCTGCGAGCATATTGGGCAAGTTTGCACATCCTCTTCCCACGAAAAAAAGGGTAAATGGCAAGTATGACATTTGGCATCATAGTAATGAAATACGGTAGGCTCGCTATGCTTAGCTGTGTGCTCATAAACTTGAATCGATTTTGGAAAGCATACCACTTGGCAACTCATACAGCCTGTGCAACGCTTTTCATCTAAAATGAATTGGTTATCGCCAATTTGTATCGCGTTTTCATCACATACTTTCGCGCACGCCCCACATAAAATACAGCTTTCGTTTTCAAGTTCTATCTTGAACCAGCTATCTTCTGGATAAAATTGTTTCCGTGCATTAAGCCCTGTTTTCACCTGCCCTTTACTCAGGGGTTTCTGGTCTAACTTTTGACGAAAGAGCATCATACGGCGCCCACTATCTACTGCAAGAGGTTGCTCAATACGTAGCTGCCAAATAGGCTCTTGTAATGTTTTTAACTTAAGATTGAGAGCCGCTATCGTTGGTAACCATTTATCAACCAAGGGTTCCGCTATTTGAATACCCCGAATTTGAAATTGTTTATGCCAAACAATCAGTTCTTCCGTCATTGCGACAGGCTCATCATAGTTAACTACTAAATAATCCTGTTGATATGTACGTTCGTGAGGCGAAATATTTTCAATGGCATCAACAGGGCAGGAGAAAAGACAGTTACCACACTGGAAACAAAGATCATTATCAATTTTCGCATCCATGTGACTAAACGAGATAGCATTCACTGGACAGCTGGTAGAACAGTTATCACAAATGCTATTTTTGAGGCGTTTTCTCACGCAATTGCTATTAATTATGGGTTCAGGAGGAAGCTCTAGATTCATAAAACGTTTTATCACTTGGCCCCCCTTACATGGCAAAAAATTATCTTAAAAAATGCATACATTAAATTCATAGGAAAATGTTAGCATTAAACAGACAGTAAGTTTACTGCAACTTACTGTCTCCAAAGATGATTCAAGCCAAAAAACTTGCTGAAATACCCAAAATACTGATTAATTTAAAATATTATGGTCTAAATCAGATGATTTTTGACTAGTTTTACGGGTTCCCACGTCGCTAAAGTATTATTTAAATCACCACTCGTGGTACTGAGTGTCTCATCTTGCATACGGATAGAAGCAAGTGTGCTCACTAAATACTCTAATTTTTGCAATACGTTATCTGACCAACTATCATTGTCCCATTGTTGATGAACAATTTTGGGCGCTTGTGTATTCAGGCATTGAAATATTTTTATTGTTCGCCCTTTTTCTGACTCGTAGTGATAACGTGTTGTGTTGCTGATATGATCTGGTGCTTCTCTAATAACATATGCTTAAAATTCACGAGATAAATCGTATTTTCCCCACCCAAACTATAAATCGAATTCCAACCTAGTAAGTCACCGTTGATAATAAATACATTCTCTCTCTTTTCATCCACTAATAATCCATTAGCGCCATTGCTTATCAATACGTCATCACCACCTAATAAGTTTATTTAACTTTGCTTGGCGTACAAAACATTATATTCATATTGAGAACCATTATTTTCTTATATTCTACCTATAGTTATTGCTTTTAATTGATTAACCTCGTCCATTAGGTTAACCCATGAGTCTATATTTAACGTTTCCTCTAATTACTCCCCTACTAATACTTTCATCTTAATTCCTTTTATTTAGTTGTGGAATCTTAAAGATAGCAAACAATAATTTACTAATGTGCCTTTTCTTTACTTTCAGGAGTAAATATTATAACAATGTAATTACTTAACTAAAAAATAATATACCAAAGCCATCAAATTGATAAACTCTAATATTATTAGAAGTTATACTATTTCTTGTTAATCTATCAAGCACGGTAACTTTTTGCCGTTTAACCAAGAAATTTTTCTATTAAGGCTTATATATGAATAACTTTGAGTTTTATAACCCGACACGCATCGTTTTTGGGGATGGAAAGATAAGTGAATTAGGCAGATTGATCCCTGAAAGTGCAAAAGTTCTCATTTTATTTGGCGGTGAAAGCGCACGTAAAACGGGCACATTAGATGAGGTTGAACGCGCTTTAGGTTCAAGACATTTTTCACTTTTTGGTGGGATAGAAGCTAATCCGCGCTATGAAACTCTCATCAAAGCGGTTGATAAAATAGAAAAGGAAGGCTTTGATTTTTTACTCGCTGTTGGCGGCGGCTCAGTGATTGATGGCGTAAAATTTGTTGCTGCGGCAGTTAACTATCCTGGTGACAAATGGGAAGTTGTTACAAAGGGCGGTACAACAATTCAAACTGCATTACCCTTTGGGACTGTATTAACCCTCCCCGCAACTGGCTCAGAAATGAATAAAGGCTCCGTAATTACACGTGAAGAATTACAGTCTAAGTTAGCCTTTATGAGTGATAAGGTTTTTCCACAGTTTTCAATTCTTGACCCAGTGAAAACCTACACACTCCCACCTCGCCAAATTAGTAATGGTGTAGTTGATGCATTCGTTCATGTTATTGAACAGTATTTAACCTATCCTGTGAATGCCTATGTTCAAGATTCTTTCGCAGAAGGTTTATTGAGAACGCTCATAGAAATTGGCCCTAAAGCGCTCGAAACCCCAAGAGATTATGACATCCGTGCAAATTTAATGTGGACAGCGACGTTAGCACTCAATGGCTTAATTGGTGTCGGTGTTCCACAAGATTGGTCTACTCACATGTTAGGCCATGAAATTACTGTGCTTTATGGTTTAGATCACGCACAAACACTCGCAATCGTGCTGCCATCAATGTTGCTTGAGAAATTGCCACAAAAACAAACAAAATTGGCACAATACGCTGAACGAGTGTGGGGGATCACAAACGGGAACGACCAAGAGAAAGCATTAAAATCGATTGAGTTAACCCGTCAGTTTTTCGAAGCCATGAATGTAGGCACACATTTTAGTGATTATCAGCTTTCATCCGATGTTATTGAGCCCCTAGTAAAAAGTTTAGAAGCACATAATATGGTTGAATTAGGCGAGCACAAAGACATCACCCTTGATGTAAGTCGTCGTGTCTATACTGCGGCACTGTAAGTTTAATGCCCGTTGATTAAATAGAGAGGTGTAGTTATACATCTTTCTATTTAAAAACAAGAAGAGCCTACCTAAATTATTCCCCCGACTTTAGTGCGATTTATTCTCAGCATATAACGTTTAATACGGTTTAACTGATTTCATATTACAATATATTTAATCGATAATGGCAGATTGATCTCCTCAAAATATTGTTTTCTATTTAGCGCATTATTGTCCGTTTCTCATCGCACTGATTTTATGTATTTTATTACAATATCTTTTAGTTGAAACAAACAGTTAACAATAATAAAAATCCTAGGTCGTGTGTTATGTCAGCGAAATTCAGTATATCTAACAGTGCGTTACTTGCATCGTCTTTACTTCTGACCATTGGCCGTGGGGCAACACTACCATTTATGGCCATTTACCTAACCCGAGAGTATCAAATGGCAATTGATACTGTTGGGGTAGCTATGTCATTGGCGATGGTTGTTGGTGTGCTATTTAGCATGGCTTTTGGTATGCTCGCCGATAGGGTTGACAAAAAACGGTGCATGCTACTTGCTATAGTTGCATTTATTGGCGGATTCATTGCTATTCCCCTCTCCAATAATGCCATTTTAGTGATCATATTTTTCTCCTTGATCAATTGTTCTTATTCTGTTTTTTCTACTGTTCTTAAAGCTTATTTTGCAGATACTCTGACCTTATCGTTAAAAGCTAAAGTCTTTTCCTTAAATTATACTTTTATCAATATCGGATGGACGATCGGTCCGCCTATTGGAACTTGGCTGTTAATGTACAGTATCAATTTGCCATTTTATTTGGCCGCTATCTCGGCAGCCTTCCCGATATTTTTCATTCAGCGATTTGTTCAAAGTATAAAACCTGCACAGCATCAGGATGGCGGTAAACGACCATGGAACCCAGCTGTAATGCTACATGACCGTGTACTTGCTTGGTTTATTTTATCAACATTCTTAGGGTCATTAGTTTTTGGGACGTTTACCACTTGGATTTCTCAATATGTTATTACGGTAGCAAATAGCGATTTTGCACAAGTCGTTATCGGCGTCATACTCCCTGTGAATGCGGTCGTTGTGGTAACGTTGCAATACACTGTCGGAAAACGGATCACCCCAGACAATTTGAAAAAGTTAATGACGTTAGGAAGTTTATTTTTCTTACTGGGTTTAGCCACTTTCATGTTTGCAGCAGAAAATCTCTATATTTGGGCTATTGGTGCTTTTCTTTTCACTTTAGGGGAACTGATTTATGCTCCAGGTGAATACATGTTGATTGATAGCATTGCCCCTGAAGGTATGAAAGCAAGTTATTTTTCAGCTCAATCGTTAGGTTTATTAGGTGGTGCTTTTAACCCAATGATGACTGGCGTAATTTTAACTGAATTGCCCGCTTATTTTATCTTTATTATCTTGATGATAATTACTTTTTTAGCTTGGCTATCCATGTTAAATGGAATGAGATTGCGGCAAAACCAGTTGGATCATGTAGCCTAATCACTATCCTTGCTGCTTATCAGCAAGGATACTGCTATCTCATTGCTACTTTTACTCTTGTAATAAAAAATATTACTATACTAAATAATAGACTAATTAATATGGTAGACGTTAAAACACGGCCTTCAGAAATCAACCAAGAAAAAAGTGGGATAGCCAATAACAACACAATATTATTAAAGCTTTCTGAAATTGATAATATCAAACCTTTATTATTCACATTTAGTCTGGCAAGTAACGAAGTGCTGATAGGTGAAATTAAACCTAATAGTACGCCAAATCCAAACAAACAAAAACAATCACCTATTAATGTTAACCAATCACTAATAAAGAGAAGAATAATCATGAATAAAAGCCTAATTATTGCTAGCACCAGTGATAGTTCGGAAACCTTGTATGAAACGACTTTTGCAACAATACTATTACCTATTATTAAACCAATTCCAAATAACCCCATTAAACTACCAGTCATCGCACTGTTAAATTGATACCTGCTTCGTAATATTTCACCTGCCAGTAGAAATAGGCAAACAGTAATACCATTCCAAATTCCTTTAGCAATAATAAATTTACTGATCATTCCCTGCTTAAAAATATTGAATGAGCCTTGTTTTACCGTTGACGAAGCAACAGACGGCAAAACCTTAATGGAAATAAACAACACCAAAAGCCCTCCGACTGCCATAAATATAAATGGCATTCTCCATGAAAAATACTGTGTCATTACCCCTGCAAGAATTGGCCCTGTAATAATACCAAGCGTCATTCCCAGCATGACATATCCCATTGCAATGGCCTGTTTGTTTTCATCGATGACATCAGAAATAAAAGCAAACGTAATCGGCACTAAGGCAGCGGAAGCAACGCCACCAAAAACACGTAAAATAAGAGCTATCAAAAGATTAGGAGCAAACGTTATTGCAATACTATCAATTGAGATAAATAACATCGCAACGAGTAACATTTTGCGCTTATCCATTTTATCCGAAAAGAACCCGACAACAGGCGCAGCTAGCGCATATGAGAATGCATAAGCGGATATTAACCATGAAATCTGTAATGCTTGTACATTAAAAGCATTCGCTAATGGAAACATTATTGCGGAAAGCATAAATTCAGTTGCACCAACAAGGTATACCGATATTGCTAATACAAATAGTAAACAACGATGTGAAGTCATAGCATACTCTTTTAAGATTTTAAGTTAAAAAATAAGTTAGGCTTCAGAGAAGAGCCATTGTGGGATTATTAGATGATGATTTGATGAATGAAAAATATTTTAATAGGTAAGAGGTGTAACACTGAAATTGAATATCTGGGGGAATAAAAGAAACCAAGGAAAACAGAGGGGAGAAAGTAATAGAAATGTTTACTGATTAAACACTAAAATTGATTTTATTGCAATAGCAGATTAAAACATTGAGCATTAATAAACTATTCTTAATAGATTCTATATTTTATCTTTCGTTCACAGACACAATTGTACGACTTAGATGTAACAAGTTAAGTATTAATAGCGATTAAAAATCGACCATCTGCCTAACTAATTCATAAATAGCCATCTTTACATCAATAAACTGAGCAATACACTATCTTATAATGCAAAAACAATAATCAGATAAACGCATCTATTGTTGATTATGAAAAAAATGACATCAATCAGTTAAATTAACAATTGCATTTAAATATGTTTAGGTTAAATCAAGGTGTGCAGGCATGAGTATTACAACTCGATTAAAAATAGTTTCTTTCTTGCAATTCTTTATCTGGGGCTCATGGCTTGTCACGTTTGCCTCATACCTTTTTAATACACTCCATTTAAAGGGCGGTGAAATAGGATTAATATTCAGTACATTAGGAATATCTGCGTTATGTTCACCCATTATCATCGGGTTTATTGCCGATAAAATTAATAATAGAAAGTTAGTTTATGTTTCTACTCATTTTCTTTCTGCAATTTTTTTAATCGTCATGGCGCATAGTGATACAATCACTCTTTTATTTATTGCTACATTAATTCATTTAATGTTTTACATGCCAACCATTTCAATTTGTAATAGTATTGTGTTTGAAATGTTAGGTACACGAAAATTAGATTCAGAGATTCATTTTCCAAAAATCAGAGTTTATGGAACTGTCGGATTTATTGTCGCAATGTGGACAATTAGTTTATTAAAACTAGAAATGAGTTATTACCAGTTATATGTAGGGGCTGCCGCCTCAGTTGCTCTAGGTCTATTTTCTATATTTTTCATTACTACTAATAGTATCAATACTAAAAAAGCTGAGACATCTAACTTTAGTTGTCATAATATTATCTTGCTTTTTAAAAAAGGAAGAGTGGCAGTTTTTTTATTCTTTGCCATGCTATTAGGCTCTGTATTACAAATAACCAACACATTTGGTGTTCCATTTTTACAGGATATGGCATTAGCCCCCGAAGCCAGAGGCTCTATTTTCTCTGAATACCCCACTATCTTCTTGTCTATTTCACAATTTTCTGAAATTATTTTTATCTTATTGCTGCCTATTTTATTAAAAAGATTCAAAATCGAAACTATCTTACTTCTTAGCATGATTGCATGGATTTTACGATTAGGTTTATTTGCTTATGGTGATTTCACGGCAATAGGCACACTGGCCCTCTTCTTATCTATGATTGTATATGGTTGTGCATTTGATTTCTTTAATATCGCTGGCGCATTATTTTTGGAAAAAGAAATTGCCCCAGAATTTCGCTCCACTGCTCAGGGCGTTTTCACCACACTCGTTAATGGGTTTGGTACATTCTTAGGGGCGGTATTATGTGGCTGGGTTATTGAGCTCAATACCATTAATGGCGTTGTCGACTGGAAAACTTTCTGGATGGCCTTTACAGGGTATACAGCTGGTTTTACGCTTTTATATCTGATTTATATGTTAATCACTAAAAACCGTAAAACACAAATTGCTAGCTGACTAATCGTTTATTACCCCCCTATCTTACATAAGTTTAAGTCATAGGGGGGAGCACCAAATTATACACTTGTGACCTTTAATGCCTCACCCAAAATTTTAATCGCATTTCGCCTCCTCGCGATCAAAGGTAGCGCATAATTCACCCTCAAATGGTTAGAAAAGCAGTCACCTGTAGAAAAATGTTCTCCTGTTAATACTGTGACTTTATTGCGATGCAAAATATCCCGTAATTTACGGTTATCTACGGGTAAATGTTCCACCCAAAGTGAAAAACCGCCTTGTGGCCTCGATATTCGGGTATTTGCAGGGAAATGTGTTTCCACTAATTCCTTATATTGGCACTGAAGCTCACTGTAATGTTGACGCATTCGGCGTAAATGCAAAAAATAATGCCCTTCCTTTAGGAAATTAGCCATCACTTGTTGCATAAAAATTTCACCAGAACAATGGGATAAGTATTTTAAATGCAAAACTTTTTCTTTATATTTACCTGGAATTATCCAACCAGTACGTGTTCCTGGAGCAACCGTTTTCGAAAATGAACTACATAAAATTACATGCCCATTTCGATCCAGTGATTGAATCGTTGACGGCCGTGGGTATTGATACGCCAAACTCGCTAAACAATCATTTTCAATGACGGTTCCTTGATATTTTTCAACAATTTCGAGTAAACGCCGCTTGTTACTATCAGGCATAATACAACCCATCGGGTTATTACACGTTGGTGTCACCACCACTGCTTTCACATTCCAACACTCAAAAGCCTCTTCTAGCCTTTCAAGGTTTATACCTGTTTCAGGATCAATAGGAATTTCAATTATTTTTCTTCCTAAACCATACAATGTCTGTAATAGCCCTGGAAAAGTTGGCGACTCGACTGCAACAACATCATTCCCTTGTGTGCAAGCTTGCAAGGCAATAGATAACGATTGATGGCCACTTGTTGTCGTGACAACATCATCAGGCGTAAAAAGGTGGCGATCATCTGAAATTAAATAAATTTGTTCTCTTAATGCAGCAAGCCCTTGTAAATTATCATATTCAAGTGTCAGTGATTGCTTTCTACGTGTTACCATTGTCATTTCTTGCCACAATGGATCTAAACTTTTATCTTCAATATTTGGCACGGCACAAGACAAAGATGTTACACCTTCTCGTTCAGCAACACGTAAAAAATCCATGGTCGGATTCCATTGTGCGATCTGAACAGGTTTTTGAATATAATTCGCGACTTTCGGTAATAAAGATTCCGTTTTTTCGGGGATCACAAAGTACCCAGATTTAGGTACCGCATAAATGAGCTGCAGCCTTTCAAGTTCACGATAAGCAAGTTGCGCCGTGGTAATACTGACATCATGAGCTCTCCCAATGTCCCTCACTGATGGCAGCTTTTCACCACTAAGAAACTCTCCGCGCTTAATTTTTTCTTGCAACATTTGTGCAATTTGTTTGTACAGTAACACAGCAAAACCCTTTTCATTTTCCCCGTATGAATAATGTAATACAAAAATTAGTGCTTTTGATCTGTATTTTGCAAAAAATCATATCTGTCACTTTTTTATATTTTTCCTCCATGTAATTCTTAATAAAAATGAGCAGAACATTAGGATTACTTATGGAATATGAAAAAAACGTAAGGGGTAAACCATACCAAAAGTTTATCTTATTACAGCCAATATTATGGTTATTTAAAAAACTAAATATGTTTATCAAAAAGAAAAGATATGAAAAATATAAAGGGCAAAAAATATAAATCAGCCATCCACCATGTAAAGAATCTTGTTATCAAATTGATTTTTAAAGGATATAAAATGGGGGCCTCACATTTTAATAAATAAAGATTATATTTATCTCTGTTATGAACAACTAAATGAGAGAATAAGAAAATATTAATATCGATTATGAATAATTTATTAAGGTGCTCCTTAATAAACTCGATTATTAACTTTGCACTTTAATCGAGTTACTCGCTGATTTTGGTTAAACTACCTTGTGCCTCTTTTAATAATAAGGCCTGTTTACGATCGATACCCCAGCGATAACCTGATAGTTCGCCATTATTTCTCACCACTCGGTGGCAAGGAATAGCCACCGCTAGCATATTTGCCCCACATGCACTCGCGACTGCTCTAACCGCTTTAGGGTTCCCTATTTTTTTTGCTATATCACTGTAGCTAACCGTTTTTCCAACAGGAATATCACGCAAGGCTTGCCATACACGCTGTTGGAATACAGTTCCTTGAATATCAAGCGGCAAATTAAAACCAATCTCTGGTGCTTCAATAAAACCAACAACGTCAGCAATAACTTGTTCGAAGTTGATATCACCACCGATTAATTCAGCATTTGGAAATTTATCTTGTAAATCATTAAGTAACTTTTCAGGATCGTCCCCAAGTAAAATTGCACATACGCCGATCAGACTTTGTGCAACCAATACTGTTCCTAATGAACATAAAGCAAGTGCAAAATAAATTTTGCTACCATTTCCACCTGATTTCCAAGCTCGTGGCGTCATGCCTAATCGCTGTGTTGATGTTTCATAAAAACGGCTATTTGATTGATACCCTGCATCATAAATTGCATCAGTAATACGCTCTTGTTCTTGCAGTTGAGCCTGCAATTTTTTATGCCGAAAAGCGTCCGCATAAGCTTTTGGCGTTAACCCCGTTTGTGATTTAAATAATCGATGAAAATGGTAACGACTGATCCCGACATAATCTGCCAATTCGGCCAGCGTTAACGACTGGCTATTTTGCTCAATATAACGGCAAGCTTTTTCTATTTTCTGTTTATAAAATTGTGTTAATTGCGTTGCCTCTGTACGATGTCGTTTTCCTTGGCGATAACCTTGTGCAATCGCTTGGGCTTCATTATCAAAAAATTCAATATTTTCTCGTTTAGGCAAGCGCCCAGCCGCAGATGGATGGTTGTAAATAAGTGACGTTTTTACACCATAAACAAAATGGCCATCCGCTGTTTTATTTCTTTCAACAACTGCTTGCCAGCGCTGTTCTGGTGTTTTCCATATGTTTTTAATCGTCATGATAATGTCCTTTCCTAATTTAATAACGTCATTATGACGGATAAGCAACATAAAGAATCTCCGCAGCTTGCTTTTTAATTATGACATCAGCTGCTTATTGCAGGCATGGCTTTTAATGCCCGAACAGGTGACTGACTAATAATCCCTAATTGGATAGCAAAGAAAAAAACAGCTGCCCATAAACAATATTCTACACCCGATAATGTAGCAATAATTGCGGCTATGGCTGACCCCAATGGCCTAGCACCAAATGAAGTCGTTAACATCAATGCAGAAACGCGCCCAATCAGCAAATTGGGGGTCACCGACTGGCGTAATGAAACTGTGGATATCGTCCAAATAATTGGTCCAGCACCAAATAAAAAATAAGCAAAGCAAACTAAGTAAAATGATGAATTCCAGACAGTAAATAGCAAGGTTGTCGCACCGAATAAACCACAAACAGGCCCAAATATTACCAAAGTCCCATAGCTAAACTGCAAAGATAAGTGGCGTAGACCAAGTGCGCCAACAATCATTCCTATTCCGTAAACTGAAATCGCAATACCAATTTGCTGTGCTGAAAGTTGTAATACTGTCACTGCATATGCCGTAAAAACTCCCTGAATAATAAACCAGGCTGTATTAAAAAATAATGCCGTCAATAAAATAGGCTTTAAATACGGATTATGGAAAATATAGTCAGCACCTTCTTTTAATTGTTTTAATAGTGATGTTGAAACTAGCGTTTTCTTGTGCTCTTTGGGCAATTGAAAAATTAAAATTAAAGCAATCACCGATAAAATAATGGCGAAACTGTAGGCAGATGACGCACCAATATAACCAACCAGTACACCACCTAGCGCAGGTCCCGCCGTATAAGATAAACTTCGAGCAAGTTCAATCCATCGATTCGCATTAATTAGGTGGTCTTTAGGGATCACGGCTGGAATATAGGCTGAAGTAGCAACACTGTAGATTACCGTACCAACAGCGCCAATAAATCCAAACAAAATTAATAATGCGAATGAAAGCAGCTTTGAAAATAATAACGCAAAAATCATTCCTAAAACGGCAATACGTATCGCTTCAGAGCATATCATTAGGTTGCGAGCACTATGTCGATCGGCAACAATACCAATAAATGGTGACACAATAAGAAAAGGCAATGTCTGCAACATTTGTAGCCAAGCTGTGTCACTGGCAGAGGCGTTTAGTATCAGTACAGCAACAAGAGGTGTTACCGCTAAAGCAATTTGCTCTGACATTTGAGCAAATAAATTTGAATAGGCAACTTTGCTAAAAATTTTATCTGAATTCATGTTTGGCCTTTCTTATTTGTTGAAGATTTTCTTCTACATTAAAGAAAGACCTTATATTTCGACTTTCCGTTTATTGCTTTTCGATTAGCCACAAACAATCTCAGTCTCAACTTTCGTATCAGATTTTTTGCGAAAAATAACAAGAATGACAACAATACCTAAAACAGCAACGAAAGTACCCATAAAACTAATCATTGAATAACTATAGCCATAGGATAATACCGCCCCACCAATCGCTGCACCAATCGCATTACCTAAGTTAAATGCACCAATATTAACGGAGGAAGCTAACGCCTGTGCACCTGTAGCTGCATTCATCACTAAAATTTGTATTGGTGGGACAATACCAAAACTAAAAATACTCCAGAACAATAAACCTAACCCTGCACCAACAGCATTAGTCGCTATGAATGGGAATATTGCCATACTTAACGCTAACATTAAGAAAAAGATGATCAGCGTGCCGAATAATGATTTATCTGCAAATAAACCACCTAAATAGTTACCCATTGTGAAACCCGCACCGATAATCACTAACATGATGGTAATCATTTGATCGGAAGCATCGATGAAATCCATCAGCATCGGAGTAATATAGGTATATAGGGTAAACATTGCACTTGCTCCTAATACTGTCGATAACATGCCTAACATCACTTGTGGTCGTCGTAAAATACGTAATTCGTTTTTAACGTTAACGTCTCGCCCTTGAAGGTTGTTGGGTAAAGCCCAAATTAAACTCGCAATGGTTAATAATCCAAGTGCGGCGATTAAATAAAATGCCTCCCGCCATCCCACGACTTGGGTTAATTTGGTCATGAGCGGAACACCACCAATATTGGCAATAGTTAATCCCATAAACATGGCTGCAATTGCACTAGCTTGCTTACTCGGTGGAACAACACTCGCGGCCACAATGGCCCCTAACCCAAAAAATGCACCATGGTTTAAGCTAGTAATAAAACGTGAAATTGATAAGGTCACCAAATCGGGAGACATTGCTGAAAGTAAATTTCCTACCGTAAAAATAGACATTAAGAATACCAATGCCACTTTCGGTTTTCTCTTCACCAGTAATAATGTCATGATTGGAGCACCTATCATCACACCAAGGGCATAAATAACAACTATTGACCCAACGGATGGAATATCAACCTGAATATTATCAGCAATATAAGGTAACATTCCCATTGGGGAAAATTCAGTTGCTCCAATAGCAAAAGCGCCTACTGCTAGTGCCAACAGTGCAGTGTTAATTCTCATTTTTTCAGCCTTATTGAAATAAATTATTAACATTTATTAATGGGCTGAATTTTTCCATATTGAAAGCCAATGAAAAAGACGCTAAGGTGAAAATAACTTTTGCTGGAAATGCAATAATGAAAATAACCTTTGAAGAACTTCAAGCTTTTATCAGTGTCGTTGACTCTGGTTCTATTACTTCAGCTGCCGAACAATTAAACATGACCATTTCAACGGTAAGCCGGGCATTACTTAGGCTTGAAGAAAAAATGGATACAACGTTACTTTACCGAACAACACGTTCGATCAAGCTCAGTGATGAAGGCACCGCATTTTTGCAAAAAGCGCGAGAGATTATTGATCTCGCTCACGAGGCAGAAGAAATGCTATCTGTCCGCCAAGCCATCCCTTCCGGTAAGCTACGTATTGATGCCTCAACCCCTTTTTTGACACATGTAATTGCCCCGCTGATCCCGTTATTCCATGAGCGTTACCCACAAGTTGAACTTGAAATTCATAATTATGAAGGTGTCACTAATTTATTAGAAAATCGAATTGATGTGGCTTTTCGCATTGGCGTACTAAAAGACTCATCACTCAATGCCACCTTATTAGGTTTTAGTCAAAAGCGATTAGTAGCCAGCCCTGCTTATTTAGCAAAGTATGGTGTGCCACAAAATAGCAACGAATTAAAAAAACACTGTTTACTGGGCTTTACTCAACCCGACTCACTGAATATTTGGCCCGTAAAAAATGCAAATGAAGATTTACTTAAAATTAAACCCAATATTGCAGGGACAAGTGGTGAAGTCTTATTCCACCTCGCAATGCAAGGCGCTGGAATTTTATGCTCTGCCGATTTTGTAACCATGGACGCATTTGCCAGTGGTCAATTGGTGCAAGTTTTAGAAAAAGAAACCGTAGTTATTCGCCAACCCATTAATGCCGTTTATTACCGAAACCAAGCGGTATCACCTCGCCTACGGTGTTTTATTGATTTTATAAAGAAATATTCAACCAAAATAGAGCCTCTCTAGCTTTTCCCCGTTTTAAACCTTACTCCTTTTTTAAATTCTGTCAGCGTTATTCCTGTATGCCGTTTAAAGTAACGACATAAATACGAGGTATCTTCGAAATTAACTTCATCTGCTATTTCCTTTATTGATAATTTACCAATCTCGAGTAATGCTTTTATTTCTAAAATAACTTGTCTATCTATCAACGCCTTTGGTGGATCATTAAAAAAGCTTTGGCTAATTTTTGATAAATAAAATGGGGTTATCGATAATCTTTCAGCATAAAATTTAACCTCTTTATGCTGTTTACAATGCCGTGTGATTAAGCCCCAAAAACGCCAACAAAGTTGCTCTTGTCTATTTCGTTTTTCAGGTTTAACTAAAATCGTTTTAGCACCATTACTGATTTCCAAAAACAAATTTTGCAAATGGTTTTTCAATTGTAATTGCCAATATTCTCCACGTTCAATCGCTATTGAAAACATGATTTTTTTCCAATAATCAAACAACTCATGCTTTTCTATAGGGATTTGAATAATAGGATAGTCATTAAAAAATGCAAATAACTGTTGAGGCAGCGAATAAGCAATAGAGGTGGCAAGTTTTTTATCAATTAACAAATATTCAAGGTTAAAACATCGTGATTTTGCTTGTAGCATGGCAAAGGTATCATCATATAAAACAATCAGGTCATTTTTTTGTACTCGGTACTGTCTAAAATTAATATTAAAAATCGCGCAGCCTTGCAAACAAATGCAAACTGTTACGTATGATGAAGATAATTGTTTTTTCTGCATTTTATCCATATTGGTCACGCCAATGCGGAGCGCTTCTGGAATATTAATCAAACATGTTTGTATGCTTAACATCACGTTTGTCCCTCTTAGCAAACAGTGCCTCAGTCCACAATGGTTGTCATAAGTACCTAAAATGGGCAACTTTACCTCTTAAATATTACTCATTAATACCTAAAATACACGCATTAATTACTTCCATCATTAAGAGGAAAACAGATGGTACTTTATACAGAACGACTGATTTTACGTCCATGGCAAGAAACGGATGCTGAAGATCTATATTTTTATGCAAAAGACGAAAGAATAGGCCCAGTTGCTGGTTGGCCTGCACATCAAAGCGTTGAAGAAAGTCGTATGATTATTAAAGAGATTTTCATGCGCGATGAAGTTTATGCCGTTACTTTAAAAGAAGACAAGCGCGCAATTGGCCTAATCGGATTATCTTTAAGCCATGAAAGTAATTTCCCTATAGGGGATAATGATGCTGAAGTCAGCTATTGGATCGGCGTACCATTTTGGGGTAAAGGATTGATACCTGAATCTATTAAAGAAATTATTCGCCATGGATTCATAGACCTAAAATTAGATAATCTATGGTGTGGCTATTTTCAAGGCAATGATCAATCAAAAATTGCACAAGAAAAATGTGGTTTTAAATATTACAAAACCTTGGCACCTCAATTTATTAAGTTAATTGGCGAAACAAAAACTGAAGAAATAAGCCGACTTACAAAACAAGAATGGCTTTCATTACTGTAATGTTTAAGAGAATAAGGCCATCTTACTGAATGCCTTATTCTTTTTTATTGTCACAACACATTTCTAAACGCACAAACATATTCTACCCTTTACCAATTAATGCTATGATTTTTCGATAATTATAAAGTCAAAAATTTAAATTTTTATATAGGATTAACAGGTAAACACATGCACGACTATGGTATTTGGACAGTAATCACCCCTATTGTGACAATTATATTGGCAATACTCACCCGCCAAGTAATGCTTTCCCTAATGTTAGGAATACTTGTAGGTTTTACGGTTATTAATGATCACAACGTTCTTTTAGGTGTTAAAGGCACCGTTGATGGTATTATTAACACCTTTTCATCCGCAGGAAATACTCGCACTATTGTTTTTATGGTGATGATTGGTGGAATTATGCGGTTGGTTGTTGTTACTGGGGGTGTTAGAGCCCTCGTTCAATTATTGACAAATAAAACTCGGTTAATCAAAAACCGTACAGCAACACAATTACTGGCTATTGTGATTACCTCCCTCATATTTATTGAAAGCTCCATTAACCAATTAGTTGCAGGTGCTTCTACCAAAAATTTGGCACGTCAATATGGCGTCGCACCAGAAAAAATGTCTTATCTAATTCAAACTGCATGCGTTTCGGTTTGTTCTTCCGCCATTATTAATGGCTGGGGAGCCGTTATCATGGGATTAATTGGCGTACAAATTTCACAAGGGTTAATTACAGGTGAGCCTTTTGATATTTTAATTACCTCTATTGGTTATAACCTGATGGCTTGGTTATCCCTCGGTACGATTTTAATCTATGTCTTCACGAATTTTTCATGGGGACCGATGAAAAAAGCGGAAGACAAGTATCAACATGCGTTTATTGCTGGAAATATTTCAACATCTAATGTTCAAGACAATGAAGAAGAGATTATCAATCATCCAAATGCTCACTCTTCGCTAAATTTCTTTATTCCTATTTTATCCACTGTATTAATGGTGCCTATCGCTCTTTATATCACTGGTGATGGCGATTTCAGTAAAGGTAGTGGCTCAACCTCTGTTTACTGGGGAGTAATGTTTGGTACTACTGTGTCATTTTGTTGGTTCATTGGTCGTCGTCTATTAAATATCGATAGTTTTTTTAAAGAGTTATTTATTGGTTATGCCAACATGCTAAAAATAAGCTCTATTATGATTTTGGCATTCTTAATGGGCGATGTTTCTGCTGAACTCAATACCGGTGCTTATATTGCTGAAGTTACCCAAGGGGTAATGGCACCTGGTTTTTCCATTGGCTTTATTTTTATTATTAGCGCAATTATGTCGTTAGCAACAGGTACATCGTGGGGAACATTTGCAATTATGATCCCAATTGGTGTGCAATTAGGCTTATCAGTAGGAATGCCTGTAGAGTATATGATTGGCGCTGCGATTTCAGGCTCAATATTTGGTGATATGACGTCGCCTATTTCTGCAGATGCTATTGTGGCTTCGATGGCAACAGACTGTGAGCATATTGAACATATTCGCACACAAATGCCTTATGCATTAGTGACGGCCAGTGTCGTGCTTGCTATTTACCTTTATCTTGGTTTTACCCACTAATTACACGGAAATTTAGATGTCAATTCAACAAACACTACGCCAATTTGAAAAAGTTGATTTATTAAAAACCTCAACACCACTTCATCGTCTTGATAACTTGTCGAAAAGGTTTGGCCGTGAAATTTATATTAAGCGTGATGACATGACCCCTCTCGCTATGGGTGGGAATAAATTACGTAAGCTTGAATTTCTTATGGCAGATGCACTAGCAAAAAATGCAAAGATTATTGTTACTGCGGGTGCAATTCAATCAAACCACGTTAGACAAACCGCGGCAGTTGCTGCTATGTATGGTTTGGAATGTGTGGCCTTATTAGAAAATCCAATTCAAAGCAATGACACAAATTTCCTGCATAATGGTAATAAGTTATTGACGGATTTATTTGGTGCGCGCTGTGTTATGTGCGATGAATTAACTGATCCACAAGCCCAAATGGAAGAACTCATTACATCACAGTCACTTCGTGATGCCTATATTGTGCCTGTTGGTGGCTCTAATGCTTTAGGCGCATTAGGTTATATTCAATGTGCAGTAGAAATTGCTGGGCAGAAACCAGAAAACATTGAGTTTGATAAAGTCATCGTTGCCTCAGGTAGTGCTGGCACACATGCAGGTCTTGCTATTGGATTAAAAGAATTGTTACCTCGAAGCCAAGTCATTGGAGTGACAGTCTCAAGAAAGCAGCAAGACCAAGCCCCTAAAGTTGAAAAGCTACAGAATGAATTAGCCCAGCTATTAGCCTTGAATCAAGTGCCTGACGTCATTTTATGGGATAGCTTTTTTGCTCCCATGTACGGGATGCCTAACCAGCAAGGTCTTGCAGCGATTGCACTTCTTGCTCAGCAAGAAGGCATATTACTGGACCCTGTATATACTGGAAAAGCTATGGCGGGTTTAATTGACTATTTAGAAAACTCAGCCGAAAAAACACCTGTGTTGTTTGTTCATACTGGCGGTGCACAAGCCTTGTTTGCTTATGCAGATATTAGCCAAACAATTTAATCGCTCCAGTTTATCCCCAAGGGCATTTTTGCCCTTTTCTTTTACCTAATATTTTCATTATATTCTTTGTATCAAAAATCCTCTGATAAGCTCATTTTTATTAATGGATATCAATCCACCTAGTAGACATAGAGACAGCGCAATGACACCAATGCCTATCACACTCAAATTAGCCAGTGAACAAGATACATTAACCCTCCATGAAATTGGTATGCAAAGCTATATGCACCATTTTGCGGTGCTCTGGAATAATAAAGATGAGTTATTTGAATACTTAAATCGGGAATACAGTGCTGATAAAATCATCCATGATATTAGCCAGACAAACATAGAGTGGTATGTTATTGAATCCGAGTTTCCTATAGGGTTAGTGAAGCTCACACATCAAGAAAAAATACCCGATACTCAAGTCGTTGGAACGTTATTAAATAAACTCTATTTTTTACCCTCAGCGACAGGAAAAGGTTATGGGAAATTAACCTTCAAACTGATTGAAAATATAGCCATAAATAAAGGCTCTAACGCACTCTGGTTAGATGTGCTTGCCAGTAATTCTCGGGCAATCCAGTTATACCAATCGAATGGGCTGCAAATCTTCAA
Organism: Providencia sp. SP181; assembly: GCF_050446505.1. Lineage (NCBI taxonomy): Bacteria > Pseudomonadati > Pseudomonadota > Gammaproteobacteria > Enterobacterales > Morganellaceae > Providencia > Providencia sp. SP181. The sequence goes on from NZ_JBBPXM010000001.1 coordinate 115,637, forward strand.
GGAAATTTTATTTAAAAGTAAATCCCAACAAACCCTTGAGTACATTATGTACAAAACTCTTTAGTTTAGAATATAAAATCAGTTGCTCTACACATACTGGCGAGCAACTCAGTTTTTACTGTTTCTTATTCGTTATCATTATCCCCAGTATGATGAATACCCCACCAATGATAATCATTGAACTCATTTTTTCATTAAGAAAAAGCGTACCAATAATAACAGCACTTAACGGATTAAGCGCAATGAATGATCCTGCTCCCGCAGCCCCTAGCTGTGCAACACCTTGGTAATACCATACATAAGCAATAGCCGACCCTAAGACACCTAAATAACTTAAACTGATTAAGTCGCCCACAGATAACAAAGACAGCGCCCCAAAATTCATTTCTTGTGTATAAACAGATGTAAGGACTAATAAGATAGTGCCAAACAAAACCGCATAAGTCACAGTATGTAATGCCCCTATTTCTTGGATAACGTTTTTACCTGCGACGGTATATATCCCCCAGCTAATCACACAACCTAAAATAGCTAAATCACCGCTACTGACCACAACCCCATCTGAGTCTGGTGTTTTATCAGACAATAAGATAATTGCACCTATTACGCAAAAACTGATTCCAATGCCTTTTTTAATTGAAATTTTCTCTTTCCATAGAATAAATGAAATTAATGCAATCATTGCAGGGTTAATTGCGACTAATAAAGCGGCTCGTGACGCAGGAATAATTTGTAACCCATAGAAAAATAAAATTTGATAAATAAATACCCCACTCGCCCCCAACACTATAATTTGGCAAAATTGCTTCACTGAAATGCGTTTCCAACCAATACGGCCAATAAACAAAACTAAAATTAATGAAAGGCTAGCAAAAAGAAAACGTAATGTTGCAGACAATAAAGGGGAGATCTCAGGTTGGATAACTCTACCTGCAATAAATGTACCTCCCCAAATAACTGAAACAAACACCATTTGAATGACAATAATATTTAGTGAGCGCTTTTTTGCTATCGTTACTGTGTTTTGCATTTTGTTCTCTCAGCGATAAAGATAAATCTTGTTAATTTCTTTCCCACTGATAAGCTAACCCTAATCTAACATCATAAACTAATGAGTGTTTACTCATGACATTAACGCAACTTGAAATCTTTACCATCGTAGCTGAATTAAGAAGTTTTACTTTAGCGGCAATGAAACTAAATATTTCCCAGTCCGCCGTTTCTCACGCGATAAAATCCTTAGAGAAAGATCTCAATGTTATGCTATTCACTCGTGAGCAAAATCAAACAACATTAACTGAAATAGGTAAAACACTGTTATTGCATTCTCACCATATGCTAAATATCCAAGAAGCTATAAAACAAGAAGCTCTTGCATCCAATGGTTTACAAGCAGGTGTTTTACGGATTGGTTCTTTTGGTCCCGGGTCATCATTAAACTTATTGCCACCACTTTTAGCCCAATTTCGCCAAAAATACCCGCTGATTAATATTGTGGTTGATGAAGGTGATGACGAAACTGTCGCTCAATGGTTACAAGAAAAGCGTATTGATATCGGTGTAGTTGTGTTACCTGATGAACGGTTTGATACTTTTAAAGTAAAAGACGACCAAATGGTGGCAATTCTCCCTCAAAATCATCCATTGACAAACCTACCAAGTATTTCATTGAAAGAATTGTGCAAATACCCTTTTAATTTAACGCAGGCAGGGTCTGGGAAACTCGTGTTAGATTTATTTCATGCACAAAAGCTGACACCAAGAATCCAATTTAAAACGCGACAATTACTTAGTACATTTGCTTTAGTTGCTCGTGGTGATGCTGTTTCAATTGTTGCACAGCTTGCAATTCCAGATTACATTCAAAATATTGTTGTAAAACCACTAGACCCGCCAGTTAAACGCAATATCGCCTTTGCTGTTAATGATAAAAGCCAACTGTCACCCGCGACAAAGGCTTTTATTCAAATTGCTAAAAAAACGTATGGTTAATTTAATAACCGATAGGTAATCACATATAAAGATTGCTCTGTCGGATAAATTTCTTTAATGAGCTTTTTCAATGTATCTAATGTCATTGCTTCTTGTTCTGCATGGTACTCAGAAATATCATCGTAGAAAATAGGCTCAACAGAGAGTATTTCAATTTCGGTATAATATTTCCCTGTCTCAAGCGCATATACCTTAACGGTTGTGTTTGGTACGTAATGGCTTTCACTTTTATCACGGATTGTGATTACCTTTTTTCCAGATACCACCAATGGCAGTAATCGCTCAAAAAACGTAATTGTATCTGGTGCATCATTCATAATTTTTCCCTAAATTTTATTAAAAGACCTATTGAAAACACATTTTCTTATAACATCGCCAAAATGCAACCAAATGGTTGTTTTCGTGCTGTGGCTTGCCTTTACTCTACTGTTGGAGCAAGGCTTTCTATACAATTATGTCTGAACATAATTAAAAACAAACTGGATATCAATAATGAATAATAACGAAACCTTATTTTACCAACAAGAAGAACATTTTTGGTCTGCTATTTGTTCCGACACTTTAAAGATTAGTGAAAATACTATTAGCTATTTTTCTGAACTCAATTTACCTATTTTCAATTTTATATACCTGCATCAAGGTACTAATCTTAGCGAATTTGAAAAGGCAGAAAATACATTTAAGCAACAATCTAAACCTTATATATTAGTTGTTCATCAAGACGAACTGACCCAATTTGAGCAAGAAATTGAGAAGCGAGGTTTCATTGCAGATGGCGAGTCTACAGCAATGATTTTACCAAAGTCCGCACTGTCTTTATTTAAGGAGCCACCATCAATTGAGACTGGCTACCGAATTGAGCAATGTAATGAACGGTTGAGTGATTGGGCACAGCCGTTGATTACCGCATTTCCTGCAGATTCCGATGATGAGGAAGAGGACGACATCGTCATTAATGAATATATTCGTTACCACCAAAGGGCATTAGACAAACAAACCAATATGATGCATTTTGTCTTATTTTCTGGTGAGCAACCTGTATCTACCTTAACTTTAACAGTAAATGATAAAACTGCACGGTTGGATGATATTGGCACTGATATTCAATTTCAGGGAAAAGGATTTGCGACAATACTTATCAAACACGCATTAGCAGTTTGCAACCAGCAAGGTCTTGAACAGTGCGTATTAGAGGCATCATCAGACGGGCTTTCAATCTACAAAAAACTGGGTTTTGAGCCTATTTTTAGCTACTTAAGTTTTATTGCGGAATAAATATTTAGCGTGTACCTGAGCCATAAAGGTACATGCTATTTAAAATAAATACGGCGTGAGTGTAATCAGTAACAGCAATATACCACCAATATTAATATATTTTCTCAGTGTATTAATTTGAATTGATGAGGAAAAGATAATAAGGCTTCCACATGATACCGCCAACCAAGCCGCCATCATCAATACATGAATACTAGATAAAACCAGAAAACTGATTAGAGAAGGGTCTGTGCCAACAAAGTTTGATACCACCACTAAATATAAAACAATTGCCTTGGGATTAAGTAGATTGACTAAATACGCATCTTTAACCGTAACTGTCCTTATCACATTATTTGCTGCACTTTTACCTACTTTTAAACCTGTGTTAATTAATGTGATAGACAAATAAACTAAATATAATGTTCCTAAAATACCGATTGAACGCATTGCCCATGGATAAGAGGCTAGAATTTTTGATAGACCAATACCAACTAATAAGCCATGAGTCAATATCCCTAACCCAGTCCCAATGATTGGAACAAGTAGCCCTTTCATTCCTTGAGTTAATGTACTATTCAGCGCAATTGCAAAGCTTGCCCCTGGGGAAACAATGATTGGAAGCAACGTCACTATAAAACCCAGTATATCCACAGATACAAACCTTATATTTCGTTATCTATTTTAATCCAGCATTGCTGTACCAATTTTGAATATCTTTCACAATCATCTCTGTGTGCAATTGCCCTTTATTATCCTTAAAGAAGTGATCGAGTTTTTCATATTTTTTAAAATTAACTGATGGGTTATTCGTTTGGCTCATCATTCTTTCTGTGCTGTAAGCATCGACATTCGTGTCTGCCATAGTTTGAATAACCAAATGCGGCGTTTTAATTGCCTGCACTAATTTCAAGTTATCAATCGTCAGCATTTCATACCACCAGCGTGGCCCATGACCACTGACAAACTGGTCATCATTTAATTGTTTATGCTTTGCCGCCTGCGCAAATTGATTAAAGCCCTCTAATGAATTAGCGACATCTTCCTTTGGCGTATTATTTTTAATGCTATAAAGCACATCATCGATAAAATATTGCCCACCCACATTTAGCGCAATGGATGCTGAAATAAAGTCGCCTTTAGCTGCAATTAAATGCGTGACTAACGCCCCTTCACTACCCCCTAATAAGATAATATGTTGATAATCTTTTTTGAGTTGTTTTAATACCGCCACATAATTATCCGCTCGCTCAATAGGAGAATCTTGAGACATATATTCTACAGGGCAATCTTCTTCTGACGCTTCTTCACCGTCTGCGCCGACTAAACTATTCAACCCTGTTTTCTCAACTAATAAAATATCGTTTCTGGGAAAAACTGCACCAAAGTTTTTAACCATATTGGGGTTATTTACCACGCTTTTGCAATCTGAACCCTGCAATAAAACTAGCAAATCTTGCGATTTGTTATCACCTTTTTGAATAACGTAATAATGAATTTCTTTACCATCATTGAGTAAGGTTTGTTTTTGATATGAGCTAGGTGCAGCAAGTACACTAAATGAACAAAAAGAAGTTAAAAGTACAGTCAGTTTAATTGTCATAGGGAAACCATGAGTTATTTTTATTCGCCATTATATAAAATAAGGTTATTAGGTTGGTTCTTATCATGCTCCACTTGTTAATCTGTCATCACTATTTTTAGTGAAGTCTCTGCAAATAATTCAACGATATTTGAGTTCAAATTCTTATCCATTACCAAAATAGATATTTGATCGCAGTTTGCAATTGTGTAGCGGGCAACACCTGGTAACTTATCTGCAGTAACCCCCATAATGACTTGGTTACTACGTTCAATGAGTGTTTTTTTTAACTCAGCTTCCTCATAGTCAAAAATAGTCACCCCCATCTGTGGATCTAAAGCGCAGCCACCAATAAAACATTGGTCAAAATGAATATGAGCAATTTGGTTAACTGCCGATGTATCAATGCTGGCACCAATTTCACGATTTAATTTCCCACCAATTAAAATCACTTCGCAAAGCGGCCTTTTCATTGATTCAATTGCAATGGCGGGGGAGTTTGTCACCACGGTAAACGCAATATGCGCGGGTAAATTGCGTGCAATTTCTAGATTCGTTGAGCCTGTATCAATAAATACACACGCCCCTTGTTTAATTAACAAGCTACATGCCTGTGCAATTTTAATTTTCTCCGCTTGATTTTGCTCGATTCTTTGCTCGAACGAGCCTAATTCATCAAGCATACTCACCGCTCCGCCATGTACTCGACGACAAACGCCCTCTTGAGCTAATTCATTTAAATCCCTACGAATTGTATGTTCAGAAACCTGCATATTACGGGCAAGGATAGTACAAATTACTCGCCCTTGCTCACGTAACAATTGGCGAATTTTATTTTGTCTTTGCTCTGGAAAAGCTGCATAATCGAGCATATAGTACCTCTTAATTATTTTAAAGTGATCATAATCGAGCACAAAATTATGTCAATCCCTCTTTACAACGTAATAAGGAAGAAGATATGAACAACTTACCGCTACCTGACAGCTTCTTTTTACATGAACTCGCAAATATTGCGGGGAAAATCTCTCTCGATTATTACCGCACTAGTGAGCTCAGTGTGGTTGAAAACAAGACAAAGGCTAATTATCGTTTTGACCCTGTCACGCAAGCAGACAAGCTGGCTGAGAAAGCCATGCGCGAACACATCACTAAAACCTATCCAAATCACTCTATCATGGGTGAAGAGTATGGAATTTCAGGGGATGGTGACATTCAATGGGTACTCGACCCGATAGACGGTACTCGCCCTTTTTTATGTGGTATTCCACTTTGGGCTAACTTAATCGGCCTGACTGAACAGGGAAAAGCCGTGATGGGCATGATGAGCCAACCTTATATTGGGGAACGCTTTTGGGCAGATAGGCATGGCAGTTGGACGAGTAGCCCGCATGGACATTCTCGTTTAGCTACTCGAAAAAACGTTAAATTAGAACAGGCTATATTACATACGACGTCCCCAGAACCAATATTATCTCGACCTGATATTCACTTTAAGGCGCTCGATGAACGTGTTTTAATGACCCGCTATGGTGGAGAGTGCTATGGGATGGCAATGCTTGCAGCAGGAAGAATTGATATTTGTGTTGAATTCGCACTGGAACCTTATGATATTGTTCCATTAATCCCTATTATAGAGCGTGCGGGTGGAGTCGTTACCACACTTGAGGGAAAACGTGCAGAATCTGGCGGGGCTGTCGTCGCAACGGGTTGCCCAATCCTTCATGAGCGCGTTCTGACTATCCTAAATTCAGGTAGTTAATTTATCATTTAAAAAAGTATTATAAAAAATGCAATCTACTCAACATGTTAATACCACTGTTCACTTAGCATCTGCGAAAAGGGAGCAAATTTCCACGCGCATTATCTTTTTTATCGCTGGTTTTGTTACCGCAGCATGGGCGGCTATCGTCCCCTATGTCAAAGTCAATACAGGAGCAAATGATGCAACACTTGGCATGTTACTACTTTGCTTTGGTGGTGGTGCACTTGTTGCCATGCCAGTGACAGGGGCATTAGCCGCCAAATATGGTTGTCGCCGCTTGATGGTTATCGCAACTATTGGTTTTTGTTTGCTTTTTCCTGTTTTATCGTCACTTTCTAGCATCATTTTTCTGGTGGCAGGCTTATTATTATTCGGTATTTTTATTGGCTTGACCGATTGTGCGATGAATGTGCAAGCCGTCATTGTGGAAAAGTCCTCAGATAAGCCTATTATGTCGGGCTTTCATGGATTCTACAGTGTCGGGGGGATTGCGGGTGCGGGTACTATGAGCTTAGTTCTGCTCTTAGGGGTATCCGCGACTTTAGCGTCTATTTTTGTTTCTGTTATTGCGTTAGTTTTATTAGCCATCTGTTATAACGGCTTAATTACGTATGCGAATGCCCCAACAGGCCCGCTTATTGCTATCCCTAAAGGGATTGTATTGGTGATTGGTATCGTCTGTTTTGCTGTGTTCCTTGCCGAAGGGGCTGTGCTAGATTGGGGGGGCGTATTTTTAATCGAACACCATGGTCTTAAAGAGACCTTAGGTGGTTTGGGTTTTGCTGCTTTTGCTACAACAATGACGATTGGCCGGTTACTGGGTGACAAAATAGTGATGCGGGTCGGTTCAGCTCGTGTAGTCTTTCTAGGTGCACTCCTAGCTTGCCTTGGTTTCGTAATCGCAGTTATTTCCCCTTATTTAACCCTTGCAATTATTGGTTTTGCTTTAGTGGGAGCTGGTTCATCGAATATCGTTCCTGTGATGTTTTCTGCAGCGGGTAAACAAAACACGATGCCAGAAGCCTTGGCTGTACCTGCGATTTCGACATTGGGTTACTTAGGGATCTTAGCGGGACCTGCAGTAATTGGCTTTGTCGCATTCCAATTAACACTAGCGACTGCCCTTTTAATGATTTCTGTATTATTAGTATTTATTGCATTTGTTACCCGTTTTATCCGCGTTTAGTCTAATGAATATCATAAGGTTGCTAATGAATGGCAACCTTATGATAACCAAATAATTAGAGTTCAATCGTCCCACTGATGCAGTTAATTACATCACCAGCAATCCAAATTCCGTCATCATCTGCACTCACATACACTCGCCCTTCGCCATAAACACACTGCCCTTGGCCAACAGTATACTGTTTTGGGAGTTTTCCTTGAGGGATTAACCATTGTGCCGCACCCGCGTTAAAGCTTCCTGTCACGGGGTCTTCTACTGAACTGGTACCACAAAAAACTCTGACTTCGAGCTGTTTATCTTTACCTTCAGGGTAAATCGCACACAAGCCGATATCATAGCCCTTCAGTTGAAAATAATCAGGCTTAATATTTAAGAGTGTGTCCACTGACTTAAGCTGAATCCCCATCCAACCTGGGCCGTTATCTACCCAATTACTGTCAACAACATCATCTTCGGTGATCCCCAACCCTTTAAATACCTTTATTTTTTCATTTTGAGCAATTTCACCACTACGGATAAGTGGTGGTGCCTTAAATGCCAACCGGCCATCCACCATTTTAATTGCGATTAACCCTGCTTTGCATTCTTGAACTATCGATGTTTTCTGCTGCTGCCCATAGGTTTGCTGCCACACAAAACAACTCCCTAAAGTCGGGTGCCCTGCAAACGGTAACTCACCTTCTACCGTAAAAATTCTCACACGATAATCTGCTTCGGGTTTTGTTGGCTGCAATAGAAAAACGGTTTCGCTTAAATTGGTCCATTTTGCGAATTTATTCATTTGTGCATCTGTTAGGTTATCCGCCCCAACAACAACGGCTAATGGGTTACCATCCAGTTTACTGGCTGAAAAAACATTCACTTGCTCAAAAATATACTTCATTTTTTCCTCTGACGTCGTTACTACCATATTTACTATGGGAATAATAATGCGCTAGCTAACAATGTTTTGTGTATATAAATGCAATAACACATTAAGATAGCTATTGTAATTAATACTTTGACACAGATAACCCATGGATTCGACAACTAAAAATACAATTATTATCGTGGGTGCGGGCTTTGTCGGCACCACCTTAGCATGGTATTTATCAAAACATACAAATCAACGCATTATCTTATTAGACAAAAAACACGCAAGCCAAGGTGTTACCCAACACGCCTTTGCTTGGCTTAATGTGTCTTATGGCCGCCCTGACGCCTACAGTCAACTTCGCAAGCAAGCACTTGCGCAATGGCGCTCTCTTGACGAGCACACACAGGGCCAGCTAAACATCCAGTGGTCCGGTGCAATTAGTTGGCAAGATAACGAAACAGCGACAGCATCTTTTATTGATGAGCATCAGAAAAATCATTTTAACGTCAAAGCACTAAATAAAAATGCATTACAAAAGATGGAGCCGAATTTATGTACACTCCCGACGCTTGCTGCTTTTTGCCCTGATGAAGGGAGCGTCGACCCTGTTTATGCGACTCAAACCTTGCTAAAGTTAGCCATTGATCAAGGTATAATCTATTTACCCCAACATGAAGTACTCTCACTTGTTCAAGAAGGTCAGCGTATTTTAGGTGTGATCACAGATCATGGTACATTTTTAGCCGACCAAACGGTGATAACAGCGGGTATTGATGCCACTGCGCTCATTGGCTCAATTGGGGTTAAGTTACCTGTGAGTGCTTCACCGTCAATTATTGTGCACATTAATGCGCCAGATGAAAAACCGTTAGTGCAGCATATTATTTCAACTCCTGAAATGGAGTTACGTCCTGCTTCTACAGGTAAAATACTGTGTGCTGAGGATTACCTGAGTGATCGCCCAGAACATAGCGCAGACTGTATCGCACAAAATGCCCTAACCGTTATCAAAAATTCATTTATAGGTAGTGATACGTTAAATCTTGAAAAAACTTTCATCGGAATGAGACCCATGCCAAAAGATGAGATGCCAATTGCCGGAAAAGTTGCTGATTTCGAAGGTTTATATATTATCAGTATGCACGCTGCGATTACACTAGCGCCGTTGATATGCCAATTGGCTCAAGATGAAATTTTGCATGGAATAGAACACACTGCACTTGGCCCATATCGATTAACTCGTTTTGCATCAGGTAACTGACAAATGAATATTCCGTTGTACTATTTAAGACATTATCAATCGATTGAAAAAACGTTTTGGACATCTATTTGTGAACATAGTATCCAGATTGCACAACACACCATTTGCTATTTAACGCCGCTTAATTCGCCAGCGTTTAACTTTATCTATTTGCAACCTGACTCCACCAGTCACGCATTTATGCAAGCACACAATCTGTTTGTGTCGCAAAAGAAAAATCACACTTTAGTGATCCCTGAAGAAATGCTCCCTCAGGTGGTTAACGAAGCTGAATCATTAGGTTACAAACGTGACAGCGTAACGACTGCCATGGCATTAACTCTAGCGAAACAAAATAAGGTTGAACTACCTGATAACCAAGTGGATATTGTCTTAGCTAATCACGACTTGTCATTGTGGGCAAAGCCGCTAGTTTCTGCATTTTACCTGTCGGAAGAGCACGACCAAGTCATTAAAGAGTATGTGCGTTATCACGAAGATGCTCTACAACAAGGCGCTCCACAATTTCACCTAGTGTTACTTGTCGATGGCGAGCCCGCTACGTCTATGACCGTAACAATTGAAGGAACGCTTGCTCGTTTCGATGACATAGGTACAGAACCAAGCCACCAAGGTAATGGCTACGCATCACAGCTCATTGATTACGCGTTAGCATTTTGCCGTCAGCAAGGTGTTGAACACTGCTTCCTTGATGCCTCTGAAGCGGGGTTTGATTTGTATAAAAAGTTTGGTTTTGAGCCCTTATTCCGCTATATCAATTATGTCTGGTGTAAATAACCTACGTCACTGGTGTTATTTACACGATATGCCTAAATTGGAGCCATTAATTGCACAATGGTTCCTTCAGGAGTGGCCTTCCCACTATGGTCCACTAGGAAAAGGTGATGTTTGGCAAGATATCGCCACTTATCGCCATCGTGAAGGAACGGGTATGGGGATTATCGCCTTTGAGGCAAATAAACCTTGTGGTTTTATTGCCTTGAAAAATGACAAATTTTTACCTGATAACACGCCATTTCCATGGGTCGGTGCCGCTTTTGTTATCCCAGAAAAACGAAATCAGGGACTCGGACAGTATTTATTTGAACAACTTGAGTTGATCATTGATAAACAACAATACCCCCAAATTTTTTGTGCGACAGCCGTTGCGGATAACTTACTCATCCGCTGTGGGTGGCAGTTGTCTGTAGCATTAAGTCAGCTCTCTTTGCGTATTTATCACAAATATATCTGACATCAACATCCTATGAAGATTAATATTATCGGTACCAGCGGCAGCGGTAAAAGCACCCTTTGCCAACAGCTAGCATTATTGTTAAATGTCCCTGCCATTGAATTAGATAGTTTATATTGGCTCGCAAATTGGCAAGGTTCCTCAGATGAAGCATTGGCAGAAAGGCTCAGCATTTCTTTGAATAACGCGCCTTCTGGGTGGGTACTTGACGGAAACTATACACGGACTCAACCTATCAAATGGAAAGATGTCGATATGGTGATTTGGCTTGATTATTCATTGCCGCGAACCCTTTATCAGTCAATTACTCGTACATTATCGCGCATTCGTTCAGGACAAGAGCTATGGGAAAATACTGGCAATAAAGAACGTTGGGGAAAAGCCTTTTTCAGCCGAGACTCAATTATTCTATGGCTACTAAAGACTTACTATCCAAATAAGGAAAGAAACCTAAAACATATGGCGAATATCAACTTGTGCCATATTCAATTTGTTCGGCTCACATCACCAAAGGAAACGCGTTTGTTTTTACAACAAATGAAAGCGCAAATTGAGGACAAACAGCTGAAATAACTCAGGTTCTGTTAACACATCTCGGTAGCCATAAAAGCTACCGAGAATACCTTACCTCAGCGATTAAATTTCATCACACGCAGTTTTTAGCATCGCCGTTTGTTGGAATTTTTCAATCCCTAATTCAATTAAACGGCTAATTAATTGCTGATACGTCATACCACCTTGCTGCCAAAGTTTCGGATACATACTGATATTTGTAAAACCAGGCAATGTATTGATCTCGTTGATAACAACGTCATTATTTTCCGTTAAAAAGACATCAACACGGGACATACCACTACAATTTAATGCTTGGTATGCGGATAAAGCAATCTCGCGAATTTTTTCACTCACCGCATTTTCTAACTGAGCTGGGGCTACGACAGATGCGCCATTCTCATCAATATACTTGGTATGGTATGCGTAAAAACTATCGTGTAACACTATTTCACCACAAGGGCTAGCGAGTGGGTCGTCATTACCCAATACCGCACACTCAATTTCACGCCCTTTTACTGCGCTTTCAATAAGCACTTTAGTATCAAACAGGAATGCAAAATCTAATGCTGCTTCAAACTCTGCCTCGTTACTGACTTTGCTGATGCCAACCGATGAACCTTGGTTTGCGGGTTTAATGAATAGCGGTAAACCTAGCTGTGCCACTGTTACTTCATACTTTATTGTTGTGCGTTTATTTTGCAGTACAGTAATAAACGGGGCAATATTTAAGCCTGCATCTCTGAGTAATCTTTTAGTTACGTCTTTATCCATACAGGCCGACGAACCTAAAACACCTGGCCCTACAAACGGCAAATTTGCCATGCGCAATAAACCTTGCAATGACCCATCTTCGCCTAAATTACCGTGAACAATAGGGAAAATAACATCAATTTGTGGCAATGGTTTTGCGTCTTCTAGGGAGATAAATTGTTCATGCGTCCTACCTGGAACAAGTGCAATACTACGTTTCGGTGTATTGAGTGCAATACGGGATGGATCATCCCCATGAATAAGAAAATCCGCTTCATTATATTCATGCCATTGACCTTCTTTGTTTATACCCAAAAGGCACACGTCAAACTTCTGACGATCAAGGCCGTTAATAATATTTTTAGCTGATTGCAGAGAAACTTCATGCTCTGTCGATTTTCCACCAAAAATTACACCTACCCGTACTTTGCTCATTATCTGCTCCAACGTAATACACCATACCTAACAGAGAAATATAGCATGCACGGCAAAAGTTATGTCATAAAATCTTTATATTACAGTGAGGTTCGCTGTAATAATGAGCAATCATTAGTTTTTTGATGGAATATCTATAAATTATTAATACAACCGATGCTTATATTGATTTGCTCAATTAACCAATTCACAAAGACTGTCACTGCGCCATCTGCTGCAATAGGTTTTGGCGAGAGCAAGTAATAAGCAGATCCGTCAGGAATAAAGCCCTCAGGAGCTTGAAGTTGCCCTGATTGAATTTCATCTGTAACCATAAGAAAAGACACTAACGCAGCCCCCTGTCCTGATAAAGCGGCTTGAATACACAGGTAAAAATGTTCATAGGTCACATATTTATAGCCTGTTAAATCTACACCACTATTTTTTTGCCATGTTACCCACGCTTCAGGGCGTGATGCACTTGTTAATAGCGGGCGGTTTGGTAACAAACTAACAGCCTCTTTTTCAGGTAGTCGTACTATCCCCATTTGCTCTGAACATACCTTGGTAGCGTATATTTGTCCTCCCCATACAAAATCATTGCGCCTTAAAGCAAGGTCAACATGGGTCTTCGCAAAATCAATAGAGCCACCAGCAGCAACAAGGTGAACAGTGATATGGGGATACCGTTGATAAAAATCAGTTAAACGAGGAATTAGCCACTTCATGGCAATCGTTGGTTCACAAGACACACTCACTACGTCAGGCGTGGCATTTGTCTTGATTTGCTCAACTGTCGCGCTTAACTGCTCAAATAAGCTACTGGTCGTCTGTAAAAGAAGTTGGCCTGCAGCTGTTAAGAAAACAGCACGATTTCGCCGCTCAAATAACGCCACACCAAGATGTTCTTCCAATAGGCGGATTTGGCGGCTGATAGCACTGTGAGTGACATTTAATTCTTGTGCAGCTTTAACAAAGCTACCCGCTTTAGCAGCGGCATCAAAGAAGCGTAAGGTCGATAACGGCGGCAATTTCATATTGGTAACGAAAAGTGACAGATTTCAGTCAGGATAAATCGCTTTTTAACTTTATTCAATATATTGATAATAAAAACATTAAATAGATCATTACAACCATATTCATGGTTGTAACTGTTAGTTTTTATAACTCTTTAGGAAACTTAAATGAATGAAATCCTTGCAGTAGCAACAATAACAATCCTTGCAGTGATCAGTCCAGGGCCTGATTTTGCGATGGTAACTCGGCAAAGTTATACCTACGGCATAAAGACAGGATTATTATGTGCTTTTGGCATTGCAATTGGCGTTCAAGTGCATGTATTTTATACAATTTTCGGTATTACGCTAATTATTATGAGCTCAAGTGCATTATTTTTAGCCGTTAAGTTAATCGGTGTTTGTTATTTGGTTTATATCGGCTTTAAGTCATTCACCAACAAAACAAAAATAACCGCTGATAGTGCCAACACACAGCCAATATCTAAATTTAATGCATTTAAAACAGGCTTTTTAACCAATGCCCTAAACCCCAAAACCATGTTTTTTGTTGTTTCCGTTTATAGTCAAGTTATCCAAGTCGGAAACTCTGTTTGGCTCAACTTAGGTTATGGGGTGTTTATTTCATTGGTGCACTTAGTTTGGTTTAGCTTAATCGCACTATTTTTTGCCACCCCTTCAGTACGTAATAAAGTATTGAGTTATCAATCAGTCATGGATAAAACCATTGGCACCTTGCTAGTCTTACTTGGTTTTTCTTTGCTCTTTTTCAATATCAATTAAGCCTTATTGAGCCCCTGATAATATTCATTTGCCATTTGTGCCAGTTCAATAACATCTTTAGGCATATTTAATTGCGCGAGTTGTTGAAAAGGCACCCAACTAAACGGTGAAAAAGGTGGCTGCTCAGGTGAAATTAATTCACATAAATACACCATATCGATATGCCAATGGTCACCTTTTTTCTTATCCGCGATAAATTCCTTGAGAATGGCCATCGGTAATGATAATGATTGCGTATGAGATGAAGCAACAACTGAGGTCTTAAAGGGATATCCACAACTAATAATATTGCAATGAAGCCCCGTTTCTTCTAATACTTCGCGATATAACGCATCTTGCGGTTCTTCATTTTCTTCAATATGCCCCCCAGGCGGTAACCAAAAACCTAGTTTAGGGTGTTCATGCAGTAAAAACTCCCCTTTTTCATTACGGATCATTGCCGTTGCAGTAAAGTGTTTAATCTCATTATTCATTTGATGATGACTCTTCTCGGTGTTCAACAACGTGATGTTTTCCAGTCATATGGCATGAGTTCAGCAAGGGTCACTTGGGTATTATCATCAACACCAACGATTGTCTCTTTGTTTTTATCTGATAGCTGACTAAGTAACTCACGACAGCGGCCACAAGGTGGCACGATACAACCTGATGCATCAACAGCAACAATCGCCTTAATCACTGAACGCCCTTCTTTTAGCATATCTGCAACGGCAGCATGCTCTGCGCAGAACCCCAGTGAACATGCGGAATCGATGCTCACGCCACTATAAATATTGCCATCATCGGTTTCTAATGCAGCAGCAACATGCCCACTTTCGATGTACCCATTAAATGTCGCTGGCTTCGCATATCGTTTCGCAATCTCGACGAGGTGTTTTAACATAATTGCCCTCTTTTAATGTTAATTGAATATCTTAATTAAACGCTAACATAATAAAAAGTATTAATTTTTTTGTGCTCTATTCCAGATCTACCATATACAATATTACTGACTTGATAGTATCTAATGCAGCGGCTAGCTCATCATAAGAAACCTTACTCACAGCCACACATATGGCCTGTGGCACAGCGTTTGATGTCGAATAAGACTCAGCACGACTCACCGCAATATTACGTTTATTGAGTTGACTAATAACCGATTCGGAACGCAAACCTTCAGGTAATGGTACCCAAATAAAATAGCTATTAGGATGAGCAATATAGGGAAAATCGCCAAATACTTGTTGGACAATTTTTTGCCTATTTCTTGCATCTTGCCGTTTATTACGTTCAATTTTTGCAACTTCACCTTTCATTAACCAATCACAAATAATCGCTGTTGTAAGCGCTGGTGCGTTCCATGTCGTTATTCGGATTATTTTTTCTATATTTTCAGGCTAGTGCTGTGTGTGATTTTATGGCCAACTAACCTTGCAAACGTATCAACAAAGGCTTGGCTAGGTTTAGTATACGTCTCTTTCTTTAGCATGTTATTAGGGTTCTTTTTTTGGTATCGAGGACTTGCAGAAGGAGGTATTGCAGGTGTGGGGCAATTACAACTATTACAACCCTTTATTGGCTTACTACTTTCAGCTTGGCTGCTTGATGAGACCGTCAATTCTTTAATGATTGCATCAACTTGTGGCATTATTTTTTGCGTTGCCGCCTCGAAAAAATTCGCGAGTTAAAATTGGCTGTATCTGTAGGCACACAAAGCGCGATCGCAATAAAAATTTACTTTATTATTTGCTGCTACATATGAATTAAATAGGAGCGAACAGTGGCCCTTTCTTTAGCAGATTATAAACGGCAGATTATGTACTTTAGTGAAGGTGACCTAACTGAAAACCCTTGGGTGAAAGGAAAGCCTGTTCCTCGTCTAATTCAAGTTGTTCCTTATGACCTGAAGTGGCCAGAAATCTATCGGCAACAGCAAAAATATATTTGTGATGCTCTACGTGATAAAGCGCTTAAGATTGCTCATGTAGGTTCAACAGCCGTTCCTGGCTTAGCGGCTAAGCCTGTTATCGACATTGACTTGATTGTAGCACCCCCCGAAGACGAAAAAAGTTATGTTCCAACCCTTGAAGAACTTGGATTTGAACTTACTGTGCGGGAGCCCTCTTGGTACCAGCATCGAATGCTTAAATTACAAGATCCACAAGTGAACTTACACGTTTTTGCACCAGATTGTCCTGAACATTTACGCCACTTACTGTTTCGTAATTGGTTAATTGAGCACCCCGACGATAGCGAAAAATATGCAAACGCTAAATTAGCCGCTGTAGTCGATGCCAACTATGTCAAAGAGTATAACGACAATAAAAATGCGGTTGTCAGGGATATTTATAGTCGACTTTTCGAACAATTAGACATGCTGTTACCTGATTTACTTTTACATGAGAACTAGAAAATATGCATTTTGTGATTGTTACTAAGCAAAATATTCAATTAATTGAACAAATTAGTGATGCATTACACCAAGAGTGGGCGAGTTTATCACCATGGGCCGACACAGCACAGATAAAACACAGGCTGCACGAGCGCAGCCAAGCGGCTAATCCGCAAATTTTGTCTTGTTTCGTAGACAGTAATGGCCAGCTACTTGCAACCGCTAGCACGATCCTTCGCGAGCTCCCAGATATTCAGCAGGCGACTTGGTGGCTAGGGGAAGTCTTAACTGTGCCATCAGCCAGAGGAAAAAGGATTGGCACCCAGCTGATTGAAACGCTTTATCAGCACTATCGAAAATCCACAAGTGAAAGTCTTTACCTATATACACCTGATATGCAGGGTCTTTATCGAAAAATGGGGTGGCAAGATGTGGAACAGCGTAAAGTTAATGATGAGCTTGTCACCATTATGAAACGCTAAGGTATTAGACACAAAATAGCCAGCACATTTAGCTGGCTATTGAATCACAGGGTGATATTTCAGTACGTTCTCTTTTAGGCTGTTAACGCTAATTTAGCCCCAAACATTAAGAACACTGCCCCAATACAGCTATTGGAGAATTTTGACAGTTTCTTATTGTGTTTTACCATATTCGTCACGGCTACTGCGCCGAAAATCAACAATGATAAATAAATCATACTGCACATTTCTAAAATCACACCAAGGACGAAGAATGGCACACCTGCATTTGGGTATGCAGGGTCAATAAATTGTATAAAAAATGACACATAGAAAATGATCATTTTAGGGTTTAGAAGACTTAAAAAGACCGCTTTTTTATAAGTTCCTTTCGTCTCTAAAATAATACTATCAACATCATGCACACCTTCTTTTTTGTGTAATACGCTGTAAAGTGTTTTTATTCCTAAATAAAATAAATAAGCCGCACCTGCGTATTTAATTACACTAAAAAAGATTGGCGATGTTTTGACTAATGAAGCAACCCCTAGGAAAGATAGGAATATCAGTATTGCATCCCCTGTAAATACCCCTAGCGCTGCTTTGTAACCATTTTTTACGCCATATTTTGCACTGCTAGTTAAAACAAATAAAGAATTAGGGCCTGGTACCAGTGTAATAAAAATAACACCGATAAGATAAGTCCATAAGTTTGTAATACCGAGATTTTCAAGCATAGGAAACCCGCTAACTCAATAAAAGTTATAACAAAAAATTCACATTCATTTCTGATAGAGATTATGATACAGGTTTTATTTTTTTATAAAAGATATCACTGCTTAACACATCAAAATATAGGTTTATATTTCAATATAAACAACGAATCCAGTTAAATTAACATGTTTTATACCTTAATTTTAGAGTTATAGTTCAATTGCAACCATTAAACCAGAAGCAAACTAAAAACACCTCACCAATCAGGATTATATACCATATATTAATGTTAAATTGGAATTACATGGAGGTTTTAACTTGGGAATGTTGATAGTGATTTGATTCTCATTTCGCGTTATAACATAGAAACGTATTAATACCCTGAAAATGGCTATAGATAACAATATTAATTTAGCCTAGATGTTTTTTTGGCTATTGTAATAAATATATTACGCTCACATTTAATTAACGAATCTCGGATAATTAAAACAAGAAGTACTTTATATTTAATCAGCTTTAGGGATCACATGGAAAGCGCTAACTACTTTCATTTGCAAGAGCTCAATGGCCTTGAAATGATAAATGCTCGATATCATCAACAAAAATTTTCTCGCCATAGCCACGAAGGTTTCTGTATTGGCGTTATTGAAGATGGTGCTCAGCAATTCTTTCGTACAGGTGAAAACCATTACGCACCAAAAGGCGATATCATTTTGGTCAATGCAGATGAAATACACACGGGTTCGTCTGCAATGGAAAATGGTTGGTCATATCAGGCAATCTACCCTACCCCTGACATGTTTTCGCAGCTCACCACCGACTTAAAAATTGAAAATCAAGGACTAGTGCCTTGGTTTCCTTGTGCGGTCGTGCAAGATACAGGACTGGCTGCTCAGTTACGGTTACTTTTCAGCTTGTTATTGCAACCTGGAAACTTACTGTTTAAAGAAACCTTACTGCTCTCTACATTAAGTTGGTTAACGTTACGCTATAACCAGACTAAAACCGAGTTAGCTAAAATTACCCCTGCAAAACAGCGTATAGAACAAATTTGCGAATTGATGATAAATACCTGTGAGCAAGAACATTCTTTAGCTGAATTAGCCCAAATAGCGGGATTCAGTCAATGGCATTTTCTAAGACAATTTAAGCTGCAAACAGGCACAACGCCCCATGTTTTTTTGGTTCAAGCGCGTCTACATAAAGCCAAAAAACTGTTATTAGCGGGAAACACCCCTGCTGATGTTTCGAATTTATGTGGTTTTTCTGATCAAAGCCATTTTACACGCCACTTTAAACAGTCATTAGGCGTCACACCAGGTAATTTTGTGCGTCATCTAATTACTTAAAAAGAGCAATTTTATTCTATCTGCCGCCAATTCATATCCTTAATATGAATGGCACGTTACATAGGCATTATTTCAACAGGTATTAGTTAACATGGATTCAAAGCAAAGTCGCAGCTGGCAAAAAGCCATGATGGATGGCGCGGCTCATTCCGCACCTCTTAACCTTGCTGTGATCCCTTGGGGAGTACTCGCGGGCTCAATGGCCGTAGAAACAGGGTTAGATTTTTGGCAAAGTGTTGCAATGTCAGCGATGGTTTTTGCAGGTGCAGCCCAACTAGTCACCCTCGGATTACTCAATTCAGGCACCGGTTTTATCACGATTGTGATTTCGGTGTTCTTTATTACATCTCAACATTTACTGTATGGGCTGACGTTACGTCCTCAAGTGAAAGATTTTACAACCCCTCAAAGGCTCAGCATTGGCTTTCTTCTCACCGATGAGCTATTTGCAATCAGCGCGGCGAAACGTCAAAGTTTGAGTTTCCCTTACCTATTTGGCGCAGGGTTTAGCTTTTATCTTGTTTGGTTAATCACCAGCCTTTGTGGCATTGCAATGGCGAATATTGTTGGAGACCTAAGTCGCTTACACCTTGATTTCTCTGTTGTAGCGACACTCCTTGCGATTGTTGTACCTTTGACGAAAAAAATCAGCACGCTATGTGGCGTCATTTTCTCACTCGTCGTAGCCATAACCTTATCCATGTACTCCATCAGTAGCGCGATTGTCATTGCAGGTGTCGGTGGAATGTTTGTCTCGGTCATCGTTTCGCGCGTATTGAAGGAGGAAAAATGATCTGGCTTTTGATTATCACGCTAACCGCCGTTATTTTTACATTGCGTTATGTATTTTTAATCCCACAGCTACCACTTCGGTTACCTTTGATTGTTCGCCAAGCATTAGGTTACTCAGCACCTTGCTTGTTAACGGCGATTTGCGCACCTGTTATTTTATTAGAAAACCATGAGCTCAGGGACTTTCCCGATAACCCGTATTTGTGGGGTGCTGTATTCTGTGTTGTCATCGCATCATTGCTGAAAAATATGCTGTTAACTGTAGGATTGACCCTTGTATTTTTTTATTCTCTGATTTATTTCATGGGTTAATACCGTTCAATAGGAGTAAAGTCAGGTGACAACACTTTGCTTTATTCCACTAATCCCGCATAATAGCCGACTTCGTCGCAATACGACCCTATTCAATTACTCCCTTTCTTTATGAAAGTCTGTGATCCATTGGCTTTTCAATTGCGCCAATTAATTCTATCAATAATGGATAATAAACAACCATGCTTAATAATTATGTTTTACGCAGTGTTCGCTATATGTTGGACTTGAGCGATGCTCAAATGGTCAAAATCGTAAAACTTGCAGATTTAGACGTGACGAAAGAAGAAATGGTATGCTGGCTCAAAAAAGATAGTGAGCCTGAATATGTTGAATGTAACGATAACGTAACCGCGCACTTTTTAAATGGCTTAATTTATCATCGTCGTGGTAAAGATGAAGACCGCCCTGCACCAGAAATAGAAAGCCGTCTAAATAACAATATTATTCTCAAAAAACTACGGGTCGCTTTCGAACTAAAAGATACTGATATGATTGAAATTTACCAATTGGCAGACTTTCGAGTATCAAAACCTGAGCTTAATGCTGTTTTCCGTAAACCTGGACATAAAAACTACCGTGAATGTGGGGATCAACTTCTGCGTTATTTCCTTAAAGGCCTAACCACACGCTTACGTGGCGATAAATAACACATATTTTACTCTGCTCTGGTATTTGCCTAAAGCACATGAGGTAAATACCAAATAGCCTTGCCCTATTAACACCATCATCTATAGCGTTCAGATTAAATATTTTGTAGCAAATAGTTTAAAAATAGGTCTATTTTTGGGGATAGCACACTTCGGCTTGCGTAGACTGCTCTTAACTCGATAGGTGCAGGGTTTAGCCCTTCCAATTGAACAATGTCTAATTGACCCGATTGAATTTGTTGATGACAAGCTTCTAACGATAAAATAGCAAAACCAACACCACTCACCGCGGCTGCATGAGCGAGTATCCCACTATTCACCCGATATGGGCTATTTATCATCGCTGTGCGTTGCTTGCCTTGAGAATCAATAAAAATCCAAGGCTGACCTTGTAAGGCACTAAGGCTTGAAATACAAGGTAACTTCACTAAATCAGCGATGGTTTTCGGTTTACCAAATTTATGAATCAGCTCAGGGGATGCGACGACCACACTTTGCCAAGATTTCACTAATCTTGAGTGATAGCTGCTATCCTCAAGCTCTCCACGGTGAAAAGTCAGTAATAAATCAATGTCATCACTAATGACGTCTCGGGGCATTAATTGTGTGTCACAATAGATATTGAGTTGCGGATGCAGTAATGCAAACTTTGCTAATAAATCTGCTAATAATACACTACCTGCTTCACTCGGAATAGTAAGGCGTAAGGTACCTGTAATCCCTTGAGGGTGACTAATTTGTTGGACAATATCATCCAGTTCACCCACTAATTTTTGGCTTTGCTCAAACAGAATGTTACCCGCTTCCGTTAATCGCATCTGCCTTGTTGTTCGCTCAATCAAACGGCAATTTAGCTGTTCTTCTAATTGCTTAATTTGTCGACTCACATTGGATGATGGCATCGAAAGCTGCTTTGCAGCATTAATAAAGTTACCTTGCGTTACAACCGCAATAAAAACCTTTAATAAATTTAGGTCAACCACCGTGCATACTTCCTTTTCATTCAACATGATTGGCCTAAACTAATAACACTAGCAGTAACCAAATGCCATGATTTTTTGGTAACGCTCTGATAATAAAGCATCCGTATCGAGTCGAGTTAGTGCAGCTAAATCTGCTATCAATTGCTGTTTTAAATGTTCAGCTGCTAACTGATAGTTTCGGTGCGCCCCCCCTAATGGCTCAGGAATAATCGTATCGATAATGCCTAATTCTTTTAATCGAGAGGCAGTCATTCCCATAACTTCAGCTGCAACTTGCGCTTTTTGAGCGTCTTTCCACAAAATTGATGCACAACCTTCGGGGGAAATTGCAGCATACGTACTGTATTCAAGCATATTAATTCTGTCACCAACACCAATTCCTAGCGCGCCACCCGAACAACCTTCCCCCGTGACAACACAAATAATTGGCGTTTTTAAGCGGGACATTTCTAATATATTCTTTGCGATAGCCTCGGCCTGTCCACGCTCTTCAGCGCCTACGCCAGGGTACGCACCCGCTGAGTCTATCAGTGTAATAACAGGTAATTTAAAACGTTCCGCCATTTGCATTAAGCGTAACGCTTTACGGTAACCTTCAGGTGATGGCATACCAAAATTACGCATCACTTTTTCTTTGGTTGTTCGTCCTTTTTGTTGGCCTAAAACCATGACAGGACGCCCTGCAATACGCGCCAAGCCTCCCACCAGCGCTTTATCATCAGCAAATGCGCGATCTCCCGCCAACTCCTGAAACTCAGTAAAAATTAAAGAAATATAATCAAGGGGATATGGTCTTAATGGGTGCCTTGCTAACTGTACGATTTCCCATGCACCAAGAGAAGAAAAAATGGTTTTCGTCAATGAGTGAGACTTTTTTTCTAACAGTTTGATTTCTTCTTCAAGCTTAATTTCGCTAGGATGCCCCTGTTGCTTGAAGGCAACTAGTGCTTCTATTTTGTCATTAAGTTCAACTATCGGTTTTTCAAAAGCCAAAAAATGAGTAGACATACAGACCTTAAAATCATTAACACAATTTTAAGAGTGTAAAGGGTTATTCTATCCCATTCTATGATTGAATTTGGGATTAATTAATATCAAATATGGGATAATTGATGGGTTATTTATGCTTGATACGGTTTAATTTTAGGCTGTTATTCAGGATTTTTTGAAAGTTTGGACATAAAAAATGGTTCTCTTCTGGGCAATTAGCTATATGAATAATGCCATCTTTTAACGCCAATAAATTTTGGATCGTCTGTTCAATTTCTTCAGCTTTAGCCATCAGGCTGGCTCTCTCTATATTGGGGCCATCTTGGTGATTAAGCATTGCCGCAATTTCATCGAGTGTAAACTTAGCCTGCTGCCCTAAACTTATCAGAGATAAACGGGTTATCACATCTTTGCCATGATAAATACGCTTTAAGCCTTTTCTGCCAATCGGTTTAATTAACCCCTTCTCTTCGTAGTAACGAAGCGTTGAGGCCGCTAAACCTGACAGTTGACTCACTTGTGAAATATCTAATTCATCATGCATAGAACGATAACCCGTTAATATTATAACATTGTAGGCGTTAGCTTCTGCCGTAATAGCACAGTAATATTGCCATTCATAAATATTTCACGATCAATAACATAGCCTAATTTCTCGGCAACGCGTAATGACGGTAAGTTTCTCGGCTCAATAAAACAAATCGTTTGCTGATACTTATTTTGCGCTTTTAACCAACTCAGCGCCGCTTGCATCGCCTCGGTTGCATAGCCTTTGCCTTGAAATTCTGGTGCAATGACCCAACCTGCTTCGGGAATTCCTTTTATTTGCGGCTCAACCATTCGATGAAAGTCCGCAAACCCAAGGTCACCAACATACTGCCCTGTTGCTTTTTCCCTTACCGCCCAGTAACCAAAACCCAACAATGGCCATAACCCACCATAGGCTAGCATTCTCATCCATGATTCTCGTTCAGTTGACGGCATACCGCCGATATAGCGTACCATGGATTCTGTCGCCCACAGTTTTGTCAACGCGGGGAAATCACTGACTTGGTGTTTCGATAAAATCAGTCTTTCTGTTTCTATTTCAGGTATTAAAGCCATAGATTGCATCTCCTTGCTATCTAAATGGGGGTTCATCAAAGGTTCTTAACTTCCGAGAATGTAATTTATCCCCTTCTTGATGTAATAAATCAATAGCGCGAATACCTATTTGTAAGTGTTCTGAGATAGCCCCTTCATAAAAGCTATTCGCTTGGCCTGGTAATTTAATTTCCCCATGTAATGGCTTATCTGACACACACAAAAGCGTACCATAAGGTACTCTAAAACGATAACCTTGTGCAGCTATGGTTGCGCTTTCCATATCAACAGCAACTGCACGGCTCAGACTAAAGCGCCTTGCTGTAGCAAAGAAACGCAGCTCCCAGTTTCTATCGTCTGTCGTCACCACAGTTCCAGTACGTAAACGTTGCTTAACCAATTCGCCAGGCATATTACTGACTTGTTTAGTCGCATCATAAAGTGCTCGTTGAACTTCTGCGATGCTCGGAATAGGAATATCTGGCGGTAATACATCATCCAAAATATGGTCATCACGTAAATAAGCATGCGCAAGAACGTAATCACCAATATTTTGGCTTTCCCTTAACCCTCCACAATGACCAATCATTAACCATGCATGTGGTCTTAATACCGCTAAGTGATCACAAATGTTTTTTGCATTTGATGGGCCAACACCAATATTCACTAATGTTATTCCTGAGCCATCTCGTGCAATCAGATGATATGCAGGCATTTGGAATTTTTTCCACGTCATGTCTGAAATAGCAATTTGTGGATCCGCATTTTCAACCGTCAGGTAGTTATTACCAACACAAGACAACGCAATATAACGGCTCTCAGGATCACGGATTTGCTCACAAGCCCAACTGACAAACTCATCCACATAACGGTTATAATTGGTAAATAAGATATACGGTTGCACATGCTCTGGTGGCGTACCAGTATAATGTTTAAGGCGTGCAAGTGAAAAGTCTACACGTAAAGCATCGAAATGCGATAAAGGCATTTCTTCCGAAACGGTATATAAGCCATCGGTAATATCATCACTGATATGGGCTAAATCTGTTATCGGAAAATGAGCGGCAAGGCTACCACTCATACTTCTATCAAGGACTAAATCCGAGCCATCAATTACAAACGGATATGGAATTTCCGTCTTAGACGGACGAACTGCAAAAGATACATCATAATCTTGCTGTAAAATAGAAAGTTGTTCCGTTAAATAATGGCGAAATAACTCTGGTTGAGTCACAGTGATGGAATAATTTCCTTTTTTTACAAAGCGTGCATAGGCACGGGTTTTTTCACAGTGATCAATTTTTCCTTCCCACGTCACACAAAGCTCAGGGTAAGCAAATAACCCATTTTCTCTCTCGTCTGTATTTGGTATCTGCCCTTTTGTGACATAAACAGCAATGGCATCTCTTAATGATTGAATGGCATTTGAATATAACAACGAAAGTTTATCCAAAACATCTTCAATAGATAAGTTTTCATTTTTCTGGCATTTTTCCAAAGACACACACAACTCCTAATCAGATGAAGTAATCTCCCGATAACATAGAGTATCAATGTGACAGTTGCAAAACATATCACCATTAATGCATGACGAATGATAAAACTATAGGCAAGGTGAACACGGCGATAATAGTTTGCAATGTAATGATCCCAGCCATTAATTGGCTATCACCATTCAACTGACGAGTCAAAATATAGGCCGTTGGTGCAGTAGGGATGGCAAAAAATATCACCAATAAAATCGTTTCTAAGTTTGGCAAAGAAAACAATTTAGCCATTATTAACGTTAATACAGGCATAGCAAGCAAGCGTAATAATGTTGATAGTATGATTGGTTTGAATTCTTTACGCAGTGTTGTTGTTTGCAGCGCACCACCAATACAAATCAATCCCAATGGTAAACTTGCTGCTGCGAGTAATTTTAATAATTGTTCAGAACCAAAAGGTAGCCCCACAGGCGATAAATTTAACAAAATTCCGATAACACAAGAGAGTATTAACGGATTTTTAATGATGGGTAATAAGAGTTGTTTTACTGACACTTTTTTCCCTGAAGATAACGCCAGCACCGCGATAACATTACAGCTTGGCACTAAAATTGCCATAATAACTGCGGCAACGGCAACCCCCTCTTTACCAAATAAATCGGCCACAATAGCTAAGCCTAAATAAGTATTAAAACGCGTGATCCCTTGAATATGCGCACCAAATCGAGGGACAGTTATTTTGCATAAATATTTACTTATCAGCACTAATAATGAACTTATCGCTAAAATGCAGAGGATCGCACTACCTAAATAAGCTAACTTAGGATTATTTAAAGGGGCACTTGCTAAGCTATTAATTAATAAGGCGGGAAATAAAATAAAATAGTTGAGTTTTTCGGCTCCAGGCCAAAAATCAGGCGAAAATAACCGAGTACGTCTTAATATAAAGCCTATCGCAATCAATGCAAATAGTGGCCAGAGCACTAACAATATTTTACTCATTATGATTTATCTTTTTATATCAGTCCATTATAAGAAGTCACTCCAGAGTTTAACGTTAATTTTTTGTAACGGATAGGTAAAAAAAGCCCTCATTAACCATATCCTTCCGATTTTATGATTGGTTTAACAAAAATATCATACAGCGTATCTCCCCTTTACTCTTTTGTTCGTATTTTAGCCAGATTCAAGGTCGACCATGCATCAGTAAATCAGCAAATGACATTATCCAACCTTAATTTTGAAATACTATTTGCTTGCCTGATTAATTTTATGTATTTTTATTCACTATAAATGCATAATTAAAGAGGTCTAAAATGTTTAAAAAGCTCGTTTTTGCTGGTTGTATGACACTGGCTGCATTCGCAGGGAATGTTTACGCAAAAGACAGTTATACCGTAGGTGCTGGTGGAACATATCGACCATTTGAGTTTGAAAATAGCCAAAAACAATTGGAAGGTTTTGATATTGATATTATTAAAGCCATTGCTGATGCAGAAGGTTTTGACGTCAAACTGGTTAACACACCATGGGAAGGTATTTTTGCCACTTTATCCTCAGGGGATAGAGATATTTTAATTTCAGGGATAACTATCACAGACAAACGCAAAAATATGGTTGATTTTTCCAATCCTTATTTTCCTGCTGAACAAGCTATCGTGATCGGTGAGTCTTCCAATGTTACCGATTTAAATAGCTTAAAAGATTTAAACGTTGGTGTTGTTAATTCCAGTACAGGGGATATTGTGGTTTCCGATGTAATTGGTAAAAACAGCACATCAATTAAACGTTTCGATAATACACCTTTATTGTTGCAAGAACTGTATGAAGACGGCATTGACGCAGCAGTTGGTGACGTTGGTGTCATTAAGTATTACATCAAAACTCACCCAGAGAAAAAATTTAAATTAATCTACGATAACCATTTTGAAAAACAATATTTCGGTATTGCGGTTGCTAAGGGAAATAGTGAATTACAACAAAAGATTAATAATGGTTTAAATACCATCCTTGAAAATGGCACTTATAACCAAATCTACCAAAAATGGTTTGATGCAAATGTTCCGCAATTACCAAAACAATAGCTTTATTTAATTTAAAGCCATCTTTAGGTGGCTTTTTCTCGTTATAAATCAGGGTGAAATTAAGATGTCTGCGTTTCGTTGGGAAATAATTGAAGAGTACGCCCCACTATTTGCTGAAGGCGCATTAATGACCATAAAGGCCACCATTATTTGCGTTATTTTAGGCTCTTTGTGGGGGCTCACGCTTGGGCTGGGGAGAACGGCCAAAGCGGAACAAGGGATTTGGAAACCCATTTTACGCTATTTCGTACAATGGCCCGTGCGTTTTTATGTTAGCGCCTTTCGTGGTACACCATTATTTGTACAAATAATGGTTGTTCATTTTGCATTGGTTCCATTATTTATTAATCCGCGTGATGGGTTGTTCGTTACATCAGGGTTAATGTCCGTTGATACCGCCAAAATGCTACGTTCTGACTATGGTGCATTTTTATCTTGTGTCATTGCTATTACTTTAAATTCAGGGGCTTATGTTTCTGAGATTTTTCGTGCAGGCATTCAATCAATTGATAAAGGGCAAATGGAAGCCTCGCGGGCGTTAGGAATGAGTTGGGCAAAAACAATGCGTAAGGTCATTCTTCCGCAAGCTTTCCGCCGAATTCTACCTCCTTTAGGTAATAACGCGATTGCTATTGTCAAAGATTCATCACTTGCTTCCGCAATTGGTTTGGCCGATCTCGCCTATGCTGCGCGAACTGTTTCTGGGGCATATGCCACATACTGGGAACCCTACTTAACAATATCAATAATTTATTGGATGCTGACATTTATACTCGCTCAGTTAGTGCAATATATGGAAAGAAGGTTGGGCAGAAGTGATTTACGTTAATGATTTACAAAAAAAATTTGGGGATACCCATGTTTTACGCGGAATCTCTTGTGAGATCCATCCGCAAGAAGTTATCTGTGTTATTGGTCCTTCTGGCTCAGGGAAAAGTACTTTTTTACGTTGTTTAAACGCACTGGAACGCCCTGACGGCGGTGAAATCAAAGTCAATGGATTTGATGTTCATGACCCAAAAACAGATCTCAATAAAATGCGTGAAAATGTTGGTATGGTTTTTCAACGCTTTAATTTATTTCCACATATGACAGTGCTTGAAAATTTGATGATGGCTCCGACACTCGTTAAAGGTTTAAAAAAAGAGCAAGCGTTAAAACAAGCTGAGCAGCTTTTAGTCAAAGTTGGCCTATTAGATAAAATTGATGCGTGGCCTGCAAGCCTTTCTGGTGGGCAGCAACAACGTGTTGCCATTGCACGAGCATTAGCAATGCAGCCGTCTATTTTATTATTTGATGAACCAACTTCAGCACTGGATCCTGAGTTAGTTGGTGAAGTATTGTCTGTTATGAAAACGTTAGCAACTGAAGGTATGACGATGGTTATTGTCACACATGAAATGGGCTTTGCCCGTGAGGTTGCGGATCGCGTTATGTTTATTGACCAAGGCATCATTCAAGAAGAAGGTCCTCCTGAACAACTATTCTCAGCACCTAAAAACCCTCGTACTGCAGAGTTTTTAAGCAAAGTTCTCTAATTACCCCGCCTGCTTATCAACATAAGCAGGCTTTTCTGATAGCTCAATTCCTTTTTTCTCCGTATGCTAAGAATATTATTCTTATATAATTAAACTTAACCTATGGATATTAAAAGCCTTTGTAAGCATTACCGCTCAGGGAAAAAATTCAAATATGTTTTTTTCTGGGGGCACCAAACCAAACAAAATCAAGTCACGAAAAGCTGCTTTAGTCAGTGGTACCCTTCACCGTTTATTGTCGATGGGCACCGATTCGCAAGTGCAGAGCATTTTATGATGGCAGAAAAAGCACGTTTATTTGGTGATATTGAAACGTTAGGAAAAATCATTCATGCGCCTAACCCAGGAGCAGCAAAAGCGTTTGGTCGCGAGGTTCGTGGATTTAAACAAGATGTTTGGAATGATAAACGTTTCGAAATTGTTGTTGCCGCGAATATGGCCAAGTTTAGCCAAAACGAACAACTTAAAACATTTTTACTTTCAACCAACGAGCGCGTATTAGTTGAAGCCAGCCCTGTTGATAAGATATGGGGAATAGGCCTTGCCGAAGATGCAGAAAATATCGAAAATCCACTCACGTGGAAAGGATTAAATCTTTTAGGTTTTGCTTTAATGGAAGTTCGCTCCCAACTCGCAAGTTAAACATATTTTTTGCACTTAATCCCACTCCACTAAAAAGCCCGTTGTTATCAAACAACGGGTCAGTCAGTCACTGAAATGTAGGATATGCTACTACATTGATTACAATGGCATTCTATATTCAATCACCCCTGGTTTCTCTGCCACCCAGTTATACAGTTTTTGCCCGCGTAAATTAGTTTCTTGTGTATGCCAATATAAGCGACCACATTGTTTATCTTGTGCTTGCACTTGAACAAATTCAATAAGCTGCTTACCAACGTGACGCCCTCTCATTTCTGGCGTGACATACAAATCTTCTAAATAGCAAAAGTCATTTTTTGCCCATGTTGAACGATGAAATAAATAGTTGACGAAACCAACCACTTTGCCATCTTCAAGAGCGACTGCGCAGTGCATAGGCTCATTATCGTCAAAAAAACGCTCCCAAGCTTTTAATGTTACCTCTTCACTTAATTCAACTTGATAGAACTTTTGGTATTCCAACCAATACACTAACCATTCTGGATAATGTTCTGGGGCAACAAACTCAATCGTAACTGGTAATGTAGCTTTATTCATAATAACCCTTCCATTTGTAGATATATTACATAATGTGGTTATAGTACAATCCCATCTGGTGCTGTATAAGATACACTTTTGTTATTTATTTAGGATCCACTTATGCGACGTAAACAACAAGCTCAGTTTCCATTGCTCCTACTTGATAAGGGATATATAAAAGAAAATGTGTATCACACGATCCGCAATGCAATCTTAGATGGTCGTATAGCTTCAGGTGTGAAACTACCGTCCTCAAGGGCTTTAGCTGAGATGATGTTTATTTCGCGTAACTCAGTCATTGCAGGCTTTGAGAGGTTAATTGATGAAGGCTATTTGTATTCCAAAAAAGGCTCTGGCACTTATGTGTCAGCAAATATTCCTGACGAATTAGTTCGTACAGCATCGACTTCACAAACAATTAAGCAGCCTGAATATAATGCACTTAATCTTAATCCTAAAGTCGCAATATTGACAAGTTTGTGGAATCAATCACGACCAAATACAAAATCGCGCCAAATGTTTAATATTGGTATCGGTTGTGTTGATCAGTTTCCTCATGAACTATGGGGAAGATTATTAGGCCGTGTTTGGCGTAAATCGAAACAAACTATCCCTTTTTTTAATCATCCAGATGGGTTTACGCCCCTTAAGAAATTGCTGGTGGATTATGTTCACTCCACTCGCGGCGTTCACTGCAAAGAGAAACAAATTATCATTGTCAATGGAACCCAACAGGCAATTAACTTAGCTGCGAAAGTACTGTTACAACAAGGTGATAAAGTTTGGCTTGATGACCCAGGCTATGACAGCGCTCGCGCTATTTTAACTGCAGCAGGGGCTGAAGTTTCACCGATACCATCCGATTCCGAAGGCATGGATATCGCTTATGGTGCGAAACACCATGGAGATGCCAAATTAGTTTATACCGCTCCTTCCCATCAATTTCCTTTAGGAACTACATTAAGTCTATCCCGCCGTTTAGCATTGCTTGACTGGGCACAACATAATAATGCATGGATTTTTGAAGATGACTATAACAGCGAGTTTCGTTTTTTATCTAAGCCAATTCAAGCATTACAAGGCTTAGACAACCAGCAAAGAGTCATTTATGCGGGCACATTTTCAAAAATGATGTACCCAGGGTTTCGCTTAGGTTTTTTAATTGTGCCAGAAGTTCTGAGTGAAGCATTTACCATGATGAAATACTACAGTGATAGCCATTGTGGATACCTAGAGCAAGCCTCTCTAGCCCAGTTTATTCAAGAGGGCCACTATGCTCGCCATGTGCGTAAAATACGCAAAATATGCCATGATAGGCAGAACGCGTTTTTCAATGCGATTAACCTGTACCTCCCTCATTTATTTGAAGTACAAATGACAGATTCAGGAATACACACTGTATGTTGGATAAAGGCTGGGTACGATATTAATCTTATACTTGAACAGTGCCGCTTATTAGGTTTTGGTGCACAGCCTTTATCACGATATTGCATTAAAAGTACCAAGCAAAACGCCATTTTATTTGGTTATGCAGCACATACTGAAACTGATATTGTGCACAATGTGAAGTTACTAAGTGAGCAGATGAATAAGATATACCCAAGCTAAACAAAGAAGATTTTACGCTTTTATCTGATAGTCAGATTTTTGCTAAGCTTTATAACTATACCTTAATGATATTCTTTCATTTATATTGAGGTATTGTAATGATGCAAACAAACTACCCCTATGAATATGAAGTGGGTGATATTGTTTTTACCAGTATTGGTACCGAGTTATTTCGTCAAATTGCTTCAGCCTCTTTATGTTGGAGCAACCATGTCGGTATGATCATCGGGCACGATGGTGAAGATTATTTAATTGCCGAAAGCCGTGTGCCTTTATCCACAACCACGACACTTTCACGTTTTATCGCTCGTTCTTCAGATAAGCGTTATAGTGTGCGCCGTTTCGCCAACTCGTTAACACAAGAGCAAAAAAATGCCTTGGTTGCACAAGTCCCTGCCCGTTTAAATAAGTTTTACCATACGGGGTTTAATTATGAGTCGCCAAGGCAATTTTGTTCTAAATTTGTCTTTGATATTTACCAATCTGCCTTATCTGTACAAATTGGTGAAATTGAAACGTTTGAAGAATTATTAACAAAGAATCCGAATGCAAAATTAAATTTTTGGAAACTTTGGTTTATTGGTCAAATACCTTGGGAACGCACTACTGTAACGCCCGCCAGTCTGTGGAATCATCCTGAGCTATCGTTAGTTTACCGCAGCCACGAAGATATCCACTAATTGAAGAATAGAATATTAGCGAAGTCACCGAACGTCGCCTAAAAGTGGCTTAGTATACTAAGCCACTATTTCCCTATCATTAAAGCTTGAATTGCCATCAAGCTGATTTGCTGCAATATATCACTCAATAAACGTTCATCAATTTGCTGAGCATTGAGTCGCTTAAGAAAAGGTTTTCGCGCGACAACAAAACCTAATACTTGTCCTATCAATACATGAGCTCGGATAATCGCGGTTTGTTTATCAATGCGATTAATCGTTTGGATCAGCCCTGACAAACGTGTATGGAAAGGTTCGATAAAGTCCCGATAAATAACATCATAATTTTCTGTAGGCTCAAGTTGCTCACGAAGAATAAGCACGGAATAATATTCATGCTTTGGTAATAACAACGCATTCCCTAACCCTGTTATCAATAAACTAATTAACTGATTTGCTTGCGCCTGCTCAATAGGTGTTTGTTGCATAGCTAGTTTAAGCTGTGCATCAAACGCCTGAACATTACTTTCCCGAGATAAATCGCTCGCAATTTTTTGAATAACAGCGCAATAAACACCTAGCTTTCCCCCTAAATGATAGGGAATTGCAGACTGGTTAACACCCGCACTTTCAGCCAATTGTCGCGTACGAACGCCATTGATGCCATGAATCGCAAATTGTTTAATCCCTTCATTAATTAACTTTTCTTTCGTTAACTCTGATGAAAGTATGTTTTTATTTGTGTCATTCATATCTTGCTGTTATTCCTAAAATTATATGTCCGCGCGCATAAGATAAGTAGAATTATTATTCAGTTCAATCCCCCTATCTTTACCGACAACCACTGTGCCACCGAGATTACATAAATGATAGCCAAATGCGCAGTTAGGTTCAAAGGCAAACGTCATCCCTTCCTGCAAAACTAATTCACGCCCTGGATTTGGCAACCGTTCCAATTGACGGTATTTTTGGGCAATAGGTAATGACTCAATACCAGGGGCTGTGCCAAAGCCAATAGGCCCATAAGGATTAATACTGTGGATCAATGGATGTACATGCCACCCCTTCGATTTTAACAGCGGTTTTTCCATTTCATCCACCACTTCACCGAATGTGACCCCCTCTTTAAGGTACTCAACACCAATTTCATAGCATTCCCTTGCAACAGCTGCCGCTTTTTCGATATTGGGATGAATTTTCCCCACCGCAACCGCGGCTTGGTGCTGTGTTTCATACATGCCATACAGAGCAAATATTTCTGTTAACACAATATCACCTTGCTGTATCTTTCGTGGCGTTTGTGAACGGTATTGCCACGCAGGCTGACCCCACCCAATATATTCAGGTCCTGAACCCATCAAAATTTCGGCGGTGAATCCCCCCATAGATAAACATTTCGCGGTGACTGCCGCCGCAATATCCGCCTCTGAATTACCGACAATAGCTGTAGAACGCATCGCTTCACTCATTGCCTCACCTATCATTGCAGCATATTTTACATGCTCAAGTTCTTCTGCACTTTTCACGGAGGCGAGTTGAAAAAACGAGCGGTAAACAGGGACAAAATTTAACTGAGGTAAACGCGCTTTTATTCCCGTCAATGTGTTATACGGCATTGCACCATCGAAATAAAATGGCGGGTAAGGCTCTAACCCCACTACACCAACATTCGCATTTGCAGACACACCTAAATCAACAAATACCTGCGCAATATTACGCCCTGTTTTCCCTACAACTATTTGCTCTGGTGATATCCACTGCCTATCACCTCGCATTTGTGCTTGCATATGATCAGCTACCATCATGGGGGCGAATGTGACTACCAGTGGGGCTTTATCTTGATGGAAGATCACAACCGACCCTAAACGATCATTGGTGAAATAGTGATCAATACAAAACGGTGCGGGTGCCGCTGATTCCCTGTCCCCATAAACCATAAGGACTTCAAGATCATGCAGTTTCATGATTTTCCGCGCAATCCCCCATCGTCTATCGCGTTCTTCAAACGAAAATGGACTTGGTATCGTTAGGTTATTCATCTGTTTCCTCTCTTATTTATATTTAATTCATTTGAATGAATTAAATATAGTCCGCATTGAGAGATAAAGTCAAACCCTTGCTTGACCATTTTGTGCTAATGACTAAATTCTATTTTGATATGCAATCAAACAGTGAAAGATTCTAATCCATTGGAAACAGCTCGCCTAAAACACAAATGCCTCTTTATCAGAGGCTTAGTTAAAGGCAAATAAGATAAAGCTAAAGACTCTAGCTTATTTTTCGATAGGTGACTTGTTATTATTTTTTCTTGTTTAACATCGATTTCAAATCAGCAAATGGGTTATAAGTTGCCGCTTCGATATCATTTTGTGCATCTTCCCCCGCCACAACATTGGTGCCATACATGTCTGCTTCCGTGTATTTTGAATGCTCATGATCATGGCAAAATAAACATAATAGCTCCCAATTGCTGCCATCTTCAGGGTTATTGGTATGATCATGGTCGATATGGTGAACCGTTAACTCGCGTAAATTAGAATATACAAACTCGCGAGTACAACGTCCACACACCCACGGGTAAATTTTTAGGGCTTTTTCACGGTAGCCGCTTTCTAAACGTGCGTAGTTTTTAGGGATTAGAGCCATTGCCGACATTCCTATTTCAAAAAATTATTTAATGATAATTCATCTAATATACCTCAAGTTAGACTGAAATAAGAAATCTAAGGCAACAAAAAACCCAGATATTGATTCTGGGTTTCTCTTGATTCGCTATTATTCGAATAGATTACTTATTTAACAGCTCTCTACGGATAATCTCTGCCCCTGCACTTAAGGCATTGAGTTTACCCGTCGCAACTTGGCGCGACAGTGGTGCCATTCCGCAGTTAGTTGATGGATAAAGCTTATCTGCATCCACAAATTGAAGTGCTTTACGCAACGTATTAGCGACCTCTTCTGGCGTTTCGATGACATTACTTGCCACATCAATCGCCCCGACCATCACTTTTTTGCCACGAATGAGCTCAATTAAATCCATTGGAACATGGGAGTTATGGCACTCCAGTGAAATAATATCGATACTCGAAGTCTGCAGCTTAGGGAATGCTTCTTCATATTGGCGCCATTCAGAACCCAACGTTTTCTTCCAGTCTGTATTGGCTTTAATGCCGTATCCATAACAGATATGCACTGCTGTTTCACACTTCAGGCCTTCAATCGCCCTTTCCAGCGCCGCCACCCCCCAATCGTTCACCTCATCAAAAAATACATTAAACGCAGGCTCATCAAACTGAATAATATCAACGCCTGCGGCTTCGAGCTCTTTTGCTTCCTGATTCAGGATCTTAGCAAATTCCCATGCCAATTTTTCACGGCTTTTATAATGGTTATCATACAACGTATCAATCATAGTCATTGGGCCTGGTAATGCCCATTTAATCGGCTGTTTCGTTAACTGGCGCAAAAATTTAGCATCTTCAACAAAGACTGGTTTTTGACGCTCAACAGCCCCAACTACCGTCGGAACACTCGCATCATAACGATCACGGATTTTAACCACTTCACGCTTTTCAAAATCAACGCCACTGAGATGTTCAATGAATGTAGTCACAAAATGCTGGCGAGTTTGCTCACCATCACTCACAATATCAATCCCAGCACGCAATTGATCTTCGAGGGATAAACGCAGCGCATCTTGTTTCCCTTCAATTAATTCTTCATTTTTTAACTTCCAAGGCGACCAAAGGGTTTCAGGCTGAGCAAGCCAAGAAGGTTTTGGTAAACTGCCAGCGGTAGATGTTGGTAATAATGTTTTCATAATAATTGACCTTAAATTTTTATCATTAATCAAAGTGCGTAGCTAGCAGACCATTGTTCTAGAATATGCTTATAGGGTTCAATAAAATGCTCTTCTGTATATTTCCCCTGTTCAATAGCCAATCGGCTACGTTCTTCGCGGTCATAAACAATTTTTGTTAACGAATAATCTTGGTTCGTTAAACTCGGTTGATAACATTGCCCTGCAACTGAATTTGCATTATAAATTTCTGGGCGATAAATTTTCTGGAATGTTTCCATCGTACTGATCGTACTAATCAGTTCAATATTGCTGTAATCGCTCAGCAAATCTCCCGTAAAATAAAAGGCTAATGGAGCAACACTGTTTTGTGGCATAAAATAACGAACTTGTAATCCCATCTTTTTAAAATATTGATCCGTTAATGAAGCTCCATTTTGCTGATATTCGATACCTAATACTGGGTGCTGATTACCCGTGCGATGGTAAACATCTTTATTTGAGACGCTTAAACAAATAACTGGCGGCTTATTAAAATGTGCTTTGTATTCGTTCGAGTTAACAAAACATTTAAAGATATTTCCATGTAAATCGCCAAATTTTTCAGGAATACTAAAGTTTGTTTGGTCTTTATTGTGATCTAACAATAAAACACTGAAATCATAATCACGGACATAAGAAGAAAAATTATTTCCGACAATTCCCTCTGTACGTTGCCCCGTCTTGTTATCAACGATGTTTGTTTTTAATACCTCAATCACAGGGAAGGTATCGGCATTATTTTCAACACGCATTTCCACAGAAATAATTTCAAGCTCAATTGCATATCGGTCACTTTTCGGGTTATCCCAATAGGCTAACGTATTAAAACGGTTGTTCATCATGGCAAGCGTGTTACGCAAATTTTCTTGACGATTTTTCCCTCTAGCTAAATTAGCAAAGTTAGTTGTGATCCGTGTATTTTCAGAAGGATTATAATTTTCATCAAAAAGACTACTTTTAATCGTAAATGTAAAATTTTTGTTCATCGTCTTGTCGCACCCTAAATTCCAAGATGGAAACTAAATTGACTTCTTGATTTTTTAGAAGTTTTTGTTTCTCATTCATCAATCTTTATGTTGTAAATAAGTTAACTTGTTAGCGTTAATTCATTTATGCCAGAGCCGCTGAATGAGTGAAAGCGACTTAATTTCACTACAACATGAATGAAATTCATGATCATGGATATGACTGGCTTTGTGCAGTATTTAGATCTGTATCACATAATTTAGATTAAAAAGGTATAAGTAAAAAGATGAGATAAGCCTGGTTATTGATAGGTGTTGAACTTACGAGGAGCCTAGTTTGATATTTCAATGTTCAGAGTTTACACACAAAAAAAAGGCACTCGCCCCCGAGTGCCTTTTGACTACAACTCACTGAATATAAAGTAAATTACACCTATTCAGCGGTTCTGGTACTTGTGCGGATTAGGTAATCAAAGGCGCTAAGTGCGGCCTTTGCCCCTTCTCCAGCAGAGATGATAATTTGCTTGTAAGGCACTGTTGTACAATCCCCTGCTGCGAAAATGCCTTTCACACTGGTTTCATTACGTGCGTCGATTTCAATCTCGCCCATACGGTTTCTTGCAACTGTATCACCTAACCAATTGGTATTTGGCAATAAACCGATTTGTACGAATGCACCTGCAACCTCTAAAGAATGCACACTTTCGTCTGTACGGTCTTTATACTCAAGGCTAGTCATTTTGCTACCGTCACCTTTTACTTCAAGGGTTTGGGCATTTACAATAATATCGACATTCTTCAAGCTACGTGCTTTTTGTTGTAATACAGAATCTGCTTTAAGTTCTGGCGCAAACTCAAGCACAGTGACATGATCAACCACACCCGCTAAATCAATGGCAGCTTCAATACCTGAGTTACCACCACCAATAACTGCAACGCGTTTGCCTTTAAACAACGGACCGTCACAGTGTGGGCAGAATGTCACCCCTTTGGTGCGATACTCTTGTTCACCAGGAACGCCCATGTTTCTCCAACGCGCACCTGTCGAAATAATAATACTGCGTGATTTTAAAATACCACCAGATGCTGTTTCGATTTGGTGTAAACCACCTTCTTCAGCGGCTGGGATTAGTTTAGCAACTGATTGACCATCAATAACATCAACATCATAGCTATCAACGTGGTTTTTCAACGCGCCAGCAAAAATGGCACCTTCCGTTTTGATAACGGAAATATAGTTTTCAATATCAACGGTATCCATCACTTGGCCACCAAAGCGCTCACCGATAACACCTGTGCGGATACCTTTACGTGCGGTGTAAATTGCAGCTGATGCGCCCGCGGGACCACTACCAATCACTAACACTTCAAAAGGTTCACGTTCAGTCAATGACTTAGCGGCGCGTGCATCTGCATTAGTATCAACTTTGCTGACAATCTCACTCAATGTCATACGGCCTTGGCCAAATTCTTTGCCATTTAGGTAAACGGCTGGAACGCCCATCACGTTACGCTCATCAATTTCATGTTGGAAAAGCGCACCATCAATGGCGGTATGGCTGATATTTGGGTTTAAAACTGCCATTAAATTCAATGCCTGAACAACGTCAGGGCAGTTATGGCAAGATAATGAATAATATGTTTCGAATTGGAACTCGCCTTCAAGGCCTTTTACTTGTTCCAATAACTCTTGCGCTTCTTTCGATGGATGCCCACCAATTTGCAATAGTGCTAGCACAAGAGAGGTAAATTCGTGTCCCAGTGGCGATCCTGCAAAACGCAAACCACTATCAATACCTGGGTTAGTAATTAAAAATGATGGAGTTCTTATCGCACTATTACGTTCTTCACGTACACTCACTTTGTCAGACAACGAGGCAATTTGATCGAGCAATTGCTTAATTTCGTTTGATTTTTGGCTATCGTCTAAATTGGCAACTAATTCAACGGGTTTAGTTAAACGTTCTAAATAGGCTTTTAATTGGGCCTGTAAATTGTTGTCGAGCATGTAATCCCCTTTAATTTTAATCCTAAAATCGGGTACATATACCCGCCATACTGCAAGTTACAGGCAAGGCATCATTGCACTAAATGCCTGTAACTCGAGTCATCTAATATTCAATCAAAAGATTAATTAGATTTTGCCGACTAAATCTAAAGATGGAGACAATGTTGCATCACCTTCTTTCCATTTAGCTGGGCAAACTTCACCTGGGTGGCTTGCAACGTACTGAGCCGCTTTCACTTTACGCAGTAAGTCTGCTGCATCACGACCAATACCTTCAGCAGTGATTTCAATCGCTTGGATAATACCTTGAGGGTCAACGACAAATGTACCACGGTCTGCTAAGCCTTCAGCTTCACGCATGTTTTCAAAGTTACGCGTTAATGCGCCTGTTGGATCGCCGATCATCGCATATTTGATTTTACCAATAGTGTCTGAGCTTGCGTGCCATGCTTTATGTGTAAAGTGTGTGTCGGTAGAAACAGAGAAAATTTCAACACCTAATTTTTGGAATTCTTCGTAGTGGTCTGCAACGTCACCCAGTTCAGTTGGGCAAACAAACGTAAAGTCAGCTGGATAAAAGAAGAAAACACTCCATTTACCCGCAACGTCTTTTTCAGAAACTTCGATGAATTTGCCATCTTTAAATGCTTGGTTAGTAAAAGGTTTGATTTGAGTATTAATTAATGACATATGATGTTCTCCTGTTTGGTTGCCTATTAAGTTACTGTTTTACAGCGACTTAATCCAATCAGTACGCGCTATCGATTTGATAGGCATAATCTAATCATTTATTAATAATTGATAGGCAAATCATTAAAACGCTTACTGAGGCATTCAGCAAGCGTTTTCTTTTTAGGTAGGCAATTTAGGACGTTATTACGCCATTGTGGCAATGGTTTTGCGAAAACGAATTAGGGCGAGTGCAAAGAAAACACTGCCAATAACCAGTAAAATAGCAAACTGTGACCAAACAATCTGGAAGCCTGCTCCGCGATACAAGATAGCCTGTGCAAGGCTCACAAAGTGGGTGGTCGGCATCGTTAACATAATATCTTGCACTAATTGTGGCATACTTTCCCGCGCCGTCATCCCACCAGAAAGCATATTCAATGGCAATAAGACTAAAATCATTAATAACCCAAACTGTGGCATTGAACGGGCGATTGTCCCCATAAAAATACCTATGGATGTTGTCGCAAAAAGACTTAAAGCAACGCCACACATAAAGAGCAAAATCGAGCCTTCGATTGGGACTTGCAACAGTGTCTTCACCACTAGCATCAATGAAACTCCTGATGCAATCAGCACCACCAATCCCATTGACCATATTTTAGACATCATGATCTCAAAAGGCGTCAATGGCATCACCATTAGGTGCTCAACCGTGCCATGCTCTCGTTCACGGATCAACGCTGCCCCCGTTAAAACAATCGATAACATAGTGATATTGTTAATAATTGCCATCACGGAACCAAACCACGATTGGGTTAGGTTAGGATTAAAGCGCATCCGTACTTCCAAATCAACAGGCAAGCTCGCATTACTGCGGTATTTCGCTAAGAACTCATTGACCTCACCAAGGGTAATATTTTGAATATAACTATTCCCTAAAAATGCTTGGCTCATACGTGTTGCGTCAATATTCACTTGAATTTCAGGGCTCCTACCCGCTAAGACATCCCGTTGAAAATTAGGCGGAATATCCAAGGCAAAAGTATATGAACCTCGGTTAAGCAAGCCATCTATTTGATCAGGCGTAATATCCGCAGGCGGTAAAAAATAAGGGGCATAGAAGCTATTAATAATCCGGTTTGATAACTGCGACTTATCTTGGTCTGCAATGGCTATCGGGGCGTTATGTAAAGACCCTGGTGTCACCGTTGCGGATGAATAAATCGAAACCGTAAAAGCAAAAACAATCAAAGCCAGCATTGCTTTGTCACGCCCTAAGCTTCGTAACTCCTTAACACCTAAATTAAAGATATTTTGAATTTTACGTATCATCATTAGGACTCCTGTTTTTTCAGGAACAATACACTCAGCCCGATGACAAGAGGAACTGTAATCAACAACGGGATAAATGATGCCTGTAAATCAAACAAGTTAAGGCCTTTGGAGAAAGTCCCTCGCGTGATAGTGAGAAAGTGTGAGGTTGGATAAACCATGCCCACCCAACGTCCTATTCCCTCTAATGATGAAACTGGGTCAATCATTCCAGAAAACTGTGTTGCGGGAATTAATGTGATGATCGACGTACCAAAAATGGCCGCGATTTGGCTTTTCATGAAGCAAGAGATGAGTAATCCAATCCCTGTTGCAATACTAACGTACAAAAATGCAGCCAAGGTCAACGTTAAAAAACTGCCTTTAAATTCCACACCAAAAATATACACCGACAAAATACAAAGCAGTACAAAGTTAAACATCCCCAATAAAATGTAGGGGAGCTGTTTGCCCAGTAAAAACTCTAATTTGGTGATCGGGGTGACATAAAGGTTAATAATTGAACCCAACTCTTTTTCACGCACCACACTTAATGCACTTAACATTGCTGGAATCATCATTAATAACAATGGGATAACGGCAGGAACAATCGCAGGTAAACTGCGTACGTCAGGGTTATAACGATACCGCGTTTCTATATCAATAGCAGGCATACCTGCTACCCCTACAGGCTGCCTAGCCGCCATGGTACTTAACCATGCAAGGTGCATTGCTTGAACATAACCGCGAACCGTTTCTGCACGATTTGGCATTGCACCATCAATCCAAACACCGATTTTCACATTACTTCCACGGGCAATATCACGAGCAAAATTTGGGGGTATTTCAATAGCGACAGTGATTTGACCACTGCGCATGCCTTCTTCAAGTGCGTCATAATCTTGAAGAGGTGGCTGTTCAATAAAATAACGGGAACCTGCAAGGTTTAACGTATAACCTTGGCTTAGGCCTGTCTGGTCACGGTCTAGCACAGAAAAACGTAAGTTTTCAACGTCCATACTGATCCCGTAGCCCATAATAAACATCAAGATCACCGTACCAAGCAAAGCAAGTGTAGAGCGCACTGGATCTCGTCGCAACTCCATACCTTCACGGATGGAATAGCTGAATAAGCGACGTAAACTAAAGCGTTTTTTTAAAGCTTCTGTGGCTTGCTCTTTTAGCTCTGGATCAACATGGAACTCAGGTGCGGTTTCGGTTCCTTGTCCTGCATCACCCACGGCATCTTGTAAGTAAGCAATAAAGGTTTCCTCGAGTGTCGCCAAACCGCGCTTTTTGGTGAGATTAACTGGGGTATCGCAGTCAAGTACCTTACCTGCGTGCATTAAGGATATACGGTCACAGCGCTCCGCTTCGTTCATAAAGTGCGTAGAGATAAATATTGTGACACCGTCACGTCTTGATAGATCAACCATTAAATTCCAGAACATGTCTCTGGCTACAGGGTCAACACCCGATGTGGGTTCATCCAGTATTAGCATCTCGGGTTCGTGGATCACCGCAACCGCTAAAGATAAGCGCTGGCGTATACCTAATGGTAAATCATCAGGCATCGTATCCCTGACTTCATCAAGTTCAAACCGTTGGCACATGTCATCAACACGACGAGCAATTTTGTCTTCTGGAATATGAAACAGTTTTGCATGTAAAACTAAGTTTTGTTCCACACTCAGTTCGCTATACAGAGAAAAAGCCTGTGACATATACCCAACTCGTTTACGCGTTTCGATATCCTTCGGGTCAATTTCTTGCCCAAATAACCAAGCCTGCCCTTCACTCGCCTGCAAAAGCCCAGTCAGCATTTTCATCGTTGTTGATTTACCGCAACCGTTTGAACCTAAAAAACCGAATATTTCCCCTTTTGGGATCTTAAAATTCACGTGGTCAACAGCAACGAAGTTGCCAAAACGCATCGTTAAATCTTGCGCTTCAATTGCGATAACATCATCTTTTGAGGTGTCTCTCGGAGGGATCACCACTTTCTTGTGGCCACTGCGTTTTTCTTCAGGCAATAGTTCAATGAAAGCCGCTTCTAGATCATCACATCGTGTTTGGGCTTTTAATTCCGATGCATGCCCTGTCGCTAATACTTTTCCATCATCCATTGCCACCAGCCAATCGAATCTCTCCGCTTCCTCCATATAGGCTGTTGCCACTAATACACTCATATTAGTTTGACGCAAACGGATACGATCAATGAGATCCCAAAACTGAGCACGTGATAAGGGGTCAACCCCTGTGGTAGGCTCATCAAGAATTAACAAGTCTGGATCATGGATTAATGCACAACATAAACCAAGTTTTTGTTTCATGCCCCCTGATAATTTACCCGCAGGTCTGTCTTTAAACGGCGCTAACCCCGTACTTTCAAGTAGATCCTGAATGCGATATTCCCTTTCCGCCTTTGATTGGCCAAATAAACGACCGAAAAAGTCGACGTTTTCATACACGGATAAGGTATGGTAGAGGTTTTTACCAAGCCCTTGCGGCATGTAGGCAATTCGAGGGCATACTGCGCGACGGTGTTCAGCATCATTCATATCGCCATCAAGTACAAACACATTACCTTGTTGAATAGCCCGCGCCCCTGCTATCAACGAAATCAAGCTGGATTTCCCCACACCATCAGGCCCTATCAACCCAACCATCTTGCGAGCTGGAATCGACAGCACAATGTCATCCAATGCACAATTTTCACCATAATGCTGGCTGACATGCTGTAT
This sequence comes from Providencia sp. SP181, assembly GCF_050446505.1. Lineage (NCBI taxonomy): Bacteria > Pseudomonadati > Pseudomonadota > Gammaproteobacteria > Enterobacterales > Morganellaceae > Providencia > Providencia sp. SP181. The sequence goes on from NZ_JBBPXM010000001.1 coordinate 160,086, forward strand.
ATCAATGATCACATCATCCATCAGTTTATTGGTCATTGTGGTAATCTCACCTCAAGTTCAGTAGGCCAAGATTCATTTGAGTCCAAACGGACATAAGCTTTACCTGGTAGACCTGTTTTCACATATTCAAGGTGTTGTTCGAGTAATTCAGGGGAGATACGCGCACGAACGCGGAACATCAGTTTTAAGCGTTCATTTTGTGTTTCAACGGTTTTGGGTGTGAACTGGGCAACACTGGCAACAAAGGTCGTTTTAGCAGGAATAACAATATTAGGTGCAGCATCAAGAATAATGTGCACATCGCTTCCCAGAGCCACTTTTCCTGCATCTTCTGTTGGCAAGAAGAACGTCATGTATACATCACTTAAATCCACCATATTCAATACTCGCCCCCCAGCGCCAAGGACTTCTCCAGGCTCTGCAACACGGTATTGAATACGCCCATTACGAGGGGCTTTTAAAATACTGTCGTCTAAATCAGCCATAATGCGGCGCTCTGTAGCGGTTGCTGCATCGACTCGGTTTTTAGCTTGAACAATACCAGCACTTGCAGAGTCAATCGCAGATGTTGCTGCAGCAACTTGGGCTTTTGATGCTTCTAAAGCTGCACGTGAGCCCTGCATTTGCGCGGTATCATCATCAACCTGTTGCTGAGAAACCGCTTTAGTTCTCACCAATGCTCTTGAACGATTAAGACGCTTTTGTGCGGCATCAAGTTCAGCTTCGCGTTGGCGTACCACTGCCTGAGCGGCTACTTTTTCACTTTTGCGTTGAGCAAGCGCAGACTCTGCGGTGGTGACAGCACTAATCGCTTGGCGTAATTGTGCTTGGACTTCATGGAGTTGTTCTTGAAGCGCACGAGTATCCATACGGGCTAATTCTTGCCCTTCTTTGACAAAATCCCCTTCTCTTACATTGATGGTTTCAATTCGACCTGCAGTTTTAGTCGCAATATCAATCTCTGTCGCTTCTATACGCCCATTACTTTGCGCAAAACCAGAGGGTAACCCACCTGAATTTATGCTCCAGTAGTAAAAACCACCAGCAGCAATAATGAGTATTAAAATGATGTAAAAAGATATTTTTTGCTTATTTATTTTCATACCATCCCTTTTCCATTAAATGAGAAAACAATGAACAACAATTATTTTTATTAACCTGGTGAAATTAATAAAGCCATATAATTGTTAATATGCGAAATAAATACGGCCAAATACGAAAAAACAAAATTATATTTTTAAAATAGGTTAAATCAGTGTCATTGCTATTCAACTATCAGCTATCTATCTAATTTAACGGAAGTTTATCAAAATTTGGATTAAGTATAGTTGCCTTGCATCACAAAAAATCAGAATAAATTAACAAAATTCATCAGAAGGCATTAATTGTACAACTTTAGATGAAAGAATATAAAAACAAAGCCAGTAAATTTATTTTACTGGCTTTTTCAGACAAACTTTATATTCGTTTAATTATTAGCGATTAACGTGCAAACTCTGCAATTGTTTTTTCATCCATACGGTAACGAACCCATTCATCTTGTGGTTGCGCGCCGATACTTTTATAAAAATCAATTGCTGGTTGATTCCAATCTAAAACACTCCATTCAAGACGTTGGCACTTCCTTTCTACGGCTAATACAGCGATATGTTTTAGCAGTTTTTTTCCTGCACCTGCGCCACGAAAATCGGGAGATACATAGAGATCTTCCAAGTAAATACCGTTATTACCTAACCAAGTTGAATAGCTAGTAAAGAAAACCGCATACCCTGCAGGTTTATCATCCACATAACAAATAAGGGCTTCTGTTTTAGAATCTGCGCCAAATAGTGAATTTTCGATATCAGCAACACTGGCCTTAACTTCATGACGAGCTTTTTCATACTCTGCTAATTCAATTATCATCGTTAAAATCAATGTAGCATCTTGCATTGTTGCTGGCTTTATTTCTACGTTCATTTGCGGCTCTCTTGTTATTTGAACGGCAATTTTATGCCTTACATCTTGAACGCCCAACACTTAGCAATTTAATTCATATGAACTCACACGATATAAGCGATATTTATACCTGTAATCCTACCTATTACTACAACCGTTATGAAAAAACGCATTTCTGGATTTTGATCCTTCCCCTATGTTTGTTATGATTCGTACATTGTTCAACCTAACGAAAAATAAGGAGGCTAATTTATGCTGTTGTGTGATCTCATTGAATACTCACACTTCTTTGGTAATCGCCAGAGCTCAGGCTTTCACAGTTTTATACTGCGATAACCCTGCCTGAGCGAAGCCACAAAGAGATCTTCCCTCAGCTTACTGGGTTGTCGTTATGACTATCCAAGGCATTGTCATGCCTAAAATTTGAGTAAGCTATGAGCACTTTATTATCTGTAAAATCATTAAATTACGACATTTCTACCCACACGCTATTAAATGATGTTTCATTCACCTTGCAACAAGGCGACCGCATCGGCTTAATTGGCCATAATGGCAGTGGAAAAAGTACGCTATTAAAGTTACTTACCCACCAGCTATCCCCCAACAGCGGTAGCATTACCTACGCAAATCACTGTGTCACGGCGTATATCGAACAACATTTACCCGAAGATGTTGCCCATCTGACACTAATTGAAGCACTGGTTCAAAAAATGTCTGAACAAGACAAGGTCACTGAACGCTGGCGGGCTGAAGTATTACTGTCAGAATTAGGTTTTACTACCCAGCAATGGGAACAAAAAGCCAATGAAATGAGTGGCGGCCAACATACTCGTCTCTTGTTAGGCCGAGCCTTAATTGAACAGCCTGACTTATTATTGCTAGATGAACCCAGTAACCATTTGGACTTGCCCACCTTAATTTGGTTAGGTAATTTTCTGCAGTCTTGGAGGGGCAGTTTTGTACTGGTTTCCCACGACCAAGCTTTACTTGATAAAGTCACTAACTGTACGTGGGTTTTACGTGATAAATCGTTACATTTTTATCGGTTACCTTGTAGCGAGGCACGCCGTGCCATGGCTGAAAAAGACATTACCGATGAAAGACGAAATCAGGCGGAGCAAAAAGAGATTGACCGAATCGCCTCTAGCGCAAAACGCTTGGCTATTTGGGGGCATGTTTATGATAACGAGGGTCTTTCTCGCAAAGCGAAACAAATGGAAAAACACATTGATAGACTTAAAGAAACTCAAACAGAGCTCACTGAAGGTTATCAATGGAAATTGGCATTAAATGGTAAACCAATCCCTGCAGACCGAGTTCTCGAGCTCGAAGGAACTGAAGTTTCAACGCCTGCGGGAGAAAATTTGTTTAAAACTGCGTTTCATCAGGTGAGAAGTGGTGATCGTATCGCCATTATGGGAGCAAATGGTTGCGGTAAATCAACCTTATTGCGTCTTCTTTGGCAACATTATCAGCAGGACTTACGCTATAGCAAACACTTAAAGTTTCATCCCACAATTCGTGCGGGATATTATGACCAACAGCTAGAGCAGCTAAATGATAATGATAGCCTCGTGGATGCGCTACGCCCTTTTGCCTCCATTACGGATGAACAGCGTAAAATGGCACTTATTGGAGCTGGATTTGCTTATGCACGTCACCAACAAACCGTGGGAACACTCAGTGGTGGCGAACGTGCACGACTGCTTTTTATTGGTCTAAGCTTGGCACAATATGAACTTATTTTATTGGATGAACCAACTAACCACCTTGATTTAGAAGGAAAAGAGGCATTGAGTGAAGAAATTAGCCAGTTTTCAGGGGCATTATTAGTCGTTAGTCACGACAGGTGGCTAATTGAAAATAGCTGCCAACGTTTTTGGTTTATTGATGAGAATCGATTAGAGGAATACCTTAATATCGATGATATTTATCATAAAATTGAACAACAAGCGCAATTATTATCTCACAGTAATACAGATCCTGTTAAACACAGCCATACTGTAAATACTCCCCCAAAGGTCATCTCCCATGAAGATGAGTTGTTAGAAAAACTATTGGTGTTAGAGGAAAAATTAGAAGCTGATAAGCAGCGTAAATTAAGCCACCAAAAACCATTGTTACAACAACAATGGGTTGATGAAATAGCACAAATACATGCCCAATTAGGGTTGTAAGCTTACCCCCTGATTACTGATGTAGTCAGGGTTTTTTTTAATCCAAATAAAATATAGAGCAGATATCAATCAAAGGATATGCAGAGTTTACAAAATAATTATATTTTTAGTTAAAGCCATTTGGCTTTTCTTAAACATCAAAATAGATTTATTTAAAATATGGCATGCATTCATCTAGTGGTAGTTAACCACCAATTCAGTCCACTGTTGAATAAAGATTTTGTAAACCATTCATCTTAGTATTTAATTTTTTGTTTTTTTGCGCGCTTAAAATAAGATGTAGGCACATTTGGGCAGACAACTTCTTTAAATTTATCATCTTTCTTTGTGCTTTTTTCGGCTTCGTTAGATGTAGAAGTATTATCCTGTGCCGCTTTACGATTATCTGTCATATATGAGTGCTCTTTTGCTTGAATTATATCATTAGTTTTAGCCATTTGATTTTCCTTCCGTCACTAATACCGCGTTGACCTCTTCTATTCGTTCAACTGCTTGGTTAATGATTTCAACGACTTTTGCTGACTCGTCTTTACTTAATTGCTGTAAAACGATTTTGTGCCTCAAAAGTGATTTAAATTTATCCACTGCACATTCAATCTCATTAGCAAATTGGTTTCCCGCTTTAAGCTCTTGTGCATAATTTAACTTTAGTTGAACTTCTGCCAAAAGTTCAGCTTTTAATAATAAAAAGCACCGCCCTTCTGGAGTGATGACAAAACACTTACGACCTTTGTCATTCTCTTTACCCGTTCCCGCAGTAATAAAACCTAATTCTTCTAATAATGTTAGTGTAGGATAAATAACCCCAGGGCTTGGGCAATAAAACCCTGCCGTTTCCTCTGAAATTTTTTTGATCAGGTCATAGCCGTAATTTATTCCCTCAGTCAGTAAGTGTAGAATATATATTCTTAACTGTTTAGGGTTAAACATTCGACTCACACTCTTACCATTACATAAGCAAGGATCAAGTTGTTGTTCGTTTGCCATTCAAATTCTCAGTGTTTGTTTTGATGCCAAAACCGATATATCGGATATAATAGTCACTTCTACAAAAAATGCTAGCTTTAGATATATCTGTTTTTGTGCATAACGTGCTAATGATAATCATTCTTAGTTAGATTATACGCATTGATATAACCTAAAGCAGTCATTATTGTGCTGTAAATTATCTGAATTGCTCGCTTTTGAGCATAAAAAAGCCAGTCCGTAGACTGGCTTCAGACTGCTGACAAACCGATTAGGTTTGACTGCAGGTTAGATCGGTATTATCCAATTTATTAACCAATATTGGGTAATACGTTAAATACAATACCCAGCTGAACACCAATCACGACTATTCCACATAAAAATACGACCAGCAATCCAATCGGGCCACCTAATACTTGGTATCGACGCTGATTTAATGTGCGAGACTTAAATGCCATTGCGCTTGGTAATAATAACGCAAGAATTGATAAGGCGATTGCGGCATAACCCAGTGCCATCACAAACCCCTTCGGATAAAACAACGCAAACACTAAAGGTGGTCCAAACGTCAACAAACCTGTTTGTATACGCCCTACCGCGTTATCTTGTCTCTTAAATAAGTCCGCTAAGAAATCAAATAGCCCTAACGCGACGCCTAAAAATGATGTTGCTAGCGCCAAACTCATAAACATCTGTGCAACTAACTCTGTGCGACCTGATTGTGCCACATCTTTAATCGCATCTAATAAGCCATTAAGCCCTACATTTTCTGCCAAAATACCCACAAACGTCGTTGTTCCGATACTCCCCAGCGTCGCAATTTGCCATAAAATATAAGCAATAAGGGGAATGGCGCTACCAATAATAAAGATAACTCGCAGTTTTTTAACGTCTCCCCCCATATATTTCACAATACTTGGGACACTGCCGTGAAAACCAAACGATGTAAAGAAGACAGGGATCGCAGATAAAATCAGGACTTTCTCCGTTGGTGCAGCCAATAAATTTTGTTGCTCTACATGCGGCATCATTAACGCCAAAATAATGACCAAGAAAATAATTTTTGCAGTGAATAATATACGATTAATAAAGTCTACTGACGAAGTCCCAAAACAGACGACCCCACCACCAATCACCGTAAACAGGAGTATTCCCATCCAATCCGCCATGTCAACCGCAAAACTGCTTTTAAGATTTGACGTGATGATTTCACCCGCCCCACTCACATAAGCCGCGGTTAAGGCGTACATAAGAAACATCATGCTAAAACCAGTAATAAATTTGCCCCCAGATCCTAAATAGCGCTGAGCGACACTACCAATGCCTGTTTCATAGGATTCATGCTGGTAAACTTCAACCAAAAGAAGTGCGGTGTAGCACATCAAGGCCCATAAGGCTAATAACATGCCTAAACTAACTAAAAATCCGTTACCCGCTGCCGCTATTGGCATTGCCAACATCCCTGCACCAATCGTCGTACCTGCAACAATAAAAATACTACCCAATGTGCGATTTTTCATATTGAGATCCTAACAAATTAATTAGAGGCTAATTTATAATTGGAGTGATTTATTTTATTTTCTTCATCAACGAGTTGTTGTAATTTTTCTTCAAACGTTGCGATTAATGCACCCCAGTAATTTTCAAAATGCTGCTTATCACGTAAGCAATGAGTCATTACTGCTGCTCGTAATACATACACAGACTGAACGTTATGCCATTCACTGTCAGTAAAGTTAGCATCTCGACATAAATTCAATGGATTATCACCATATTCTTCGTAGGTTAATGATGTTGACGAGGTTAAAAAGTCGTTTGAATAGGTGCGACCTGCTGCATAAGAACACAGTTCATAAAGCCGTTTGTTTAAGCGGTTTTGCTTTTCTAAAGAGGGATTTCCTAATTCACGGAACATAAAGTTAATCATGTGAAAATCAGGATCTGGCATTGCAAAAATTGTAAACTTACGCCCATCAATATTAAATGCCTTGCACTGATTGATTTTTTCAATCATCCAGTTAGCCGTTGTAATACCCGCAGCAAGCACTTTGCCATACCCCAAAAGATTTAACGGAACTAACCTGTGTGCAGCCCAAACAGCGGCTGCTGTCGCCCCTGCTTTTGAACCTTCCATTATCGATGAGCCTAAAATAACATTGTGCTGCTTGTCTAATTTATGATGTTTTTCCTGAACGTCTTCAAATACATAAGCTGCATGATAAGAAATCAAATCAACAATACGCTTATCCTTCATACAAATAGCCCCTGCACCATATGGAATAAAGCCTACTTTATGAGGGTCTACTGTAATTGAATCCGCTTGATTTAGTGCTTTAAAGCTTTCATACACATCCAATTTTGGCCAAATAACATCTTGAGGGAAAATACCTTCCTGATGATAACGATGAATAAGTGCGTCATATTCTATAAACTGGTTATCTTCATCACGGAACATCGCACACGCATAACCTGCATACGCTGCATCAACATGCACATAAAAAGACACACCGTATTGCTCTTCACATTCACGACGCAAATCAATAACGGCTTTTACATCATCTATAGCACCTGTTTCTGTTGTACCGACAACAGCAACAACGGCAAGAATTGGCTCTCCTTGCTCTATTAATGAGAACACGGTTTCACGCATTTTCTGCACATCGGTTCGATAGCTTGTATCAACGGGCAATTGCACGATATTTTGTTGACCAAGCCCCAAAATATCCATCGCTTTCATCCATGAATAGTGCTTAGATTGAGGGACTAACAATTTCCCCAAGGTATGTAATGATACACCTGTACCACGTGCTGTTAGCTCTCTCACCTCTTCAAAAGTATTTAACTTTTTTAATTCATCAATGAGTTCTAAAACGGCAGCGACTGGTAAATTGAGCAGTTCTTTTTCTGATTTTCCAATTAACAAATGCTGAGATTTTTCATGTTGGGCAATGGCTATAGGTAAACTTTTAAGATTTCGTGCAACCCACAGACCTTCATAATTCGCAACAGTTCCGCCTGATGTAATATGCCCCCAGGATTGATTCACGTTATAACCAAACATGTTGCACAAGTCTAATCCTGCTTCGATTTCCAGTGCGGTGGTCGTAGGAGAGGACTCTTGAGCACAATTATTGGGGTTGTACATCATCGCCATCACATAAGCGAGATTTGAAACCATGAGTGTATCCGCATTCATATGCCCCATATAACGTGGTGAAAACCAAGGAACAGATGTACTTTTTAACTTTGAGGATAATTGATTAAGGATCCCCTCCGTTCGATACAATGTATCTCTATACTCAGGGGCATAGCGGTCAACAGTCGTAATATGGTCAGGATCTTCAGGATGGTAACTTGAACGCCAATGCATGTGTTCCGTAACAGAATACTCCATCATCTCTTTAAAAAAGACTGCATTTTCAGATTTTGGGCCTAAGAAAAGTGCATCCACATTCATTTTCGAATTATTAAAATTATTCATTTAACTACACCTTCAAATTACAATTAGGTAACGCTTAATTGCACTTAAGTTAATTCACTTAATATCATTGGAAAGTGCATAACGGGCTGTATGCATATAAAAGATATCAATATATTAATGATATGCATTTAAAAATATCATTTAAGCATTAATTATTGATAAACAAACCGTTAATGGCCAACTTACTTATAGATATAATTCATTTTTATTTAATTATTAACAAACTAATCAGGATTTTGTTTGGAATTGTGGGCAGGCACAAAAAATCAAAATTTATTTAGCTGTAAAGAGATATTTACGCTGAAAAAGCTTGATAATGTAAATTATTTGTTATAAAGAAAGTGAACTCCAACGACTTTCTATTCGCAGATAGAAAGCCGTCAGCCTTATAATGAAAATGCACAACTAGCTATTTTTTAAAACTATTTTTCCAATCAGGTCACCCGACTCCATATATTGATGAGCCTCTTTTATTTGTGATAACAGATACAATTTGTTAATAATTGGTTTTATTTTACCATTTTGCAACATTGGCAAAATATGTTCTTTTAGTTCTGTCGCTATCTGTATTTTTTCATCAATAGAGCGTGAACGCATGGTTGAACCTGTGTGAGTTAACCGTTTAACCATAAGAGGCATCATATTAAGTCGTTCTGGATTTCCCTTCATCATGCCAATTTGAATTATTCGCCCACCTTTTGCAGCAACTAAATAGTTTTTTTCCACATAATCGCCACCAATAATATCAACTACCATATTAACACCACGTGATAACGTGAAATTCTGCGTGGCTTCGACAAAATCATCAGTTCGATAGTTAATAATGCAATCTGCCCCTAATATTTTTGCAGCATTCGCTTTTTCTTCCGAACCGACGGTGGTGATCACTGTTGCCCCCATTGCTTTTGCTATCATAATGGCCACACTACCAATACCCGATGTTCCCCCGTGGATGAGCACCGTTTCATTTTTTTTAAGTTGGCCAATCTGGCACATATTTGCCCAAACAGTAAAAAAGTTTTCAGGAATAGCGGCACCTTCAATAAATGACAAATTGCCTAGCGGTAATGCAATATCCTTATGTACTAAGCAATATTCTGCATAACCTCCACCTGCTACTAATGCACAAAGTGTGTCACCTAATTGCCAATTATCAACATCGTCTGCTTTTGCAACAACTGTACCTGCTATTTCTAACCCCATAATTGGAGATGCATCGGCAGGAGGTGGGTAAGAACCCTTTCGCTGAAAAATATCGGGGCGATTAACCCCTGCGGCTTCAACCTTAACAAGTAAATATCCTGCAGAAATTCTGGGTAGCGGTTTTTCAATTAATTGCAACTTTTCAGGGCCACCTGGTTCAATAATATTCACAACCGTCATTGTAGTGGGTAAAGGCTGTTGAACATGTGTCATCATGGTCTCCTTTTAGAGGTTAATTTGAAAAATTGATATTTTTAAATTTATTTTTGTGTTAAATTAATGCTAATTAGTTTAATGAATCGTGCTTTAAAATTGCATTTTTAAGTATTAATTCTAATAATGACGTAAGTCAGCTTTTTATTGTTTAGGTGCTAATATTTAATCTATATCAAACATAATATTTAATAATCTGCGTTAATTTAGCATTAATGTCTAAATTAACTAATTTGATGGCCCCTACTTGTCTGGCTATTTTGTCTAATTAGTCAATTCTGTCCTATATTACTACTTACCAGCCGCCTTATCTTATGTTAAAATTGACTCATATCAATAATTTTAACTTGATTGAGCATTTAATATGATCCCAGAAAAAAGAGTTGTTCGTCGCATCCAGTCTGGTGGTTGTGCAATTCATTGTCAGGACTGCAGTATTAGTCAACTTTGCATTCCTTTTACTCTGAATGAACATGAACTGGATCAACTTGATAATATCATTGAGCGTAAAAAACCGATTCAAAAAGGCCAAGCATTATTTAAGGCTGGGGATGAATTACGTTCTTTATATGCCATCCGCTCAGGCACAATAAAAAGCTACACCATAACTGAAGAAGGTGATGAGCAAATCACAGGTTTCCATTTAGCAGGCGACCTCGTCGGTTTTGATGCTATTATTCATACACAGCACCCAAGTTTTGCACAAGCACTTGAAACATCTATGGTTTGTGAAATTCCATTTGAAACGTTAGACGATTTATCAGGCAAAATGCCGAATCTACGTCAACAAATAATGCGCTTAATGAGTGGTGAGATTAAAGGCGATCAAGAAATGATCCTTTTATTATCCAAGAAAAATGCGGAAGAGCGTTTAGCTGCATTTATTCTTAATCTCTCTCATCGTTTTGCTGAACGTGGTTTTTCACCAAGAGAATTCAGATTAACCATGACTCGTGGTGATATCGGTAATTACCTCGGTTTAACCGTCGAAACAATTAGTCGCCTATTAGGCCGCTTCCAAAAAAGTGGCATGCTTAGCGTAAAAGGCAAATATATCACTATCGAAGATATGACTAAATTGACTGATATTGCAGGTAAAGTTTCAGCAATTACTTGCTAGCTTCCCCAAACGGATCACATTAATAGTGATCCGTTTTCGTTTTTTTCCCCAGATTTCTTGCCTATTTAACGCCAATATCTTAGTTTATCTATGTGGAAATATCCGTGTATCGAGAGGACTTCAATATGGCAAACTATAAAAACCTGCTAGTTGCAATTGACCCAAATCAGGATGATCAACCTGCATTAAGACGAGCTGTCTACATCGTGCAGCGTAATGGTGGACGGATAAAAGCGTTTTTACCCATCTATGACTTGTCTTATGACATGACAACGCTGCTCTCTCCTGAAGAACGTAACGCTATGCGTAAAGGTGTCATCAGCCAAAAAGCGGCGTGGATTAAACAGCAAGCCCACTTCTACCTCGAAGCGGGTATTGATATCGAAATAAAAGTGATCTGGCATAACAAGCCTTATGAGGCCATTATTCAAGAGGTCATCAGCGGTGAACACGACTTGTTATTAAAAATGGCTCATCAGACCGATAACTTTGAATCCATTATCTTCACACCTCTAGATTGGCATTTACTCAGAAAATGCCCATCTCCCGTTTGGATGGTAAAAGATAAAGTTTGGCCTGATCACGGGTCGGTGGTGGTTGCGGTTAACTTATCTAATGAAGAATCCTACCATGACGACTTAAATATTAAGTTAGTGGAAAAAACGCGTGATTTAGCGACACGAATTATTAAGGAACAAGAAATTCATCTTGTCAGCGCCTACCCTGTCGCCCCGATGAATATTGCAATTGAGCTGCCTGATTTTGACCCTAGCCTTTATAATAATGCGCTACGTGGTCAGCACCTAATTGCCATGAAAGAATTAAGACAAAAATTCAGTATCGATGAGAAATACACGCATGTTCGCGAAGGATTACCAGAGAAAATCATTCCAGAAATGTGTGAGGAATTACAAGCGGGTGTCGTTGTACTGGGCATTTTAGGCCGTACTGGCCTATCCGCAGCGTTCTTAGGAAATACCGCTGAACACGTTATTGATAAACTAAAATGTGACTTATTAGCAATAAAACCTGATGGTTTTGTGTGCCCTATTAATGCCGCTGATGATGACTAAACCATTACCTTAAGTATTTAACCCCCATACTTTTGGGGGTTTTCTATTAAGAGCATTATTATTGTTGCTGTAAATTTGTATTGAGTATTGGCCAGGCTTGCATCGCATTAAAAATAACTTGGTTTAATCTTTCAAGCTCGATGCCATCACAAGCTTGAATGGTAAAGCCATCAATCACCGTAATATAAAAATCTACAATGGCGCTAATAGGGGCATCAGGCGCAACATCACCATCTTCAATGCCTTTTTTCATACGCTGCAACAAAATTTCTTGATAGCTTTTGCGCTTTTCTTGCACACTCAATTGCACATCTTCAATTTGCTTAGAACCATTCATGGTCGCAGTAATTAACATACAACCCGCGGGCTTACCTGGTTGAATAAGCTTCTTTGCGCTCTCATACATCAACAATTCAATCGCCACTTTCGCTGTTTTCGCTTGCTTCACGATAGACAAAATGGGGCACGCTTCATTAGTTAAATAATATTCAATGCATTGATTAAACAATGATGCTTTATCACCAAAAGCACAATAAAGGCTGGGCGCAGTGATGCCTAGTGCTTGGGTTAAATCACTAATCGATGTCGCCACATAACCATTTTGCCAGAACAATAACATGGCTTTTTCTAATGCGTCTTGCTGGTCAAACCCTTTAGGTCGCCCACGTTTTATCTGATTCATATTCTCACTTCACCAGTCATCGATACAGTGTACCATAAACATTTTATAACGATCACTATAAAAACAATTGACAGCATCTAAATTAGCATAAAGAATAGCGCAATAATTCTATAGCGGTCACTATAAAATTATACATTTACACTTTATTCAATTTTCCATGGAAAGCACATGACAACAATTAATCTTTCTTCGCACAATGGTAACTGGCTTTCACTCTTATCTGCAACTTTTGCCTGCTTCATTATTGTGACTGGTGAATTTTTAGCCATTAGTGTGCTAAATGACATCGCTCACGATTTTCAAATTTCAACAGGAACAGCGGGCCTTACAGTCACCGTAACGTCAATTGCAGGGATGGTTTCCGCACTATTCGTCCCAATTTATGCAAAAAATATTGATAGACGCCAAGTATTACTCTTTTTAGTTGCACTGATGATATTCGCCAATGCAATTACTGCGTTTGCATCCAGTTTTGGGTTAGTTCTACTAGGCCGATTTGCACTAGGAATCGCATTAGGTGGTTTCTGGGGGGTTGCTGCTGGCCTTGTGATCCGTTTGGCTCCTAAAAATATGGCGATTACCACTTCTGTAACTATCTTCTTTTCTGCGGTGACATTAGTGACCGTCATTGGAGTTCCTTTAGGGGCGTTGTTATCTGACAACTACGGTTGGAGAATGCCATACATCGCGCTAGTTATTGCGGGTATTGCAGCGCTATTGATGCAATATTTTTCGTTACCTTCATTGAAGCCTTCTTCATCCATGCAGTGGAATGAATTATTACTCATGCCATCACACCCTATTGCACGTAAAGGGTTGATCATATTCACGTTGATTTTCTTAGCGCATTTTTCGGCTTATAACTATTTTACCGTATTTTTCAAACAAACCGCGGGATTTGCTGAAGGGCAAATCTCTGCATTATTGCTATTTTTTGGCCTTGCCAGTGTCGTAGGCAACATTTTAGCGGGTTACGTGGGGAAATATAACGTTCGCTATAATTTTGCCATCAGCGCATTACTGTTAGCTTTAGCATTTTTAGCATTATCTGCCTTAGATTTTAATTGGGCAACGAGCGTAATATTCGTATTTTCATGGGGTGTAGCGGCGGGTATGGTTCCTGCCACGATTAATATGTGGATGCATGTCCATGTGCCTGAGCTAACAGAAAAAGGTTCCGCCTTAATTACTTTTATGTTTTTAATTTTAATTACGATCGGTAGTTTAGTTGGGGGCTATGTGATGGATCACTTCAATGGTGGCGTTCTCATGGCCAGTATGTTAACGATTGCGACGCTTGCTTTCTTATTGGTCTTTACCTTTGCACGCGGTTTAACCAATTGCGCTCGCTTTTGCACCAATAAATGATTAAAAAATGGGGTTACTGGCATAGGCCAATAACCCCACAATATTTATTTAATTATTCAGTGATTACAACGCACGTAAGATAGCATCAACGCTGTCTTTCGCATCACCAAACAACATTTGCGTATTTTCTTTAAAGAATAATGGATTCTGCACACCTGCATATCCCGTATTCATAGAACGTTTAAATACAATCACATTATTCGCTTTCCAAACTTCCAAAACTGGCATTCCAGCGATTGGACTATTTGGATCCTCTTGCGCCGCAGGGTTAACCGTATCATTCGCCCCAATAACTAATACCGTATCAGTGTCAGAGAAATCATCATTAATTTCATCCATTTCTAATACAATATCATAAGGGACTTTTGCTTCAGCCAATAACACGTTCATATGGCCTGGTAAACGCCCAGCAACTGGGTGAATACCAAAACGGACATTGATACCGCGTTCGCGCAGTTTGGTTGTAATATCTGCTACAGGATACTGTGCTTGAGCTACTGCCATACCGTAGCCTGGTGTGATGATCACTGAAGTTGAGTTTTTCAACATTTCAGCGACTTCTTCGGCGGTACTTTCACGGTACTCACCCATTTCTTCTTCAGTACCTGTTGAAGAGCCATCTGTACCAAAGCCCCCCGCTATCACACTGAAAAATGAACGGTTCATCGCCTTACACATAATGTAAGACAGGATAGCACCCGATGAGCCCACTAATGCCCCTGTCACAATCAGCAAGTCATTACTTAACATGAAGCCTGCCGCTGCCGCTGCCCAACCTGAATAGGAGTTCAGCATTGAAACGACTACTGGCATGTCTGCACCACCAATAGAGGCCACTAAGTGCCAACCAAAGGCTAATGCAATCACCGTCATGATTAACATTAAGAACACTTGCAAGCCAACGCTTTGCGTCTTAACGAAAATCACTAATAAAATAAATGAAACCACCAGCGCAGCTAAGTTGAGTTTATGACGGTTTGGCAACATCATTGGTTTAGATGACATTTTGCCTGATAACTTACCGTAAGCCACCACTGAACCCGTAAAGGTCACCGCACCAATGAAGATACCGAGGAAAACTTCAGTTAAATGAATATTTTCCATCACAGCATCAGCATGGCCTTCACTTGCGATAAAGCTGTTAAAACCAACGAGCACTGCCGCTAAACCGACGAAGCTATGCAAAATAGCAACCAGCTCTGGCATTTCGGTCATTTCAACTTTTTTTGCTAAACGGATACCAATAACGGCCCCAATAACCATCGCAATGATCATCCAGCCTACATTGGCACTGTGTGGCCCCAAAATGGTCGCGATAAGTGCAATCGCCATACCAATCACGCCATAAGTATTCCCTCGTTGAGAACTTTCATGGCGTGATAGCCCCGCTAGACTAAAAATAAATAGGATAGCAGCAACAATGTACGCCGCTGTCACAATTCCACTCGACAACATAAGTTACCCCTTACCCTTTACGAAACATTTTTAACATACGCTGAGTTACAGTGAACCCACCGAAAATATTGATACTTGCGATCAATATGGCAATAAAGGATAAGAAGCTTACCCAGCCGCCACTGCCAATTTGCAGTAACGCACCAACAACAATGATCCCTGAAATTGCATTGGTCACTGACATCAGTGGTGTATGCAACGCATGTGTCACGTTCCACACCACGTAATAACCTACGACACACGCAAGCGCGAATACGGTAAAGTGTGATAAAAATTCTTTTGGTGCAGAATTTGCAAACCAACCAAAAAGAATAATCGCTAACGCCATCAAACCATATTTCAGCGTTGGCGACATTTTCTTCTCAGGTGCTTTAACTTTCTCCACTGCTTTCGGTTTCGCCTGCGGCTGTGCAGATACCTGAATTGGTGGTGCAGGCCACGTAATTTCACCTTGTTTGATGACAGTCACACCGCGAATAACCAGATCGTCGAAATCAATATTAATTTCGCCGTCTTTCTCTTTACACAACAATTTCATCAGGTTAACAAGATTAGTACCGTATAACTGTGAAGATTGTGTTGGTAAGCGACTTGGTAAATCGGTATAGCCAATAATTTTGACGCCGTTGTCAGTAACAACCAGCTTATCCGCTTGTGTTAATTCACAGTTGCCACCAGTTTGAGCAGCTAAATCCACGATAACACTGCCTGGCTTCATCGACTCGACCATTTCTTTGGTGATCAATTTTGGTGCTGGTTTACCTGGAATCAATGCGGTGGTCACAATGATATCAACATCTTTTGCTTGAGCAGCAAACAGTTTCATCTCCGCCTTAATAAAGGCTTCAGACATGACTTTTGCATAACCGTCGCCGCTACCCGCTTCTTCCTTGAAATCGAGTTCAAGGAATTCAGCGCCCATGCTTTGAACTTGCTCTTTCACTTCTGGACGAGTGTCGAATGCACGCACTATTGCACCAAGACTACCCGCAGCACCAATGGCCGCAAGCCCTGCAACCCCTGCACCGATGATCATGACTTTCGCTGGCGGTACTTTACCTGCGGCAGTAATTTGCCCTGTAAAGAAACGACCAAATTCATGAGCCGCTTCTACAATGGCACGATACCCTGCGATATTGGCCATTGAACTTAATGCATCTAATGATTGGGCACGAGATATACGAGGTACAGCATCCATTGCCATCACGTTGATATTACGTGCTTTTAAAGCATCCATTAGCTCAGCATTCTGTGCTGGCCAGATGAAACTCACCAGTGTCACCCCTTCTTTTAACAACGGGATTTCATCTTCAAATGGTGCGTTGACTTTAAAAACAATATCCGCGGCAAAAGCGGTGTCACGATCGACAATCTCAGCCCCAGCTTGCTCATAGGCGGTATCATCAAAACTCGCTAAATGACCAGCGTTGTGTTCTACACAAACAGAAAAGCCCAACTTAAGAAGTTGAGTGACTGTTGACGGTGTAGCAGCAACACGCGCTTCATTGGCAAGTCGTTCACTTGGTATACCAATACGCATAATGTTCCCTTTTTAAAGCCTAATGTAATGTTGTTTATAGGTGTTTGCTAAAATAATGACCATTAGCACAGAGAAAAGTCTTATTTTGTGCATAAACAGATTTTAAATGTCCTAATAACCTACTGAAAATATGCTTCTTGATCCATAATTGATCGCGATTCTTAGACAGTAAATGGAATTCACAGTGAAAATCTTAGTTTTAGGTCAATAAAATACTGGATACTTTAAAAAATCTGGTAAATTTGACTAGTCAATAATTATTTATTTCTTATAAAAAGAAAATCATGAGACAACAGGTTCAGTTACGTGTAATAATCACGTACATGTGATACAACTAAGATTCAGCACGTTTATAATAAATTGCGCAAGGCGGAAGGATTTTGTATGAAGCTGAAAACTACGGTCATCGCAGCCGCGGTGCTATCATTAACTAGTATAACTGCTACTCAGGCGGCTGTTGAGTTGACGCCAAAACAGGCTACTGAATTAAAACCTTATGAGCGTATAACAGTCACCGGGCGCTTTAATGCTATCTATGAAGCATCCGATGCCGTCTCCCGTAGGGCTGATAAAATGGGGGCGTATGCCTTTTACATTCAAAGCCTTGACGATATAGGCGATAGCGGCAACATGCGTGTTGTTGCTGATGTCTATGCCAAAGATGCACCAAGTGTCGATGAACCAAAACGCCGAGTATTCGGTGGTGTTGAAGAAATGTCGAAAACCGATGCAGCACAGTACGAACCATTCGATACTGTCACTGTAAGTGGTTTTTACCCTTCTCAACCCGATTTATATGAAGCCATCGCGAAACAAGCTCTCAAAAAGAATGCGGCTTCATTTTATGTCGTTCGTAATATCGCAATGAATGATGGTGGTAATACATTAGCAACAGCTTATATCTATAAGAAAGACGCGCCAAAACGCCAAGTTCTTAATGAGGAAGCTGTTGTTCCAGCCGATTCAGATGCAGGGCGAGCTCTGTTAGCTGAAGGTGGAGAAGCTGCGAAAAAAGTGCGTATCCCAGGGGTTGCTTCATCAGAAGAACCAACAACTGCTGTTGGTCGTTTCTTTGAAACATCAAGTAGCCAACCAGGGCGTACTAGCGTAACGTTACCAAGTGGTTATGTAATTGAAGAAGTTAATAAAACAGCTGCTGCGCAGATGGTTCCATTTGACTCAATTACATTCTCTGGTTACTACACCAATACTCCTGAAGTACGTTATCAAATTGCGAAACGTGCTGAAGCTAAAGGTGCTAAATATTTCCATATTACAAGAGAATGGCAATCTAATGGCGGAAGCGTAACCATTAGCGCCGACCTATTTAAATAATAAATAGTGTACTCTTCTAAAAACCAGCCTAAATCACTAGGCTGGTTTTTTTTCGCCCATAATTACAGCTCAGCCCCTCTCTTTATCTCATTTCTTACCGTGCTTTTTCAGAATTAACGAAAAAGTGAATAAATCACCTGATAAAATGCATATTTTCCCATTGCATATCGGCCATTTCATTCGTAGAATCCACCACTCAAATTATGGCAGTCAATCTCTCTAGATTATTGTACGCTGTTAGTTAAACTCATTACTGTAATGGCGTTTTAACGTCATTTTAACTTTTGATTGTTGAACATTCAGGATTTACTTTGAAAAATACATTAAGCCTTACTGCATTAACCGCCCTTGTTCTTAGCTCAATGGTTGGTGCGGGTGTATTTAGTCTTCCTCAGAATATGGCTGAAGTGGCGAGCCCACTGGCATTAATCATTGGTTGGTCTATTACAGGCGTTGGTATCTTATTTCTCGCATTTGCCCTTTTATTACTATCGCGCATTCGTCCTGATCTTGATGGTGGCATTTTTACCTATGCAAAAGTCGGCTTTGGTGAACTTGTTGGGTTCTGTTCCGCGTGGGGATATTGGCTTTGTGCCGTTGTGGCCAATGTCTCTTACTTGGTTATCGTTTTTGCTGCGATCAGCTTTTTCACCGACACCCCTGATAACATCATTTTTGGTGATGGGAATACATGGCAGGCATTGATTGGTGAATCTATCTTGCTGTGGTTTGTTCATTATTTAGTCCTACGAGGCGTACAAACCGCTGCAGGTATTAATAAATTAGCCACCATGGCAAAACTCGTTCCCCTCGGGCTATTTATCGTTTTAGCATTTTTTGCGTTTAAACTCGACATTTTTAGTGCCGATTTTAGTGGGATTGAGCTAAAAATGCCTGTTTGGGAACAAGTTAAAGACACCATGTTAATTACCCTTTGGGTGTTTATTGGTATCGAAGGCGCTGTTGTGGTTTCCGCTCGAGCGAGAAACCGCCGTGATGTTGGTTTAGCAACGATATTCGCCGTTAGCTCTGCACTCATCATTTATATACTTGTTACATTATTATCACTCGGTATAATGCCTCGCGCTGAACTGGCAGAGATTAAAAACCCATCAATGGCCACTTTAATGGTTAATTTGATTGGTTCAAGTGGCGATATCATTATCGCTGCAGGTCTCATCATTTCAGTTTGTGGCGCTTACCTTAGCTGGACTATTATGGCTGCTGAGGTACCTTATATTGCAGCACAATATCAATCTTTCCCTAAAGTCTTCAATCGGCTAAATAAAAATGATGCCCCTTCTTCATCTTTATGGCTAACGAATGGCGCGGTACAGCTTTCTTTGGTCTTAATTTGGCTCAGTGGCAGTAATTACAATACATTACTGACAATTGCCTCAGAAATGATTTTAGTACCGTATTTTCTAGTCGGTGCATTCTTAATGAAAGTCGCATTTGAAAGGCACAGCAAAGCATTATTAATGGTTGGGTTCGTTGCAAGTGTTTACGGCCTATGGTTATTATATGCCTCTGGGTTAATCAATCTTATGCTATCCGTTGTGTTATATGCTCCAGGAATCTTGGTGTTTTTCTATGCACGTCAACAACAGTCTTGTAAGGCTCCATTAAAAGCCATTGAAACCACTATGGCGTTCGCTATCATGGGTGCATCCCTTCCTGCCCTTTATTACTTAGTGGCTTGATGGCTATCAAGGAGGGTCTCTGCCCTCCTTTCCTTCATTCAATACAACTCCCCGTATTATATCGAGTTTTCTATTCGCTCAGCCTATCCTTACTTTATTATGCACTGTTTCCTATTTTACGATTAGTGACCTAAAACTGTTGTACTTACGCAATTGTATATAAATTTTATCAAAAAATAGTATGTTGTAACTAAAATATCAGTAATATGCGATTAGACATAAAAAACCGCTTTAGACTATAAGCCCAAAGCGGTTTTATTCATCCAAGTTAAAAAATACGTTAGAGTTTTTGTGACAAACTTTCCATCGTTTGAATGATACGTTTGTCTGAAATTGGATATGGCGTTCCTAATTGTTGAGCAAATAGGCTTATACGTAATTCTTCAATCATCCAGCGAATTTCCTGCACCTCTGGTATATTTTTTTGAATAGGTGAAAGTTTCGTTAGCCATTGTTGCCACATATTTTGCACATGCTCAATTTTGCTCATTTGTGCGCGATCACGATTCGGGTCAATAGCCAGTTTTTCAAGGCGACGTTCAATGCCATTTAAATAACGTAGCACATCAGGTAAACGCTTCCAGCCATGTGCGGTCACAAACCCTTTAAAGACTAGGTTCCCCATTTGCGCTTTTAAATCAGAAAGTGCTAGTGCCATAGAAAAATCTACCCGCCCTTTCAAACGTTTATTAATGGCAAACACCGCGCTTAGAATTTGTTCAACTTGCTTCGCAATATTGACCACAACGTCATTGAGTTCTGCACGAGCAAACTCTTTAAGCTTCTCAAATTGCGCTTCATCCCATACAGCACCACCAAAGTTGGAGATCAGTTGATCAACCCCACAAGCAATACAATCGTCAATAAGGTCTAATACCTTACCATAAGGGTTAAAATACAAACCTAATTTAGATTTATTGGGTAATTTTTCATGGAGATATTTAATTGGAGAAGGAATATTAAGCAATAATAATCGACGAACACCACTCCACATGGCTTGTTGCTGCTCAAATTCCGTTTCAAACACCCGAATACCGACACTGTTTTTTTCATCAACCAACGCTGGGTAGGCTTTCACTGAATAACCGCCCCTCTTTTGCTCATAGCGTTGTGGTAGTTCGCCAAAACTCCAGATATGTAATCCTGACTGCTCAATACCATCATCAACAACTTCAGAAAGCGTTTCTTGTACTTTTTCTTTTAAACTGCTTTTTAGAACATCAAGGTCTTGCCCCTCTGCGATGGTTTTATTTTTTTCACCAATCACGCGGTAAGTCATTTTTAAGTGCGCAGGAAGTTGGTCAAGCTGCCAAGCATCACGATCAACCGTAACGCCAGTCATCCGTCGTAGCTCTTTTTCTAGCTTATCTAATACATTTCCTTCTGGCTCTGCTACTCGCTCAAGAAACGCTGATGCATAATTAGGAGCAGGAACAAAATTTCGTCTGATAGGCTTAGGCAATGATTTGATTAATGCGACAATCAGTTCGTGACGCAATCCTGGCACCTGCCAGTCAAACCCACTATTTTGCACCTGATTTAAAATTGCTAACGGAATATATACCGTCACGCCATCCGCATCTGTTCCAGGTTCAAACTGATAACTTAAGCGGAATTTTAAATCACCTTGATGCCAATAATTGGGGTAATCAAGCGCGGAGACATTGCCTGCATCTTCCTTGATTAACATGCTCTTTTCAAAATTCAGCAAATCAGCTTGCTGTTTTGACGCTGTTTTCCACCAATTATCAAAATGACGAGATGAAATCACATCGTTTGGAATACGTTGGTCATAAAAGGCAAATAGGGTTTCATCATCAACAAGGATGTCGCGGCGGCGAGATTTATGTTCTAAATCTTCAACTTCTGACAGCAATTTCAGGTTTTCTTTAAAGAACGCATGACGTGTTAACCAATCCCCTTCAACCAAGGCATGACGGATAAACAATTCACGACAAAGCAGCGGGTCAATATTGCCATAATTCACTTGCCGTGATGCCACAATTGGCAAACCATATAATGTCACTTTTTCAGATGCCATCACTGCGCCTTCTGATTTTGACCAATGTGGTTCACTATAGTTATGCTTAGTCAGGTGCACCGCTAGAGGCTCAACCCACTCAACATCAATAGCGGCGGCAATACGCCCCCATAATTTTGATGTTTCAACCAACTCTGCAACCATGGCCCACTTAGGCGGTTTTTTGAACAAACCAGAGCCTGGGAAAATAGTAAAGCGCGCATTCCTTGCTCCAGTAAACTCATGTTTATCTGCATCTTTTTGCCCAATATGAGAAAGCAGGCCCGATAATAATGAAACATGGATCCCTCGAAAATCCGCTTCAACACTATTAATTGCAAAGCCTTGCTCTTTCACTACTTGACGTAACTGGGTATAAAGATCTTGCCATTCACGAATGCGTAAATAATTTAGAAAATCTTGGCGGCACATTTTGCGAAATTGCGCATTCGAAAGCTGGGTTTGTTGCTCTTTGAGGTAATCCCAAAGGTTTAAAAACGCCATAAAATCCGATTGCTTATCATGGAAGCGACGGTGTTTTTCATCAGAAGCTTGCTGCTTATCTAATGGGCGTTCTCTTGGGTCTTGAATCGATAGCGCCGATACAATAACCATCGTCTCACGTACTGCACCGTGTTTTCGCGCCTCAATCACCATCCGCGCCAATCGAGGATCAACGGGCAATTGCGCGAGTTGTCGGCCTATATCCGTAAGTTGATAGCCTTTATCCACTTGTTTATGCGGTTTAATACCACCGAGCTCTTCGAGTAACTTCACACCATCTTGAATATTGCGCTTATCTGGTGCTTCAACAAATGGAAATGCAGCAATATCCCCTAGCCCAATAGAGGTCATTTGCAAAATAACGGAAGCTAAATTAGTTCTTAGAATTTCAGGATCGGTAAATTCAGGGCGAGAAAGAAAGTCTTCCTCTGAATATAATCGAATACAAATACCATCGGAAACCCGTCCACAACGCCCTTTACGCTGGTTGGCTGATGCTTGTGAAATGGCTTCAACGGGTAAGCGTTGGACTTTAGTTCGATAGCTATAACGGCTAATTCGAGCATAACCCGTATCAATAACATACTTGATACCTGGAACTGTGAGTGATGTTTCCGCAACGTTAGTCGCTAAAATTATGCGTCTGCCACCATGAGGATGAAAAATTCGGTTCTGCTCGCTATTAGATAACCTTGCAAATAAAGGTAAAATTTCCGTATGACGCAATGACAATTTGGATAGTGCATCTGCGGTATCACGAATTTCCCGCTCTCCACTCATAAAAATTAAAATGTCGCCATTACCTTCAACAGATAATTCATTTACTGCATCAATGATCCCATCAATCTGGTCACGTTCGTTATCGTTATCATCCCCAATTATAGGGCGATAACGCACCTCAACCGGATAAGTACGCCCTGAAACCTCGACAATTGGAGCATGGTTAAAGTGTTTAGAAAAACGTTCAGGATCAATGGTTGCGGAAGTAATGATAACTTTTAAATCAGGCCGCTTTGGTAATAATTGGCGTAAATAGCCTAGAATAAAATCAATATTTAAACTTCTTTCATGGGCCTCATCAATGATGATGGTATCGTATTGCAGGAGCAATTTATCATTTTGTAATTCCGCCAGCAAAATACCGTCTGTCATTAATTTGACCTGAGTTGTTTCACTCACTTGGTCACTAAAACGTACCTTATAACCCACATTAGTACCAAGCTCGCACTCTAATTCATGAGCAAGACGGGTCGCAACCGAACGGGCCGCCAACCGTCTTGGTTGAGTATGACCAATAAAACCTTGGAGACCGCGGCCAAGCTCGAGGCAAATTTTCGGGATCTGTGTTGTTTTCCCTGATCCTGTTTCACCTGCAATAATCACCACTTGGTGCTTCTTAATTGCATCCAAGATAACGTCTTTCTTTTGACTAACAGGAAGATTATCTGGATAGACAATTTTAGGTGGGTTCAGTTTTTTTATCGCAACTTTTTGTTTTGCTAATTCAATATCTGCTTTAATCACATCGAGTACCGCATTACGTGATTTTTCATCACGGATTTTTGCAATACCTTGAATTCTTTTTTTCAGTAACCACTGATCACGCAGTGAAGTTTGTCCTATTTCAGCATTTAATGCCATCAGTATGGATTTCACGCTTTAAACCCTTATTTTTAATCAAGTACAATGCACGACGGCCTTTTACTTCGTCGTATAGCAGCAATATTTCGTTTTAT
Organism: Providencia sp. SP181; assembly: GCF_050446505.1. Lineage (NCBI taxonomy): Bacteria > Pseudomonadati > Pseudomonadota > Gammaproteobacteria > Enterobacterales > Morganellaceae > Providencia > Providencia sp. SP181. The sequence continues at coordinate 184,600 of NZ_JBBPXM010000001.1, forward strand.
TTTTTAGTTCTTGTTATTACATAAATAATACCATCAGTTTTTTTGAAGAAGGTAGTCTAATTTTCTTTCTATCAATCAGTTAGCTATCACGTATGATTATACGTAAAGCAACATCAATAAATTTAAGGACCATAATGAGTAACGTATTACTATTAAAATCAAGTATTCTGGCAGACAATTCTCAAAGCAATAAAATAGCCGATTACTTTATTCAACAATGGCAAGAAAAGAACCCTGAGGACACTGTGACTGTTCGAGATCTCGTCAATGAGCCAATCCCTGCCATTGATGGTGAAATTTTAGCAGCTTTTGGCCCTAGTGACACGAAAACAGAGCAACAACAAGCACATTTAGACCTGTCTAATTCCTTAATTGAAGAAATAAAAGCACATGATGTCATTGTTATTGCTGCGCCAATGTATAATTTTACGATCCCCTCACACTTAAAGCATTACTTTGATTTTATTGCGAGATCAGGCCATACATTTAAATATACCGAACAAGGCTCTGTCGGTTTACTGGAAAATAAACGGGCATTTGTCTTAACCAGCCGTGGTGGAATATATAAAGATACCCCAGCAGATACCATGGTGCCTTATATGACTTTATTTTTAAATTTTCTGGGTATTAAAGATATTGAATTTGTTTTTGCCGAAGGCACAGCTTTAGGTAATGGTTCAGTCGAAAAAGCCCACCAGCAAGCTCAACAACACATTAATGGCCTTATTGTCTAAATCAATCATCAAAACAACCTAAACTACCTTTGTTATTTTGTTATACTTTGCGCACTTTCTGAGTGCGCATTTTTATTTTTTCTTTAGCCATTGACCATTAATACCTCGCACATATTCCCCAGCGTTCGCCCTTTCGACTAGTTTTTGCCCTGCTATTCGAGCGACTTCATTGGTTTTAAGGTTATTTTTGGACGCAATTTCGCTGTACTTTTTTTCCCGTTCACGATTAATTTGTTCTGCTAATTTAACGGCTTCAACATTCTCAGTTTTTACTACCGCTAAGTAGCCTGATAGCGTTTCACCCAAAACCCCTTTTTCTTTTGCTTCATCCACCGTAAGTGAAAATGCTGAAAATACACTTAATAGTGAACACAGAGTTAATACTTTTATTATTCGGCTCATTTATCGCTGACCTCCCCGAATAAGTCGCTGTTTTCTTTGAGTAACTCTTCAACTTGTCTGTCAGCTTTTATCTGTATTTCGTGCTCTATTTTCACATTCATATTAATATTAATTGGCTTATCTGGTGTCGCAACTTCTACTCGCAAACATGCCACTAAGAAAAAAGCCATAATAATCACTGTACTTACTTTTAATGTACTCACGTTATTCCTTAAACCTTCATAGGTTCTTTTCAAGCCATTCTTCTAAAGAGCTACCAAATCGTAAACTACGCCACAGCTGAAAAATATTTTCTTCATGTTGGTAGTTTAAATGCACCTCCCGTTTTTTCTTTTCTTGAGCGTTAAAGCCTTCAAGGATTGTTTTCATCGTTAGCTGCCCTAGATTAGTGATATTCACATCGGTACGGCTACGTTTTATTTCTAAATACTGTAACCAGCCAATGGCAGACCCCGCAGAAATATTATCTTTTTGAATAGATTCTACAAACTGTGTATCTAACCGTAAGGTTAAAGGACCATTGTTTTCTACCCATCCTTGCTTGACTATCCACTCAGGATTATTCAAATAAAACGGAAGTTCACCATTTACTTTGCCTGAAACGGCAAATTGAGATACTTTTAGTATGGTAAATAATTGACTCAGTTCAATTTGATGTAATCGTATCGTCGATGCATCCGTTTGCGGCCAACGTAATAAGTCCATAGAGACATCACCGCCCAACATTTTAAACCCAACATTTGTGAGTTTCAGTGGTGCTGAATCTGTTGGCGGATAAGTTCCAACTAAGTCGGCTTTAATATCCGTCAGTTCAAAAAGGTTGTTGAGCTTTTTAATTCGCAATTCTACGGGAGATTTTTCCCCAAAAGTCCATGTGCTTTGCTTTAAACGCCATGGTAATACAAAATTTAAGCCAGATAACTCACCATCTTTTAACCAAAGACTTGTATTTTCCACACGCCAATGTCCACCAGCAATAAACCCATCCTCTGGGGTAATTGAAAATGCCGCTTGTGAGAATAACTTACCTTGCTTAAGTTCGAGTCCAAGATCGGCAGGTATTAATGTTTGAAATGCGGTGACAGACTGTTCTGGCCAGCGTGCCTCCCCTCTTAAACGCTCACCATCCCAACGCCCAAAAATAACAATGGGCCCCACATCTTGCGTGCTTAAATCACCTTTTAATTGAAATTCAGCAGGTGACTTTCCTTTAATATCCGCGTTCACTGTTATTTTTGGTAAATAACTTTCGACACCAAACTGCATTCGATTACTGGTTAATTGTAATGCACCATTAAAGCTAGCTTTTGTCCCATCTCTTTGCCACTGCAATGGCTTTGTGAGTTTTAAGCGTGGGGCACTCATCGATAACAAACCATATTTAATTTGATCGAAGCCTGTTGTCAGATTATTTAAGGTAATTAATGAGTCTTGCCAACTACCATTGCCCTTAATATCCCAACGTGCTGCTAATGAAGGTAATTTGGCATTTCCCCAGTAATTCCAAAACCACTTACCATTATCAAGGGTAAATTTATTGGCTTTACCATCAAGGTGAATATCAAAGTCCCCCCAATATTGCTCTTGCACTTTTAATATTGCCTGTAGCCTTCCCGATATTCCTTCTTCGCTTAAAGATGTTCCAGCCAAAGGTAAACGGATCTCTTTTAACATGATCGTTGGCGATGCTCGCCCATAAGCTCTTAATAATGAGCCTGATAGTAAAGAGATTTTAGGTGAGGTTAATTGTCCTGAAATTTTCGCAGGCAGATTAATATCAAGAACCATATCATCATATTTAACTTGCCCATTTAGCTTAAAATCAACATCCGTATTTAATAAATCAAGATGCGTTTCTGGTAGCGTTAATACAATATTCCCCTTACCTTTCTTCGCCTGCGTCAACATATTCAAACGCCCAGAAAAAATCATATCGCCTAATGGTTTTTCCCAATTTTCAATTTGAAAGCTGACACCACCTTCTATGGGTATCCCTGCCTCTTCCCATTGCCATTTTCCTTGTGAAACGGTAACTATTGATGGTGATAATGCCCATGGAAGATTCAGTACCGTTTTTTGCATATCCGTGTCAGTGACAATTAACACTCCATTTTCATCTAGCCATGCTAATTTTGCTTGTAAATGTTTTTCAGGGCTTAATAATTTAAAATTGGCCTCCAACATTCCTTTTTGTGGAAGTTGGCTTGCAATGAGTGGTAATTGAACATCACCTGTTAATGTTATTGTTTGCTGTTGTTCTGGTAAAAATGCCGAGAACTCACTGATCACCAACTGTTTATCTTTAGTAATCAGCGAGGATAATCTTAAATTATCTCCTCTAAAATCAAACTGCAAAGGGATGTTTTTATCTGAACGGCGTAACCAAATACTCCCCTGGTAGTCATCCCATGGTTGGATATTGATATTATTTATGACCATAGAAAAAAGAGGAATTTTGTCAATCAGCTCAGCAATATTTAGCGGTTCTCCAGATGCCATTTCATCCGATTCAAGTGCGCTAATACACTCTGTAGAAACGTTAACATTATCTATATTTAAATGAAGTGGGAAAAAAGAAAGACGAGCATTTTGCAAATCAACAAGTTTGCAATTCTTTGCTGTTAAACTGAGCTCAGCGATCTGTAATTGCCCCTGAGACATTCTTGGATCTAAAAATGATAATTGAAGTGGCTTTGGTAAGTAATGAGAAGCAACAACAGGAAGCCAGCGTGCGACTGTTATCCATAATATAGCTAAGAGAACAGCACTTCCTCCGAAAAACCAGAGTAAAATTTTGCCTGCTCTTTTAAATACCTGCATCAACTTCGTCCTTGTGAGATTAGCTCAGTACCATGATTGTTGAATTTTAATTCAATCTTTACATTAACTCGTTGTCTAAAAAGCATAAACCATATTCATATGTAAACAGATACCTATTTTCTTAATTTCTAGGTGATTTACAAACTTAATTGTCTTATTCTGAGTTTATCTTTTGTAGGTACACTATTTTATCTACTATTTTTATTGGTTCCTAAAAATTGGAGTCTCTTCGATGAAAATTGTTTCTTATAGTACCAAACAGTATGATCGCAAGCACATGGAGCAAGTTAATCAAGGCTCAGAATTTAATTTTAGTATTGAATACTTTGATTTTCCATTAACTGTTCAAACCGCCAAAAATGCTGTGGGGGCTGACGCAGTGTGTATTTTTGTTAATGATGAAGCCAATCGTGCTGTTTTAGAAGAGCTTGCAGCTTTAAATATTCACATTTTAGCTTTACGCTGCGCTGGGTTTAATAATGTTGATCTTGAAGCTGCAAAAGAGCTTGGAATTCACGTTGTTCGTGTTCCAGCTTATTCGCCAGAAGCGGTTGCAGAACATGCGGTTGGAATGATGCTGTGCCTAAACCGCCGGATCCACCGTGCTTACCAACGAACCCGTGATGCGAACTTTTCGCTTGAGGGTTTAACTGGCTTTAACATGCATAATCGTACCGCAGGGATCATCGGAACGGGCAAAATTGGGCAAGCGACTTTACGTATTTTAAAAGGTTTTGGCATGCGCTTACTTGCACACGATCCCTACCCTAACCAAGCAGTTTTAGACTTAGGTGCAGAGTATGTTGATTTAGATACTTTATATAAACAATCAGACGTTATCTCTCTTCATTGCCCTTTAACACCTGAAAACCATCATTTACTCGATGAAAGCGCTTTCAGTAAGATGAAAAAAGGGGTCATGATCATCAACACAAGTCGAGGAGCCTTAGTTGACTCTGTCGCCGCAATTAATGCATTGAAATCACAAAAAATCGGTTCACTTGGCATGGATGTCTATGAAAATGAACGTGATTTGTTTTTTGAAGATAAATCTAATGATGTGATTCAAGATGACGTTTTCCGCCGCCTTTCATCTTGTCACAATGTATTATTTACAGGCCATCAAGCATTTTTAACTGAAGAGGCTTTAACCAGTATTAGTCAAACAACTCTTAGCAATATTGATCAGGTTAGCCATGGCAAAGCCTGCCCGAATATTGTTAATGCTTAATTGGACGTTGGATTGATGAAACGTTTAATTCCACTGACCTTATTGGGTTTATTATTAGCGGCTTGCCAAACACATCAAGTCGATGCGAAGAACGACGATAAATCGATTCGAGATGCTTTAGTTCACCATCGCTATGTTTTAACTGAAGTTGACGGTAAACCCATTAAAGCAAAACAAACTGTTCCTTACATCGCTTTTGGAGAAAAGATGTTTGTTTCTGCCTCAATGTGTAATGATTTTAATGGATTAGGCTATATTAATAACGCTAATATCACCGTTAAAAACCTGGCCAAGACGGAACTTGAATGTGTTGATGAAGATTTGTCTAAATGGGATACCATGTTAAAACGCATGCTTATAGAAGGTGCGACTATTAATTTAAAAAATAATCAACTCGTCTTAATTCAAGGACATTACAAATTAGTGTATTCCTTGCGTGATTACGTCAATTAGTCTCATATTCTAAATACAAAACCGTACTCATTAATGTGATTTCAAATGGGTACGGCTTTTATAGACCTATATCTATTCAAAACTACTTAGCCTTATCGAACAACAAGTCCACTTTCGTGATATGTGACATTTTATCCATATAATTACGGATATTGCTACTGAAGGCTAAGCCAGCAACAATACTTAGGCTACGTAACGTAGGAAAGATATAAAAATCGTTTATATCAATAGTCTCGCCGCGGTTTTCTAGCCAGACATCTAATAATGACATTTGAGGTGCGAGTTCGACGAGTAAAGTATGTGTTTCTTTTCGAAATTCAGCCAAGTCACCATAGGATTTTGACGTTCTCTCTTTATATGCAGCTCTAGCTTCATTTGTGCTTATTTCTGGGAAATCCGTTTCGACAAAACGGGGAGTCACTAATTTAGAGACGACACCAGATACGGCTTTAGACCAAGTTTCAATTTGTGGTGATAAAACCCCCGTAGCGTATTTTTTTTCACTTAGCTGGTCAATATAATGCACAATGTCTAGGCTTTCTGGTAAATAGCTCCCGTCATCTTTTTCTAAGATCGGTAGCATTTTTTTACCGATCATTCGGATGGGTGTCTCATGATCGTTATCCAACAGAACGATTTGCTCTACTGCAATATTTTTTAAGCCCAAAATCATTCTTGCTCTAACGCAAAATGGGCAGTGGTCATAGATATACAGTTTCATTTTTCACCTCACGGATAGTGATAAGCGCCAGTAGAACCTTAGTAATAGTATATGTTAGTGCACATATTTTGGGATTAATTTTTGTTTTTAGACACTTTAGTGTTTGGTGCACAAAATCCCAATCTAAAAAATAGCATTATGGCAGAATACCTATTTTGAAAATAAGAAATCAATCCCCTATGCCTATAAACAATATTGCTATTATCCTGTTTGATCGATTTGAAACCCTTGATGTGATGGGGCCTGTTGAAGTATTTGGTCGGCTCGACCATTGCCAAATTGATTTTATTTCACCAACAGGAATGCCAATGACAAGCTCTCAAGGTGTAACTGTTAATACGCACATGATTTCAACTCCATCCTATCGGCACATATTGATCCCTGGAGGGCAAGGCTCCCGCCCTCTTTCTATGGATGAAGATTATATCCAGTGGGTAAAAACACAGTTTGAATTTGCAGATACTGCCATTTCGGTTTGTACAGGTTCTGCCATACTGGCAAAAACCTCACTGTTAAATGGAGTAAAAGCAACAACGAACAAACTTGCTTATGAATGGGTAACCAGTCTAAATCATCTTGTTAAATGGCAACCGCTTGCACGTTGGGTTCATGATGGTAAGTTTTATACATCTTCTGGTATCAGTGCAGGTATTGATATGTCTCTACAAATCGTCAGTGATTTTTATGGTGTTGAAATAGCTAAAAGCATTGCATTAAGAATGGAATATATATGGAATCAAGATCCGAGTAACGACCCTTTTGCAAAAAACATCATATAAGATGTTTTTTAGTTTTTATACTCTACCTTATCGAACATTTATTACATTATGTTATTTATCAATGAGTATAATCAATATTTAATTATCTAGATTAGATATTAAGGATCAGAATATTAACAATGAATTATCCATACATTAACTCATTTAAAAAATTGAATACTTAATTTTAATAAAACCTTAATACATTGATTTTAATCAATGATTTAAAATTCACGCTGAATTAGATTGTTGAAATAATATTATAATGATAACTTGATAACACCAGTGCCATTAATTTTATTGGTTATATTAACAATTAAAAGTGAACTTTTTCTTTTAATATCGTAAATATCCCACACTAAAAACAATGACTTTAATTATTTTATTATAAACAGAGATTTTTATCATAATTATGAGCATTAAAACTTTCAAATCGCTTTAATTTTTAATATACTATTCCCGTAATAGTTGACTAAAAATATCAAATAATAACCCTTCACAAAAATCGAGGATGTCATATGGACATTCATAGTATTATCGGTATAAAAATAAAAAACCGGAGAAAAGAACTTGGTCTTTCTGGCGCTGATTTAGCTAATAAATTAAATTTAAGTCAGCAACAAATATCTCGATATGAGAATGGTATAAATAAAATACCTATTAACCATTTAGTTGATATCGCTGAGGTTTTGGATTGCCCAATCGAATGGTTTTTTCATGGTTATACAACTAGTTCAAAATCAAATAAAAACAAGCTCTCTAATGAAACTAGCCAAGAATTAAAATATACAGCAGAAAGTGTCATTGCTCCAATCAAAAACCGTCCCTAAAAAATTTTTATTAAGATGGTCATTAATTATAAAAATAACATGGATGCATCAGCACCATGTTATTTTTATAGTTTGAGTTAAATAAAATGCCAGTCGTTATAATAACAACTGGCATTTTATAATAATTTAAACTCAATACATATTAATTAGTTTCTTGAATATTCCTCAAAAAACCTATTCAATTAATCATAAGTGATATTAAATACCATTTTTGAATTTACTTCACCAGCTGAAGTTGAACTGCCATATTGGTAATATCGAGCCTTGTAATTTAAATCAAGATACTTTGTTTGTCGATCTGCTAAGACTCCAACTCTATACTTGTCATTAAATATAAGTGGTTTATTTGTATTACGTTCTAAAACCTGTACCCCGACGCCAGCAGCTCCATTTGATGACTTAATTTGATTAATCAAAACACCTTGTCGGTTATTCATCTTGTCTGGTACATCACCATTAAAAGTCATATTCACATTTGCAAAGCCAGAATAGCTAACACCACCACTACAGATCAATCTAATATCAAAGTTTTTCTCACCTGCAGTTGTACCTACACCATTGAGCTGAGAACGTTTAATTGGATCCAAATAAACATTTTTTTCATTCCCCCCCTCTACTTGGCAAGAAGGAGAAACTATTGTAATTGCTTCAGCATCTAACTTCGTTACTAAAAATGGATTGTTATTTGGAATATACCCATAAGAGGTATAGTAGCCACTCGCAATAACACCAGATCCTGTAACAGGAGCCGTTTTCACTAAAGTTAAAATAAACTTCGACCCAGCTAAGTAGTAGTTACTCGATGTTGGTGCATAAAATGTATCTGGGTATGTCATCCTTATCGCACCTTCACGGTGAAATTTCATACCAATTCCAGGAACATTTGTCTGATAAATTTTATTCCCTACAGGAACAAGACTCGACATAGTAACTAATGCTGAGATCGGTGTATTTCGAGTACAGTATGCATAAATAGCACTTGAGTTTTCCCTCATATCCCACGTTTGTTCAGCGATTGTATCCCCAACATTTAAATTAGGATCTACCACGACCCGTCCCATCTGCATATTAAGTTCATATGTACGAGTCGAAGTACGATTACAATATGCAGAAGCATAAGTTGCAGTAAGAAGCAATCCAATTCCGATATACAAACGATATTGTTTCGTTATTGACATAAACTTTCCTTGCTGTTTCCAGCTTCTAAAGAGAACGAGCACTGGCCATTGTCCCATTTAATGAATGCTTCTTTCGCGGTTTCACTGCTAATAAACACAGTTCCTCCTTGCCCAACAATACCGATTGACTCGCCATTTTTATCAGTCACATTCGCGCCGAACGGTAATGATTTATTGCCAGGTCTTACGACATTAAATGCAATATTTTTTTCTACTTTAGTACCAAACTTAATTTTAACTACGCTGCCTTCATAAGGCACAACTTGGCTTGTTGTATTTTCGAAAACAATATCTTCTGGGCTGCCCTTAGGGTCGATTTCTACATTGTTAATACGATAAGCTCTTACATAAGGTGCGATAGCGTAACCATTACTATCTACACGAGTTCCTGGCGCCCCCATAATGGATGCACCTTCAGCACCTTTTGCTTCAATTAACGCTAATGTTGTTGAACTATTAGGCGTCAATGTCACTCCCCCCGAGTGCACAACCATAGAACCATTAGCACCCAATCCAAATTGGCGGTATCCCTGGCCTTGGCTATAGTTAGCGTTGGTATTTACGAGTGAGGTACGGTATCCCGTATTCAAACCAATATTTTTCTCACCACCATTTGCAACCGAAGTGTTTATACCATAAGTCCAGTTATTCTCTTTATCGAATGCACCACTCGCACCAATTTGAGTTGAACCAAATTTTTCGTTATTGAATACTGTATTTGACGTCAATGTTGCACTCTGGCTTTCGCCAAAATACAGGGGATAACTCAGATTTAAACTTATACGGTCGTCTTTTTTATTATTATTAGTATTATCTGCATATACTCTCATCAGCGCGATACCATATGAGAGACGGTTATAATTATTGTTATAACTCAGTTGATATTGCTCTTCAGTTCCTGATTTATCCCAATAATTAGAGATACGGCCAGTAAAATAAATCCCACCGTACCCTTCTGGTAAGTTTTGGTTTATTGTATAGCTAAAGCCGTTCTTTTCGCGGCCTAGCGTATTTTCTACGCCACGCTTATCATTATCTATTGCATACAATGCATTATTAATATTGTAATAATCTTTTGTTGAATATCGATAAGCAGCTAATACTAGGTTAGTATCTGTCTGTGTGAATAAACGACTAAATGTTAAACGATAGCTTTGCCCATTCTCGGTTCTATATTTAAATGCAGTTCTTGATTGTGTTAAGTCAACTGCAACTGCACCAAATCCAGTATTGATACCTGTACCAACTAAATAAGCCTGGTAGTCATCAAATGCTGTCACACCGCCATAAAGTGTAAATGTATTATTCAAACCATGCTGAATAGTTCCCTGCATAATAAAGGGACGATTTCTTAATCCATCAGCATCTGCTTTACCACTAGCAACTTGATATCGAGTGAAACCTGGGCGTAATAATTGCGCTAACGATGAATATGGCACACTGAAAGTCGTTTCATTACCATCAGCTTCTTTTACTGTTACAACCAAATCATTCCCATAACCTGATGGATAAACATCCGTTAAGCTAAAAGGACCTGGAGAGACGGTTGTTTGGTAAATAATAGAGCCATTTTGCCTGACAGTGACCAAAGCATTACTTTGTGCTATACCTCTAATTTCAGGCGCATATGTTGACATCCCGTCAGGGTACATGTTGTCATCTGTCGCCAACTTTGCACCACGTAAGCTGATACTATCGAATAGATCGCCATCTGTATAAAATTGCCCAGCAGTCGCTTTTGATTTTAATCCTGCAATAGGTTTTTGTAAGTAAGTTTGATTGCTATTCCAATTCGTACCATCATGGCGCTGCCAGTTAAGGTTGCCAATATGCTTGAACAACCAACCATCAAAGCTTAACCCAGCATTTAATCCAAGGTAAGCGCTGGCGTTATCAGTTCCTTGAGAACCACTAGTATGATTATCATAATAGTTAGCCATATAGCTTACATTCAATGCAGGGATCCCTGTTTCCCAAAACTGAGGAGAAACATATCCACGGGAAATTCGCTGCTCATAAATTTGTGGAACAGAAATATCTAAACGTAGTGTCGATGCGTGGAAAATATCCACAACATCTTTTTCATTATTCCAATCTTTTAATGGTAAGCAACTGTCACTATCTTGGTTAAGTGTTGGGTTCAATTTTTCAGTATTAATACCAAAGTCAGAAAGCATTGCTGGCGTGTAGCACACCGCTAATCGACCATCTTTCTGCTCTTCAAAATTGAGATCATAGCGCCCCTTCCAGTTGTTATTTGTGTAAACATCAACTGAATATTTTCCAGGGCTAATTCCTGAAGAATTGAATCGCGCCAGATCAACGTCTTCTTTACTACCTATAATAAAACCACTATTAAACTCATAGGTTGTATCTTCTTCACTCCATGCATAAAATGTAGGTACCATACATGCAGTGACAAAGCAGGTCACAGAGAGCGTATTGCTATATTTATTTATTAACTCTCGCTGTTTCATCATATATTCCTATTTAACGGTAGTTTTCACCGCAATATCTGATCCATAATCATTAATATTATTAATTACGATGTTACTTCCTGAACTTACGACTTTTTTTAATTCTACCGTTGTTTGACTTTTGGGCTCTAATAAAACAGTTTTTTCATTTAAGCCAGACTTACCATCTGTTGAAATCTTTGTAACCGTAATATAGTAAGGAGTCGGATTATCGATAATAATATTCTTACCACTTGATTTGATGACAAGTTGTTCTGGCGCTAATTCACGACTACCGAGTCCTGTGGGGCGATAAAAGAATTTAAACCGAGAGCGGATCGCTAATTGCAATACATTCTGATTATCACCTTCCTTACCTTTAGCCACTGGTGGAATGTCTAAAATATTTAACCACCATAAACTTTCTCTATCCTGAGGAATACTTCCTTTATCCATTAATTTGATTCGTAATGTTTGGCCACCTTTAGCCTCTACACGTGAAATTGGCGGTGTAATTTGAAAAGGTGTTTTTATCGTGTCTGGCGTTTCTGATGCATCACCGGTATCAAGCCAAGCTTGTGCAATCGCAGGACGATCCGCTGTGTTGTTTAATTGCACGGTAATTTCTTTTTCATTTCCAGGGTAAATAAACCGTGTGCCATTGACGATAATATTATTAGCAAATGAATGCATACTGAAAATGAAGCAGAATATAAAAACTATTGCTTTCATTTAAACCTCAAAATAAAAGCGGCAGTATAGCTACCGCTTATTAAAGTAATATTTACTTAATATTCAAATAATGTCATAGGAATAACACTAATAAATAAATAATTAACTTACTGATCTCTTATTGGTAAGTGATTTCATAAGTAGCATAGCTTTTAACTTCACCTGTCGTTACCGTTTTAGGTGTAGAAGTTGCATAACCAACGTAATATTGGAAACGAGCACCATTCTCAACTTTTGTCACATCACCAGTAACTTTTTTCTGTGTTGGGTTACCAGGGATAATTTTACCTGTTAAGTCAGCGCTATCATCAACAGATAGTGCTAATTGGATGTTAGAAGCACCTGTGCTTTCAGTATTTGCTAAGTAACCTTCTGATTTCCCAGATGCACCTTGCAGTAAGTTACCACCAGTCCAGTTAACATTTAATAATGTTTTATCAATTGCTGCATCATTCGCTTTATCTTGCACATCGGCAGCAACACAATTAGTTACATCAATAACAAATGGCTTAGCTTTCAGTAAAACGTCTGCACCACCGTCACGAACCTCTGCTAATGAAACTGGCGCTAAGTAAACGCTAGCATCGCTACCTTGGCCGTCAACAGAAACAGTACAAGAAACATCAGTCACTTTACCGTGAAAGTTAACTTGGCCACCGCCAACGTTTGTACCAGCAGCGTTAGCTGTTGATAAACCGATAATTGTTGTTGCAACTGCAGTCAGTAATACTTTCTTCATTTTCATTTCCTAATATGAGATTTTTATTCTTACACTTATAAGAACTCATTAAGTTTTTGTTTTATTTAGTGGTAAAAATGAAAACAAAAATCCTATCGTACAATAAATATACGAATATTAAGGCTTATGTTTCATTTTGAAACCTTCTGCATTAATACAAATAAATATGTTTCTTAATTAGTCCTATTTTCAATTAATAATCATATGCTCTATATGATCTCGAAAAGAGGATACATAATAACTTAAATTTTATTAAATCGTTTTTATCATTGCATATCAAATCATTTGATAGATGATATCTATTGAAAATGATCTATTGATTGAGGTATCTGATGTGTTGTTTTCGCTGATTTACACGTAAAAAGTTCAATTTTTAGATAAAAAAGTGATTTATAATAATTTTCTAGAGTTTAAATATTTAAATTTAAACTTAAATGGTTTTTTATAAAACACGTTTTTCTGACTTATAGTGAAAAAAAAGACATTTTACTTACATTTGGATACTTTTTATCGCAAAATATCATCCAGACACATCATATTTAGAATAGTAAACAGAACATTAAATATAAATTATTTTAATGTATTTTTATGAGGATAATGATTAAATTCTCAAAGATTAAAAAAATGATAATAGCGAATTATTATGCTTAACCCCAAGAAAACACCCAAAACGAGTATTTAGGGTTAATCATATCAGTAATTAGATTTATACAGAATAACATTTAATATATATGAATTAAGAAATCATTTGAATCTGATTTAATCCAAATAGAAATATATAAATGGAAGGCTAAAAAAAAATAGATGGAAAAATAATAATAAAATCGCAATAAAATGCTTTATTCATTCAACAGCACAAACAAGTAATACATCTTAATGAGAGTATCAATAATAGAAACAATGTAAAAAAAAATTATCATTGTTTTTGATATAGAATAAAAAAAGCCATTAGTTAGTATAAAAAACAAACTGTTCTATATCAATTTTCGCATTTCATAACCATATGAAAACCATCATGATTTCTTAAAACGAACACCTCCCCAAAAAAAGATATTAACCTTCATTTTTAGCATTAAGAATATTCTTAATTTACACATATAGTGTGTAAGAGTGTGATCAACCACCTTAAACACATCAAAAAAAGACCAGTAAATAAACAATATCCTATCTTAAATTGCATCATATCGTTTTTATACATATTCGATTCGTGCAATAAGACCTATTTTTACCCCTATTACATAACATAAAGTAGCTAACTCTATTTTAGTATCGTTTTTTGAACATAATGAGACAATGCCCCATAAAAATATTTTACATCAACAATTTACGATAGTTCGATCATGTTCAACATTAAAAGCCATATGAAACGATAAAAATGTTGCCATCGAAGCACTTAAGATGCTCTACAAAATTTATACTAGACTCATGATAACTATCGAATAGATAACGACACTACTATTATCGGCCAATAACAGTAAAAGGTGAGTGAAAAATGATTTATTTTTGATTAAGGAAAAGCAAAAACCAAAACAGATTTTTGCTTTAGGAGAAAGGCTAGATAATTTATTGTTGATCTCTGCGGTATAAGGCCCACTCTTCTATCTTCTCACCTGAAGGTAATGTACAAATACCCACTTGCCCTTCCCCAGTATCAATAATTTCAGATGTTCCACCAATTTTCCCACAATAAACTGAAGCTGGATTAGCCATTCCAATAGGCTTTGTCATATTCGCTTCTTTTGCGGTACACCCCACAACTAAAACTAAGGCTGAAAAGACCAGGTATTTTTTCATACACATCCTTATTTAGGTTAAGTTAAGTCAATTCATCTCACGACGAAAAACAACATCCCAATACTCCTTCAATGAGCCTTCTTAAAATGACCCATAAGAACATTACCAGGCTATATATTTACGGCCCTAGCCCAAGCGCTATAAACAACTTATGTTATGAATAAACTCCTAAACTAAATTATTTCTTCTTACGATTATCAAAAATAACAATTAAAATCCCTAAGCAAGCAACAACAAGACTCCCAATAATGTAATTTTGCCTATCAAATGCGAGGCCTGCATCTTTTATATTCTCACCATAGACGATAGGTATACTTACATCCATATTATATGATAGAAAAGCAGTAATGAGCCCAATAATCGTTAAAACGACACCAAACGTTTTCATTCTGTTCCCCTTAGATTACATTAATTTAGGATATGTTAACTAACAACCTAAATAAAAGCAAAGCTTATACTTACCATTACACTTTATATTTTAACAAAAAATGCGCAGCGTATTAACAACACCACAAACTATTTTCGACGAGATTTGATAACTAAAATTATATTAAAAAATTAGTCTAACTATTTAAAGGCAATCATGAGTGATTAGCTAAAAAGCATAATTAATCATTAATGCATGATGACTAAACCTTTCTAATAAAGGAAACTGTGATGTAGAAAAAAGGATATCCAATAATGTAATTAGATCAAGTCCAGGTAAGGATGCTTCCATTTTAATACCTATAATTAGAGAATAAAAAACTACGCCTTTATATTAATGTTATGGTGCCATTACTGGAATTTCATTCATACAACGTTGTTGCCAAATTTTTTGAAAATCAGCTTCAGGGATCATCTCACCTTCAAAATCAAATAAAGGAAAAGATAAAATATTCTTTTTATTTTTATCTTTTGCGACTTGAATAATAAATTTTTCATACTGGTAAGGTGCTTCATCTTTAAAGGTGAATACTTCACCACACACATTCCCTATTATATTATGAGGGGAGCCTGCAGCTGCTGCATACAGTTTCACATTTCTAAACTCTGTCGCTTGTGGTTGATACATAAAGTTTGCCACCATCAATTTAGCCTGAGCCGTTACATCCAATTGAGGATTAAGGTTTAATGAGACACCAAGTACAAACGCAAATAGTATCAATATTAAAAAACAGAGTATGCGAAAGAAGGTTGTAATCATAAATAAAAACCATTTACGGTGAACATAATTAAAATTCACCTCCTATCAGGAACAATAAGAACAATAAGAACAATATAAGTTAGCTAGTTATAAAAAATCGTGGATATTTAACAATACCCCCCACTAGTAACGTTCAAAAACACCGTAGTCTGGTCTTTCCCCTCGCATAACGGCGCGTTGTTGTTCGTGAACTGCTTCTCTATCTATGCGCTTTTGCTCCGATGTACGCAAATCTTTATGCGGCTTTGGCCATGTAGACTTATTAGGTTCAAAAGTTGGATTCGAAGAACATCCTGAGATGATGCATAAACAAAGCAGTGAATATATAGATTTCATGTTATTTCATAATTTCATCGAAAATAAGCAAGAAATCTAGCAAATTTGACGAATAATAACAATTAATTAAGTACTTTTAACTATATAAATTTAAAATTAAATGTAAATTTATACAACATTGTAATAGATGTAAAAATTTGTTAGCTTATTCACTTGTGTATTTAACTTAAAGTAAATTAAGTAGATACACTAACATCAAACAACAGGAGTAAACTCCATGATAACGAAGTACACTCTATTTATCGGGTTTTGGTCAATTCTAGCACTGAGTGTTGGAATCATTTATTCCCATATTTAATACACCAGCAAAAACAGGTTTATTTATCTGAACGTTCTAACAAACTGCGTGCCTGTTATCCGATAGAAAAAAGGCACGCAGTTCTCTTTCCGTCCCTATTTGTACAATGACTATAAAACCAATAGTGATAATTTAAAAACTAAGAAAGGCTCTATCGTCTCAACTGCAATAAGAGCCGCTTTTCCCAAAATAGCAACCACATTAGACCTTCTATTTAGCCCAACTATCATTGAATATATTTAAAGAAAACCATAAAAAGGTATTCATCAAAGATAGTCCTATCTCTCTCTACATATTTAAATTCCTATCATTAAATTATAAAGCAAGAAACAGAGATTGCTATCGTCTCACCTAAGTTATGGTTTATACACATAAACTAAGGAGCATCATGATGTTATTAAAAAACAAAGTTGCAATTATTACGGGAGCATCTTCTGGCATAGGTAAATCGACAGCCCTTCTATTTGCTAAACATGGAGCATCTGTCTGTTTAACTGCAAGACGCGAAGAAAACCTCCGCAAGATTGTAAGTGAAATACAAGGATATAGCGGTAAGGTCATTTATCATGTGGGTGATATCTGTGTAGAAGAGACGCATAGTGCCATCATCGATAAAACACTTAATGAATTTGGTAAGCTTGATATTGCAATAAATAATGCAGGCTCTGTTGGTACTTTAAAACCTTTAGCGGACTTTACGTTAGAAGAATGGTTTAAAGTACAAAATGCAAATATTACCGCTGCATTTATGGGGGCGAAAAGCCAAATTCCTGCCATGATTAAAACAGGTGGTGGATCACTTGTCTTTACATCTAGCTTTGTAGGAACTAGCTCAGCTTTACCTTATATGACGGCCTATGGCGTAGCGAAAACTGCTTTAATTGCCTTGGCTAAAGGGATCACTGCGGATTATGCCACACAAAATATTCGAGCAAATGCTCTATTACCTGGCGGTGTAAATACAGATATGGCTGGCGATCAACAGCAAAGAGATTGGGCTGCTAATTTACATGCTATGAAAAGATTGGCTGAGCCTGAAGAAATCGCTTCAGCCGCATTATTTTTAGCCAGTTCAATGTCAAGCTTTGTGACAGGAACTGCGCTGTTTGTAGATGGCGGCAATTCTGCCATCAAGTAAAAAGCAATACTAACTTTCAACGAAAAATCGGAGTCGTTAACCCCTACCTTTTGGTCTATTCATGATGTGGTCTTCCCAATCAACCACATCAATTTCCCTAACGGCAATATGCCGCACAGACACACCTTCATTATGCATTGCAGCTTTGGAACCTGTTTTTAACGGGTGCCAAGCAGGTAAGCTTTTTCCTTCAAGCAATAAACGATAAGCACAAGTCGTTGGTAACCACTCAAAAGTTTCTAAATTATAACGGTTGAGCTTGATGCAATCCGCCTCGTACTCAAAGCGATTTTCATAATGCTTGCACTGGCAGGTTTTCAAATTTAATTGGTTGCAAGCCACATTGGTGAAATAGATTTCATCAGTATCTTCATCCATTAATTTATGTAAGCAACATTGCCCACATCCATCACACAAAGATTCCCATTCATCATCTGTCATTTCATCTAGTGTCTTAACCTGCCAGAACTGCGACATAATACTTATCAATCCTATACTTAAATAACTCGAGTTGTCAGCGAGTGGTCATTAATCGATAGCTTTAACATATCACCAGAGGCCAATGGACCGACACCTTCTGGGGTCCCCGTCAAAATGACATCCCCTGCACGTAATGTGAAGAAGCGGGACATATAGCTAATAAGAGGTAAAATCGGCGTGATCATATCACGCGTTGAGCCTTCTTGGCGAATTTCCCCATTAATTTCCAGTGATAACTGAACATTCTGCAATTCACTTGGATTATTGACTGGAATAAACCCTGAAATTGGGCAAGAACCATCGAACGCTTTACTTTTTTCCCACGGCTGACCCGCTTTCTTAAATTTTGCCTGTAAATCACGCAATGTTAAGTCCAGTGCAACGGCATAACCTGCAATTGCACGAGAAACACGGTCTTCGTCCGCATTTTTTAATGGCATGCCAATCAAAATTGCCATTTCGACTTCATGGTGAACTGCACCCAAATCCTTTGGAATAACAATCGATTGAGTGATATCACAAAGTGCAGTTTCAGGTTTGATAAAGATAACCGGCTCCTCGGGTACAGCTGAGCCCATCTCTTTGATATGCTTGGCATAGTTACTACCTACACAAACAACTTTGTTTGCTGGAAAATCAAGTAAAGCACCTTGCCAGTCACGATGTTGATACATAAGGGTAACTCCTATTATCGTTATTGTATTTTTTGAGCGATGCCATCGGCCATCAAGCTAACACTCAATGCAAAATAGTATGAGCGATTCCAATGCATGATGGTGCGAAAGTTCTCTGTCACTAAAAATGTTCTACCTTCAGGATCATCCGGAATAACAACCCATGTTTTTACATCCGGCGATAGTTGTGCAAATGCAGGTAACTTAACCCCTAATTGCTGCCAATCACTGACAGTTTTGCCTTGTTCTGCTTTAACGCCTTCTAAAGCTCGGCCAAAGTCCGCTGGTAAACTGACTTGGTAACCCCATGGTAATTGGGATTGCCAACCTTCTGTTGATAAATAATTGGCGATTGAGGCGAAAACATCCGCTTTATTATTCCAAATATCCATCTTTCCATCGCCATCACCATCTGCCGCATAAGACAAATAGGATGTTGGCATAAACTGACTCTGACCCATCGCACCAGCCCATGAGCCTTTTAATTGCTGGTCTTCAGGGATATACCCCTTATCCATTATCTCTAGTGCTGCCAGCAATTGCTTGCTAAAAAGCGCTTCACGGCGCCCCTCGAAAGATAACGTGGCGAGCGCTGAAATGACGTCTTCTTTTCCTTGTGAGCGCCCAAAGCCACTTTCAAGCCCCCAAAGGGAAACAATAAATTGCGGTGGAACGCCATATTTTTGGCTAATTGAATCAAGCAGCGCTTTGTTTTCAATATACTTATCATACCCCGCATTGATACGTGATTGCGGAAGGACATTTTTCAGGTAGCTTGCTAATGTGACCGTTGCTCTTTTTTCTGGCTGCCCTTTATCCGCTTTTACCACTCGTTCGATAAAATGAATATTTGCAAAACCACGTTCGATCGTGGCGGGTTTGATCCCTTGAGCAATAGCATGTTCTTTCAATAATTCCACATAAGCAGGAAATTGCGAAGGTTCACGCTGCTCAATAGGAAACGCTTTATCTAGTGCAGCAACTTCTTGGATAATCGCCGCACTTTGTTCCGCAGTAATCGGTTGAGTCGCAACCGTTCCATGTTGTTTCGCTGAGCAACTTGCTAAAAGCAAACCAGCGACTAATGTATATAATAACGTTGGTTTCATTTGTATCCTCCAGAGCACACAAAGCTTTTCAGGTTTTTCTTAAATTACTTTAAATATTAAGCTCTTTATGTTCTGAAAGCAGATCCTCCACTGGAGGCGGAAATTGTAAGTAATAACCAACTTCTTGTAAGTCAGCCTTAACTCGTGATAAATCAGCATTAGCAAGCTTTTCGCGCTTGTCTAACGCAATCACCATAGCAAATTGAGGTGTTCCAAATTGGGCTAATAACTCTTCAGGAACGCGTGAAAAATCATCTTTCTTTTCAACATAAAGATAGGTTTGTTCACGCTTAGGGCTTCTATAAATTGCACAAATCATTATATTTAACTCTTTTTCTTAGTTCATTAGCTTGCTTGAAGAATGTAGTAACTATAACATGCTATTGTTTTACAGAATATCTTCACCCGAGGATTGTTTCGGAAATTTTAATTTGCTGAGTCTAGATAGATGCCACAATCGCCAATAGAACTTAAAGGCAGCAGTTTTACTCTTTCAGTTATTCACTTATACAGTGAAGAGCCTAAACTCATCAAAAAAGCGCTGCAAGAAAAAGTAAGTCAGGCTCCTGATTTCTTTAAAAATGCCCCTGTTGTCATCAATATTGCGGAATTAACTGCACATGCAGATTTATACAGCATACATAAATCTGTGGTTTCTGCGGGGTTACGTATTGTTGGAGTTAGTGGGTGTACAGACCCTTTATTGCGCCAAAAAGCCAATGAAGCAGGCTTACCAATATTAAGTGAAGGTAAAAGCCAGAAACCTGTTGAAATTCAGGCTGAGGCAAGTGTTGCCGCGGTACAAAATGAGCCCGTTTATCGTAAGACTAGAATTATCAATACCCCTGTTCGTTCTGGGCAACGTATTTACGCACCAAATAGTGATCTTATCGTCACAAGTAATGTAAGTGCAGGTGCAGAACTGTTAGCAGATGGTAATATTCATATATATGGTGTGATGCGCGGTCGTGCCTTAGCAGGTGCTTCTGGTGATATTGAAAGTCAGATTTATTGTACGCATTTGCAAGCAGAGTTAGTCTCTATTGCAGGTGAATATTGGCTGAGCGATCAAATCCCTGCTGAATTTCTCGCCAAAGCAGCTAAACTTCGTTTAGTTGATAACAAACTTAACATCGAATATTTAAATTAGACCTTATTTACAAGGAATTATTCATGGCACGCATAATTGTAGTGACTTCTGGTAAAGGTGGTGTTGGTAAAACCACTTCAAGCGCGGCCATAGCAACTGGCCTAGCACAAAAAGGGAAAAAAACTGTCGTAATCGATTTCGATATCGGTCTACGTAACCTTGACCTCATCATGGGGTGTGAACGTCGAGTTGTCTATGACTTCGTCAACGTTATCCAAGGTGATGCAACGCTAAATCAAGCCTTAATTAAAGACAAACGTACCGAAAATCTGTTTATTTTACCTGCCTCACAAACGCGTGATAAAGACGCATTAACCCGTGAAGGCGTGGAAAAGATCCTTGATGAGCTCGGTGATAATCTTGGTTTTGATTTTATTGTCTGCGATTCACCTGCAGGTATTGAAAGTGGTGCATTAATGGCGCTGTATTTTGCTGACGAAGCCATTATTACGACCAACCCAGAAGTGTCTTCAGTTCGTGACTCAGACCGCATTTTAGGTATTTTAGCCTCTAAATCACGTCGTGCAGAAAAAGGCCAAGACCCAATAAAAGAACACCTTCTACTGACCCGTTATAACCCAGGGCGGGTGACCCGCGGTGATATGTTAAGTATGGAAGATGTGCTGGAAATCCTTTGCATTCCATTGATTGGGGTTATTCCAGAAGATCAATCTGTTTTGCGCTCATCTAACCAAGGTGAACCTGTTATTTTAGATAAAGAGTCTGAAGCAGGCCAAGCTTACGATGACTGTGTCGCGCGTATTTTAGGTGAAGATCGCCCTATCCGTTTCATTGAAGAAGAGAAAAAAGGCTTCTTAAAACGCCTATTTGGGGGGTAAATAATGGCTTTATTGGATTTCTTTCTGTCGAGAAAAAAGACGACAGCGAATATCGCAAAAGAGCGATTACAAATCATCGTTGCGGAACGCCGCCGTGGTGATAGCGAACCCGCATACCTTGCTGATATGAAACGCGATATTTTGCAAGTTATCTGCAAGTATGTCCAAGTTGATCCTGAGATGTTATCAGTACAATTTGAACAAAAAGACGATGATATTTCTGTTCTTGAGTTAAACGTCACGCTACCAGAAGGTGACGAAATTAAAACGACTACAACAGAAAAATAATTCGCAAAGAAGCCGCTATGTTGTATGGCGGCTTGCTTTTTATTACCAATAGTTTATTACCAATATATAACAATAGGCTCAGGCTCACCTTTGCCACAAATATTAGTCATCTTTTCAGGTTGAAAACCACCACGGTTCGGCAATTTATAGCTTGAATTTAATTGCTAATGTAACCTGTTTTTTAAAGCCTTCTGGCGGTATACCAACAGAACTGCTCTTCGCTACTGCCGTTAACGCTGCTTGGTCGAGTTGAGTATGCATAGAGGATTTAGCAATACTTACCTTGGTTATCTCCCCCAATGGCGTTAGCGTAAAACTCACCTCTACCGTTCCTTGAATATTGGTATTTCTCGCTTTTCTGGGATAACGTTTATGGCGCTCTATTTCACGGCGTAATTTATCAATATAAGATTGGTGACTCGCGCTTATACTATCCCCAACCGCCCTCGTATTTTGCGCCCCCTGTTCGCCTGCGGCATCGGAGACCGTGTTATTTTGCCCTGCCTGTTGCTCTTGTTTTACATCATCGTTTTTTTCACTTTTTTGTTGCTGTTCTTTTTGCTGCTTAATAACCTTTTTATTTGGTTGTTTTTCATCTTTTTTCTCGATGTTTTTTTTCTGAGTTGCTGAAACTTTATTTTCATCACTGTGCGTGCTTTTTTTATTCGCAACTTTAATTACGGCATTTTCATTTTGTTGTGGTTCTGAGAGCAATCCACCTGTTAGCTCATTATGTAATGTGACATCATTTATTTGCTTTTCAATTACATTTTGCGTCATTGCAAAAGAGATTATCTCCGCTTTTATTGGCGTATAAATTTGTGCGAAACGTGTTTTCTCTGCACTTAAACAATAAAAAACAATACCAAAATGAAATAATAGCGAAACCATAACCGCAAGTTTAAAATTAAAACGTAAAGTAATCATTTTAATATCCCTAATAGCCCCTTCGTTAATGCCACAACATAACTACATCAACGAAGGGGAATCCCTTTTAGAAGCGACTAGTTACATTGAAGCGTATCGTTCTACCGGGTGCAGGCATCATACTGCGGGTTAATGGGTCAATGTAATATTCATCAAATAAATTTGTGGCTAATAATTCAAGGGATAGGTCTTTATTAAACTGGTAATTCACATAAGCATCCGCGGTAAAAACCGCATTCCAACTCATCGGGCTATTATTTAATGGTGCATATGAGTATGGATATTTATCTATCATTTCCGCTTCATCCTCATTTTTTGCTTTGCTGTGATATCGCATACGGCTACCCACTTCTAAACGTTCATCTAAGAAGCGTAAACCTAGGTTGGCATGGATGCTATATTTAGGTTGCAATTGAGTACGCAAATAGCCGCCGGGGAACCCTGCTGTTGTACACTCTGGGCCACCAAATTTGTTATAGGGGTCCATAACCATCAGCGAGACTTCATCGCAAACTTCATTTTTTAAGCGGTAATCTACCCCTAAGTCACCAAATACCCAGCCATTATCATAACGCGCTAATAATTCCAGACCGGCCGTGTTATGTTTATCAACCTGCGTAAAGACTAACCTGTAGTTCCTATCAAATGCATTTGTGACAACCGTGTTATAGTAATTTATGCGTAAGTCGGCATGGTTTTCTGCCGCAACGAGATCTTGGAAATTACGCACATACCCTAGTTCTATCGTATGGCTGCGTTCTGGCAAATAAACCGGTGGCGTGTAATTCGGCTCTCTTCCTCCCGAAAAACCAATCGTGTCTTCAAATATACTTGGCATCCTAACGGTTTCTAAATAACGCCCAAATATTCGGTCGTTCTCTGTTAGGTAAATAGTTGCTCCTAACGCAGGCGCCCAAGCCGATTCTTCATTTCTTTTTGGCACTTTAAATTTTTGTTTATCTGCAACCATCACTTCATTATTTATACTACTTATTACCGCTACTTTTTTTGCTATTAACCCTGTTACGGGGTCTATAGCCTCTTCTTTTAAATCAATTTCGCCATTATAGAATGGATTGTTTTTACGTATAAACCTATTATTTTCATCTACTTTCCATTCCGCTAAATGGTTCTTCTCTACAATTCTATATTCTTGCTTTTTTCCATCAGGAGTTACTATTTTCCCCATTATTATAGTAGAGGGAGGCATTGACAGTGCTTTTTCAACTAACCTAGTCTGAGCATGTGAATTATTTTTTAAATCATTAAACGTTCGCCCTTTATCATCGACATATTTTTGTATTAGATGATATTCTGCTGAAGTTAATATACGAGACAGGCTATATTTTTTAGCTATTATATGGCTATAAGGTGCATAATTTACATCTTTGGCCGCGATGCGCCTCTCTTTTAATAAATCTCTTGACCAGTAACTAATATATTGAGCCCCCGCATTCAGGCTTAACCAATCAGTAGGCTGCCAATCAAACCGAATAGTACCATTATATTCCCGACGCTTACCTTCCCTAGGGATAGCACGGAACATATTACCCTTTGGGCTAGAATCCGAATTAAAAATATCTTCACGGCTACCAATGGTTTCATCAATTAAGCTTCCCATTAAAGTCAATTTAAATTCAGGTGTAATTTGAAATTTATTGGATAATGAAACACCATAGCGATCGTTAAGTTGGTTTAATTTAATCCCATCAACTAAGGTGCCATTGATAGCAGGATTTTTAGCCACATTTTTATCTCGACCAAATTCATAATTCCAATCCCTTTCCATTGGTTCCCTAGGCTGGCCACCTGCGGTATTTGTGTTTAAATTAGTTTTTGTCAACCAATAACCTAATCGGAAATCAACCCAACCAATGGACTCGGGTTTGAACGAATAATTGGCGTAAAAAGTATTTAACGCCAAGTTAGCTAAAGGCCATTGCGGAATTTTCCCTTCTAAATCATGATAACGAATTTGCGATGGCATGATTTCGCCATAATGGCTTGACGTATGCATATAACCAAGGGAGAGGTCTTGTGCATAAGGTAGCATCAAATTTAATTTAGCCAGCCATGTCGACATTTCATTTGATGTATTCGCCACCTCTGTATTTGGCCCGTAAATCCTAGCGACAAAGGGTATATATGGGTCTATCGCCTTATTTGTGTTATTAGGGTCATAGGTAATAATATCATCATAAAATTTATCCGCCCCACGGCGCCCAGCAAAATAGTTACCTTGGTTGCGGTAGCTGTACGCCAACATCAAATCAAACTTTTCTTGCCGTGTCCCAATGGCAATGCGCGCTGCGTTATCTTGCAGATTAAAGAAATTGGCATTACCTTTACTACGAGCATCAACAAGCATTTCGTGATCTTGAAAATAAATTCCACGAAACTTCTGCATGTCTAGCGTACTCAATAGTCGCTTATCATCGCGATAGTCTATACCGTGGTTTAAATGATTAACCCTCGGTTTTGTGGAGTTACTCGATGTTTCTAATTTAATATCAAAACCAAACTTCTCATATTTATCCACAACATCATCAATGCCTAGGGTCGTTATCGCCACCCCACCACCTGTAGAGGTACGCACATCGCGGTCTAGCGTTGCGCTTTTCATGACCTTAATGCTGCTAATCATATTTGGATCGATATAATTACGGTTATTCGCCCCGTTGTAGCCACGCCACACAGTGATAGCCTGTTCTGTGCCATCGACAGTTACCGGGACGCGCCCTTGCCCCTGTACCCCTCGTACATTGGGGTCTATTGCCCCGCTATTACGGGCATCACCGCTGTACACCCCTACCGCATGGTTTATGGTATCTGCAGGGTTGGTGCCTTTATAGCGTTCGATTTCTTCTTTACTGATGTAAATATTCGATTCGTCTTTATCATATTGGTCATCCGCCCCTTTTCTATCACGCTCTTTGATAGTGGTCGCTTTATCATTTACCACAATAGAGCCGATGTTTTCGCTTTGTTGTGCATAGACTAGGTGTGTAATACTACCAATAGATAACCCTGTCGCGATATTAATGGCTATCACAGTTTTTATTTTCATTATTTGTTCCGGTGAAAATTAAAATTTCTTGGTGAAATTGACACCGACTTCACTTTGCTTAAAAGAATAAATAATATCCGCCTTACTTTTATTCACTTGGCTATTGAAATAAACTGAAGGCGTAAAACTTAATACTTTGTTATTATCAAAGGTAATTTGGGTATTTAAATATCCATTGTGGTCTTTTCTTTTTACATTTAAAAATGCATCAAACTGTTTGAAATTTGTTTGCTTGTAACCTAGCACAACAAGTAAATCACACAATTCAGTGACTTTTAAAAAACCAACTCTGACCCCATATTGTGAATAGCTATCACTATTGCGTTGTTTTTCCCTATTGGCGCCATGAATGCCCCCAAAAGCGATTAGCCGAGGGTTGATTAAATAGGTACCAACAATTGAATAAACCCATTTATCACCATCATTGAAACTATACTCGTGAGGGTAAGTTTTATTTTTATAATCGATATCACCTAAAAAGCTCACCTGGTGATTTAGCGTATACTCTGTCGCTATTTTCCCCCCTAGGCTTAAATTATAATATTGGTTATCATGCCACTTCACCTCAACTGTAGGCTGTATACGGACTTTGGCGTTAGCGTCCTCATATTGATAACCCCCGCTAACAAATATATTCATTTTTCTAACCGTGACTGTTTTCATCGGTTCTACCCCAACGGCGCCCAATGATAATAGCCCTGAATGGTTACCCACGAGAGGAAAACGCTTTGCTGATTTAATATAATAATGCCATTTTCCACCAGCGATAGATTGATTGGTACTATTCATACATTTACCATGAAAACAGTGTATTTCTCGGCTGTTTGATGCTTCATTTAAATTAAAATCATAACTCGAACCAAATTTAATAGTGCCTTGCCAATGATTTTTATTTTTTAAATTTATTATTTGACGATTAATATAACCCGCGAGTTTTCCTGATATTTTATCCCCGTATTTATTTTGTACGCCTTGGTATAAAGATAGTGCCGACTCATAATGTTTAACATAAAGCAATGCTCGTGCGAGCTTTAATTCAACTAGCAACATATTAGGTTTCCGAGCCAAGATTTCATTATATAGCTTAATAGCATCACTATATTTTTTCTTTGAAATTGCCTTTTCAGAATAAATATACTTTACTAGTTCTTTGTCATGTTTTTGATGACTAATATAACCATTGATAATAGCATCTATTTTTTCGAATTCGTGTTTATGAACCAGATCATAAAGAATAAAACCAAGTTCGTCGATGCTTTTTTTGCTATTTTTCACATTATTTATTCCTAATTTATATTCTTTATTATTATAACTATTTAAAATATCAATAAGTTCCTCTTTCAATTTTGGCTCTGCAAATGCAGTAAGTTGAAAAATGAGCAACAATAAAATAATACATATTGAAAATATTTTTTTATTAAAAGCTAACATAAAGAAATCACCATTTTTTCGATAAAATAAAAAGTAGACAAAATTACTTTTGCCTACTTTTTTTTATCCAATTATCTTTTCAGTAATTATTAGTCTTTCTGGCCACCAAATGCCGTATCTAATTCACGATTGTTGTCATAAGAAAGAATACCGGCCACTTGTTCTGCATTATCACCAAAGAATTGTCCCATGCTGTTACCATGATGTGTTTCATTGGCAATGGCAGTACCGCTAAATTTACCATCTTCTTCAATGGCCCCCATCATGGAGTGGTTATTCGTTCCTTCTAATGCACCTGTATATGACTTATCCGCAAAATTAGCATTAAACCAACCTGTCTGTTTTGCTTCACCCGCAAACTGGTTAACACCTGCTATGGTATAAGTCGCTTGGCCACTGGTTGGGACTTCTGTTGTTGCATTCGCACCAGAGAAATAAACTGTGTGCATTGCATCATCCGCTAAACCAGTTTGTGACCAGTCACCAAAATATACCTCGGCATCTGCAACCTGACTAAATTGGAATTTGCCCATTCCGCCATGTGGGCTACCGCCGCTTTCCAAAATATAAACGTTATCTGGCTTTTGCGTTACTAAGTTTTTTAAGCCTGAAAATGAAATTGTTTTGCCTTCTCTCATAAAGCGAGAACCGATACCCGGTGCGCCAATACTGCCAGCATGAGGCCCCATAGTTGATTGAGTTTTCCCGACAATAATATTTGTTTCATTAAATTCGTAACTTAAGCTTTGCTTTGATTCTGTTTCAGCCATAACACCAACAGAAAATACAGAGAAAGATACAGCGGCGGTAATTAATGATAATTTCTTCATTTGTGAATCCTTTTTCAACTGAAGTGTGAATTAAATAACACGGTTAAAAAACACATTAAATAAAAGATTATTCTTTCCTTTAATATTCAAGATTCAGTATATGAAAATGATTTTCATTTACAAATGCGGGGATATAATTCAAAATTATATTATTAGGCCATAAAGCAAAATAATCTTTTTATTTTTAGTGGGTTAATCAATAGCCCTACAACGCGTAACTTTATTTGTTGAGGCTTAAATAAAGTGTTAATTGAATTTTTAAGAGTAATTACAATTATTAGATGAAAATGGAATGATTATATTTATGAGTAAATGCGGTGGTGTTTTTACAAGCTCATTGAGGAATAATAAACATAAAAATAAAGTTGAGTAAAATAGACTTGGTTATTCTAATGATTAGGTACAAGAAGCGCCCTTCTTGTACCTTGATACGCTATACGCTTGCTAGTAATTTAGCTATGGGCTCTGCCAGTAATCGACCGCGCCAGCCTGTCAATAATTCAGGTGGCGTGGAGGAAGATTTAATTCCCCAATGAATAGATAGTAGCTGATTTATTTGTCGCCTCGATGCTAATAGCTCTGCATTAAACTTTTCATTTTCAGCGATATCTTTAACCACTGCTTTAATTTCTTTAAAGACATTTTTATATTGGCTTTGTTCGGTAATATTCGCCACTGGTGCTGGGTATAGGCTTGGATCAAGCTTCTTAGCTTGCTCAACTATGCTTAGCAAACGCTTACCGTGACAACGAATCTCTTGTCCCGTCAAACCAAGGCTATCTAGCTCGCCAAGAGTGGTTGGTAGGAAACGTGCAACTTTCCACAGATGTTCTTCTTTTACGACAAAATTAATCGCCATATCCCGTGCTTTAGCTTGGTTCAAACGCCAATCGGCAAGTAATTGCAAGCATGCCAGTTGCTCATCACGTAACTGGCACGCATTGTGAATGTTTAAGTAGGCTCTTTCGGGTTTCAGCAGTTTTTGGCGACGGGCAACCACACGCTGGCATTCGTCTTTAGCATCTTCTAAATACCCTGACTCCGTGACCTTCTGCATAAGAATTTCAGCTAATGGCAGTAAATACAGCACATCCGCGGTTGCATAGTCACATTGTTTCTCACTTAGCGGCCGCGCTAACCAATCTGTCCGTGATTCACTTTTGTCCAGCTCAACGCCAAGATGTTCTGCGACCAATGAAGCAAACCCACATGAAATTGGATAGCCCAGAAAAGCTGCAACCACTTGGGTATCAATCATCGGTTCGGGTACGCAGTCAAAATCATGCATAAACACTTCAAGGTCTTCACTCCCTGCGTGCAAGAATTTAAGCTGATTTGGATCCGTTAACAGCGCTTTAAAAGGGCTGAAATCAGATATTGAGAGTGGGTCAATCAATGAAACTTGCTTCCCATCATACAACTGTAGCAAACCTAATTGAGGATAATATGTTCTTGTACGAACAAACTCGGTATCCAATGCAAGCCAGGGTGCATCACTGGCGTCTTGGCATATTTGGGCTAGTTCGCTATCTGTGGTCACTAAACGATAATTCAAAACAAGTTTCTCTTTTTCTATTTTCATTACAGAGACGCCGGTATAAACCGGCGTCATCTATTCGTTATGTTTATACATTCTAAATCACTTTTAAGCAGGTGACTTATTTCTTTTCAATTTTTCTTCATCGCGCAAATCTTTACGGAGAATTTTCCCAACGTTTGATTTAGGCAATTCATCACGAAACTCAAATATTTTAGGGACTTTATACGCCGTTAATGAACGACGGCAAAATGTTTTTAGTTCATCCCCCGTCAAATTCGCATTTTTCGTGACAACGAAAACTTTCACTGCTTCCCCTGTGCTTTCACTTGGTACGCCAATCGCCGCACATTCAATGACGTCAGGGTGAGTTGCAATAACATCTTCAATTTCATTTGGATAAACATTAAAACCCGACACGATGATCATATCTTTTTTACGATCAACAATGCGGATATAACCTTCACTATCCATTTCTGCGATGTCGCCCGTGGCTATCCAGCCATCAATTATCGCCTCAGCGGTAGAGTCAGGACGATTCCAATAACCTTTCATCACCTGAGGGCCTTTTACCCACATTTCGCCAGGCTCACCCAGCGGAACCTCTTGACCTTCATCATTAAGAAATTTCACATCCGTTGATGGAACAGGTAAGCCAATACTACCACTATATGCCGTGAGATTATATGGATTCCCCGTAACTAGCGGAGAACATTCTGTTAAGCCATAACCTTCAAGAAGATGTTTACCTGTCAGCTTTTGCCATTTTTCAGCCACAGCCTTTTGCACTGGCATTCCACCGCCGACCGATAATCTTAAGCGCGAGAAGTCCAACTTTTGAAACTCTTCATTATGGATCCAAGCATTAAAGAGTGTATTAACCCCAGTAATTGATGTGATGGGATAACGACCAAGCTGTTTGACTGTATCAGGTACGTCCCGCGGATTGGTGATTAATAAATTAACTCCACCCACATTGATGAAAAGCAAGCAATTTACTGTAAGAGCAAAAACATGGTACAGCGGTAATGCAGTCACCACGAATTCCGCACCAAATTTCAATACAGGACCATACGCCGCTCTTGCTTGTTCTAGATTTGCTAACATATTGCGATGAGTTAGCATCGCCCCTTTAGCCACCCCTGTAGTTCCCCCAGTATATTGCAAGAAGGCTAAATCACTGCCTGCAATATTGGGTTTAATATATTGCATCCGATAACCGTAATGCATAGCACGACGGAACGAGATGGCATCGGGTAAATTGTATTTTGGTACTAAGCGTTTTACGTATTTAACGACAAAATCCACAATCGTCGCTTTCGGCCGTGAAAGTTGATCCCCCATACGGGTTAAAATCACGTGTTTAACTTTGGTGTTATAAACGATCTTTTCAAGAGTAGAGGCGAAGTTCGAGACAATCACAATCGCAGTTGTGCCGCTATCATTAAGCTGGTGTTCTAACTCCCTAGGGGTATAGAGTGGATTAACATTCACAACAACCATACCCGCACGCAATATTCCAAATAAAGCAATTGGGTATTGTAATAAGTTAGGCATCATTAAGGCAACGCGGTCACCCTTTTTAAGACCAAGCCCATTTTGTAAGTAGGCAGCAAAAGCGCGGCTTCTTTCTTCTAATTTCCGATACGTCATCACTGCCCCCATATTAATGAATGCAGGCTGATCGGCATATTGGGAAACTGCGTTTTCCAGTAACTCTGCTAAAGAAGCGAAGCGATCAGGATTGATTTCTTCCGGCACATCAGCAGGGTAATTTTTTAGCCAGATTTTTTCCAAAATGTTGCTCCTAAATTTAGTGAAGTTATTATACCCAACATCTCTTTTAACAAATTATTAACTCATTGTACCAGTTTGAAAAACAGACAATGTCAAGGTTGAGAGGTCTATCACTAAATAAATTTTGTTCCTTCAAGAAAAAACAAGGCGACATACGCCGCCCTGCTTTCTTAAATTTCGTTAATCAGATGTAAATCTGCATAAGTTATGCCTAATTATACACTGATATTGGCAAATTTTGGAGGTGTGTTCAGAAAATTCTGCAATCAATTCAGCTTGTAAGCGCAGAATTATAGGTGAATAAGGAATAAAATATTATTTGAATCACTTTTTACGTATTTATATCTAATGCTAATCGATAGATAACACCAAACAAATAATAAACGAAAGGGATCATGCATTATGTTGTCGGCTCAGTCACTTGACCTACAACGATATCATCCGCTGCCGCCACTAAATTTACCTGACCTGTATTTCTCACTAATGCTCTAACCCAATACCCTTGGCGCTTCAATTCACAAACAAGGTACTGGCCTAAGTACCCTGTTGCGCCAGCAACGAAGACTTTTTGCATTTTCTCTCCCGCGGACACATAGATCTTTCTCCCACAGATAAAGTGCATTATTGAAGAGAAAACCTGAAATGCCAACAATAACAACTATATTTATCACATCGTTATTATTATTTTTCCTGAAGGGGGAATTAAGCTGGCATATTGTACCCCTATGCCAGCTTTGGGAATAACTTAGTTATTCAGTGAGATAAGTATGGACTTGTGCGGGGCCACCTGGGTAGCCGTAACCATAACCCCATGGGTGGTTATAGTAGTACGGATCGCCATAATAACCATAACCCCATGGGCCTGATGGCGGGATCATCACACTTTGCGCGACATTCCAGCGTTGAAAACCTGTAACATCAAGGGTGACATATTTATAAGGAACTTGCCCAACTTTCCCTTGCTGCTCTCCCGTCACTTTCCCAACAACAGTGACATAGCGGTTCGTAAAGTCACTTGGCTCACGAAAACCGTTAATATAGGCATAGATACGCCCAACTGACGGCGCATTGAGTTCTGGTGCTGCATCGTATTTGCTCAGTGCCATCACCGCAATTTCTAAACGTGTCCGTGTAGGCTCATTCGCTACTGCGAGGACTTTACCGCCAAAGCGTGCTTCCTGACCAATATACATTTCAGGGGCATTTTGAATGGATGTTAAGCTATCAGCGGGGTTTTGAACTGACCCTTGGATTGATGCAGGTATAGAAACGCACCCAGTTAGTGTTAATACACTGGCAACAAAAAGGCCTTTCAGTACATTACGGCAGTTCAATTCAATGTTCATAGACTACCTCCGATTAGCAACAGTATAAATTCAGGTCATACGGTTTAAAATAGTCTGTAGCAAAGAAGACACGATATGTTAAATTGGATAGATATAAATAGGATACTTATTAATCATAACCTATCTTTATGAATGATTCGATGTGTTTTTTATGCATTAAAAAAGGCTATCTGTTAAAAAATAGCCTATTATTTTGATCATGTCGTTGTTAGACTCATTCACGACCTGGCAGTTTTTTCCACGTCACTTCATTACGCAAATAGGTCGGTTCCACATTTTCAACCGCAATAGTTTTACCTTGAAGCCATAATTGTGCTGCAATCGGTAACATGTCTTGAGCATCAGGCAATGTTATTTGGCTGTTCTTAATGGGTTCATCACCACTGAGTAAGGATGGATATGCTTCCCAGCCTGTGCCTGCATAACTCCATTGCCCTGAAATACCTGCAAACTTACGTTTAAAATCATCAGGTAATAAGACAGCTTCCGTTTCTTCGCCTTGCCAAACACCTTCAGCAGTACGTGAATATTGCGCGCAATAGATTTCAGACATACGGGCATCTATCGCCACCAGCACGTTTGATTGACGGGTTGTGCGGAATACACCTTGCGCCAACGCCATCAATGATGACACGCCAATCATTGGTAAATCAGCCCCTAATGCTAAGCCTTGAGCGATACCTACCCCAATACGTACTCCAGTAAAACTTCCTGGCCCGCGACCAAAAGCTAACGCATCCAGTTGATTAAGGGTGACTCCCGCTTCAGTTAACACTTCTTCTACCATTGGTAAAACTTTTTGTGTGTGTTCACGAGGCGAAATAGCAAAACGTGAGATAATATCGTCACCACATAATAGTGCGACGGAACAGGCTTCAGTTGCTGTATCGACAGCAAGAATACGACTCGACATGCCTAAACTCCGGCAAATTAACAGATTTCAATTGAAAGATGCGGCTTATAGTAGCATAAACCGCCGATAGGATCGCAGAAAAACACAGTTATTTCTCGGCTGCTAGCGCGCTTTTTTCTGCTAGAAAATTTATCGCTTTGGTTAGACTGCGTGTTCGTGGCGAAGGCGGTAAGCTACGCAAAAACACTTCACCATAAGGGCGCGTTACTAAGCGATTATCACAAATCACTATCACACCGTAGTCACTGGTATCACGAATTAAACGCCCCACCCCTTGTTTTAACGTGATCACCGCATCTGGTAACTGCACATCCGCAAACGGATCACCACCTCTTAGCTCACAATCCTCAATACGAGCTCTTAAAAGTGGGTCATCAGGCGCAGTAAAAGGCAGTTTATCGATAATCACACAGGTTAACTCATCGCCGCGCACATCGACACCTTCCCAGAAGCTACTCGTTGCGACTAAGACTGCATTGCCTGCCGCAATAAACTGTGCAAGTAGTTTGTTTTTACTGCTCTCGCCTTGCACCATAACGGGCAAAGTCAACGAGGCTTTAAATTCCTCAGCCAGCTCTCGCATCATTAAGTGAGACGTACAGAGGAAAAAACAGCGCCCCTGATTTTTCTCGATAAGTGGCCGCAACATTGTTGCTAGTTTCTGTGCAATTCCCCGTTGATTTGGTTCAGGTAAAAAACGCGGGACACACAACATCGTTTGGCTTTCGTAATCAAAGGGGCTGGCTAACAACAACGTTTTCGCTTTAGTGAGCCCTAAACGGTCAGTAAAGTGGCTCAATTTTTCATTCACAGACAGCGTGGCAGAGGTAAATACCCAGCTCGCTGGCGTACCCGCTATCATTTCGCTGAATTTATCTGCAACGGTAAGTGGCGTTAACGCCAATAAAAAGTGACGCCCATAACTTTCAAACCAATAACTGTAACCTGGAATTGTGACATCTTTTAATCGATTCAAACGATTACGATAAACGGTAACACGTTCAAAGATAGAGTCTAAACTTTGGGAACGTCCTAGCGAGGTTTTGATTACTTCATAGCAAAGTTCCAAGGAATCATCGAGTAGTGTTAGAGCTCGTTGGACTTCATTTAACTTTAACAAATCACGCAGATTTCCACGGAAACTGTTTTCCCCCAGATTTAAACGAAAATCTAAAGTACTCTGTGTAAGCCTATCGGCACTTTTTTGCAGTTGAACCTGGTCTTTTAGTTCCGTGCGATAGGCCATTATCATATCGCGAGCAAGGTCGAGTAATTGGCGGCTACTCAGCTGCTGGCCAAAATATTGACTAGCAATATCAGGAATTTGGTGGGCTTCGTCGAAAATCATTACTTCAGCTTCTGGGATCAACTCGCCAAAACCTGTGTCTTTAACAACGCGATCAGCCATAAACAGGTGATGGTTAACGACCACAACATCCGCCTCTAAGGCTTTACGACGCGCTTTTAACACAAAGCATTCTTGATAACGCGGGCAGTCACTGCCAAGGCAGTTATCATTGGTGCTAGTCACTAAAGGCCATACAGGGCTGTCTTCTGCAATGTCATGGCAAGTACTGGTATCACCTAGCTCAGATTCGATAGACCAACTGCGTAATCGCACAACGGCTGATAGAATTTCAGGTTCTAAACTCCCGCCACCTAATGATTGCTGGTCTAATCGTTCTAAACACAAGTAGTTCGAGCGCCCTTTAAGTAAAGCCGTACGCCCAGTGTAATTCATGGCATTAATAATGGTTGGCAGGTCACGATGATAAAGTTGGTCTTGCAGTGCTTTTGAGCCCGTAGAAACAATCACTTTTTTGCCACTTCTTAGCGCAGGCACTAAATACGCGTACGTTTTCCCTGTTCCAGTCCCTGCTTCTGCAACTAAAACCTGTTGTTGTTCAATAGCTTCAGTGACTGCATTAGACATTGTCACTTGTGCAGCGCGAGGTTGAAAGCCTGAAATTGTTTTAGCCAAAAAGCCGTCAGAGGAAAAGTCGTCGCGCACTACAGAAACCTATTCATTAGCAAAAATAAGACGCTCACTTTACCATGAGTTATGGCTCTGTGCTGTTCTAATTGTAGTTTCAGTGATCAAGCGATTTTCATCCCGCTCGCAAGCTGTTATTCTTGAACAGAATAAATAATAAGGAATAATTATGACTATTAAACGTATTGACCCCGATAATCGTTGGTCGGAAGCTGTTATTCACAATAATGTGATTTATTACACCAGTGTTCCCGAAAATTTGGATGCCGATATTATCGCTCAAACCGCTAACACACTTGCCGCGATTGATGTGATGTTAGAGCGTGTCGGCTCTGATAAAAGTAAAATTCTAGATGCCACTATTTTCCTAGCGGATAAAGCCGATTTTGCGGGTATGAACCAAGCATGGGACGCATGGGTTGTTGCAGGTAGCGCCCCCGTTCGTTGCACTGTTCAAGCTCTGTTGATGAAACCCGAGTACAAGGTTGAAATCAAAGTTGTTGCGGCAATTGACTAAGTCAATTTCTTCATAGAAAAAAGGGCTACCATTTTTGGTTAGCCCTTTTTTGTTAGATCCGCCGTGCGAACAGCGATACATTTACACACATTCATGCGCTAAATAGTTTGTGGTGTCGCTAAGCGGCAATCGCGCTAATCCCAAGGAGCATACAATAGTATGTGACTTGGGTTAGCAAGTGCAGCCAACAATGCTACAACACAAAATATGACGCGCATTAAGACATCTTAATCAACACCATTCCTAACAACAGTAACACTATTCCACCCCAGCCTTTATAATTCAGGCGTTGATTAAACAGTATCCACCCTGCTGCTACTGTCGCGATGATCCCGAAAGCTCCCCAGAGCGCATAAGCGATGGATAGCTCGATACCTTTTACTGCTTGTGCAAGAGAGCTAAATGCCCCAAGTACGGCCAACAGCGAGAGTATCCCTAGCCAATATCGTTTAAAGCCATTCGACATTTTTAACAAGATATTCGCTATAATTTCCAATATCACCGCTAAGATCAAAAACGCTGCATGCCACCATTCAAAATGACTGGCCATATTACGCCTCCGACTTAGCTTCGCGTCCAACTAAGGCACTTGATTTAGCTGCGTTGACCGCATGTTGAGTGGCCTGTTTTACTTTTTGAGCCGATCCACGAACTGTCGCTTTTTTGGTTCCTGATTTAATCAGGCCAATACCAGTGATCAATAATACCAACCCACCTATTTTCATAGGTGATAATGTTTCACCAAACCACATAACACTAAAAGTGGTAATGAACAAAATACCGATACCTTCCCAAAGAGCGTAGGCAACACCTAATGCAACTTTTTTCACTGCGATGGCGAGAAGAAT
Organism: Providencia sp. SP181; assembly: GCF_050446505.1. Lineage (NCBI taxonomy): Bacteria > Pseudomonadati > Pseudomonadota > Gammaproteobacteria > Enterobacterales > Morganellaceae > Providencia > Providencia sp. SP181. The sequence goes on from NZ_JBBPXM010000001.1 coordinate 222,152, forward strand.
GTAAGAAGTGGCTATCATCACGTACATGACCACCATGCCAGTGAAATCGCCGCTCACACTGGCGTGCTTCATTGATAAGGTACCAATAACTTCAGTTACGATAGCTAATATTAAAAATATCCAATAAATCATTATAATATCTCTCTATGTACAGCCGCGTCATAGCCTGTTTTTTGTACAGATCATGCAAACAAAAAGCGTTAACGCAGTTGTTGAAAATTCAAATAAAAACAATACGATGCTGAATTTATTCAGCGAAATGAATAATCGAGAGAGACGCTATAATGCACCACACCAGTAGTGTTCACTGGAAAGGATAGCTGAAAGGAAAAGCCTGTGTGTCGTTCTTTTTTGGGACTTGCTGATCTTGCCGCTAGTTGAGCTAAGCATGATATCTTATTCTTTTCATCAGGCGGACATCCACCCAATTTACTCCGAACCCTCATGTTGATAGTTGATTACACACTATTTTTAGCATGCCATTTTTATTAAGTCAATGAATATAAACACATTTTGTATTGAATAAAAATATGCATAATTATTCATTAATATGCTAATTAACCCTTGAATTAATGACTAGCAGGCGAATAACCAAGCGTTTGTGGTAAATTTCCCATCGAAATTTTTTGATGAAAAATTATAATTTCACCACTTTTTCTTCTCTCATTACTACATCACCGTGCTATTTGATCTTTAACATTGACAACCTAGTTGAACAAGCTTCTTATAGTAGCTATATGATTGACATACATCTAAGAGAGCGTCATGAGCACCTTTAGTCTTACCTCTAACAGTTTTCAAAATGCCGTGGATTCAACACCATTACCTTATGATGTTGTATCAATTCAATCACAAGTGATTTATGGCAGTGTCGGTAACAGCATCGCCGTCCCTGCACTGACAAAACAAGGGTTGCGCGTCGCGGCGGTTCCAACTGTTGTTCTTAGCAATACCCCTCATTATGCCACTTGTTATGGCGGCGAATTACCCGGTGAATGGTTTCGTGGCTATTTAAACGGCTTTGTTGAACGCGGCAGTTTAGATTCCGTTAGAGCCATTTTAACAGGCTACCTGGGCTCACCTGAGAAAGCACAAGACTTAGCTAACTGGCTAGCTCGCGTTCGTGAAACGTTCCCAAACCTGCCAGTTATTGTTGACCCTGTGATGGGCGATGAGGATAGCGGGTTTTATATTCCCCCTGAAATTGCCGAAGTTTATCGTGATCACGTTATCCCTTTAGCGACAGGGATTATTCCAAATAAATTCGAACTCATGACCTTAAGTGGCAAACACATTGATACCTTGGATGATGCAATAGCCGCTGCACGTAGTTTATTGCAAGGGAACACACAATGGGTAATCATCACCAGTGCTTTCCAACCCGATGAAGATAATATTGAGGTCGTTTGTGTCACCAAAGGGGATGTCGCAGTGATCCGCCACAAACGTTACCCTGTCACACCAAAAGGGACGGGTGATTTGTTTGGTGCAGAACTTACAGCGCAGCTATTAGCTGGGTTATCCGTTCCTGACGCCGCAAAAATGGCCTGCTTACGCATAGAACAAGCGATTATCCACATGGCTGCTACTGGCCGCAGTGAACTCGTGTTGTAATGATCGAGTAGGCCTCATCTGAGGCCTATTGGTTTCATCACCCGACACTTTGTAAGCGCTCCCATAACGTTTGTTGTTGGTAATTTGCCCTGAATATCCCTTTTTCGACTAATTTAGGGACCACCTGTTCGAGAAATAACGTTAATGATTGTTCTGAACCACATGGCAAAGCGATAAAACCATCGCAAGCTTGTTTGTCTGTCCACCTCTCAATTTCATCAACTAAATCACTCACCGTACCAATCACCCGCCAATGTGAAGAGCCATTGACCTCTGGAGCGGATAACAGCATTTGGATCGTAGGTTGGTGCTGGCAAATATAACGCCTTAATAACTGAGCATGCGTTTGGCTATATGGCGCTTCGGTAGCTTCAGGTAGCATTTCGGGCGTGATCACGGTGTCAATTGGTAGCTGGCTTAGGTCTAAATTAATTAATGATTCTATATAACGGAATTTAGTTCGTGAGTCCGCATTGGCGTGAGTTTGTTCAAACAAACGATAAGCTTCTTCCCGACTGTCGGCTAAATAAAAACTCAAACCTGGTAATACCTTAACCGCATTAGGTTCCCGCCCTGCACTTACAACACGGCGCTGAATGTCCTGATAAAATTCTATTGCACAGTCAATATCCGGTGTGGCGGCAAAAATACCATCCGCAACAGCAGCGGCAAAATCACGCCCTGCAGGTGATGCTCCCGCTTGAAAATAGGGAATAGGCTGCGAATAAGCAGGAATATTCAGTGGGCCTTCCACATTAAAATAGCGCCCTTGGTGGTTAATTTGTTGGATAGATGAACCGCTGTAGCGACTTTCACTGGATTGATATTGATCTGGTTGGCTATTGGGATGGCTTGCCCATAGAGCTTCAACAACAGCCGTAAATTCTTTGGCAATTTCATAGCGCTCCTCTGAATCCGGTAACGTTTTCAAGCCAAAATTTTGCTGACCTTTGAGCGCAGTGACAATATTCCAACCTACTCGACCATTAGTTATCCAGTTTAGAGACTGTAACTGTCTCGCAGCAATATAAGGTGGGTAAAATAAGGCCGAAATCGTGGAAACAAAACCAATGTGATTTGTTGCATGCGCAATTGATGCTATCAATAAAGATGGGTCTATGCCGCCAAAAGCTGGGGCTTGGTTTCCTTTATCGATATTCAAAAACTGGGCATCTGGTCGAAATAAAAAATCCAGTTTTGCCGCCTCTGTGCGTTTGGATAGCGCAATATAATAACTGGGGTTCAGAATAGCTTCTCGTTGGTTAGGATCTTGTTTGGCACTTTGGGTACTTACCCAAGTTGGTGACAGTGATAGGCCAATACAAATCGTTTTTTGTGTTCTCACTCGCATTTTCCCTTAATGATCACTTCAATACTTGTTGTTAATGATATTGGTTATGATTATCATTAACAACAATATTTAATCTATTAATAACAGCCTGTTTTGTTTGGAAAACTGCCATGTTGAAAACATTTGTCTGCGCTATCACACTATTCTCTACCCTGAGTGTTTCAAGCATCGTTTCGGCAACCGCCCTTGTCGGCGCTGATAGCCAGTCATGGCCTAGAACCTTTACCAGTGTGGATGGTTCTATGGTCGAAATAAAAAGTAAACCAACGCGTATTTTATCCGCCTCTGTTTCAATCACTGGTACATTGCTCGCCATTGATGCGCCAGTGATAGCTAGCTCCACCACGGCAAACGGGCAATTTTTTGCACAATGGGACGCTATTGCAAAACAAAAAGGCGTTGAAAAGTTATGGTCTGCTGGCAGTGTGGACTTGGAAATGGCCTATGCTGTCGCACCTGATTTAATTGTCGTGTCCATAAATGGCGGTGATACTGTTTACCCACAAGTTTCACAATTTCAACAAATTGCACCAACGATTGTATTAGATTATGGCAAACAAGGTTGGGAGAGTCTGGCCCTGCAATTAGGGCAAGCTACAGGGCAAGAAAAAGCCGCCACCGACCTCTTAGAGGGTTTCGATAAATTTATCGAAGAAAGTAAAAGCCAATTACAGCTTCCTGATGGCGAAGCAAATATTATTGCCTATTTTGGCCCCGGAACAGTTAACCCCGTTTCGCTAAAAACTAGTCCTCACGCCATCTTACTGCAGCAACTTGGGTTTAGCATTGAAAGTGCGCCTTCTGAATGGCAGCCGAAAGATAAACCTGTCTCTGACTTTGTTTGGGCACAATATGAGCACCTGACCCAACTGAATGCGCCAACCACTTTTTTATTACGTGGAACCGATAAAGAAGCGCAAAACTTTATGGCAGACCCGATCCTCGCCAATCTCAATGCAGTCAAAAATAAACAAGTTTATGGCCTAGGTGCAAATTCATTCCGTGTTGATTATTACAGTGCGCAAGAAATAATTAATGACATTGTTGCACGTTTTAAAAAGCATGAGTCCTGATATGCCATTAACGCGAACTTCCCTAAAATGGCCAGTGGTTATTTGCTGCTTATTATTAGTCACTTTTGCCATTATTAGCCTTGGTGTTGGTAGCCGTTCTGTTGCTATTTCAAAGACTTGGCAAGCTTTCACTCAGTTTGATAACACAAGTAGTGAACACTTGTTAGTTCGCTACCTGCGTTTTCCTAGAACCTTACTTGCGATTGTCATTGGTATTGCTCTTGGTGCCGCGGGGACACTAATGCAAGCAATAACACGTAACCCTTTAGCTGATCCAGGCCTGTTTGGCATTAACGCAGGGGCAATGGTTGCTATCGTTCTGGTTATCGCATTCACAGGTATCACCGATGTGACAATTTATATGTGGTTCGGTCTACTGGGTGCGGGTATCGCAGGCGTAATTGTGTATCTTTTAGCCGGAGTCCGCCAAGGCTTGAACCCAATTCGGATGGTGTTGTCCGGTGTTGCTCTCTCGATTGTTTTGCTCGCTATCACGCACATGGTGACCGTAAATAGTGATGAACAGGTATTTGACCAATTTCGCCACTGGGTTGTCGGTTCATTGCAAGGTCGGGGTTTTGATGTCCTTTTTCCGATCAGCGGTCTGGTTTTGATAGGTTGTGCGATTGCCTTATCCCTGACGAGAGCATTGGATGTGGTCATTTTAGGTAATGACCTAAGCCATTCTCTTGGCGCAAACCAAAACCGAGTCTGGCTTCTTTCTGCCGTAGCCATCGTATTACTCGCAGGGAGCGCAACGGCTGCCGTTGGGCCAATTAGTTTTTTGGGACTGACTGCGCCTCACTTTGCTCGCTCTCTGGTTGGTAGTGACTACCGACGTATATTGCCAATGTCAATGTTACTCGGTGCGACCATTCTGCTCATTGCCGATTGTACTGGCCGAATCATTGGCACACCTGGGGAAATCAGTGCTGGTATCATGATCTCTTTAATTGGCGGGCCTTTCTTTATTTATCTGGTTAGACGCTGGCGGATTATTACGCTATGAAAAACAAAAATAACTTCAAAACCCTGCATTTTCGCCGCTATTCTTGGGTAATTTCCACCAGAGACACGGTGATATGTGGTTTATTACTGTTGATCATAACTATGCTTTCGTTTTGGGCTGTCACAACAGGCAAATTCTCTATTGCGTTACCAAACCTGATTAATATTTTAATGGGTGAAGAACAGGGCACCATCCAACAAAAAATCGTCATGGATATTCGCTTACCTAGGTTATTAACCGCTATCGGCGTCGGTGCTGCACTTGGGGTTTCCGGGGCGATATTTCAATCTATATCACGTAATGTTTTAGGTTCACCCGACGTTATTGGCTTCACAACAGGGGCTGCAACGGGCGCATTGTTACAAATTATCATTTTCAATGGCAGCGTCCCTGCCATTGCCTTTTCAACTATCTTTGGCGGATTAACCACTGCTTTAGTCGTCTATGTTTTATCCCTAAAACAGGGAAAGATGTCAGGCTATACACTGATCCTAACCGGTATTGGTGTCGGGGCAACATTGCATGCTTTTAATGCGTTATTATTAGTGAAAGGCAATATTGATAATGCCACGATTGCGAATCTGTGGCTTGCTGGCTCGTTAAATGCACGCACATGGCTACATGTTTACCCTGTTTTTATCGGCCTATTGATTTTGTTACCTTTCATTATGGTACACGCAAAATCACTCACATTAATGGAAATGGGTGATGATATGGCACAGCAACTTGGTGTCAATGTCGCACGGGTAAGATGGATGATGATTTTCAGTGCTGTCCTGCTCGCCTCATTAGCTACGGCCTGTGCAGGTCCAATTGCCTTTGTTGCCTTAGCTGCCCCTCAACTTATTGTCCGTTTAAGCCACTCAGGCCAACTGCCTATTATCGGTTCTGCCTTGATGGGCGCTGTGCTGCTAATTTGTGCAGATACCCTTTCTCAGCAACTCCCTTTTGGTTTAACCCTACCCGTTGGATTAATGACTGGGATCATTGGAGGGTTATATTTGCTTTGGTTACTAACACGCAGCTCACATCTTTAAATATTAATGATTATTATTATGTTTATGTAATGATAATCATTATATATAATAAAACTAACAATAATAAGCTACGTAATTTTATTTCTATTTCAATGGGCTATTAGGAATGGTAATAGTTCATTTTTCGTCACTGGCAAGTAGTGAATGCATCTCATCAATCGTCTTATTACATGCTCATAGCATGAAGGAAAAGATTAATGTCTGATGTTCCAGCTATTAATATAAAAAGAAAATCAATAACAACGATGGTACAAGCTGCTTTATTTAGTACCCTTTGGGTCGCTATTCCACAAGCGTATGCAGCTGATACCGAATCGACTTCGCAAAGCAATAAAAAGCGTGAAAACCACAGTGACGTATTAATTGTGACAGGGGAAAAACTGAATAAATCAATATATGACACTGGTTCCAGTGTCACTGTGTATGATTTTAAACAAATTGAAGCTATCCCCAATGCCGATGTCAATACGCTGTTGCAGATGACACCCAATATCGTTGATACCGGAAACAGCAATGCCTTACCCGCTATTCGAGGCGTGGACGGCTCAGGCCCTGCACAGGGTGCAATTGCCTTCCTTGCCGGCACGCGGCCACGAGTTAATTTTTCTGTCGATGGCCGTTCCTTTACTTACAATGAATTTGGATATGGTGCACAGTCTTTATGGGATGTTGACAGCGTTGAAATTTTCCGTGACCCACAAAGCTACGTACAAGGGCGAAATGCCATTGCAGGGGCTATTTTAGTCAAAACTTTAGACCCGACATTTTATTGGGAAGGTGCAGTAAAAGGGGGCCTCGGCCAACAAGGTTTTCAACAAACTGCCGCCATGGTTTCTGGGCCGTTAATTGATGATAAACTCGCTTTTCGTTTTACGGTAGAAAAGCAAGAGCGTGAAAGCTTTACCAAAATGGATAGCTACTCTCCCGTCGGTAATCCACGTGATATTGAGTCAACCACCGTTCGTAGCAAATTATTATACGAACCCCTCGATATGCCTGAATTTAAAAGTAAATTAACATTCTCACATATGGATAGCCGTTCGCCACAAAATGAAGCTAATATGGCGAAAAATTTAGCACCAGAAGCCCCTTCTCGTTTCCGACCTGTTATCGAGCGCAAAACCACCAGCGGTATTTGGAATACCTCATGGGAAGCCAATGAAAATTTAACGTGGGAAAATACGCTAATCTATACGGGGTTCACTACCCACCGTCGAACAAAAGCACCAACACCGCGTGCAGACATTGATGCCAAAGAATTTGAATTAGAACCAATGCTGCGATTTAAAACCGATAACGACATTCTCAATGGGATCGTCGGTGTGCGCTATTTCCATGGTAAACAAGATGAGTTTGTCGATTTATTTGGTGGCAGTTACTTTGATGATAAAACAGAAACTGCTTCCGCTTATGGGTCTGTCACCTATGCAGTAGTTCCCGAAGTTGATATTACTTTATCAGGGCGATTTGAACGAGAGCAGCATACTCGTAAAGGTGGAAGCCCCGCGGTATATATCGACTTCGATGAAACCTATAACACCTTCTTACCCAAAGCCGATTTTGCATGGAAGCCCGCTCAAAACCAGACGGTTGGGTTCGCAATTGGACGAGGTTATAACGGGGGTGGTGCAGGGGTAACCCTTGGAAAACCAATCGTCACCTATACATATTCCCCTGAATACGTGTGGAACTATAGTTTGTATGGTCGTAATAGCTTATTGGATAACAAGCTATCAATCATGACCAACCTGTTCTACAACGATTACAAGGATATGCAATTACCCTTTTATTTAGGGCCCAATTCGACCACGATTCGTAATGCAAAGAAAGTCGAAACCTATGGTGCTGAATTTAGCGTTGCCTATCAGCCCGTTGAATCATTAGAACTCAATACCGGACTCGGTTTATTGCGAACCAATATTAAAGACTTTGGTAATAGTGGAATCGAAGGTAAAGAACTCGCCCGCGCCCCTAATTACACTGCAAATGTAGGTGCAAAATACCAATTAACTCCATCCATTGATATCAGTGGTAATGTGCAGTTCTCTGGTGATTACTTCTCGCAAGCTAATAACAATGAAACATCCAAAATAGACTCATTTTGGGTTGCAAACCTGCAATTAGGCTATGACTTTAAGTGGGGACGTGCGACGGTATTTGCCCAAAACCTGTTTGACTCGGATAAACGTATTTTGATCCCAGATAACAACATTGAAACCGCGATTTATCAACGCCCTAGAATGTTAGGTGCAACAATGGAACTGCGTTTCTAAAATTACTTTTAACGTCAACAAATAGAGGTGTAGGTAAAACGCACCTCTTATTTTAATAGCACAATGAAATTATATGAATAATAATAGTCGGTTACAAACCCATGCATTAACGCTCGGTTATCATGACGTCCCTATTTGCCATGATATATCATTAATAATCCCTGATAACCAAGTGACTGTCATCATTGGGCCTAATGGGTGTGGTAAATCCACTTTACTGCGCAGTTTATGCCGTTTGTTAACGCCACGCTCCGGCTATGTTTCCCTTGACCAGCAACCATTGTCAACCTATTCGACTAAAACATTAGCTCAACAAATAGCCTTGTTACCACAAACAATGCAAGCGCCATCAGGTATCACGGCCATGGACTTAGTGGCTAGAGGCCGCTTTCCTCATCAAAGCTTAATGCACCAGTGGCGTAATGAAGATAAACTCGCGGTTACTGAAGCGATGCAACTGACTGGTATTACTGAATTTGCTGATACCCCTGTCGAATCGTTGTCCGGAGGGCAACGCCAGCGCGTTTGGGTTGCGATGATCCTCGCCCAGCAAACAGAAATTATCCTGTTAGATGAGCCAACTACCTACCTTGATATTGCTTATCAAATAGAGTTACTCAATATTTTTCAGAGTTTAAACCAGCAACAAGGCCGTACTATTGTCACCGTACTGCATGACCTCAATCAGGCTTGCCGTTATGCAGACAACCTCGTGGTCATGGTAAAAGGCTCGATTGTTGCCCAAGGCAAGCCTCAAGATATCGTCAACGCTCAATTAATTAAGCAAGTATTTGATGTCAATTGTTTAATTACGCCTGACCCTATCACCCACACCCCAATGATAGTGCCTTATTAAGTCGATTTTTATGCAAAAAAAAGCCCCACCTGTAAGATGACCAATTTATTGGGTCACTTCAAGATGAGGCTTAACTGCAATGAATAACTGTTTTACCTATAATTATTCAAATTCATTCCAAGAACGGCCATCGCGAGCAATCATTGCAACAGAAGCAATTGGCCCCCAGGTTCCCGCTTGATATGGTTTTGGTGCTTCGTTATCCATTGCCCATGCATCCATGATAGAATCAACAAATTTCCATGCTTCTTCAACTTCATCACGACGTACGAATAACGCTTGGATACCACGCATTGCTTCAAGCAGTAGACGCTCATAGGCATCGGCTAGATGAGTTTGATTAAAGGTTTCAGAGAAACTTAAGTCCAATTTAGTGGTTTGCAAACGGTGTTTATGATCAAGGCCTGGAGCCTTATTCATAATTTCGATATCAATCCCTTCATCTGGCTGCAAACGGATAGTCAGTTTGTTTTGTGGTAAATCTTGATAGCTTTCAGAGAAAATATTCAGTGCAGGCTTTTTAAAGTACACAACCACTTCTGAACATTTTGCTGGTAGGCGCTTACCTGTACGTAAATAGAAAGGCACACCCGCCCAACGCCAATCGTCGATATCCACACGTAGTGCAACGAATGACTCCGTCATACTCTGCTTGTTAGCCCCCTCTTCCTCGAGGTAGCCAGGAACTTTTTTACCTTGAACAAAACCAGAGGTGTATTGCCCACGCACTGCTTTTTCACGCACATTGGTATGGTCAATACGGCGTAATGAGCGCAACACTTTGACTTTCTCATCACGAATACGGTCAGTGGTTAAATCGGCAGGTGGCGACATGGCAATCATCGTCAGAATCTGCAGTAAGTGGTTTTGAATCATATCGCGCATTTGACCTGCTTGGTCAAAATAGCCCCAACGGCCTTCAATCCCAACTTCTTCTGCAACAGTAATTTGCACATGGTCAATCGTACGATTATCCCAGTTGTTGATAAACAACGAGTTTGCAAAACGCAGCGCTAACAGGTTTAAAACTGTTTCTTTGCCTAAATAGTGGTCAATACGATAAACTTGGCTTTCGTCAAAGTATTTCGCTACTTCATTATTGATTTCTTGAGAAGATTCCAAATCAGTACCTAATGGTTTTTCCATCACGACACGGTTTGGTTTTTTGTTTAATTTTGCGTGACCAAGACCTTGGCACATTGCACCGAATGTGCTTGGTGGCATGGCAAAGTAATGAATAGCTGGGTGTGAATCTTGCTTTAGCATATCCGCTAAACGCACAAAACTGTCTGTTTCGTTAACGTCTAAATTACAGAAATCTAAGCGGGCACTGAGTTTTTCCCACAATGCTGAATCGAGTTCTTCTTTTAAGAATTTGTCTAACGCTTCTTTAACGAATTCGACATAATCAGCTTGTGTCCAATCTGCACGGCCTACGCCGATAATTCGTGTGTCAGGGTGGATGTAACCCGCCTTTTCCAACTGATATAAAGAAGGAAGCAGCTTACGACGCGCGAGATCTCCCTTGGTACCGAAAATAATTAAGTCACAAGCTTGAGCAGCATTATGTACCGCCATATTGGTTCTCCTCAATTTGCGGAATCTAAGACCTAACTAGGATAGGCCTTATTGTAATTTTGTTAAAATTAGCCCTAATTCCGCTAATGTACCCTGTTGCTAGTGCTCAGTAAATCTTCATGATACTGATCACAGTTTTTATGCTGAAAAAAGCAGCATATCATTGTTCTTAACTGCCATTATACACTTTATGTCATCCTACCCGTAAAACTAACTCGAAAACTGAAAGGAGCCAGCTTCCGTAATAAAATGACAAAAAATGAGGTCAACTTACTGAGGTGAAAATTAGATACGCTTCAAAGTTTACAAAAAAGCTGCCATTTATCACCTGCATTCAGATAGCCTACTTACCGCACATAGTATATTTTCACTCTAAGTGATTGCCTCACGACAGCCAGCTTATAATGAAACATAACATAGCGTGATGGCAGAAAAATTTCTCCTTTTGATGAAATAGGCGCTTTTGCTATTATGAATATTTTAGAACAAATGAAAACCAGCCTCGATTTTTTAAGCAAATCGGAGAAAAAAGTGGCTGAAGTGATTTTAGGGATGCCACAGCGCGCTATTCATCTGAGTATCGCAACCCTTGCTCAATTAGCTGATGTCAGTGAACCTACAGTTAACCGATTTTGCCGGAAGATGGATACCAAAGGGTTTCCCGATTTCAAACTTCGCCTCGCCCAAAACTTGGCTAATGGCACCCCCTACGTTAATCGACATGTAGAAGAAACGGATACAGTAAACACCTATACACACAAAATTTTTGAATCCGCGATGGCAGGTCTTGATCATGTGAAACATACGCTTGACATCGGCGCAATTAATCGAGCTGTTGACTTACTCACCCAAGCACGAAAAATTAGTTTTTTTGGCTTCGGCGCATCCGCTGCCGTCGCTCACGATGCAATGAATAAGTTTTTTCGCTTTAATATTCCTGTCATGTATTTTGATGATATTGTCATGCAACGTATGAGCTGTATGAATAGTACTGAAGGGGACGTCATTGTGCTCATTTCCCATACTGGGAGAACAAAAGCCCTTGTTGAGATGGCTCAATTAGCCCGACAAAATGATGCAACGGTCATCGCTATCACTTCAGAAAATGCCCCTCTGGCACAAGCCGCTTCATTATCTATCATTATTGATGTCCCTGAAGATACTGATATATACATGCCGATGGTTTCTCGAATGGCGCAACTTGCTGTTGTTGATGTATTAACAACTGGATTTACGTTAAGAAGAGGTGAAAAATTTAGAGATAACTTGAAGCGTGTCAAAGAAGCCTTACGCGATTCGCGGTTTGATAACGTCTAAAGCTAAAACTGACAGGATAAAATGTCTTTCTGTGCTCATCGGACTTTAATAGTTTTACAGACCTGATAGCATTAAGAAATTTGCAGTATATAATAGCTGTGCTCGTGTCAGCATCCCTATTTGCAGTAAACAGGTTTCGAAATGGAGTGAAATGGTTTCACTCTTTTATCAACACCATTACAGGTCAACGGAGTCATACATGTCTAGACGGCTTAGAAGAACTAAAATTGTTACAACTCTTGGTCCAGCTACTGATCGTGATAATAACCTCGAAAAAATTATCAATGCAGGTGCCAATGTTGTTCGCCTTAACTTCTCCCACGGAACTCCAGAAGACCATCAGCTACGTGCTAACAAAGTGCGTGAAATTGCCGCTCGTTTAGGTCGCCATGTTGCGATCCTCGGTGATTTGCAAGGTCCTAAAATTCGTGTTTCTACGTTTAAAGACGGTAAAGTATTCTTAAATATCGGTGATAAATTCATTCTTGATGCAAACTTAGGCAAAGGTGAAGGTGACCAGCAAAAAGTCGGCATCGACTATAAAGGGTTACCTGCTGATGTCGTTCCTGGTGATATCCTGCTACTTGATGATGGGCGTGTTCAATTAAAAGTCCGTGAAGTACAAGGTTTGCAAGTCTTTACGGAAGTAACCGTTGGCGGCCAATTATCAAATAATAAAGGTATCAATAAATTAGGTGGTGGCCTTTCTGCTGAAGCGTTAACAGACAAAGATAAAGAAGATATCAAAACTGCCGCTAAAATTAATGTCGACTACTTAGCAGTTTCTTTCCCACGTTCAGGGGAAGATTTAGATTATGCGCGTCGTTTAGCGCGTGACGCAGGTTGTGAATGCCAAATCGTAGCGAAAGTTGAGCGTGCAGAAGCCGTTGCAAATGACCAAGTTATGGATGAAGTTATCCTTGCCTCTGACGTTGTTATGGTCGCTCGTGGTGACTTAGGCGTGGAAATTGGTGATCCTGAACTCGTTGCTGTCCAGAAAAAGCTAATCCGCCGTTCACGTCAATTAAACCGTGTCGTTATCACTGCAACCCAAATGATGGAGTCAATGATAACAAACCCAATGCCAACACGCGCAGAAGTCATGGATGTGGCGAATGCAGTGTTAGATGGCACGGATGCGGTGATGTTATCCGCAGAAACCGCCGCGGGTCAGTACCCAGCAGAAACCGTTGCCGCCATGGCACAAGTTTGTTTTGGCGCAGAAAAAATGCCTGGTTTAAATGTGTCTAAACACCGTTTAGATGCTGAATTTAGCAGCCCTGAAGAAGCCATCGCGATGTCAACGATGTACGCAGCTAACCATCTGAAAGGGGTAAAAGCAATTATTGCGATGACTGAATCAGGTCGTACCGCCCGTATGATGTCCCGCATCAGTTCTGGCTTACCTATTTTCGCTATGTCACGTCACGAAAAAACACTGAACCAGTGCTCATTGTATCGCGGCGTTACCCCTGTTTTCTGTAGCACACACACTGATGGTATTGAAGCTGCAGCTGAGGCCGTCACTCGCTTACGTGATAACGGCTATTTAATGAGTGGAGATATCGTCCTCGTGACCCAAGGTGACCTGATGGGTACAGTAGGAAGCACTAATACTTGCCGTATCTTAGAAGTCGAATAATCTTCCCTCTGTGTTCAACTGAGCGGAATTAGGTTATCGAACATAAAAGGCAGCGGTTATTCGCTGCCTTTATCATATCCGTATCATCAAGCTTTTGCCTTCTTCCACTTGGTAAACGCATCGCTAATTATTACGGCAATTTTATCGTAATTTTCCCAACTATTTTCAACATGATAAGTAGACGGTAAATCACTTTGTAAAACACGTTCATAATCATCGAAGTACCCACCTTCTTCTGCCCCGTAATAAAACTCAGTGAACGCATTACCTTCATCGTTTAAATCTTCACTGATAAATTTTTCATCACACATAGAAATTAAGAATTCGCGACCATCCATTTTTCGTGCTTTAACTAACTCAATTTCATCTTCCGATTCTTCAAGGTGAAACTCACCAACTAAATTATTTTGAATGATCCAAGTCAGGTAAAAACCAATGTGCGTTCCACCATTTTCAGTAGGAAGCCCTTCAGGGTAATCGCCTCCATAGTGCCAATCCATACGATCAATTGCCATTGTCTTTTACACCTTCATTATTATTTATCAACGACCATTACTATACAGGGTTAAATTCATTTAATTGATAGGAAATTTGGCATAAAACAGTGTGCTTCTGCATTTAGTTGTTTGCTAAATACAGAAGCTACCATTGCTAATGATATTGTAGATTAAACTGTAATGTGCCATTCGCTTTGCCTGTTTTCGTTGCAGATTGTGTTTGTATATAGGCGGCTTCTAAAGGAATATTATATAACCCTGCACTGCTATTTTTTTCGACTAAAGTCATCAGCTGATTCAATTTAATTGGCTCGCCTTTATATTTAACTTGAATAGCATAACCTTGCGCGGTATTGATGTCGCTTAAGTCATTCAATGCAATAGCCCCTGGTGTTTGGCTCGCATCTTGTGTTCCGATAAACGTTACCCTAATTGCCGAAATAGGGTCACAATCGAGTTGTATTTGAAGATTTTTCTGACTCTCAGGACTCGTTGACCCCACGCCTGAAAAAGTTGTTTTGCTAACATTTCCAAAAGGAACATCAATATTTTTATTTTTCACTTCGCACCCGCTTGAAACTACCTTTACCGGACCCATCATAACTCGCGGCTCCGTTTTTCCATATGAATCAGACGTAATAAAACCATTGTTGTACAAAATAAGCATTGCAGCCTCAATACTGGGTAATGTTTGTGTTGTAACATTTTCACCCACTTTATAAAAATCTGCTCTTAACTGTACGGAATAGGATGCTGAAGATGAATTAACACCACAAATCATTCTATTGCTAATATTTCCATCTTTAGTATTCACGCCATCAACATATGCATTTCCTGAACAAGGGCTTGTCACTGTGCCATGAAGCGCATAGCCTACACCTGAGCTGTTGATCTCTCTCACATAACCAACACCAGGGATTTTTATTGATGGAGCTGAAAGCCCTGTAAGATAAATTCCCACTTCTGTTCGACCTGTGACATTCCACCAAACCCACGGTGTGTAACCTCCCAAATCGACCGAATCAATAAAACTGCCAACAGGCAAAGTTCGAGGCACATAAAGTGTTTTTGCTACATCTTTTGTTCTTGTCGCAAATTCAGCTCTATATTCTGCGAAACCAGATTGTGAATATAAAAGCGCAGGAATACAGAATATTAAACCTAATTTTTTCATGATAACTCCTATTCACAAACGCGTTCTATAAACTGAATTTTGTCACTCTCTAGTGATAATAAAAGTGGCACAGTGCATTGCTGCGCTGGTTTATTCCCCCACTTCACTTTAATAACACTTTGCTCTGGTACACCACTTAAATACACTTCACCATCATTGGCTACAATACCACTAGTCACTTGTTTATCTTTTTCAAACACGAAGACTTGAGTACCAAAAGCAATCGGATTATCTTTATTCATTAATCTTAATAAAATTCTTGCCCCGCGTTTCGCTTGGAAATTTGCTAATACAATTGCACCTTGTGTCGGAACAACTGTCGTCGTATTGATTGCAACATCATTATTTCCTGTCAATGTGGCAGTATCCACACTTACCTTATTACGTTCATAACGTGTCACTGTTGGAATAACCGCATAACCCGAGGCATCCGTATATAAAGCTTGGGAGTTATTCACTTTAAGATTATCGATATCTTCCGCTTTAACTAATACCGCTGAGTCATAAATTGTTCGAGATGCCGTCATTCCGCCAGAATGCAGTAACAGCGCACCTGTTGCACCTAAATCTACAGAGTTATATTTAGGATCATAGTTATATCCAGCGCTGTATTCTCCTGCAGAAATAATATAGTTAGCACTTATCGAATTACTGTATTCATTTCTGCTATGGTTATAGCGTTGAGTAAGGTCGTATTGAAGGTTATTATCTTCTAAACGTGTGCCATTAAAGCTAAGCGAACTTGTTGAATCTCCTTTACGACTAGTATTAAAACTATAATTAACCCAATTATTTTTCTGACCAATATCAAATGGGATACTCAAATTCACCGAAAGCATTTGATCATTTGTATTAGAGTAGTCTTGCTTTATATATGAATAAGCAACACTGTAGTTCATCGCGTTGTAATTTGAACTAAAACTCATTGTCAAATTTTTATCTGAACCGCCCTTATCCCAATAATACTGTTGATAGCCATTGACGGAAAAATAGCCAACTCCATCCAATGACTGTGAAATAGACGCTTGGAATTGTTGCTTTTTCCTGCCTATATCGTAGAAATAGTTATTTGATGAAGAAAAATCATAATAGTTTTTTGTTGAATAACGATATGAAGCTAACGAAAATGATGTACCTGTACCAGGCAGGTATTTTGAATATTGAACGCGATATGATTGCCCATCCGCTTTTGTTTTATCAATTAATGTTGTCGAGGCTTGCGTAATATCCGTTGAGATAGCGCCAATATTTCCCAAATTGATGCCAGTTCCCATTGTATAAGCTTGGTAATCAGCGGAAACTAAAAAACCACCATATATCGACATGTTATAAGGTAAACCATAAATTGCAGAAGCTTGTGCAAAATTAGGATTTCTTCGCGCATTATCAACATTATATTTACCAATATCGAGACTGTATTTTAGCGCTCCAGACCTTTGCATCATTGGCACAGCTGAGAATGGTTGAATAAAAGAACGTGTTGTACCATTTGTTTCTTCAATAGTAACGTCTAAGTCACCACTATAAGATGTTGGGTAAAGGTCATTAATCGAAAACTCACCTGGCGGTACTGTCGTTTGGTAAATGACATTACCATTTTGCCTTACCGTCACAATGGCATTGGTCTGTGCAATTCCCGTTACAACAGGTGCAAAGCCCCTCTGGCTTTGTGGTAACATGCTCTCATCTGACGCTAATCTAACCCCACGAAACGGGTTGCTTTCCATTACACCATTATCAGAAGATGTTTCGCCAATCGTTAAACGGCTTTTTAATGTTCGAATATCCCGTTCTAAATAAGTTTGTAGGTTATTCCAATGGCTTTCATCCATCGTTTTACTGTATGTACTATGATTTCTTAGCCGCCATGCATTTAAATTAATGCCACTTCTCAAACCTAGAAATGAGTTATTATTGTTATCTCTGTCTTTATACCAATACTTGTTATATCTTGCTGTATAATTAACAAACGCGGCATTAATTCCGTCATCCCATTCACTTGGTTCAACGTAACCACGGCTCGTATTCTCTAACCCAATTTGAGGAATACTTAATTGCAATTGATTAACTTCAAAATGATAGCCCAGCTTCGCCCCCGGAATAAGTGTCTCAATGTTTTTCACATATTCGTTCTCATTCATATCTGAGAATTCTTGGCTTACTGAATTTTTCACCCCCCATTCTAATAACATTTTTTTTGTCACTTCAGGGATGAGCTTTTTTATTTTATTGTCATAAACAAAGGTTATGCTCTTGTTCACAACTAAATTATTGTTTATATAGATATCGACATAGTAAGTACCTGGCAGTTGTCCACCGACTTGCGAAAGGTAGCCTAAACTATTAACGTCCGCCACTTGGCTTTCAATGCCTGTATTAATTGCATTAATATCAAATATATCTTCAGAAATAGCACTATTTGTATAAATCACCATGCTGATAGGTATAAATATTTTAGAATAGGCTAGCTTATTTTTCGCGCAGGCAACTGACATTTTTATATACTCTTACTTGTTTTTTTTCTCAATAATGGCGCCATAATCATTAATAAATTGCACCACTATAGAATTATCATTGTTCATATTTTTCTTAAGAATATAATCGTTGTTAAATGGGTAAATTAGGTTTTTGCCATTTACCACATTGCCATTCACTAATATATTTTTTATCGACAAATGGTAAGGTGTTTGATTATTAATCATAATTCCATCTGTTTTTTTTACTAAAAAAACCTTTTCGAAGTCGAATGGCTCAATATCTTTTGAACGCAAAAATAATTTAAACTGTGAGTTAATAATTATCTGTAATTCGTTTTCTATTCCACTATCCTTTGGTGGTATAGATTTGATATTCAATAAATACAGTTTTTCCTGATTAGCCCCTATTGGCTCGCCTATATATGAAATACGTGCAGAACCATTTGTGTCAGGTTCAATCCTAAATAAAGGTGGAGTCGCTATAAATGGCGTTTTTCCTTCACCTTCATAGGGTGATACCCAACTTTGTATTAAAAATGGTTTTTCTTTATCACTATTATAAATTGGAATATCAATTTCACGTTTATTCTCTTCATAAACAAATCGTGTTCCCCCAACGCTAATACCTGCTGCGTAAGAAAAATTGGACATAGTGAACGTAAATAAAAATACTGAAAGTAATATTCTTTTCATAAACACAGCCTGGATTTAAGGAAAGATAGAGAGTGGCGAATACCACCCTCTAATAGTATTAATGGTATTGAATACTATAAACTGCACTGCTGTTTGCAGGACCTGCGGTTGCAGCGCCCGTTGCTTTATAACGAGCAACATAATCTAAATCGACTGTTGCACCATCAAATTCAACTTCTTTTGAATCTTCAAACAGTTTAATTTGTGTAGTTGCATCTTTTTCAAATAAAGCGATACCCACGTTTTTAGCAACGCCCGCAGCTTGGTTGATCGCAAGAATGTCACGGTCAGCCGTATCACGTGTGCCGCCAAAACGTACTGTCACTTTAGAGTTAGCTGGGCAATCAACAAGCTTAATTGTAAAATCCTTTAGTCCAGCAACTTCACCTTGTGCAGCTAAGCTTTTTGATGAAACTTTTCCAAGGTCAACATTTAAATTTTTAGAGTTGCTATCTACTGTACAAGCGATATCTGTTATTTCTCCAGTAAAATTAATTGTACCTGAAGCTAAAACGGTTGACGCAGATGTTACAGCTAAAGCCCCCCCTATTACTGTTAGGGATTTTTTTAGAATACTCATAATAGTTCCTATAATATAGATCTTTAATTATTAATTATTACTTAATGAATAATTACATTACTCATATTGGGAGTGCGGACGGAATATACCATCTACCTTTAGTTAAGTTAACAAATTGATACATTGAATTTTTTTAAATTACATCTAAAATTTTCATGTTTATTTTTATCATTCAAAAAAAGATGTATTTATTTATTTTTATCATTATCGATAAGGTAATATTTTAAAATATCACTCACCATTGAATTTTTATTCAAATACATATAAAAGCGATATTCATTGCTTTTATTTGCAATTCTCAGCTCTTTTAGTGAATTATTATTCAGCTCATCCTGTATTAGATTTTTAGGTAACCATGAATATCCAACTGAATTTTCAGTTAATTTTACCGCTATTTCAACGTTAGCTACATTAATTGTCTGAATGCTTTTCTCAACTTCACCAAAAGCAGGAAGCAGAACGATATGTGTTGTTTTTTCTAATAAATTCAGCACATTAGACTCATTACATGATTGTAATTTATGGTCTGGGCTTGTCACTAAAATAGCATCAACTTGCTCTAAATAAATTGGGTTTAAAGACTCAATTTTATGATGAGTAATGAGCAAATCATAATTTTTCAGTGATAGCACATCGGCCCTATCTAATGAAACTCTTTTAAAATCAATATCATAATCCTTTCTTAGACGTGTGAACTGTCCTATTTTTTCAAGTATTTCATCACTTTGATACAAAGAGTCCATTACAATATTAATTTTTCCATTACCATCATAATTCAATGATTTAGCCAATTCTTCTAATGAAATTGCTTTATTTGTAACCTCCCTAGATAATGCTAAAAGTTGTTCGCCCTGTTTAGTGAGTACTGCACGGCGTCTTTCTAAAGAAAATATCTCAAGTTCCAATGTTTGCTCTAATTTGCTAATCGTATAACTAATTGATGATTGTGTTCTATGCAAAATTTCAGCTGCTTGAGCAAAGCCACCATAGTCAACGACAGCTTGTAAAGTAATCCATTGATCTAATGTCGTTCGGGTTTTTTCCATAATCTCTCCAAGTATTAGCCTGAAGTTATTTTTTTAATTCCATTAAAATATAGCAATATATTTTAAATGCGTTAATAGGTATTTATACATAGAGGTTAATTAACAAACATATGTTTAGTTTTTTTTAAGTTAATTTTCTTAAAAATTAAAATATTAGTTTTTAAATGGTCAATTGTTTCTTATTTATTAACAATTAAAAAATCAAATGAAAATCAATAATATTAAATTAATTTAAAACTTAATAAATAAAAACAATAGACTTTTTATTTTTCATTTAAAATAACAAATAGAAATAAACTATTTAATTTTTATTTTAATATAATTTGTTTTTTACTTTATCATTAAATTTCTCTTTATACGATTAAATTACCATCTATATTTAATCATAAAAATAACATAATTCTAATCATAATAGAATAAATTACCCCCTGCATTATCATTAATGGTTAGTCTTTTTATGATAATAAATTAACATTAAATGCTTCACATTTAAAAAAACTCATATAAAAAATGAAATATAGCACAATAGTCAACGGTAGAAACCATGATCTGTGCGTGCTAATTTAATAACGTTAGCCTAAACATCCATTTTTCATCACATTTATCTCTAATTTTGAGGGTTTAACAAAACCAGCATGTTTTTTTCCAGTCATGATGATAGATAAATATATTAGTCTTCCGCTTAACGCACTCCTTAACTGAAATTTATTTTACCTATAACCCGTATTATTGCCCTCAATCATCTGGCTTATTAAGTCGATTTTAAATGCGTGTTATAGATTAGACATAAAGGTTAGATTTCTATTTTGTTCAAAAAATCAATGTATATGAAGAATTACATTAAATATAAATATGTAAAACATTAAACTATAACATAGATAAACCTTATCAAATCATCAAATAGATAAAGTTTACTTACTCTTTAAAAGCATTTAAAAAGGGAAATATGGTTTTTGACGTAGAAAATGAGGTTAATTTATGGAATGCAAATGACAATAAATAAAAATATTTCTTTAAATTTCAATAAATTGAGAATGAAATATTATATATGGATTATCTTCGTGAATTTTTTAATTTTAGAAGTAAGTCTAAAAATAAATATTTTAACCTAGGATTACCCTACCTTATGTTAAATTTTCATGTTAAAACTTATAAAATTATAAAAACACATTGGGCTTGAATATCATGATTCTTAGCGAAAAAAAACCACCACAGTAATGTGATGGTTTCAATTGTAACGTTTAAGTCGCACTACCGGTACAGATCCTTACGTTGATAGGGTTCTATCTCCCCTTTTTTGCGTGTTTTCAATAGTTTTAAAATCCATGTATATTGTTCAAGGCTAGGCAAGACGAGGTATTCAAGCTCTTCATTCATCCTACGTGCTATATACTCATCGTCTTTCCCATCAATGTCATCCATTGGCTCACGAATATAAATGTGTAATTGATGAGTTTTATGATCATATACTGGAAATAGCGGCACAATTTTCGCTTTGCATACTTTCATTAAACGACCAATTGCAGGAAGTGTCGCTTTGTATGTACCAAAGAAATCAACAAATTCACTGTGTTCCTCACCATGGTCTTGATCAGGAAGATAGAATCCCCAGTACCCTTGCCTCACGGATGCGATAAATGGCTTAATCCCCGCCTCTCGCGAATGGAGGCGGCCACCAAAATGATAGCGCGCTTTGTTCCAAAGATAATCTGCAACAGGATTCTTTTGATGGTGAAACATTGCGGCCATTTGCTGGCCTTTTGCCGCTAATAACATCGCAGGTGCATCGACTGCCCACCCATGTGGCACCATAAAAATCACATTACTTTGTTGTTCTTTTAACCGCTGAATGATTTCTTCATTATGCCAATGTGTACGTGCTAACGTTTTATTTGCCCCTCGTAGGCACAATTCCGCCAACATGACAAAAGACTGCGGTGCAGTTTCAAACATGCGATCAACTAAATCTTCTCTTTGCTCTTCCGTGTACTCAGGAAAGCAATAAAGTAAGTTGATCTTCGCACGACGACGAGCACTTTTGGCTATTCTGCCCACCCATTTGCCTATTTTAGCCAGCATCGGGTCACGAATTTTAACAGGTATATAAGCAAGCCCTGCAAATACAGCGGCTCCCAACCAAACACCCCAATATTTTGGCAATAAATAAGAACGATGAAATGTTGGCACATAGCCTTTTTTACTGTCTGTGTCTTTATCTTTATTCATACTGCACTCAAGTGAATAATGGCTATATTTTTATAGCTTAAAATAATGATTTATGGAAGCATTTCAAAAAAAACTGGCAGATACAAGTACCTGCCAGTTATGAAAGGAGAAGAATTTATTACAGCTTCAGTTGAGGTTTTGTTTCTTTAACTAACGCTAAGTATTCTTTGCGCTCTTTACCTGTTAACCCACCTGAACTTGGTAATTTGGCAGTTAAAGGATTAACCGCTTGCTGATTTACCCACATTTCAAAATGCAAGTGCGGCCCTGTCGAGCGCCCTGTATTACCTGACAATGCGATGCGGTCACCACGTTTGACTTTTTGACCAGGTTTAACAAGTAATTGACGTAAATGCATATAACGAGTGGTATATTGGCGACCATGACGAATAGCAATAAAGTTGCCCGCAGCACCACTGTATTTCGACACAATCACCTCACCGTCACCAACTGCTAAAACGGGTGTCCCTACTGGCATTGCAAAGTCTACACCCTTATGTGGTGCAACACGCCCTGTTACTGGATTGACACGACGAGGATTGAACTGGGAAGAAACCCTAAATTGTTTCGCTGTTGGAAAACGCAGGAAACCACGTTCTAAGCCATTCCCTTCGCTATCATAGTATTTGCCATCTTCAGCTCGGAACGCATAATAGCTTTTACCATTAGTTTGCAAACGTACACCAACAAGCTGGCTTTGTTCGCTGCGGCCATTGAGCATTTCACGGCTCATTAACACACTAAATTTATCGCCTTTTTTCAATTTACGAAAATCAATTTGCCATTGTAGCGCTTTAATGACTTCACGGCCTTCATTACGTGTTAAACCTGCTTTACTGGTACTTTGTGCAAAAGAACCATCAACAGTACCTTTTAAAATACTGTTCGTCCATTCGCCAGTACGAATTTGCTTAACCTCTTCGAATTTATTCGTCGTGCCTACTCGGTTAAATACCCGCGTTTCACGGCGATTCACTTCCCATGTTAGTGATTCTAATTCACCTTGCTCTGTCAAAGACCAATTTAGTGCCTGACCAATTTTTAGGTTTCTCAGTGACTTATGTTGATTCGAAAGTGTTGCAACATCCCCAGCTTCAATACCAAACTGAGTTAAAATTGTTGTTAAGTTATCACCGCTTGCAACAACATATTCATGGGCTAACGGCGTTGTCTCCCCCTCCGCACCATCTGCTTCTGCTTCGGTATCTGCAAGACCTTCGTCAGGTAATTGATCACTACTATCTTGAATAATATCGTCAGTGGCATCAGTGGAAGGTAATAACGCTAGAGGAATGATGGTATCAGGCATACCATCATTTTCAGAAGTCGTTGGAACATGAACTGGCCGCCAAATTGCGACGGCCATGGTAGCGACTGTAAGCGTACTTAATACGATTTTATGAGTTCTAGACAGGCTACCATATACCTGAGCCAGACCTTTGGCCATTTGCTGCACTTAAACAATTCCTTCTATTTTTAATTCAGGCAGCTGGCATATTGTTCCGACAAGTTTGTCAAAAACTGCATGTAGCTATCTGGTCCAAGTACCAGCCCAATTCCGAGTGGGTCGAGAGTTCCCATTTTGACTCCCGTATTACGCGCTACACTTTCAATTACTGCAGGCCTGAATTGTGGCTCAGCAAAAACGCATTGCGCTTTATGCTCAACCAATTGTGTTCGTATTTGATGTAATTTCTGCGCACCAGGCTGTATTTCTGGGTTTATCGTAAAATGCCCCAAAGGAGCGAGTTGATAGTGTTTTTCAAAGTAGCCATAAGCGTCGTGAAAAACAAAATAACCCTTGTTTCGAGCTGGCTGCAAAATACTAGCAATTTTTTTATCACTTTGCGCCATATTTTCTCTGAATTTACGAAGGTTTACGTCTAGCTTATCTTTTTGATCAGGATAAAGCTCTACTAAACGATCATGAATGTCCTGTGCAGCGAAATTTGCGATCTCTGGGGATAACCAGATGTGCATATTATACTCACCATGGTGATGATGTTCGTGATCCTTGTCATGATTAGCTTCATCCGAGTGTTCATGGTCATGTTCATCTTCATGAGACTCGGCCATAAGTCGTGATTTAATGTTTGTCTGTTCCGCTAGTGCCAGACGTTTATTCTGAGGTAACGTATTGATAGGCTTCTGTAAAAACATTTCGAGATCAGGTCCAACCCACACAAATAAGTCTGCTTGTTTAATTTTTTTCAAATCAGAAGGTTTTAATGCGTAATCATGCGGGGATGAACCGTCTGGCAGTAGAACTTGTGTCTCCGTCACGCCATCAGCAATACCTGAGGCAATAAAAGCCAATGGACGAATCGATGTTACCACATCCGCATTTGAGGTAGACACCAATGTTGCACTCAATACGGAGGTCGCCACAGCTCCGAAAAGAAATTTACGGGCAATGTGTTTCGATTTATGTATCATAGCAGTCTTTTTCCGTGATTTTAATTTTGAAATGTTATAATATAACACAACATGATTTCTGCAAGATGTTTTTCATATGCAACCATTACTGACTTTAAATAAAATTTCTGTTTCATTTGGTGACAAGCAAGTCCTTAAAGATGTGTCCTTTGAACTTAACAAAGGAGACATTGTGACGCTTTTAGGGCCAAATGGTGCAGGAAAATCAACCATAGTACGTGTTGTTCTTGGGTTACTTCCCCCAACTTCAGGCTCAATTGAACGTGCCTCATCACTTGCTATTGGCTATGTTCCTCAAAAATTGCATTTAGATACAACGCTCCCCCTAACAGTAAAGCGTTTTATGTTACTCAAGCTAGGTGTTCGCCAAGAACATTTATTACCTGCTCTTGAGCGTGTTAATGCGACTCATCTTCTAGAGCAACCGATGCAAAAGTTATCGGGTGGTGAAACTCAACGCGTTTTACTCGCACGTGCATTGCTCAACAAACCTGACTTGCTCGTACTGGATGAGCCTGCGCAAGGTGTTGATATTACAGGTCAAGTTGCTTTGTATGACTTAATTAATCAATTAAGAACAGAGCTTGGCTGTGCCGTACTCATGGTTTCTCACGACTTACACCTAGTGATGGCAAAAACAGATAAAGTACTCTGTATTAATGGCCATATCTGTTGTTCAGGTGCACCTGATGTGGTGTCCAATCACCCTGAATTTGTTGCTATGTTTGGGTATCGCGGTGCGCAACAATTAGGGGTATATCGCCATCAACATAATCACCAACATGATTTAGAAGGTAATATTATTCGTAGCCATCAACACAGCAAGGACTGCAAGCATGATTGAGTTATTATTACCTGGCTGGATAGCGGGCATGTTACTTGCGATTGCAGCGGGGCCATTAGGCTCTTTCGTTGTTTGGCGTCGCATGTCCTATTTTGGTGACACTTTAGCACATGCTTCTTTATTGGGTGTTGCCTTTGGGTTATTACTAAATATTAACCCTTTTTATGCTGTCGTTGCCGTTACCCTTTTACTTGCACTAATTTTAGTTTGGCTTGAAAAACGTCCACAACTTGCCGTTGATACATTACTCGGAATTATGGCTCACAGCTCGTTATCACTCGGTTTAGTGGTCGTAAGTTTAATGGCTAATGTACGTGTTGACCTAATGGCTTACTTATTTGGTGATCTTCTCTCTGTTAACTATGAAGATATTATCATGATCTTTATTGGTGTGATTGTCGTTTGCGGGTTACTTTTTTATCGCTGGCGAGCGCTTTTATCCATTACCGTTAGTCCTGAGCTTGCTTTTGTCGATGGCATCAATATTCAACGTTTACGTTTATTATTGATGTTAGTCACTGCATTAACAATCGGTATCGCCATGAAGTTTGTTGGTGCACTAATTATTACTTCACTTCTGATTATTCCAGCCGCTACCGCTCGTCGTTTTGCACGTACACCTGAGCAAATGGCATTTATTGCGGTGTTAATTGGTATGATATCGGTCACGGGTGGATTAACCTTTTCGGCATTTTATGATACCCCTGCTGGCCCATCGGTTGTTTTGGTTTCTGCCGTTTTATTTGTGCTCAGCTTAACAGTTAAAGCAAAAAACTAATTGATAACTTAAAAGTTTATCCACGCCGTTGTTTATTTTGAACAACGGCGTTTTTATTTATATAAACTTAATTAATATAAATGGCTTTTCCTTTACCGATTATCCATACTCACAAAGAGTAATTTAAATCACAGGATGGTAACATGAAGCAGTCCCTCACCTTTTTGGTTGCTCTAGGGTTATTTTCAGCATCGGCAAGCGCAATAGAATACTCATGCCAGTTAGAAAATAACAAATTAGTTAGCGTTGTTATAGAAAAAGGCAAACCCCCTGTCTATCGTTATGGAACCTTAGGTAAAACTGAGATTACTCTGCCCACCAATACAAAAGGTAAAGAGAATATTTTTGTCGGAGAAGGGATGTTTATCGGTGGTGCAAGCTCAGTCTACATTCGTTTTCAGAATGGTAATTATAATTATGTACTTTATGATGGGGAGGGTAAAGGTTGGTATTATCAAGGTGTTGTTGTCTACAAAGGTGACAAAATTATCAGTAAAAAAGCATGTAAACCATCATCGAACCTGAACTTGTACAGTATTCTAGATTATGGTTTACCGAAAGACACGGGTGATATTGATATCGATTTTACAACCGACCCAAATTCCCGATAAATGCTCAACGCTACCCAGCACGTAAAGTTTCCCCCACCTTAATTCGCTGGTGGGGTATTGGTTACACCTCTTTTGGCGTTAAACCAAAATGGTTATACGCATGCGCTGTCGCCATTCGTCCTCGAGGAGTACGTTGGATAAAACCTTGTTGAATTAAATAAGGTTCTAAAACATCTTCGATTGTTTCACGTTCTTCCCCAATTGCTGCTGCTAAGTTATCCACACCAACAGGACCACCCATAAATTTATCGATAATCGCCACGAGTAGCTTACGGTCTAAGTAATCAAAGCCTGCTGCATCGACATTTAACATATCCAAAGCTTGGTTTGCGATTAGCTCATCAATAGAGCCATCACCTTTAACTTGTGCGAAATCACGTACACGACGTAACAAGCGATTTGTAATACGTGGCGTGCCGCGAGAGCGCATGGCAACTTGCATGGCACCTTCTTCGGTGATATCAAGCCCCATATATTGGGCGCTACGTTTGACAATATACTGTAAGTCCGCAACCTGATAGAATTCAAGGCGTTGTACGATACCAAACCGATCACGTAACGGGGAAGTTAGTGACCCAGCCCGCGTTGTTGCACCAATTAACGTAAATGGCGGTAGGTCAATTTTAATGGAACGCGCCGCAGGCCCTTCACCAATCATGATATCCAATTGGTAGTCTTCCATTGCAGGATAAAGAATTTCTTCAACAACAGGTGAGAGGCGGTGAATTTCATCAATAAAGAGCACATCATGTGGCTCTAAGTTGGTTAGCATCGCAGCTAAATCACCTGCTTTTTCCAATACAGGCCCTGAGGTTGTCCGTAAATTTACGCCTAATTCGTTAGCAACAATCCCTGCGAGGGTTGTTTTACCCAGCCCTGGGGGGCCAAAAATCAACAGATGGTCGAGAGCATCACCCCGCATTTTGGCTGCTTGGATAAAAATCTCCATTTGATCTTTAACCTGTGGCTGACCAATATACTCGCTGAGTAATTTTGGTCTAATCGCACGATCAATGGCTTCTTCATCCGACTGTAAAACTTCAGCAGTAATTAAGCGATCTGCTTCAATCATCTCAATGGCCTCTTAATCAGAGTGCTGCACGTAAGGCATCACGGATTAATGTTTCAGAATCACTGCCTGGCTTCGCGACTTTGCTTATCATGCGACTCGCTTCTTGTGGCTTATAGCCCAATGCAATTAATGCCGCCGCTGCTTCTGCTTCGATATCAGCAGTACTTGGTACCTTACTATTCACATTAGGTAAGTTGATATCACTGGTTTGATTGAATAAATCACCATTCAACCCTTTGAAACGGTCTTTCATTTCAACAACTAAACGTTCGGCTGTTTTTTTACCAATCCCTGGTAACTTAACCAATGATGCAATCGCTTCTTGTTCAATTGCAGAAACAAATTGTTGTGCTGACATACCAGACAAAATTGCCAATGCAAGCTTAGGCCCAACACCGTTAACTTTGATTAATTCTTTGAACAGTGCTCTTTCTTGCTTATCGTTAAAACCATATAGTAATTGGGCGTCTTCACGAACAACAAAATGTGTAAAAACAATCGCTTCTTGCCCAATATCAGGTAATTCATAGAAACACGTCATTGGCATATGAACTTCATAACCTACCCCTTGAAGTTCTAATAAAACTATTGGTGGTTGCTTTTCTAATACGATACCACGTAAACGACCAATCACATTGAATTCCTCTATTATGGCCTAAGACGAAATCTGTTTAGCCAAAGTTATTAATAGTGCTGTTTATACCACAAAAAGAGCTGGATGCATATCCAGTTGCAAGCTATTTGTTTTCATACCGTCAGCTTTCAGACAAACTTCTACCTTAACCGCCCACGCGTTAATACTAAACGAGGATCACCCACTTTTAATAAGTTCTGATTAAAATGGCAATGTGTAATCGCAATCGCCAACGCATCCGCAGCATCGGATTGTGGGTTAGCGGACAGCTTGAGTATTGATTTAACCATATGTTGTACTTGGCTTTTTTCAGCGGCCCCTGTCCCAACAACCGTTTGTTTAACTTGGCGAGCCGCATATTCAAACACTGGAATACTCAAATTTGCCGCTGCAACTATCGCGACGCCACGTGCTTGGCCTAATTTGAGCGCTGAATCTGGGTTTTTTGCCATAAAGACTTGTTCGATTGAAAGAACGTCGGGCTGGTATTGTGTGATAATTTCCGAGACCCCCGCATAAATACGTTGCAGACGACTTGGTAAATCATCAACCTGAGTGCGAATACAACCACTGCCTAGATACAGTAATTGCCGACCTTGTTGGCGAATAACGCCGTAGCCAGTGACACGAGAACCAGGGTCAATTCCTAATATAATTGCCATAAAGAATCGATTTGTACCTCTTATTATTAAATGCTATTTATTCATCATTCTACTTAGTAGCATAATACTATCTATTTCAATTAAATAGCTATTTGATTCTTAATGTTATCCATGGAATATAAAAAGTATAGTAGAAGAAAAAGAAAGAAGAACAAAGGCGTTAGAGAAAACAGGCTGGGTCAGCCCGCTTTCTCTACGCGGAGGGACTAGATTACAGATGTAAAATAGTACGTCACTGATTACAGTGTCGCTGCGACTTCGTCAGAAATATCACCATTATGGTAAACTTCTTGAACGTCGTCAGAATCCTCTAACATGTCGATAAGGCGCATCAATTTTGGTGCCGTTTCAGCATCAAGTTCTGCTGTGATCGATGGGATCATTGAAACTTCAGCCGCTTCGCTCGTAAAGCCTGCTGCATCTAATGCATCTTTAACCGTACCAAATGTTTCAAAGGTAGTGTAAACATCGATTGCACCGTCGTCATAGGTCTCAACGTCATCCGCACCCGCTTCAAGCGCCGCTTCCATCAATGCATCTTCATCCACACCTGGTGCATAAGTAATAACACCACGTTTGGTAAATAAATAAGAGACTGAACCATCTGTTCCCAAGTTACCACCTGTTTTAGTAAACGCGTGGCGCACTTCAGATACGGTACGGTTACGGTTGTCACTTAAGCACTCAACCATAACAGCAGTACCGCCAGGACCATAACCTTCATAAATGATGGTTTCCATATTATCACTTTCATCATTACCCACACCGCGTGCAATTGCACGGTTTAAGGTGTCACGAGTCATGTTATTTGATAATGCTTTATCTACTGCGGCACGTAAACGTGGGTTAGTGCCAGTATCACCACCACCTAAACGTGCAGCAGTGACAAGTTCACGAATAATTTTTGTGAAAATCTTACCGCGCTTAGAATCTTGGGCTGCTTTACGGTGTTTGGTATTGGCCCATTTACTATGACCTGCCATGAAATATCTCCAAAAACGTCAATACAATAATTAATTAGCAAATTCTAAAATAGCCTGACTGTTACTCCATGATTTAGTAAGTTTTGCCGCTTCATTTGGGCTTAACCAACGAAACTCTGTATGTTCAGTCAGTAATGGCATATGTTCTTCATCTAGCACCATTTTAAACCAGTGCTCTTTGCAATGTGTTACATTCGGTGCATAACGATGCCTGAAATGCGGAAAAATTTCAAAGATGATGCTATGGGACAAGTCTTGCAAGCCGTTTTGTTTAACGTCAAAACCTGTCTCTTCTTTGATTTCACGACACGCAGTTTCATACGGTTTTTCGTTAGGTTCCAGACTTCCAGTCACGGACTGCCAGAAGTCTGGATCATCTTTACGCCGTAGCATTAGCACCCGACCGCTTGTTTCAGCCACGATGATGACTAATACCGATTCAGGGCGCTTAAATGCGGTCATTCGCCGTCTTACTCTTCGTCTTTCGCCACAACAGCAATCGCCAACTCAGTCAATGAGTCTGGGTTTGCATAGCTTGGTGCATTCGTCATTAAACAAGCCGCAGCGGTTGTTTTCGGGAAAGCGATAACATCACGGATGTTATCCGTTCCAGTCAATAACATCACTAAACGGTCAAGGCCAAAAGCTAAACCTGCGTGTGGTGGTGTGCCGTATTTCAGTGCGTCTAATAAGAAACCAAATTTTTCACGTTGATCTTCTTCATTAATACCTAAAATGCTAAACACGGTTTGCTGCATTTCATTACGGTGAATACGCACTGAACCGCCACCCACTTCATAACCGTTAATCACCATATCATAAGCATTGGCAACAGCATCTTCTGGTTTACTTGCTAGCTCTTCTGGTGAGAAATCTTTCGGCGATGTGAATGGATGGTGCATCGCGGTTAAACCACCTTCCCCATCTTCTTCAAACATTGGAAAATCGATGACCCACAGTGGCTGCCAGCTATTTAGATCTGTCAGTTCAAAATCACGCCCCACTTTCAAACGCAGTGCACCCATTGAATCTGTGACCACATTTTTCGCACCTGCACCAAACAGAATGATATCGCCATCCGCTGCACCAGTACGGTCTAACAGTTGGTTAATCACCTCTTCATTGAGGAATTTTGCGACTGGGCTTTGAATACCTTCTATTCCTTTAGCACGTTCGTTGACTTTCATCCAAGCCAACCCTTTCGCACCATATATACCCACGAATTGGCCATATTCGTCAATTTGTTTACGGGTCATTGCTGCGCCGCCAGGCACTTTCAATGCCGCGACACGGCCTTTCGGATCATTCGCAGGACCAGAGAATACGGCAAACTCAACATCTTTAACGATATCAGCAACATCCACCAGTTCCATTGGGTTACGAAGGTCTGGTTTATCTGAACCATAACGACGCATTGCTTCTGCAAACGTCATGATTGGGAAATCGCCTAAATCAACATTTTTCACGTCTAACCAGAGATTGCGGATCATGCGTTCCATGATTTCGCGTACTTGCTCTGCAGTCATAAATGAGGTTTCAACATCGATTTGAGTAAATTCAGGTTGACGGTCTGCTCGTAAATCTTCATCACGAAAGCATTTTACGATTTGATAATAGCGGTCAAAGCCAGACATCATCAGTAACTGTTTAAACAGTTGTGGAGACTGTGGCAGCGCGTAAAATTTACCTTTATGAACACGGCTTGGAACTAAATAGTCACGAGCGCCTTCAGGCGTTGCTTTAGTTAACATTGGCGTTTCAACATCAACGAAGCCTTCTGTATCCATGAAATTACGGACAAAACTGGTAATTTTCGCACGAGTGCGTAAGCGCTCAGACATTTCAGGACGGCGTAAATCTAGGTAGCGGTATTTTAAGCGACGCTCTTCTGTATTTGTTTGGTTGCTATCGAGTGGCAACGGTTCTGATTTATTGAATACATAAAGCTCTTGCGCAAAAATTTCAATTTCCCCAGTCGCCATATCTTTATTTTTCTGGCTATCTGGACGCGCGCGTACTGTCCCTGTGATTTGGATACAGAACTCATTACGCAGCTCTGACGCTTTTTCAAATATGTCTTTACGATCTGGATCGAAGAAAACTTGAACGATGCCTTCACGGTCACGCATATCGATAAAAATCAAACCACCTAAGTCGCGACGGCGGTTTACCCATCCACAAAGAGTGACCTGTTGGCCTTCGTGAGCAATGCTTAACTGCCCACAATAATTAGTACGCATACAATATCCTTTTACTCAGCTGTTGTGCTTTTGCTTGCTGCGGGATTTTGGCATTTTGCTGAACCCTATTTGCGAAACACGGGCTGAAAATTCAGAATGTCAAAAAGGCAGACATTATACAGGAAATTCTGTTAGACAAATAGTTGCGAATACCGCTTATCGCCTAAACCATTTTGTTTTTAATCATATTTTCATCATTTTTATGGTTGTTCATCAACTTCATTGTGATTACCACCCTTAGCTAGACAGGGTTAAATGAGGAATATGGTTAAGTTGATTTTAAGGGACTAAAGACGCCATGTATATATTATGGCAAAGGTTTATTTCTAATATCACTTATTGCTGCACAAAAAGTACACGAAGCTTACAGAGTAAGACCTTCATCCCTTTTTATAACTTAATAGCTTAGACATTCTGGGAATTAGGTCGATTTAGGAATTGTTACCTTTTTCAGTTTGCTATAATCCAATTAACTCAGTAATCAACCTAATTAATCATCTGCTGCTTAAGGATCACACATGAAAAAACTGTTAATTGCTTCATCTATGCTGATGCTACTTGTTGGATGCCAAACTGTGAAAACTGCAGATATTGATAACAATAAAACATTTTACATCGATTCCACACTCGCTGACTGCGTGGGTGTTGCTCCAATGAAGTGTATGAAAGTCAAAGAAAACCCAAATGATGACTGGCAGTTATTCTATAGTTCTATTCAAGGTTTTGAATATCAACCAGGCTTCTCTTACGTCTTACAAGTTAAACAATTTGATGTACCAAACCCACCAGCTGATGCACCAAGCATCCGCTATGAACTTGTAAAAATCGTTGAAAAGAAATAAATTTTAATCCTTGATAGTCATTAAGTGAGCTTACTTCCTGCTTAATGGCTTTATTTTATCTCAACCAAATTGAGCAAACTAACCATCGGAAATAACAAGAGTAGCAAAATTATGAGTGATAAAATTATTGATAAACTTGGGTTAATTGCTTTGTCTGAAAATAAAGTTGCCATGGTACGCTCACACAATAAAAGCTTATTTTACATCCCAGGCGGAAAGCGCGAGCAAGGTGAAAGTGATGAGCAAGCTTTATGTCGTGAAATTGAAGAAGAATTGACGTTAAACTTAGTACCTGGCTCTATTGGCTTTTATGGTGAGTTTATAGGACTTGCTGATGGTAAAGACGGTGGCACACAAGTGCGTATTCGCTGCTATTTTGCAGATTACCAAGGAATACCGCAACCTGCCGCTGAAATTGCTGAGTTAGCGTGGTTTACCAGTGAAGATTTACCTCGATGTTCAACGACAGCCGCCGCGGTTCTATCCCAATTAAAACAAGATGGCTTAGTCAAGTAACGCTACGTGATTACCCAAAAAAGTTGTTAATTCATTTGTCGAACGGCATTTTAGGATTTACAATTTAGAAAATATCGTTAATACCCATTACTATAACTTATATTTTTAGGTGTTTTCATAATTTGATTCGTTTTATGGTGGAGTAAAAAATGGTCAGCTCTTTGTACGCTGTACTGGGTGCCTTACTGCTGCTTAGATTATCTTTAAATGTTGTGAAGCTACGTAACCAGTACCGTATAGCCTATGGGGATGGTGGTTTTTATGAACTGCAAACCGCAATTCGTGTTCATGGCAATGCCATTGAATACATACCTATCTCCCTTATTTTATTACTTTTAATGGAGATGAACGGTGCTCAAGTTTGGATGATCCACATTTGTGGTTTAATTTTAATTGCAGGTCGGTTACTCCATTCTTATGGCTTAAAAAACCATGATTACTCTTATCGCCGCTCAGGTATGGTTGCAACTTATCTTTCGATGGCATTAATGGTTATCGCCAATACTTATTATCTGCCATGGCTACAAATCGTTTCATTTAATCTTTAGTGCTCTTCTACGGCACGACTTAATGTGCCGCCTCATTATTTCATTCTCAATGGATTGATTTTCACTGTGCTACCTTTCTGATACAATCCCCCACTACTTTTGTTTGATTATTAATACAGAACTTATGTCAAGTCAGGATCCAAACCACAAAGACAGTCTTTTTTCCGCACCGATTGCTAACCTTGGTGATTGGCAATTTGATGAAAAAGTCGCCGAAGTATTCCCCGATATGATCCAGCGCTCTGTGCCTGGCTATTCCAATATTATTACCATGATTGGTATGCTTGCGGGCCGTTTTGTGAAGCCAAACAGCCGCGTATATGATTTAGGCTGCTCATTAGGTGCGGCAACGCTTTCTATTCGACGCAATATTACGGTTGAGAACAGTAAAATTATTGCTATCGATAACTCCCCAGCGATGGTAGAACGATGCCGCCGCCATATTGATGCCTACCGCGCAAAGACCCCCGTTGAGGTGATTGAAGGTGATATTCGTGATGTGAATATTGAAAATGCATCAATGGTTGTACTCAATTTTACTTTGCAATTCCTCAAGCCTGATGACCGACTTTTATTACTCGAAAAAATTTATCGCGGGTTACAACCAGGTGGTATTTTGGTTCTCTCCGAAAAATTTAATTTTGAAGACAACGAAATCGGTGAGTTACTGTTCAATATGCATCATGATTTCAAACGGGCAAATGGCTATAGCGAATTAGAAATTAGCCAAAAGCGCAGCATGTTAGAAAACGTGATGTTGACTGACTCCGTTGAAACACACAAAGCTCGCCTAAAACACGTTGGGTTTAGCCACTGCGAAGTTTGGTTCCAATGTTTTAATTTTGGCTCACTGTTAGCGCTTAAAGAGGCTTAAAGATGATTGATTTCGGTCGTTTTTACCAACAAATTGCCGTTGGCCCATTAAGTCACTGGTTAGAAACATTACCTGCGCAGTTAACGGAGTGGAAAAAACAAGGTTTACACGGTGGTTTTTCCTCATGGGAAAAAATGCTTGATAATTTGCCTGTTATGCATCCAACCCAATTAGACTTAATTAACAGTGTGACGGCAACTCGCGATCCAGCGCTGACCTCTGGGGAAACACGCCGTTTAAATAATATCCTTGAGCAATTAATGCCATGGCGTAAAGGCCCTTTCTCCCTTTATGGTGTCAATATTGATACCGAATGGCGTTCAGATTGGAAATGGGATCGTGTTTTACCGCATATTTCATCATTAAAAAATAGGTATGTGTTAGATGTAGGTTGTGGCAGCGGTTATCATATGTGGCGGATGTTAGGGCAAGAAGCCAAATTTGTTGTCGGCATTGACCCCACAGAACTTTTCTTATGCCAATTTGAAGCGGTAAGAAAATTATTGGGTGATAACCAACAAGTGCATTTATTACCTCTCGGTATTGAGCAACTTCCTGAGCTAAAAGCCTTTGATACGGTGTTCTCCATGGGGGTTTTATATCATCGCCGCTCTCCACTTGACCACTTATGGCAATTAAAAAACCAATTAGTTAGTGAAGGCGAATTAGTGCTCGAAAGTTTAGTGGTTGAAGGTGATGAATTTCAATGCCTCATCCCAGGTGATCGCTATGCACAAATGCGTAACGTCTATTTTATCCCTTCCGCTAAAATGCTTAAGGTGTGGTTAGAAAAATGCGGTTTCGTCGATGTGCGTATTGTTGACCAAGCCGTAACTTCATTAGAGGAACAGCGCCGCACACCGTGGATGAAAACAGATTCTCTCGCAGAATTTTTGGACCCGAATGACCAAACTAAGACGGTTGAGGGCTATCCAGCTCCGCTGCGGGCAATTCTAGTTGCACGAAAGCCTTAAACGAGTAATGTGCCTATCGGTATAACCCCATAGGCACATTTCATCAGCCCATTATTACATCGCTATTTGCCATAAGTTATAAAATGCAACTCGTCCAGATAACTCGGCGAGTATCACCGCTAACACGCAAATACTGAGCACAATAGCAGAGTTTCTGCCGCGATAGAGCAGCGCAGGAAAAACAAACAGCATGATTGCTATCACCACTAATTGAAACGCCCAAAAACCAGCTTGTTCAGCACTTATTACAGGCCCTGTTTCACCTAGGAATGAGATATATGCCGCTCTTGTGGCAAAAATGATAATCGCACCAAGCAGAAATGCCATTGAACCAAGCCGTTGCGCCCCCATTAAAATCGCCAGTGCCCCACCGCCAACAAACAGTGTCATCCACATTTGCAGTGTTGTGAAAACCGTAAACCAGTTGGCAACAGTTTCAATATTATAGACTTGTGGTATTGACCATACGAATGCCAATCCGAAAATGATCGCGCCCACATTACAGACTTCTCGTAACATGGCATTTTTGACAAACAACGTAAAAAAGACAATCCCTGCACCAAATGCGACAAAAATACCGCTCAGTAAGGCTTCATTACTCATTGGCGAGCGCCCTACACCTAACAACATATTGAAAAAACGCAATGGTTGTCCCACATGCAAACTGCCGATAACTAAAGCGATAAGCATCAATACAAAAGCCAGGATGTTCGATTGGCGTAATTGTTCGCTACTCGACCAACCGATTCGTTTGCTTAGATAAGCAAACGAATAAAGCCCAGCGGCGGACTGACCAAAAACAGTAAAAAAAACAAGAGGAAGTTCGTGCATGTTAGACCTCCGCAGGGTTCTGTAATATCCCGCTTTTATCACCCGATGGTTTAGCATCTTTATGCGGTTTAATCACGATATTGGGATTTGTTAAACTTGGGTCTGGCATTGGGGCAATCCCACTAATTTGTCCATGGCGCTCACGTAACACGTTAATATCATCAAAATCTAACGCACGCTGAGGGCATGATTCGACGCACACAGGTTTCATGCCTTTTTCTACTCGCTCATAACAGCCATCACATTTGCTCATCAGCTTTTTCTTTTCATCATATTGCGGAGCGCCATAAGGGCAACGTAACTCACAATACCGACAACCGACACAAATAGTTTGATCAACAACCACGAGGCCATCTTGCTCTCGTTTATGCATCGCTCCTGTTGGGCAACCCTCGACACATGTTGGGTTTGAACAGTGATTACAAGAAATTGACAAGTAATAGCTGTACACATTTTGCTGCCAAATACCGTCTTGTTGCTGCCAACTTCCCCCTCCGAATTCATAAACACGGCGGAACTTAGGGCCAAGGTCTAAATCCTTTTCATCTTTACAACTGACCTGACAGGTTTTACACCCCGTGCATTTGGTCGAATCAAAATAAAAACCATACTGTTTCATTTGTCGCTCCTTATGCACGTTTCACATCAACGAGGTTAGTATGTTGAGGATTACCTTTTACGAGTGCAGACGGCTGCTGAGTCGTTAGCGTATTAATACAACCACCAATATCAACGCCTTCGCTATCAAGTTCACGCCATGCCCCTTGAGGAACCGCAATCACGCCTGGTAATACCCGCGCCGTTACTTTCGCCTTAATTTTTATGCGCCCTCTATCATTGAAAATCTCAGTGAGATTGCCATCTTGGATACCTCGAGCGGATGCATCGATTGGGTTTATCCAATATTGATGTGGTACAGCCTCACGCAATACCGCGACATTAAAGTAGGATGAATGCGCATGGCCTTTATCATGAAAGCCCGTCATTTGTAGTGGGTATTTTTCCCTTGCCTTTGTATTTTCAACCCCTTCTGTATTCACACAGTATTCAGGCACTGCGGGAATACGTTGGTCATCAGGGTAGTCCCATTCTTGGGCTATTTTTGCTAAGCGTGCTGAGTAAATTTCAATTTTGCCTGATGGCGTTGGCAGCGGGTTTTCGGTTGGTGAATCCCGATAAGACTTCAGTGCAATATAGTCTGCACTATTTGCGAGTTTTCTATCAACAATCCCCATGTCATTGGTTTCTTCGAAAGTGGGTAACTGTGGATTTTTTTCACGCATTTGGTTGTAACAATGTTCTATCCATTGCTCATGAGTTCGCCCCTCAGTAAATTGGTCTTTAATCCCCAATTTGTCAGCAATATCAGTTAAAACATCGTAAGATTGTCGGCATTCCCACAGCGGTGTGATCGCATTTTGCAGGCGTATCGCATAGTGATAAGCTCCACTTGCATAGGAATTATTGATTAAGTCATTCGACTCAACGCTGCTCACATCAGGTAGAATTAAATCTGCGTAGTTGGTGGATGGCGTCATGTGGATATCCCACACAAGAATAAATTCACAGAGTGATTCATCCGCCAAAATTTTATGGGTTTTATTTAAATCTGAGTGTTGATTTCCCGTCACATTACTAGCGTAATGCCAAAGAAATTTTACGTTGGTTTCAAGCTTGTCCTTTCCTAATAGCGTGGCATTTTCCGCTGTCATTTCAGTACCGCGGACAATGGCATCAGTCCACATAAAACACGGGATTTTAGTTTTTACAGGGTTAGGTATCGCAAATCCAGGAACGGGATAAGCTACGTTACCGCCCCATCCCCCTGCATTGGTGCCTGCTCGACCAATATTGCCCGTCACAATAGGCAACATCATCACCGCCCGTGCAGCTTGTTCCCCTGATGCGGTTCTTTGTAAGCCCCAACCTTGCGAAATCCACGCGGCCTTGGCATTGCCCAATTCACGAGCCAATTGAATGATCCGCGTTGGTGATACCCCCGTTATTTTGCTCGCCCATTCTGGTGTTTTTTCGACACCATCTTCACCGAACCCTAAAATGTAATCTTTATAGGAGGCATTTTTAGGGGCCGAGTCTGGTAATGTTTGGCTATCCCACCCAACACAATATTGTGCGAGAAAAGCTTCGTCTGTTAATTCTTCTTTAATTAAAGTATGAATGATAGCAGCAACGAGCGCACCATCCGTTCCAGGATAAATAGGTATCCACTCTGCGCCTAATGTTGTCACACTATCCGTACGACGCGGGTCGATAATAATCACTTTTGCTTTGCTTTTTTCTAATGCTTGCAAGGTTTCATAGAATTGCCCACCACCTGACATGCGCGTTTCTGCAATGTTGTGCCCAAACATAACAACGAGATCGCTGTTGGCAATTTCAGATAAAAGGGAATCATCCAACTTGCCATATACATAAGGGATCACGCCGTTTATCTGTGCTGTTGAATATGTTCCGTGTTGGTCAAGAAAGCCACCAAGCTGATTTAATAAACGTTTACAGGCATTACGCCCTTGTAAATTAGCCCCTGTCGAACCCGAGCCATATTGGTAATAAATCGCTTCATTGCCGTACTTATTAATTGTCTCTTTTAATTTTTCAGCAACAATGGTTGTCGCTTCATCCCAACTAATACGTTTAAATTTGCCTTCTCCCCGTTTACCAACACGGATCATTGGGTATTTTATTCTGTCTGGGTTATAGGTTTTCCAACGAACAGAACGCCCTCTTAAGCAAGGGCGTATCTGGTGTAAACCAAATTGACTGTCATCGTACATCGTTTCATTAGAAATACGGGTAATAACATCATCTTTGACATGAACTTTTAGTGGACAGCGGCTTCCGCAGTTCACTAAACAGGCGCTATATTTGA
Organism: Providencia sp. SP181; assembly: GCF_050446505.1. NCBI lineage: Bacteria > Pseudomonadati > Pseudomonadota > Gammaproteobacteria > Enterobacterales > Morganellaceae > Providencia > Providencia sp. SP181. The sequence continues at coordinate 262,330 of NZ_JBBPXM010000001.1, forward strand.
TTTTTTCATTAATTTCATCTGGCTGGGTTTTAGCCATTGAAGCGGCTTGAGCCGTAAAGGGTAATGAGATAGAACCTGCAACGGCAGTTGCTGTTGCGGCTGAGGCAGAGACTTGAATAAATCGTCTCCTGCTTAACGCTTTCTTTCCTAAGTGATTAATAATCATTACATTGCTACCTTCTAATTATTATTAAATAAACTAAAAAATATATTTTTATAATAATTAGATAGTAGGCATGTATTTTGTAAGGTTAATTGATATGCATCAACCAAGATGAGTTTGTGAATATGTTGGCTACTTAAACCCAATAATCCATGGTTTTTGTTAAATTCTAACGCATAATCAACTAGTAAAAGTCAGAACTTCAAAAAAGAATATTTATAGAAATTATAGATTTACTACTCTAATGTTTACTTGACTGCTTTTGCTATTCCCTATAGCACCAAGACAAAATAAGAAGAAACCCATAATAGGTTTCTCCTTTAAATTTTGAGCACCTTTAAATTAGTACTTTTTCCGTAATAGAAATAAAGTCCTTCATCGCTTCTACAGTAGGCCCATCAACGCAATAATGTGTGAACTCATCCGTTTCACTATTAGATGCCATCGTCACGCCCACTTTACGGTAATTCATGGTTGATGGTACCGTTTTACCTGCAGAACTGTGTACTTCAGTTAAACCAATTTCCATAAACTTACTTAAATTAGCTAAACGAACCCCCGCACCTGCCATAATTTTAGGACCATTGATTTCTTGGCTTTTTTCGTGCAATTCTTTCAATAATGGCAATCCCAATTCTGCACTCTGCTGCTGGCCCGAAGTTAAAATTCGCGCTACACCTAATTCATTTAATTGCTCTAAGGCAAGTAGTGGATTGATGCACATATCAAACGCGCGATGGAAAGTTATATTCATCCCATTGGCGATTTCCATCAACCCATGCATACGGTTAATATCAATGCGCCCTTCACTATCAAGAATGCCAATGACTGCTCCTGGAAACCCCATTTCCTTTATCATGATTAAATCTTCACGAATAACGTCAAATTCGCTAACGTTATAGCAAAAATCACCACCACGAGGACGAATAATGGGATGAACTGGAATGTGAAGTTTTTCTCTTGCTAATTTCAGATAGCCATAGCTTGGTGTTAGACCGCCATCTGCGGCACCAGAGCATAATTCGATACGGTCAGCACCGTATTCTTGCGCTACTTGAGCACATTCAATTCCGAAACAGCAAATTTCCAGTTTCGCCATGATTACCTCCAAATGTGGTAATAAAGCCCATGCTTTAAATTCCCCTAATACAAATAGATAGGGGTAGAATAATAATTGTTAATACCGTTTTGAATAATGCCATTTATTAAAAAATGTTATCGGATGGATATCACACCCCGAAAAAAACACTGGCACTATTGATCAATAACGTTAATTGCATCACTTATTTTTCACTTTCAATTATCTTTTTTAGCGTAAATGGGTGGTATTTGACGGTTATTTTACCATTTGACACTGCCAATGTTGGATTGGGCAAACGTTCTTGCTGCCCTTTAGGCTGACTTACTTTCACATTAAATCCGATTGGAAGAGGGTTCGGCAGTAATGCTCGTGCCGTTTTTTCCAATTCTGCGGGAGGCACATTAATCACCATTTCAATATGTTCCCAACTTTCTTGTGGGTATTTTTTATCTTTTGGAAACGGTAGCTCAACGATAAATACACTCTGCCCAGCAATTTGTAGTGGTTGGCTAAGTTCATATAAACGAATTGGCCTGCCATTGATGATATTATCGGAAATAATCTGCCCGCATTGCAATAAACCTTCATGCCAGCGCTGTGCTGTTTCAAGGTAGTGGCAGCGTACTGAAATATGATCGATAACGTAAGCCGTTAATGACACATCAAGTTGTTTCGCCATTAATTGCAACTGGTTGGCAAATTTAGGTAAGTCTTCCCATAAATCGTTTAATTGTGGAACTTCACGAAATGGCAGCACAACAAAAACCTCTTTTTATCTACTTATCATCTAAACAATGGCGCTGACTGTAGCATGAGTCCCCCAAAATATGGTATAAAACCTGCCGATTTTTCTCTTCCACCTTTTAGTTCTCCACATGTGATGGCACAATGTGGTAACTATGTTCGTAATTTAAGGTAATTCAGTGAATATTCAGGCGATTCTTTCAGACAAAATTAGTACTGCAATGCTTGCAGCGGGCGCTCCAGCAGACAGTGATGCACTCGTGCGTCAATCCGCTAAAGCCCAATTTGGTGATTATCAAGCCAACGGCGTCATGGGCGCGGCTAAAAAACTGGGGATGCCACCACGACAACTCGCTGAACAGATCCTCAATCATTTAGATTTAGATGGTATTGCCAGCAAAGTGGAAATTGCTGGACCAGGCTTTATTAATATCTTCCTTGAACCTTCTTGGGTTGAAAAACACGTTGAAGAAGCATTAGCCTCCCAACGTTTAGGCCTTGCCCCTGTAAAAGCCGAAACCATCGTTATCGACTATTCTGCACCTAACGTGGCAAAACAAATGCACGTTGGTCACTTGCGCTCAACCATTATTGGTGACGCTGCTGCACGTACGCAAGAATTTATCGGTCACCGCGTGATCCGCGCTAATCATGTTGGCGACTGGGGAACTCAGTTCGGTATGCTCATTGCTTATCTTGAAAAAGTGCAAAACGAAAGTGCCAATGACATGGCGCTCGCTGATCTGGAAGAGTTTTATCGCGAAGCTAAAAAACACTATGACGAAGATGAAGAATTTGCGGTACGTGCTCGTGGTTATGTCGTAAAACTGCAATCAGGTGATGAATACTGCCGTGAAATGTGGCGTAAGCTTGTTGATATCACTATGCAGCAGAATCAAGAAACCTACAAACGCCTAAATGTCACTTTAACTGAAGACGATGTAATGGGTGAAAGCTTATATAACAGCATGTTACCAGGCATTGTCGCTGATTTAAAAGCCAAAGGTTTAGCCGTTGAAAGTGAAGGCGCTACCGTCGTTTTCCTTGATGAATTTAAAAATAAAGAAGGCGAACCGATGGGCGTGATCGTCCAGAAAAAAGACGGCGGTTTCTTATACACCACCACTGACATCGCTTGCGCCAAATACCGTTACGAAACGCTCCATGCCGATCGCTCATTATATTACATCGATTCACGTCAGCACCAACATTTGATGCAAGCTTGGACTATCGTCCGTAAAGCGGGTTATATCCCTGAGACAATGGCACTTGAACACCACATGTTTGGAATGATGCTGGGTAAAGACGGAAAGCCATTTAAAACCCGTACAGGCGGTACTGTACGTTTATCTGACTTATTAGATGAAGCCGTTGAACGTGCACAAGCGCTGATCCGCGAGAAAAACCCAGACATGCCTGAAGACGAGCTACTGAATGTGGCGAATGTCGTTGGTATTGGCGCAGTAAAATATGCAGACCTATCGAAAAACAGAACAACGGACTACATTTTCGATTGGGATAACATGTTAGCGTTTGAAGGAAACACCGCACCGTATATGCAATATGCGTATACCCGTGTTGCTTCTATCTTCAAAAAAGCCAACTTAACTCAAGCAGATCTGACTTTACCAATTTCACTGCAAGACCCACGTGAAATCGCACTGGCGACACGTTTATTGCAGTTTGAAGAAACCATTCTCACTGTTGCGCGTGATGGAACGCCACATGTGATGTGTGCTTACCTGTATGAACTTGCAGGCCTATTCTCTTCTTTCTACGAACACTGCCCAATTTTATCGACCGAAGATGACGCTGTACGCCAAAGCCGTTTAAAACTGGCGGCGTTAACGCAAAAAACCTTAAAAACAGGTTTAGATACATTAGGTATTGAAACAGTCGAAAGAATGTAATCACGTTCGCGTTATTTAATTAACAGCTCGCCTCGGTGGGCTGTTTTTCTTTTCGTCGCGTAAGTAACTTTTGCGTCAAAGTCTGTATTTCTTCAACGTTTTCATTCGCACAATTTTGTAAGACTAGATTCCACTTACACAATGTTTTTGCTTTTTCACAAAGTTCAGGGTCATGCCCTAAACGATTATTATCCTTTAACCACCTAGCCACACTAGCCCAATCCCACAAAGGTGAGTTGCCACTTAAACGTTGTACTGGGGCTGGAAAATTGCCTTTTCCTCTTGACCCATCTTTTAATAATGCAACCGCTTGGCGTGTTAGCCCTGCTAACTCTGCAATATCACTTAAACCAACCAGCGTGCTATCAACTGATGCCACTTGCATTGAGATTTCTGCGCTCTCAATATCAGCAATTGCCGTTTCAATAGCCGCATCCAGTGAACTCGCCTCTCTATCAAACTCTAAATAAACGGAATTACCATAGTAGCACACCAAGGCATCATCACAGCCTGCCGTAAATAAAGCATCTTCTAAGCCCGTGGTATCTACCGTTACTCCAGAAAGTGTTAACGTGAATGCGTATTGCGCCATCAAAGCTCCTTAATCTCTTTTTTATCATCTAATAAGCGGCCTAAGCCGCTATAATTATTTCGAAAGTGCAATACAGTGATCCACTTTCCGGATGATCTGCTTGGCATGGTTTTCCATCACTCTTGGTGTTGACCAAACACTCATCATATGTGTTTTGTGCTCATCGACAGCGTTACCACAACGTAATTTACAAAATGTATGTGATGAACTCCCTGCACTCACCCAAAACCAGCCATTAGCAATCGCATATTCAATGGCTGCTTGAATATGCTTGTTCGGATGTTTTTTCATCGCCCTCCGATAAATACACTATAACCAAAAACGTTGACATTGGTCAACATCCTATTTATGCCAATTTCTAGTGGCCTCCTACGCTTTATTGATAAAAAACAAGCGCGCACTAAATATACCGTAAAACAAACAATGAAGGTTATTTTTATCAATAAAAACAATTACTTGATATATCATAAAATAATTATAATATTATTAATTGAGGAATTATTAAAAGAGATGAAAAAATTGGAAATGGATAGAAAATACAATGGGGTTTAAAACGATAGAATATCGAGACAAAAAAGCCCAAATTAATGGGCTTTCATTAAATTAACAGACTTTCAGCATGTTACGCGATGCTTCTCTTCATAAAATCACGTGGGCGGAAACCTAATATATATAAAGCAACAAAATAGCTTCCAGCTCCGACAATCACCACACCAATTAAGCGCAACATACGCATGAGCATATTCCCTTCTTGCCAAGATGGCATAAAGTGCAGCAGGCCAAATAACACCGCGCCCATTACAACTAACGCAATCAGTAGCTTAAATAAGAAACCTTTCCACCCTGCAAGCGGTTGGAAAATATCTTGTTTACGTAATTGCCAATACAGAACACCTGCATTAAAACAAGCCGCTAAGCCAATAGATAATGCCAAACCAGCATGTTGTAAAGGCCCTATAAAGGCTAAGTTCATTAATTGCGTCAAAATTAAGGTCACGATGGCAATTCTAACTGGAGTACGAATATCTTGGCGTGAATAGAAACCAGGCGCTAAAATTTTCACTAAAATCATGCCTGTTAGCCCTACACAATAGGCTATCAATGCATATTGTGTCATTAACGAATCATGTGCGGTAAAGTTACCATATTGGAATAATGAAACCGTCAGCGCTTCAGATAAGATAGCTAAACCAAGAGCACATGGTAATGCTAATAGCAGGCAAAGACGCAGTCCCCAGTCCATTAATTGTCGATATTCATTCTGGTTTCCACTCGTAAAGCTCTTCGCGAGAGATGGCAGCAAGATCGTTCCCAAGGCCACACCAAGCACTCCAGAGGGTAACTCCATCAATCTGTCCGCATAGTACATCCACGAAACAGACCCTGACTGTAGGAATGAGGCGAATATAGTATTAATAATTAATGAGATTTGCGCGACTGACACACCGATAATCGCAGGCCCCATCATTTTCATTACACGCCAAACACCGCTATCGCGAAATGATAGGCGCGGTAACACTAACATACTAATTTTCTTTAAATGGGGAAGCTGGTAGACCAATTGTAGCACCCCCCCCACTAATACCGCCCATGCCAGTGACATGATCGGCGGGTCAAAGTAAGGTGCGGCAAACGCAGCAAAAATGATCATACTCACATTGAGTAGTGTGGGTGCAAAGGCGGGTACAGAGAAGCGGTTCCACGTATTTAAAATTGCCCCAGCAAGGGAAGCGAGTGAGATTAGAAAAATATAGGGAAATGTGACTCGCAACAGGTCGGTTGTTAACGCAAACTTATCCGCATCATCAGTAAAGCCAGGGGCTGTCACATAGATAATCCAGGGCGCCGCAATCATGCCCAATACAGTGACTATCGCTAAAGCAAGGGTGAGCATCCCCGCAATATAAGCGACAAATGTACGTGTAGCTTCTTCACCTTGTTGGTTTTTATATTCCGCTAATATGGGGACAAATGCTTGAGAAAATGCCCCTTCTGCAAAAATCCGACGTAACAGATTTGGCAATTTAAACGCGACAAAAAAAGCATCGGCAGCGGCGCCTGCACCAAATACCCGAGCAATGATGGCATCGCGAATAAAACCAAGGACCCGAGACATCATGGTCATTGAGCTTACTGCCGCCAGCGATTTTAATAAATTCATGATTGATAGACTAAAAGTAAACAATCGTATCAGTTTAACAGCGCGGGCTGCCACTGACTACGATTGAAAAGTAAATTAAGAGTTTACGCTTTATTCATTGCCCAAGAATTATCCGTCAATGCAGTTAATACATGGTCACGCCACTCACCATTGATTTGTAAGTATTGCCTTGCATAGCCTTCACGCTCAAAACCAAGCTTGGCCAATAGATTACCACTACGCATATTATGAGGCATATAGTTTGCCATGATGCGGTGCATTTTCTGATGTTGTTGCATATAGCGAGTTACTTGGGTTAACGCTTCAAACATCAAGCCTTGCCCTTGCCATTTTTCGCCCAGAGAATACCCTAAATAGCACGCATGGAATGAGCCACGCAGGACATTACTAAAATTTGCTACTCCCATCACCTCGTTTTCTTCTTTATCTAATAGTAGGAAATGATAAGCACTACCTTCGCGATGCATTTCATTCATCACTTGCAAACGATTTTGCCAGCCAGCGGGTTGATAGTGAGAGTTATCTCGAGTCGGTTCCCAAGGGATAAGAAAGTCTTTATTCAAGCTGTAATAATCAGCTAGGCGATAATTATCTCGCTCATAAGTCAAACGAATAATCATTCTATCAGTGATCAGGCGTACCTTCGGTACATTTGAGCGATAACCAAACATCGTTAACCCTTTATTAATTTAAAATAGCTAGATTCCCTAGCCGTGCATATTTATTCGTTAGCTAAATAGCAAAGTGTAGCATTCTCTATTATTGATGAGCATCTAAAATCAGTCAGTCAAATAGATGAATTATCTTGCTCTCAATTTTCAATTCTTCAATAGTTTGCATTGCAGCTAGGCGGCAAACGCAGCTATCCCTATGAGCATACAAAAGTATGTGATTAGGGGAGCTAAGTGTAGCCAACAACGCTGCGGTGCAAAATATGACGATTTAACGTCTTCTCTTACTAACTCTTTCAATAGCCTAAATAGTTTGCATTGCAGCTAGGCGGCAAACGCAGCTATCCCTATGAGCATACAAAAGTATGTGATTAGGGGAGCTAAGTGTAGCCAACAACGCGGCGGTGCAAAATATGACGGCTATTGCATCGATAAAAATAAATCATCGATCCTCGATGCCACCCTCGATAAAAAAATATCATCTATTGCTCTCTATTATACTGATATTATTGATAAGTAACATTATGGAACAATCCTCTCTTAGCAATTTTTTAATGGTGTGTCATGGCACAGGTGTCACGGGCAAGAAGCCTTGGTAAATATTTCCTTTTGCTCGACAACATGTTAGTTGTCCTCGGCTTTTTTGTCGTTTTTCCATTGATTTCAATCCGATTTGTTGACCAACTAGGTTGGGCCGCTGTAGTGGTAGGCTTCGCATTAGGCCTACGGCAATTTGTTCAACAAGGCTTAGGTATTTTTGGTGGCGCAATTGCTGACCGATTTGGTGCTAAGCCTATGATTGTTATTGGAATGCTTTTACGAGCAAGTGGCTTTGCTTTGATGGCAATCGCTTACGACCCTTGGGTGTTGTGGCTATCTTGTGTGCTTTCTGCCCTTGGTGGCACGCTATTTGATCCCCCCAGAACGGCGCTGGTTATCAAACTTACTCGCCCCTACGAACGCGGCCGTTTTTATTCACTTTTATTGATGCAAGATAGTGCTGGTGCTGTTATCGGTGCTTTGATTGGTAGCTGGCTGCTACAATATGATTTCCACTATGTCTGCTGGGCGGGTGCCGTGGTGTTTATCATTGCCGCCATCTGTAATGCATGGTTACTCCCCGCTTATCGTATTTCAACGGTAAGGACTCCGATTAAAGAAGGTATGAACCGTGTTTTAAAAGACAAACGGTTTGTCACCTATGTTGTGACCTTAGCAGGTTACTTTATGCTTTCTGTGCAAGTGATGTTAATGTTCCCAATTGTTGTCAATGAGCTAGCTGGAACACCAACGGCAGTAAAATGGATGTATGCCATTGAAGCTATGATTTCTCTCACTTTGCTTTATCCCATTGCACGTTGGAGTGAAAAACATTTTCGCCTAGAGCAGCGGTTAATGGCAGGCCTATTTTTAATGAGCTTAAGTATGTTCCCAATAGGGATGACAACTTCGTTAAATATGTTATTTGGTTTAATTTGTCTATTCTATTTAGGAACCGTGACTGCCGATCCTGCTAGAGAAACGCTGAGTGCTTCACTTGCAGATCCCCGAGCTCGTGGCAGTTATATGGGCTTTAGCCGTCTCGGCCTTGCCCTAGGTGGTGCTGTTGGTTATACGGGTGGTGGTTGGATGTATGATATTGGGCACCAATGGAATATGCCTCAATTGCCTTGGTTTTTACTGGGGATAATCGGTTTTGTCACTCTGTGGGCGTTACATAAGCAATTTAACCGTAAAAAAATTGAAACAGTCATGTTGAGTGGGCAGTAATGCGCTAAACTAGCGGTATTACTGTAAAAGGAGTCTTTATGAAAAAATTTTTATTGGCCACAATGATTGGTTTTATCACTCTAATAACGGGCTGTAGCCAATTATCTGAATTCAGTATTAGTGAGTCCCAAATAAATAGCTACCTTGCTAATAAAGTAAAATATGACCACAAAGTGGGGATTTCTGGGCTTGCTGATGCAGATATCCAACTGGCGAATTTAAAATCTGAAATAGGCCGTAGTGAGCCAGGTAAAATCGCCCTAAATGGTGATGCTACGGTTAAGTTAGACTCTTTGATTGGAAAAGCAGAGGCGCAAATTAGCTTAACCTTAACGGCTCGCCCAATTTTTGATGCAAAAACAGGGTCTATCTACTTAAAAGAATTGAATATAAGCAATTATAAAGTCACCCCAGAGAACATGGATACCGCCATGTCTGCGGTAATCCCTTATCTAAATAGTTCCCTTGAAACTTTCTTCGAAACACAGCCCGTCTATGTCCTCAACCCAGATAACGGCGCTGCAGAAGCAACAGCCAAAAAATTGGCTAAGGGACTTGAGATTAAACCAGGTAAACTGGTCATTCCATTAGTGGATTAATTTTAACCATAAATTTTTTTGATTGAGAAAAGCATTAAAGGCAACAGAGAAATCTGTTGCCTTTTTAATTCAATCAGAAATATTAATCAATACTGTTTATTATCGCTCTTGAATATAAGTGACAGTGTCACATAAGAGCCTTTCGTTGGCCTTTTTGCATTCCGTAAGTCATGAGGTCTGGCTACCGATAAAACACTCACAAATTAGTCCTCATTAGCCTCGGAATCTAACTCATCACGCAGCGCAATAACGGCATCACGGGCAATTTGGGCTAATGTGCGATAAAACGCCGTCGTGGCATGGGCTTCGACTTTACCTAAAAATGCGCCGTACCAGCTGAGAATGTAGCTATCAAATAATTCTTCTTGTGCCGCGGTTTCATCTTCGGCGGCTTGATCTTCTAACCAAGAAGCAGCCAATAATAACGCCCCCAATGTGCTCACTGGCGCATCCGTTAAGGTCATGCCTCTAACGGTTAAAAACTCACGGATTTCAGCTTCTGTGACTTCTTCGTCATAATCATTGGCTAGCATTGATACTGTGGCATTTTCACCGACAAACATGGCTTGGTAGTCAGCACTAATCGCTTTAATATCCAATCCTTTCGCCATACGTGCCCACAATTCATCTTGCTCTAGAGGCCATGATGCTTTCAATTTATCCTGCGCAATCATATCCATAAGAGGTTTAACAAGAGCGTCATCAGCGCTGCGTTGGAATAATGTGCCTAAAATACGGCAGACGATTGAGAATTCGTTCATATGGGTTTTCCTATTTAAAATTCAGTTGCGACTCAGCTCTTAAGCTCAGTATACCGAAAAAATAAGAAACGTATTAGAGAAGAAAAACACAACAAAATTGCAAGCTAGCAAAAAGCAGGTAGCTTGCAATTCTTTTAGATGTAATTAGTAACCACGTTCCATATCAACCACTCCCACAGGCGCTTCCCCCGCTTCAATGCGCTTGATATTACTGACAATCATATCCATTGCTTCTTTCGGCTGGGTAAATGCAGCCACATGCGGCGTAATCGCAATACGTGGATGCGTCCAGAACGGGTGCATTTGGGATAAAGGCTCACTCGCAAACACATCTAATGCAGCCCCAGCAACTTGTCCTGCATCCAATGCAGATAATAAATCCTGCTCTATCAAATGTGCACCACGAGCTAAGTTGATGACATAAGCGCCTTGTTGCAATTGGCTAAACAGCTGTTGATTTAAAATCCCAACCGTTTCTGGCGTGCTTGGCAATAAATTGATGACCACACGAGTTCCCGAAAGGAATGCAGGTAATTGCTCATTGCCATAATAACTTTTTACATTAGGGATTTGTTTCTCAGAACGGCTCCACGTTCTGACATGAAAACCAAAGCTGACTAAGCGCTTCGCAACAGCTTGGCCCAATGCGCCAGCCCCCATGACACCAATCACAAACTCTTCATGTTGATAAGCAGGCAGTTGCTTCCATTGACGCTGAGATTGTAACTGCCGATATTCATCCATACGACGAAAGTATGCTAAGACCTTTGCACAGGCATATTCTTCCATTTGGATAGCCATGCCTGTATCTTCAAGGCGCATCACAGGGACACCCGCAGGGAGTGTACCTGGTTTATCTTGCTCTTGCTTTAAGATGGCATCCACACCTGCACCTAATGCAAAAATACCTTTTAAATCATTGCGCCCCGCAAGGCATTCATAGGGTGGCAGCCACACCATAGCGTAATCTGCACTTTGCTTATCCCCTTTTTCCCATTGGCGAATATTAGCTTGTGGTAATCTAGCACGCATTCCTTCAATCCATTGTTCTGAATTAAAGAATGGATGGTAAAATAAAATATTCATGGCAGCTCCTCTTAGGTTTCTAACAGAGTGTGCGCAATGACGTTTATTTTCAAGTCCATACCGCAACCAAGATCACTTTCGTTGAGGATTTTGTTAACTAGCTAACGAATTTTATGCTTAATCCTTGCAGTTCTTATTAACATTAAAAAAATGATTTATCTTAACAAGCAACAATTAAGATTAGATATTATACAAATTGATTTTTATTTAGCTAAACGGACATAAAAAGTAAGAAAAAGAATCAATAGGGAGTTGACGCAAGACGCTATTTTCCCTATAGTAGCGCCCCGTTGCACAGCAGGATTTCTCTCTGGTCTGCAACGGATTTAGAAAAAACGGTGAGGTGTCCGAGAGGCTGAAGGAGCACGCCTGGAAAGTGTGTATACGGCAACGTATCGAGGGTTCGAATCCCTCCCTCACCGCCATTTTTTCTACTAGTTTTCCTCTTCTTTTATCTGTAGTTTCCCTTTATTTTCATTATTCTTTTGCTCAATACCAATACCTCGTTCATGATATTCACGGCTAATATCTTCCCATAACTCTGCATTTTCTATCCCTGCAACTTTTGGACTGAACACAGGGTCAACACCTAATTTTTCCTGCCGTTCATAATCTCGCAGCGCTCTTAGCGCAGGTTTAGAAAGAAACACTATCGCAATTAAATTTAGGTAACTCATACTACCAAACCCAATATCACCTAAGCTCCACATTAAGCTCACTGATTGCACGCTACCCATAAACACAATAATTAAGAACACAAACTTAAGTATCAGTTTTAAAACAGGATAAGCAAGTTTGCGGTCAAGGTAGACAATGGTTGTTTCAGCAATATAGTAATAAGCCATTAAGGTTGTGAATGCGAATAAGAATACTGCTATCGACACAAAGCCTGAGCCCGCAGAGGTAAACACGGTAGAAACCGCCATCTGTGTCCATGCGGTTCCTGCTGCAACACCTGGTACATATTCCACCAGCGCGGTTGCAGAACCATCGGGGAATACATTGTACATATTGGTGACAAGGATCATTAAGCCTGATGCTGTACAGACTACAACCGTATCAATATAAATGGAGAATGCTTGAATAAGTCCTTGTTTTACTGGATGACTCACTTCTGCAGCCGCTGAACTAAATGTTGCCTCACCAGCACCTGCCACATTGGAAAATACCGCGCGACGAACACCCCATGATACTGCGGTTCCAACAATCCCACCAAATACCGCATCCATACCCAATGCACTTTGGAAGATTAAATTAAACATCGCAGGTACTTTTTCATAATGGCTGCCCAAAATAATCACCATCATCACCAAGTAAGCTATCGCCATCAAGGGAACGATTTTATCTGCTGCACTTGCGATACGTTTCACGCCACCAAAGATAAGCCATGCCATTAATACGGTGACAATCGCCCCAGTCGCCATCGGAGGAAGGTTAAACGATGTCTGGAAAGAGTCAGCAATGGTGTTAGCCTGAATACCTGGCACTAATACACCGTAAGATAAACAAATTACGGCGGCAACAATGATGGCAAACGGCTTCAACTTTAACCCTTTTTCAATATAATAAGGGGAACCACCGCGATATTGCCCATCTGAACGTTGTTTATAGATTTGAGCAAGTGTAGATTCAATAAAGGCACTCGCGCCACCTAATAGCCCCATGACTACCATCCAAAAAATGGCACCTGGCCCACCAGCAGCTATTGCAGTAGCAACCCCCGCAATATTGCCAACACCAACACGGCCTGACAATGCTAAACAGAAAGCTTGGAAGGAAGAAATCCCCTCTTTTGATGCTTTATTTTCCTTTAATAAACAAATCATTTTGATGAGATAGCGAAATTGCACGCCACGAGTCGCTAAAGTGAAGTAGAGTCCTACGCCCAGTGATAAAAACACCAGTGCATTACCCCATATGTAACCAACGATGGTATTAACGATGGCTTCCATTTTGTACTCCTTCGTTATTGTAATTGTTTATTGTGTGTTTGCAGGGTAAAAAAAACCTGAGCATTGTAGGCTCAGGTCAACGTTATTTATTGGTGAACAAACCAGATAACTTTGGTTTGGCTATACTGTTCAAAAGCCTCTAGGCCATTGTCTTTTCCGCCAAAACCGGATTGACGGAAACCACCAAATGGCGTGGTAATATTCCCTTCACTAAAACCATTGACTGAGACAGTTCCCGCACTAATTTGGCGAGCAACGCGCATGGCTCGGTGGACGTCTTGACTATAAAAAGAGGCCGCTAACCCATATTGTGTCTTATTGGCTAGCGTAATTGCCTCTTCTTCCGTTTTGAATGAGGTTACTGCTAAGATAGGGCCAAAAACTTCTTCTTTAAACAACGACATATCTGAAGTCACATTATCGAAAATTGTCGGCTCGATATACCACCCAGAACCAATTTCATGGTGAACGCGACCACCAATAGCGATTGTCCCCCCTTCTTGCTTTGTGATATCTAAAAACGATTTCACTTTATCAAAGTGCGCTTTTTCAACCATCGGCCCAATTGATACATCCGCTTGCCTCGGGTCACCCACTTTCCATTCTTTTGCTGCAATCGCCAGTTTATCCAGCAGAGCTTGTTTAATATTTTCATGCACAATTAAGCGAGAACCGCAGCTACAGTTTTCACTCATATTCCAAAAGGCGGCGGCCATGATATGGGGAACAGCCGCATCAAGGTTGGCATCTTCAAATACAACCTGCGGACTTTTGCCACCACATTCGAGAACAATTTCTTTTAAGTTGCTTTCCGCTGAGTATTTTAAAAATAAGCGCCCCACTTCGGTTGACCCTGTGAAGGACACCACATCCACGTCTGGGTGACGTCCCAGTGCTTCGCCCACTTTTTCGCCCAGCCCACAAACTAAGCTGAGCGCCCCCTTCGGTACACCTGCCTCATAAGCTAGCTCAACCATTCGATAAGCACTCAGTGACGTTAGCTCCGCGGGTTTCACAATCACAGAGTTGCCGATAGCAAGCGCAGGCGCAACTTTCCATGCAAACATTTGGGCTGGGAAATTCCAGGGTAGAACCGCGCACACAACCCCAATAGGCTCGCTAACTATCAACCCTAATTCTTGTTGGCTTGTTGGTGCTATTTTTCCAAATAATTTATCAATCGCTTCGGCATACCAATAAAAGGTTTCAACGGTTGCTGGCATATCGGTATTGATACATTCGGTAATGGGTTTTCCCGCATCAATGCAATCAAGTGCTGCAAGTTCTTCGCTGTGTTCAGCAATTAAATCCGCCCACTTGAGCATCACCTCTTTGCGTTTTTGAGGAGAAAGTGCACTCCACTCACCGCTTTTAAAGGTATTTCGAGCAACTTTTACTGCAGCATCAACATCTCTTGCTTCACCGTCAGCGATATAGCCAATAAGGCTATTGTCAATGGGAGTTCGGTTTTCTAATTTAGGTTGAGAAATATTCACCCCATCAATTAAATTACCCGCCCATAGTTTTCCTTGCTTGGCGAGTTCAAAAACCTGCTGTTGATTTAGTTTCATTATCCCCACCTTACCTTTTCACTAATTTGACAAATTCGTCTTTAGCTTCAACGGCTAAATTAGTTAAAGGTAAACGCACAGGGCCTGCGTTAAACGTGCCATTTAAGCAACCTGCTTTGGCTTTTTGGTTATAATCGCCAGACTCCATGGAATAAATTCCTGGGTATATTTCATTCATTATTCTTTTCGCTTCTTGCCAATCTCCTGTTTGTGTCGCCTTAAAAATAGCAACTTGTTCAGCAGGGAACACATTGCCTGCACCCGCTATCCAGCTTTTTGAACCCCAAAAGAAGAAATCAACGGGTTGGTCATCACAACCACAAATCACCTTGAAGTTGTTAAACGGTGTCTGTAATAGGCGTAAAGCACGGCTGAAATCCCCGCTACTCTCTTTAATGGCAACTATGTTGTCGATTTCAGCCAGCTTAACCACAGTTTCGTACTCAATTTCGATACCAATGCGTGCAGGGAAGTTATACATAATGATCGGCAGCGTTGTGGCCTCTGCAACTTTTTTATAATGCCCGTACACGCCTTGTTGGTCAGGCAAACTATACGGTGGTGGTGATAACATTAAACCTTCATATCCAAGGTCCTTTGCTTGTTTTGCGCGCGCGATCGCACCTTCCGTTGATAGATCGTTAATCCCTGCAATCAACGTTACGCGCCCCTTCGCAATTTTGCTCACGGTTGATAAAACGGTTTTGCGCTCATCTTCATTTAACGCGTAGTATTCCCCTGTCGTGCCGCAGACCACTAACCCTGTGACGCCTTGGTCAATAAGCTTTTCAGTTAAATCAGCTAATGCACTAATATTTAATGAATAATCGTCATGAAAAGGGGTAACTAAAGGGACAAGAATGCCATGAAAATTCATCTGAATTCTCCTTAAAATTATAGAAATCGCTCAATGGAAAAAGGGGTGCAGTCGATAACAGTCGGCTGCTCGTGAATAAAACTATTTACAAGGTCAGCCGTGATTGCTGCCTGTGTGAGCCCTAGGTGTTGGTGACCAAATGCAAAAATATACGGGCCTTTATTATCAATGACAGGCAATGAATCTGATGTTGATGGGCGAAACCCCATCCACGGTGTTGATTGTGCATCATTTAATGGCGCCTTTAGCATTGGGGCGGCGAGTGGTAAAAAGTGACGAGCCCGCTGCATATTTGCAGGGCGCTTTAACCCTGCATATTCAACGGTACCAGCAAGGCGTAAACCACCCGCCATCGGGGTCATAATGAAACGCCTGTCCATGCTGGATACGGGAATATTCAGCCGCCCTTGTTCTTGAGGTAGCATTAAATGGTAGCCGCGCTCTGTTTCAAGTGGCACATTAATACGACTAACCATTTTGACTAATGATTTAGAAAATGCGCCGCCTGCAATAACCACTTTTTGCCCTGTAAATTTCCCTTGGGTTGTGGTGATAGAGGCTTCTTTATTTGATGTCGAAGATATCGCAATGACTTCACAGTTGGTCAGTATATTTCCACCTAACTCAACAAATGACTGCGCAAGTTTTGAATGTAATTTTGATAAATCAACCACATGCCCAGTATTTGGGAAAAATAGCCCTCCAAGTTGATTCGTGGCAAGTGCAGGTTCGCGCTCAAGTAACTCGGTTTGATCGATAACCAAGTTGTGTACATTCATGTTTTGTAGAGATTCACCATGTTGATGGAGCTTTTCGAGTGTTTCTTTTTTTTCAGCCACTAATAATGAGCCTTGCATTTTAACAAGGTCGCTGAGTTGCCATTTTTGAATAAAGGCTTGCCACGAGTCAAAAGCCGCACTATTTAACGTCATTAACGTCTGGTGAATGTGGGTAAACGGCTTATGGCGCATGTTACCGACTAGCTTTAACATCCACGGTGTTAGTGGTAATAAGTAACGCCAATCCAAACGTAATGGGCCAAGTGGGTCGAGCAACATTTTCGGAATTGATTTCAATACAGAAGGGTCTGCAATGGGGAAAACTTGCTCAGTTGCAATATGCCCTGCATTACCAAATGACGCCCCAGAGCCAATTTCATTTTTATCCACCAGCAGGACGTCGGTACCATTAGCTTGTGCGGTAAGCGCAATGCTTAGGCCAATAATTCCACCGCCGACAACAATCACTGAATATTGACTCTTCATCGCCATCCCCTTACGCAACCGAAATACCGAAACGAAATGGGTCTTGCGCATCAATCAGCAACGTATTTTGGCCGCTAATATAGGCATTTCCTCGAATTGTAGGAATAATGCCGTTTTCATCCGCGGGCTGGAAACTCGCTTGAAACTCACTGCCAATCACGCTCGCTTGGTGCCAAATTTCTCCCGCTGCGAGTTTTTTATCCGCAGCTAAACAGGCTAATTTGGCACTGGTACCTGTCCCACAAGGGGAGCGGTCATAAGCACCACCAGGGCATAACACAAAACTTTGGCTATCGGCTTTAGGGTGTGAACCAAATAGTTCGATGTGATCAATTTCTTGGTCATTCTTACCAAAGATTTTTTGGTCAACAAGTGCTTGTTTAATTTTCAAACTCACGTCTGTTAGCAATTTAACGTTTTTAAAATCAATCGAAATAGGTGAGTTTTCTACAAGAAAAAACCAATTACCCCCCCAGGCGATATCCCCTGTGACCATACCGATATCAGGCACATCAACTTGTACTGCTTTACGGTAACGATATGAATATACGTTCTGGATACTCACGCTGCCATCGTTGTGCAGTTCCGCCGTAACATCCCCAACAGGGGTTTCAATCAAATGCTTTCCGTAAGAAATTTTCCCGAGAAAATGCAAGGATGCGACTAAACCTATCGTTCCATGCCCACACATCCCAAGGTACCCTTCGTTATTAAAAAAGATCACCCCTGCCGCGGCTTTCGGATTTTGTGGTTTACATAATAGTGCCCCCACGAGAATGTCATTGCCTCGTGGTTCTAGGATGGTTGTTCTTCGCCATTCGTCATGGTTATCACGCAATATTGCCAAACGTATTGCCATGCTTTCACCACCTAGCTGAGGGAATCCTTCAATCACTAAGCGTGTTGGTTCCCCTGCTGTATGGGAATCTATTACTTCAATTTTAGAATATTCAGATCGCATTGATTAGCACCCTATTAATCATGGTTTGTTAATAGATTGCTTGATTTTTGTTAATCAATCTTGATATCTTTCCATCGAACTTATGCGTTTTTCTGCACAATCTAAAAATATTTAAGAAAATTAGTAACAATAATTTAATATTTGGGGGCGCAGCATGATCAATTTAAATAAGTTATTATTAATCAGCCAAGAAAATATGCTTTTTCCTGTTGATAACATTGAAGTTTTACTAAACCATCTCGGTTTAGTCATGCCGTTAATTAATACACTCCCTAATGTCACTTTTTTTGTGAAAGACCATAATGCACGGTATTTACTTGCCAATGATAACTTGGCGATTCGCTGTAAAAAGAATGGTATTAATGACGTAATTGGTAAAAGTGCAGAAGAGTTATTTCACGCTGAATTAGGGCAAAGTTACAGTTCGCAAGATTACCTTGTGATGGAAAAGAAAATCAGTGTGATTAATAAACTTGAGTTACATCTTTATAAAGCTGGGTTACTTGGCTGGTGTTTAACCACAAAGGTACCCATATTTAACACTCGAAACCAAGTAATTGGTGTAGCAGGGATTTCTGTCGATTTACAGGATATTAAATCTGTTAGTCCTAAATTAAATAACCAACTTAGCCTCGTTGAACGCTATATTAGTGACCATTTTGATACTGCAATTAAAATAACGAAACTTGCGGATATTTCAGGACTTTCACTTTCACAATTAAATCGTCAATTTAAAGCTATTTTTTTAATTACACCGCAACAATATATTCAAAAAAAGCGTCTCGAACATGCCATTGAGTTATTAGAAGATGACCATTCAATTACAGATATTTCAATAAAATGTGCTTACACTGATCACAGTGCTTTTTGTCGCAAATTTAAAGAAATGACCACCATGACACCCAGCCAATTTAAGCGTATGCGTTCAACACTTGATAAGCAAAAAATAATCGCGTGATCGGGTATCTTATTGTTCATCTCTAATCTTACTGAGTATAAAACAAGCTTTGTTTAATCTTTGTTGATTAAGCTAATTTCCTCATTGATTTCAATAGACTAATCGAAAAAAACATCCTACTTTGATCTTAATATGCCTAAGTAAAATAAATTAACTTAAGATAGCTCTTATTGCGGCTATTTATGAATAGCGTATTGATATGTCCAATGTAAGACACTATTGCATGTCATATAAAAGGATAAAAAATGACCATTTATGATCTGAAACCAAAATTTCAAGATCTACTTCGCCCAATCGTTAGTAAATTATTTAATGCAGGGATCACGGCTAATCAAGTGACTTTGGCTGCATTATTACTCTCCATTATTGTCGGTTTGGTTTTGTTTTTCTTCCCAAACCCACATCTATTTATTTTATTGCCGTTTGTGTTGTTTATCCGCATGGCGCTCAATGCTATTGATGGCATGCTAGCACGAGAACATCATCAAAAAAGCCAATTAGGTGCAATCCTCAATGAATTAGGTGACGTCGTTTCTGATGTCGCGTTATACCTCCCTTTTGCTATTATTTTTCCCCATGCAATTTGGCTAATTTTGCTTATTTTATTTTTCTCACTGTTGACTGAGTTTATTGGTGTCACCTCACAAGCAATAGGTGCGTCAAGACGCTATGACGGCCCTATCGGGAAAAGTGACCGAGCCTTTATTTTTGGCGCTCTCGGATTATTCGTGAGTATTTTTCCTCAGCTTCTGTTCGCTGATTGGATAAATTATCTCTTTATTATTCTATCTTTGTTGCTGCTTTATACCTGCTATAACCGTATCCGCCGTGCATTGGATGAGTTTCGCACGTCTTCGGATAATAATTAAGGAATAATTATGAACGCTCAGACAGATTATCTGACGCAACGCCCTGTTTTAGAATCGCAATTTACAACTAGTGATCACACTTCGCTTTTTTACCGCCACTGGCCAACGGAAACGACAACGGACAAAGCAATTATTTTATTCCATCGTGGTCATGAGCATTCAGGCCGTGTTGCACACCTTGTTGATGAGTTAAACTTTCCTGACTACGCCATGTTCGCTTGGGATGCTCGCGGTCATGGGCGAAATGAAGGTCCAAGGGGCTATAGCCCTTCTCTTGGCACATCCATCCATGATGTCGATGAATTTGTCCGATATGTCTCCACGCAATATCAAATCCCTTTAGAAAATATCATTGTAATTGGGCAAAGCGTGGGGGCTGTGTTGGTTTCCGCATGGGTACATGACTATGCGCCGAAAATTCGTGGGATGGTTCTTGCCTCACCTGCATTTAAAGTTAAACTGTATGTTCCTTTTGCTCGCACAGGGTTAGCTTTAATGCAAAAAATGCGGGGCCTGTTCTATGTTAATTCTTATGTAAAAGCGAAATTTCTTACCCATGATGAACAGCGTATTGATTCGTTTAACCGCGATCCGCTAATCACTCGACCTATTGCCGTTAATATCTTACTTGAATTGTATAAAACAGCCGATCGAGTCGTTGCAGATGCCAACGCAATTACCTTGCCAACTCAATTATTTATATCAGGTAGCGACCATGTTGTTCATCACCGCCCACAGCATCAGTTTTTTGAGCGCTTAAATACACCAATCAAAGAAAAGCACATCTTACCAGGCTTTTATCACGATACTTTAGGTGAGAAAGAGCGTCATATTCCTATCGAAAAAATACGTGATTTTATTAGTAAATTATTTAGTCTCCCTGTTTACCGACATGATTACCAGTACGAAGACACATGGAGCACTAGCGCAGAAAATTACCGTAAACTGGCTACTCCGTTACCCAAATGGTGCCCGAAAAACCTTGCCTTCAAGATTATGAGTAAATCAATGAACACCATAGGTAAAGCTTCTGAGGGTGTTCGCATCGGTTACGATAAGGGCTTTGATTCAGGATCAACTTTAGACTATGTCTATCGTGATAAAGCGGAAGGAAAAGGCCTATTCGGACGCGTGATTGACAGGCAATACCTCAACAGTATTGGCTGGCAAGGGATCCGTCAGCGTAAAGTCAATATTGAAAATACTTTACGCCAAGCTATCCGTGACTTAACAGATAACAATATGCCAGTACGTATTATGGATATTGCAGCGGGTCAAGGCCGTTATATCTTCGATGCAATTAACGATTATGGCAAAGTTGAATCTGTTCTTTTGCGTGATTACAGCCCAATTAATGTAGAACAGGGGCGTTTACATATAAAAGAGCGTTTCCTTGAAGATAAAATCCATTTTGTGGAAGGCAATGCCTTCGACGCTGATGATTTAGCTTCCGTGACGCCTGCGCCTACACTGGGTGTTGTGAGTGGTTTATATGAGCTATTCCCGAGTAACCAACTAATTAGAGCTTCATTAGATGGATTATCCCGAGTCATACCTTCAGGTGGGCTGCTCATTTACACTTGCCAACCATGGCACCCTCAAGTGGAAATGATTGCTCGTGTTTTACCCAGCCACCAAGGCGGACAAGCTTGGGTTATGCGTTGCCGCAGCCAAGGCGAAATGGATGCTTTAGTTGACGAAGCAGGGTTCGAAAAATTAAGTCAATCTATTGATAACTGGGGAATATTCAGCGTATCAATAGCGAGACGCCGTTAATCTTTTAACCTATCATTTGAGGTTGGTTGCCGTCAACGTAGCTAACCTCAAGTTTGCCAATATTGGCTATCTCTATTGCTTCTGATAGGCAAAGCCCCTATGTTGTGAGTTAAATATACATTTTCTTTCTACAAACAGGTAATTGCAGCACTCACTATTTATTCTTAGATGATTTTTAGAGCACAAAGGAATATTGCAAAGGACGATGACAGCCCTTCACCAACCTACTCAGCTATTATCTAAACAACACACTTTGTTGTTTGGCCTGCTGTGGCTAATTTTTTTAGCTCCATTTTTCTTTCTCACTTATGGACAGGTCAATAACTACACAGCGACCTTACCCCATGTACCTTCCTTTGTGTATTCATGGGAAAAGCACATCCCGTTTGTTCCTTGGACTATTATTCCCTATTGGAGCATTGACCTATTCTACGGATTATCCTTATTTATCTGTACAACACGGCGTGAACAAACAATCCATGGTCTACGATTAATTACCGCTTCCATTTCTGCCTGCGTTGGCTTTCTTTTATTTCCACTTAAATTTAGCTTTCCTCGCCCAACTACGGATGGCGCTTTTGGCTGGATGTTTGACAGCTTAGAACTTTTTGACCTGCCATTTAACCAAGCCCCCTCATTACATATCATTTTGCTTTGGCTCCTATGGCTACGCTTTCGAGCTCATACACCAACACGGTGGCGTTGGCTGCTCCACAGTTGGTCAGTTTTGATCTTAATTTCTGTCCTCACGACTTGGCAGCACCATTTTATTGATGTTATTGCTGGTTTCTCAGTTGGTTTGCTTGTCAGTTATTTGCTGCCTATCAATACACGCTGGCAATGGCATTACACAGGGTCCCCTCGCAGTTTTAAAATGAGCAAAAATTATGGCATTGGCTCAGTCGTTTGCTTTTCTCTCGCTTTTTTGATTCAAGGTGCTGCTTGGATATTGCTGTGGCCTGCTGTTGCTTTATTGTTTATTACTCTCGGTTACTTAGGCGCTGGTGCCAGCATCTTTCAAAAAACACCCGATGGCAAGATTTCCCCGTCCGCCGCTATCTTATTATTACCTTATCGCCTAATTGCTTGGGGAACCTATCATTACTTTGCTAAACATTGCAGGCAACCTAGCATTGTGAATCAACATATCGTTTTGGGAGGCCGCCCGCTTTACCCTTTGCAAACTGCAGCTGTTTTAGACATGACTTGCGAATGGCCTCGCAATTCTTTTAGCAAAGGGCTGAAGTATTGTAGCCAGCCACAAATAGATTTGTTACCACTGAGCGCAGAGGATATCGAGCAATCAGTCCATACGATGGATAGTTTAGCCCAGCACGGTGCTGTCTATATTCATTGCAAACTGGGTTATTCACGCAGTGCCACCGTTGCTGTTGCATGGCTAGTTCACCATGGTGATGCTCAAACGATAGATAAAGCAGTCGAAATGGTTGAACTTGCTAGGCCACAAGTTATTTTAAACCCAGCAACTAAAGAACAATTAAATAATTGGTTTACGCACTATTATTTAAATAGGAAACATAAATGAACCAGCTTACAGATAAAAACTGCGGAGAAGTCATTCAGATACTGACGCGAAGTTGGCTCTATTTGGCTATAGGTTCTGTATTAGGTTTAATTTGCCAGCTTAATCTTTTTTTAGGTATAAATAACGGAAAGTACTATTTATTTGTTGGCATTATTTTATTTATTATTAGTCATTACTATATTTATCGTTTGTGGCTTGATAATCATTTTTTTAAGATGATTTATCAACAAGGAACAACTGAGCCCTTTGATTATGCACTCAGTTTCTTTATGCATAAAAAGCCAACTAACCGAACGATGGAACAGCGTTGGCAAGGCACAAAGAACTTATTTAAACATGCTGTCTTATCTGTTGTTATCCTTTGGATATGGCTATTAGTTACGGTAATAACATTATAATGAGTTAGGTTAATTTTTATTTATTTGTTATGAAAAATTTCTGCTTATTATTTTAAATTCAAGTAAAAACACCATTAGCTTTATTTACCTGGTAAATTAGGTGGTTTTTACTTTTGTTACTGAAAACGTTATGATAATTACTGTTTCATTGATGCATAACAGATTTTTTGAGCTTAGCTAAGCGTATCCTTATAGGTACATTTTCGTTTATTTTTCACCCTGTTATTTGGTAGGGTATAATGAGTACAAAAAATATTAATAGGCTGCGCCCTTTTAGCGCACTAATAGATTCGTGTTGGAAAGAAAAATACACTGCTGCACGTTTTGTGAAGGACTTAATTGCAGGTATTACCGTTGGGATTATTGCTATACCATTAGCCATGGCCTTAGCGATCGCCAGTGGCGTTCCCCCCCAATATGGCCTTTATACCGCAGCAATTGCGGGAATAATTATTGCCATTACGGGAGGGTCTCGTTATAGCGTTTCGGGGCCTACAGCAGCATTCGTCGTCATCTTATATCCCGTATCACAACAGTTTGGTCTTAGTGGCCTATTAGTTGCCACACTTATGTCAGGTGTCATTTTACTGGCGATGGGTTTTGCCCGCTTTGGTAAGTTTATTGAATATATCCCAGTATCAGTAACTTTGGGCTTTACTTCAGGTATTGCCATCACCATTGCCACCATGCAAATCAAAGATTTCTTTGGCTTACAGATGGAACATGTTCCTGAGAACTATGTTGATAAATTGATTGCCATCGGCAATACATTCCCCACGTTTCAATTCAGTGACACACTAATTGGTTTATCCACACTGCTTGTCTTAATTTTTTGGCCTAAGTTAAAGCTAAAATTCCCTGGGCACTTACCTGCTCTCGTCGTGGGCACATTGGTCATGTGGGTACTTTCATTATTTGGGCAAGAAGTGGCAACCATCGGCTCTGAATTTAGTTATTTTCTACCTGATGGAACTGAAGGGAGTGGTATTCCGCCTATTCTGCCTCAGTTTATTTTACCTTGGGAACTTCCTGGTAGTGCGCCAATTAGTTGGGCAATGATCACCGCACTTATGCCTGCAGCATTTTCGATGGCGGTTCTTGGTGCGATTGAATCACTGCTTTGTGCTGTTGTGCTTGATAACATGACGGGTAAAAAACACCATTCCAATAGTGAACTGATTGGCCAGGGAGTCGGTAATATTGCGGCACCCTTTTTTGGTGGGATCACGGCGACAGCTGCGATTGCCCGTTCTGCTGCAAACGTCCGCGCGGGAGCTACATCACCGATTTCTGCGGTGATTCATTCAATCTTAGTATTACTCACCTTACTGGTGTTAGCACCGATGCTTTCTTATTTACCACTCGCTGCAATGTCCGCATTACTGTTAATTGTGGCATGGAATATGAGTGCAGCAGGTAAAGTGGTGTATTTAATTAAACGCGCCCCTAAAGATGACATCATTGTGCTTGTTCTATGTATGTCTTTAACCGTTTTATTCGATATGGTCATTGCCATTACGGTGGGGATCGTATTGGCATCTCTGTTATTTATGCGCCGTATCGCTAATATGACTCGCTCAACACAACTTGCTGAAACGGATGAAGAAAATAGCCGATTAGTCGTGCGTATTAATGGCCCACTATTTTTCGCCGCCGCAGAACGTATTTTCGATGAGTTGCGCGTAAAAAGTGCAGGCTATGAAACTATCATCATGCAATGGGATGCAGTACCCGTCTTGGATGCAGGGGGATTAGAAGCCTTTGAAAAATTCATTGATGCCGTGCGTAAAGACACCCATGTGATGGTTTGTGATATTCCATTCCAACCGCTAAAAACCTTGGCTCGCGCTAAAGTTACGCCAATTGCTGGGGTATTAAGCTTCCATAATTCCATGGATAACGCATTAGAAGCGGTTAAATCCATTGAACAAGCTAAGCAATTAAACACTCCCACTAATACTGAAGCAGTATAATTGTACTGTTCAACCCTCCACCACACAGCAATGTGGTGGCGGGTGACCTATTATTGTTTATTGTTCACCTAAGCAAAACATTTCATTGCCTGCTTTTCTGCCTTTTTCACAGGCCAAACCTCTTAATTTCTTTGCTTTTTGTTGATCAAGGGTCACGGTTCCTGTGTTATCTTCTGCAAATCGAAAGGCTGCCATCCACTCTGCATAACCTGCATATGTCATCGCATCGGCTTTATCAAACCATTCCTGTGATTTTTGCTCGTCCATCGGTACACCTTTCCCATCTAAATAAATGATCCCTAACATCAATGGGGCGCTAAAATAATCTGGATTATTAAGCTCCACCACCTCTTCCAACAATTGAATTGATTGTGGGTAATCCGTACTTCCTGCTATCGGATTAATTAATGATTCTGCTAAGCTAATCTTTCCTCGTACACTGCCTTGTTCAACAGCTTTTGTTGCAAATTGCCTTGCAGCGACAAATTCTTGCGTAAAATAACTATCGCTTAGCAAGCTAATATCCGCTAACAAGGTATATCCTTCTGGATTACCATTTTTTGCCGCCGCATTCGCCCACAAACGTGCACTATTTAAATTTTGTATTACGCCCAAACCTGAGTAATACATTTGTGCTAACTGATATTGCGCTGAGGCATCATTATTAACAGCTTTTTGTTTCACTTCAGAAAAAAGAAGTTTATCTTCAGCGGTCAATTCTGGCTGTGCAACAATTTGAAAAGGAAGAATAAATAAGGAAAGAGTAATAATTGTTTTTTTGAGGATTAATTTCATAGATGCTCTCAATTAAGCGACTACAGTGCGGAACCTTGCCCGCCTTTTCGTAAGAAGTATTGATATAAGTTATTCATGCCAATCCAGTGGTTTTCACACCACTGTGGCGCGAGTAAAGTAGGTTTTCTTGCACTGGCACTAATGCGGTGGTAAACAATGTCTTTCGGTGTGTGACGTACTATTTCACCAGCTATAGCGGTATATTCATCTAAAGATAATGTGGGTAAACGCCCTGCTCGCCAACTTTTGGCCATCACACTACCTTCAACAATATGCAAAGGATGTAGCTTGATACCATCAGTACCACATTCAAGTACCTTTTCTAAGGTTTGCATATTCATCAGGGCATCCTCACCAGGTAAGCCACAGATTAAATGGGTACACACCTTTAAACCGACTTGCCGCGCCTTTTGTGTTGTCTGCTGATAAGCGTCAAATCCATGTCCACGGTTAATCCGATGCAATGTTTTGTCATGAGCGCTTTGTAGCCCAAGCTCTAACCAAATCTCATAACCTTGCTGTTTGTATTCACTAAGCAACGATAAAACAGACTCGGGCACACAGTCAGGACGCGTCCCCACACACAAGCCAATAATATCGGCTTGTTGTAATGCTTCTTCATACAATTGTTTAAGTAAATTTACCTCTGCATAGGTACTGGTATAGGCTTGAAAATAAGCAAGATAGCGTTTAGCGCGGGAAATTCGCGTGACTTGATCAGATATTTGTTCACTAATGGATTGACTAGATTGGCTCTCATCGGAAAAAGAAGCCACATTACAGAAGGTACAGCCCCCTCGCCCAAGGGTACCGTCACGATTTGGGCAACTAAAACCCCCGTGTAATGTAATTTTATAAATTTTTTCACCGTATCGGCGCTGGAGATCAGCGCCGAACATGGAAACAACTTCAGTGAGTTGCATTTACACCAAACTTAACGGCTAGTGTCTAACTCAGGGAACCCTTTCACCACATCATCAATAGCTTTCATTTGCTTGAGGAATGGTTCCAGTTTATCTAAAGGTAGTGCTGATGGGCCATCACAACGTGCGTTATCTGGGTCTGGATGCGCTTCAAGGAATAACCCCGCGATACCCACAGCCATACCTGCTCTCGCCAATTCAGCAACTTGAGCGCGGCGACCACCTGATGCAGCACCGAATGGGTCACGGCATTGCAGTGCGTGGGTCACGTCAAAAATCACAGGACAGCCTTTAGATGACTGAACCATTACATTAAACCCAAGCATATCAACAACTAAATTGTCATAACCAAAGTTTGCACCGCGGTCACACAGAATAATTTTGTCATTACCACCTTCGATAAACTTCTCAACAATATTCCCCATTTGGCCTGGGCTGATGAACTGTGGCTTTTTGATATTAATGACAGCGTCTGTTTTTGCCATCGCAGCAACTAAATCTGTTTGGCGAGCTAAAAATGCAGGTAATTGAATGACATCAACCACTTCAGCAACGGGTGCCGCTTGTGCTGGTTCATGGACATCCGTAATAATTTTTACGCCAAAAGTTTGTTTAAGTTCTTGGAAGATTTTCATCCCTTCTTCAAGACCAGGGCCACGGTAAGAGTGGATTGATGAGCGGTTTGCTTTATCAAATGATGCTTTAAAAACATAAGGAATGCCCAATTTTTGCGTCACAGAGACATAGTGCTCACACACTTTCATTGCCATATCACGAGATTCAAGAACGTTCATTCCACCAAACAGCACAAACGGCAAGTTGTTCGCGACATTGATATCACCAATATTGACTACTTTCTGTTGCATACTCTTACCTTAAATATAATTATATCTTAAATGATTGTTTTTCATGAACTGTATAGAGATATCTTCAATGTAGCGCATGAAAAAACGAAACCGTAAAAATGTATTTTTCTATTCTAAGCCGTGCATACCAAGTTAGTACATTGCTATATTCAGGACATTATAGATTATCGTTGCATATAATAAAACATCATAGCCAATACCCCTTTGCGTAAATTCCCTTTTCTCATCGCTAGTCGCATCTTAATGAATCGTTCTATGCATCATACTGAAGGGGGGATTACCTCACTCATAACTGATATTTATTAAAACAGTTGTCATTACAGCTGTGTTATTTCATAGTTAAACTCAACTTAAGCTAAATAAATGAGGAATTATGAATAAGGCTCTAATCATTATAGATGCACAAAATGACTATCTTTCTGATGGCAGATTTCCACTATGGAATATTGATGAAACATTGAAACATATATCAGATAAGACTTCACAATATGAAGAAAATGGTTATATCGTTATCTTTATTCAGCACTTATCACCGCAAGGCGCTGCTTTTTTTGATGAAACAACACAAGGTTGTGAACTGATATCAAGTTTAACCAAGCTATCTACAAAACATTTTATTGTGACTAAACATCATGGTAACTCATTTGATGAAACTCAACTTGATGATTTACTGATAACTCATAATATTAACGACATTGAACTATGTGGGATGATGACTCAAAACTGTGTACTATTTACAGCAATTTCTGAGCAAGCAAAAAAATATAAATTAACCTTATTAAGCGACTGTTGTACAAGCGTTTCCCCCATCATTCACACTGTTGCATTGAGAGGTTTATCCCGAATAGTAAATGTTGTTTAAAGTAGCCCACCAAACCCAATAAAAAATCGTTTATAGCCGATTATTGAGGCTGCGAATATATTGATACAACGAATAAAAGCCCTTAAAATATCAAGGGCTTAAGACTCAATCGATGTTATTTGATTGCTTTCGCACCCCAAATAGCTTCTGAACTTGGAAGTGTCGTATATTTTTGTATTATCTCTTTGTATGTATCACCTGGTTTCAATTCAGAGAATTGCTCTGGGTAGATAAACGTCGCTAAATACTCTAAACCAACGATGTTATATGGATGGTTATAGAAGTTATGATATACGCCATACAATCGGTTGTTTTCGACCGCACTAATTTGGTTAAAACCGATACGGTTCTTCAGGCGATTAAATCCTTCTTGCACTGCTTTGTCAGATACCCCATAACCAAACGGTGCCGCGATGCTATTTTTATTAACCCAATGAGAACCCGTCACAATATAAACATCAGGGCTGGTACTAATGACTTGCTCTAATGAGACAACACCTGAAGCCCCCGGTAGGAAGCGGCTACCAATATTATCGCCACCAACAGCCTGTACCATTCCCCCCCAACCTGCATTGTTATGTGTAAAACAACAGCTATCTCCATTAGCTCCAGCCTTTGCTTCTACAAACACACGTGGCTTATGCTTAATTGACTGTGTTTTACTTTGAATGCTGTTTAGGTGCTGTTGATAAAAATCAGTGTATTCCTTCGCTTCATTTTCTTTGTTTAAAATAACACCAAGGAGATCAACACTTTCTTTCGTATTCTTGACAGGCTCTAAGAAAGTATCAATATAAATAATTGGTATGTTGGCATCTTTTAATCGACTAACTACTCCAGAACCTTCTAAAGCAGGTTTTGCTCTTAACTGAGCAATCAAAACATCGGGTTTCTGTGCAATCACTTGTTCAGTATTAACTTCACCTTTATCATTGAAGCCCATGTCAGGGATCGCATTTATATTTGATTTCCACTTTTGTTCAAGTAAAGCAACTGATTGTGGGTCTGATTTTTTTAGGTTGTTGTTCCAAGCGACGACTCTTTCAAACGGGTTACTTCTATCAAGTAAAGCTAACGTTAAAATATCGCGCCCATCTTGCAATACAACTCGCTTCGGTTCTTGTTTCAACGTTATTTTTTGGCCATCGGTATCTGTAACCGTTATTGGGTATGTTGTTGCTGATGTTGCAAAAGGAAGTAATGCAGAAAAGGATATTGCTAGCAGGTGATATTTTTTTTTCATGTTGCAATCTCTATTAAATAACACTAACGATAACAATTATCATTAGCATTATCAATAAAAAGTTGCTCACAATAAGGTGATATTTTAGCTACAAGCCCAAGCTACTGATAAATATGACACTCAATCATGTTTATGAATAGCCAAGAAGCTTGTATGCTAATTAATGTAATACGATTGGATGGTTATCCAATGAATAAATTTGAATTTTGATCATTTCAGATACTGGGTCTTCTGGGCAGTGCTCAATAAAATAGTTGAGGTCACTTAATGCCACATGATTACAATCTAAATGCGCCAGTATCAGCCCACGGTCACGGATTTCATAGGGATCTTCAGGGTCTAGCGTAAGCAACGTTTCGCAAACTTTTAACGCTAGCTCCATTTTTTTCTCTTCCATTAGAGCGGCTTTTAACGTATCAAAGATTTTACGAATAACGATGCTATTTTCCGCAACATCAAGTTGGTCTTGGAAAAATTCAGAGAATGGGTCGACTGTTCCTTTTAGCCACATATTCAGCGTATGAAATGACAATGACTCACCATTAGCTGGGTTAATAAACCATGGTTCACCATCACGTTTTTCAGTAATAATTAATAGCTGAGTAGGGAAAATGGCAGGCCGAATATCAATATCTAGGTGCTGAGCGATATACAATAAAATGGCGCCGAGAGTGACAGGTGTACCTTGTTTGGAAATTAAGACTTTATCAAGCCAAAGCATGTCTGATAATGCATAGATACCCTGTGCAGGGCCGAATGACCATTGTTGATAAAACAATGAAATCAATTGCGCTACTTTAGTTTCATTATCCGCATGTAAATCAATGGCCGATTTTGCAGATACAACAAGGCTATCTAATTGAGCTTGGACTTTCATCAGCGGAAAATCATGACGGATACATTGAGAAACGGTCATAATCCCTTCGCTTAAGGGGAGCTGATTAAATTCAATATTCGCTATGGTCTTCATTACATTCCTACTACTGTGCCCACTTAACCATTCCATTGACCGAGTGAAATTCTTTCTTGCCCACCGTAATCGAGACACGTCTCAATTTGGGTGTACCCATGTATTGCAAATAAATCACGCACAGCCGAACCTTGTGTCCAGCCATGCTCGAGAAGTAACCAACCTTGATGTTTAAGGTAGTTTTTAGATTTATCAATAATATGTGCTAAATCAGCCAATCCTTCATTTTTTGCAATTAATGCCGTTGCTGGTTCAAATCGCACATCACCTTCACTGAGATGCTTATCATTTTCGTCAATATAAGGTGGGTTACTCATAATCATATCAAATTGTTGAAATGATAAGGAAGCAAACCAATCACTTTGCATAAATTGGACGTTAGCAATATTCAAACGTTGTTGATTTCGTTGAGCTAATAATACGGCTTCTGGATTAAAGTCAATGCCAATAACTTGGCTACTTGGCAGCTCAGAGGCTAGCGCTAATGCAATTGCCCCTGTTCCTGTGCCTAAATCCAATAAATGACAAGGTTGATTTGTTAGACGTTTTAAGGCTTGTTCAACCAAACATTCGGTGTCTGGTCTTGGAATTAATGTGGCAGGTGAAACATAAAGTGGTAGCGACCAAAACTCGCGCTCGCCAATAATATAGGCTATTGGTTCACCTTTTTCACGGCGCTGCAATAGCTGCTCAGCCTGTTGCTGTTCCAATGCGGTCAGCGGTGTTTCACTAAAAGCAAAAAGGTAGGTACGGCTGCGCCCCGTCACATGTTCAAGCAGAATTTCAGCATCCCGCTTTGCGCTATCGCTTGCAGACAGTCGGCTGACTGCCTGCTTTAGCCATTCGCTATACTGCATTATTCCTGCTCGGATAGTGCAGAAAGTTGGTCTGCTTGGTATTCGTTGATGATAGGTTGTATTAAGGCATCTAATTTCCCTTCCATCACTTCATCCAAACGGTATAACGTCAAGTTAATGCGGTGATCCGTAACACGCCCTTGCGGGAAGTTATAGGTACGGATACGATCTGAACGATCCCCTGAGCCTAGCAAGTTACGGCGCTCAGAGGCTTCCGCTGCGTGACGTTTATCCATTTCGGCTTGGCGAATACGCGCACCTAACACTGACATCGCTTTCGCTTTGTTTTTATGTTGTGAACGTTCGTCTTGGCACTCCACCACAATCCCTGTTGGAAGGTGAGTAATACGAATTGCCGAGTCGGTGGTATTAACGTGCTGCCCACCCGCTCCTGATGAACGGAAAGTATCAATACGTAAATCCGCAGGGCTGATGTCAGGTAACTCCGCTTCAGGCAATTCAGGTAAAATGGCAATAGTACACGCAGATGTGTGAATACGCCCTTGTGATTCGGTTTCAGGGACGCGCTGAACACGGTGCCCGCCAGATTCAAATTTTAAACGTCCGTATACACTATCGCCCGAAATTTTAGCGATAACTTCTTTATAGCCGCCATGTTCACCATCACTGGTGCTCATTAATTCAACGCGCCAGCGGTTATTTTCTGCATACCGACTGTACATGCGGAATAAATCGCCAGCAAAAATCGCGGCTTCATCGCCACCTGCACCCGCACGGATTTCCACGAAACAGTTATATTCGTCATCAGGATCTTTTGGAAGTAACAACAATTGCAGTTGTTGTTCGAGCTCTTCATTGCGCGTTTTTGCTTCTTTTAGCTCTTCTTGAGCCATTTCTTTCATTTCAGGATCGTCTAACAGCATTTGCGCGGTTTCAATATCGTCCTGTACTGTGCGCCATGCGTTAAAGCATTTTGCCACATCAGATAATTGAGCATATTCTTTTGATAAAGCACGAAAACGGTCTTGATCGGCAATCACACCTGCATCTGCAAGGTGCGCTTCGATTTCTTCGTAGCGTTCTTGTAATGCTTCTAGTTTTGCGACAATAGAAGGCTTCATTCGTTATATAAGACCTATGATTAAAAAGTGGTTATTGATGGTCCAGCCCTAAGCTGTCCCTAAGTAGATTTAGACGCTCAACATCACCATTTCCCGCTGCTTGTTGCAGCGATTTGGTCGGAGCGTGAATAAGGCGGTTGGTAAGTTGTTGCGATAACTGCATAATCACTTGCTCAGGGTCAGCGCCTTGTCGAACAGCCGCTAAAGCTTTTTCGGCCATATTCGCCCGAATTGCTTCAGCTTGCTCTCGGTAATCGCGAATTGTAGACACTGCGGCTTGTGAACGCAACCAATCCATAAAATGGCTGCTTTCTTGTTCAACAATAAACTCCGCTTCGACCGCTGCTGCTTTACGCTGCGCTAAATTTTGCGCAATAATGGACTCAAGGTCATCAACGGTATACAAATACACGTCACGAAGTTTTTCAACATCTTGTTCAATATCCCGAGGAACGGCAATATCGATTAACAACATTGGCTTACTGCGGCGAACTTTCATTGCCCGCTCTACCATACCTTTACCAATGATAGGCAGCGGGCTCGCTGTCGAACTAATCACTATATCAGCTTCAGCTAAACGGTTATCAATATCCGCTAATGAAACCACTTGTGCATTAACTTCATTAGCTAACAACTCTGCACGTTCACGGGTTCGGTTGGCTATCATCATTTTTTGCACGCCGTGCTCACGCAAATGGCGAGCGACTAACTCAATAGTTTCCCCTGCACCAACTAACAAAATATTCAAATGTTTGAGTGACTCAAAGATTTGACGTGCCAATGTACACGCAGCAAAAGCAACAGAAACTGCATTAGCGCCAATATCCGTTTCTGTCCGCACGCGTTTTGCGACAGAGAACGATTTTTGGAATAGGCGCTCTAATTCACGGGATAACGAATGGCTATCTTGTGAAAGTGCAAACGCCTTTTTCACCTGTCCGAGAATTTGCGGTTCGCCTAAAACCAAAGAATCGAGGCCACTTGCGACTCTCATTAAGTGGCTCACTGCCTGGGAGTCTTGGTGCCAATACAGGCTAGGTTGTAAATCTTTGGCAGTAATTTCGTGAAAATCACACAACCACTTAATAAGCTGTTCTTGCGCTTTGTCTTGTGACTCAAGGCTCAAATACAGCTCAGTTCTATTACACGTAGACAGCACAACGCCGCCATTCACTTGAGGTTGTTTAAGAAGATCCTCAAGTGCATGGTCGATTTTTTCAGGACCAAATGTCACCCGCTCACGCAGGGCTACTGGTGCTGTTTTATGATTGATGCCTAAGGCTAATAAGGTCATTGCGCTTTACGACTTGCTCACATTGCTAATTATTCTTTCAGTAACGCTATACTCATTAATGAATAGTGCATTACTGCTATTTATATTTGCCTATTGTAGATGATCCTCGCGACGCTTTCTATGCCTCACAAGGTTCTATCATTCAGAAAGATGACCCATCCCAAAAAATAAATGAAAAAAATAGTTTTAACGATTATTTTTCCTGATGAAAGCAATCACTAACCTCTCTAATTTTTATTGTTAGCAAATTATTAATCACAATGCTAACGACTACAATAACATGCATAAAGAATGCAATTATTTCGCACAGAAAGCAAATGGCTATCCCCAATCACTTTAATCAACTTTAGGCCAACTTTAGGCAAATAACCCTATTCTGATTGATCCAATCACCAGATTAGCGCACAATTTTGCTCATCAATACGTTATCTTATTTACAACCTAGCGCAATTCGCTCTAATTCATGATGTTATCTGTGCCCTAAAACATTGAGATTGATTATGCAATTAACCCAAGTTTTGTCGTTCGCTTTACCTGTTAAGGGCTTTATACGCCTCTTGCCACTCTCTTGCCTTCTATTAACTGCTTGTGTCACTACGTCACAAAATACCACGAAAGGCACAGGTTCAGCGTCTGATGCACAATGGAAAGCCCACCAGCAAGCATTGAACCAACTACGTGATTACCAAACACGCGGCTCGTTTGCGTATAATGGCGGCGAAACTAAAACGTATGCAAAATTTTTCTGGCAACAATATACACCAGAAAAATACCGTTTATTGTTGACTAACCCACTTGGCAGCCGTGAATTAGAGCTCACCGTTGAGCCCGATTTGGCACGTTTAACCACCAAGGATGGGCAAACTCACATGAGTGATGTACCTAGCGAGCTAATTTATCAACTGACTGGAATGGAAATCCCTCTAGATGACTTAACGGCTTGGTTAGTCGGCTCGCCAGGACGGGCAACGAATTTCACCTTAGATGAAAATCACTTATTGAAAAATGTGACGTTTGAACAAAATGGGGAAAAATGGGTGTTAGATTATATTTCTTATGATACTAAAACCTCACCTATGCTGCCAAATTACCTTGAACTACGCCAAGGTGGACGATTAATTAAACTGAAAATGGACAGCTGGACACTGAAAAAATGACATTAACTTGGCCTTCCCCCGCTAAATTAAATTTATTTTTGTATATTACTGGCCAGCGCCCCGATGGTTATCATGAATTACAAACACTGTTTCAATTTTTGGAGTATGGCGACGAAATCACAATAACAACACGCCATGATGACCAATTGAATTTGCTCACGCAAATGGCGGGCGTTCCCCCTGAAAAAAACTTGATTTTGCGGGCTGCAACATTATTACAACGCTATTGCCGTGAAACGCTCAACTGCACCAAGCCCCTTGGTGCTGATATCGCTATCGATAAAATTCTGCCTATGGGAGGAGGAATTGGTGGCGGTTCATCCAATGCTGCAACCACATTAATTGCGCTTAATGAGCACTGGAAAACACAAGTCTCCGATGAGGTTCTTGCTGAACTAGGCAAAACTCTCGGCGCGGATGTGCCTGTCTTTGTTCGAGGCCATGCAGCGTTCGCTGAAGGAATCGGTGAAATATTAACCAAAGCTTCCCCTCAAGAGAAATGGTATCTGGTTGCTCATCCCGGAATTGAAATATCAACCCCGATGATCTTCACAGATCCAAAATTAAATCGAAATTCTCCAAAACGCTCCCTAGCCGCATTATTACTGGCTCCGTACGCAAATGACTGCGAACCAATCGCAAGAAAACGTTTTCGTGAGGTTGAACAGCTTGTTTCTTGGCTGTTAGAATATGCTCCGTCTCGCCTAACAGGAACAGGCGCATGTGTTTTTTCTGAATTTGAAACACAAGCGGATGCCCTTAAGGTGTTAAATAAAGCCCCATCGTGGGTGCAAGGGTTCGTCGCTCGAGGCGTTAACGTATCCCCACTGCACAATTTCCGCGCTGGGATAACCCGTGTATTGCACCAATAAGTAATGAAACAACGCTCATTGCTCTTGGTCAACAATATCTCTCTGGACGCAAGCCTGAGGTTTTTCTCGTGCCCGATATGAAGCTTTTTGCTGGTAACGCTACACCGGAACTAGCACAACGTGTTGCTAACCGCCTTTACACTAATCTTGGAGACGCGGCTGTTGGTCGTTTTAGCGACGGCGAAGTCAGTGTTCAAATTAATGAAAATGTTCGCGGTGGTGATATTTTTATCATCCAGTCAACTTGTGCACCAACTAATGACAACTTAATGGAACTGGTTGTTATGGTCGATGCCCTGCGCCGTGCATCTGCTGGTCGTATTACCGCTGTTATCCCTTACTTCGGTTATGCAAGACAGGATCGTCGCGTACGTTCTGCCCGTGTACCAATCACCGCTAAAGTTGTTGCCGATTTTCTGTCCAGTGTTGGTGTTGACCGTGTTCTCACGGTTGACCTTCACGCAGAGCAGATCCAGGGCTTCTTTGATGTGCCTGTTGATAATGTATTCGGTAGCCCAATTCTTCTGGAAGATATGCTTCAGAAAAACTTGGAAAACCCAATCGTTGTATCTCCAGACATCGGCGGCGTGGTACGTGCTAGAGCTATCGCAAAACTCCTGAATGACACTGACATGGCAATCATTGATAAACGTCGCCCTCGTGCAAACGTTTCTCAAGTTATGCACATTATTGGTGATGTTTCAGGTCGTGATTGCATCTTAGTTGACGATATGATTGATACCGGTGGTACGCTGTGTAAAGCGGCTGAAGCGCTGAAAGAACGCGGTGCTAAACGTGTGTTCGCATACGCAACTCACCCGATTTTCTCAGGCAATGCTGTAGACAACATCAAAAATTCAGTCATTGATGAAGTCATTGTTTGTGACACTATTCCACTATCTCCTGAAATCAAAGCGCTGAGCAACGTTCGCACTTTGACCTTGTCAGGTATGCTGGCTGAAGCTATTCGTCGCATTAGCAACGAAGAGTCTATCTCAGCAATGTTCGAGCATTAATGCCCCTTTTGAGTAATTAATGTTTCAACGGTGATAGAATATCACAACTAAAAATTAAGCCCCTACAGTTATCTGTAGGGGCTTTATGATTTTAGAGGGTTATAACGACAGATACCTATTTCTATGGCTATTTCCTACTCACACAACCTATACGCCATAAAAATAACCAACTTCTTTGAAAAGACAAACAAAACCTATGTAGCTAGGCGACTTCGCTATTAAAAGCACTGACTATCACCCAGCCATCTATCATCTATCATCTATCATCTATAATTATTACTAACTTAATTAATAAGAAGAATAATTATGGATAACGGTGATTATCTTTACGTGAGTAATGTTTTAAGACCCAATAGCGGTCAGCCACTTTTTCACGTCCACCGACTCTCGCGCCCACTAACCATACCATTGCACCCACGAA
This sequence comes from Providencia sp. SP181, assembly GCF_050446505.1. Lineage (NCBI taxonomy): Bacteria > Pseudomonadati > Pseudomonadota > Gammaproteobacteria > Enterobacterales > Morganellaceae > Providencia > Providencia sp. SP181. Next base: position 300,372 of record NZ_JBBPXM010000001.1, read on the forward strand.
AATTCCGAAGAGTGAGCCGTTAGTGACAAGCTCTGATAGACCAAAGTTGATGACATGGGCAAATAGGTTAACACCAATGCTTCCAATCATCATGACCATTCCTAACCCCATGAGAACATTACCAATTATATGGGCACTTTTCCGTTTCATATCTACCTCCAGTATCAGTGAACTGATAAGCAAGCAACTGTAAATAAATTCGGTGGTTCTTTATATTTATGTAAGAATTATAGTGCATTAAGTAAAATTTTTTGCGATAGGCATCACAAGGTACGAAGTTAACAATAATATCTAAACATAAAGTGCTTTTTATCAAAAAAACATAAAAAACGAATAGTTCATATGGCAACTATAATCATCGTGATGTTTTTTATCTGATTTTTGTACATCCTCCCCTTCACAAGGTAAACTAGGTGATTAATTCCATAAACTGACAGTGAAATAGTCGCCGTGAGCAAAATTAAATTAATTGTTGGCCTTGCAAATCCGGGGGCTGAATACGCACAAACCCGCCACAACGCAGGGGCATGGTATGTTGATTTACTGGCACAGCGCCACAATCAACCCCTAAAAGAAGAACCGAAATTTTTCGGCTATACCGCACGCATTAATCTTAGCGGTAATGATATCCGCTTATTGGTGCCAACCACCTTTATGAACCTCAGTGGAAAAGCCGTCGCGGCAATGGCGAACTTTTATCGTATTAACCTTGATGAAATTTTAGTTGCCCACGATGAGCTTGATATTCCACCTGGTGTAGCAAAAATGAAGCTTGGTGGTAGCAATGGGGGCCATAACGGGTTGAAAGACATTCAAAGCAAATTCGCCAATAACCCAAACTTTTACCGCTTACGCATCGGTATTGGCCATCCAGGCGATAAAAACAAGGTTGTTGGTTTCGTTTTAGGTAAGCCACCGCTGTCTGAGCAAAAACTGATTGATGATGCCATTGACGAAGCAGTAAGGTGTACTGACATTCTATTATCGGATGGAATGGACAAAGCGATAAACCGTTTACATAGCTTTAAAGCGTCTGCATAAGAGTTCATTTCATCAAAATCGACTTTTTGTGTATAATCAGCGCCAATTTCTAAACATTGGGTGCAGCACTCGCCTGCCCCTCGCTATTTAAGGTGAGAAACATATGGGTTTTAAATGCGGTATCGTTGGTCTGCCAAACGTGGGTAAATCCACATTATTTAATGCATTGACCAAAGCCGGCATCGAAGCAGCCAACTTCCCTTTCTGTACAATTGAACCAAACACGGGTGTTGTGCCAATGCCAGACCCACGTCTTGATCAATTAGCTGAAATTGTGAAGCCACAGCGAATTTTACCAACCACCATGGAATTCGTAGACATCGCAGGTTTGGTAAAAGGCGCATCTAAAGGCGAAGGTCTGGGTAACCAGTTCTTAACTAACATCCGTGAAACCGAAGCTATCGGCCACGTAGTGCGTTGTTTTGAAAACGACAATATCATCCACGTCGCTGGCCAAGTTAACCCAGCTGAAGATATTGATGTTATCAATACTGAATTAGCCTTGGCGGATCTTGATACCTGCGAACGTGCTATCCACCGCGTACAAAAACGCGCTAAAGGTGGCGATAAAGACGCAAAAGCTGAATTGGAAGCATTAGAAAAATGTCTGCCACATTTAGAGCAAGCTGGCATGCTACGTACCTTGGATTTAACCACAGAAGATAAAGCAGCAATCCGCTATTTAAGCTTTTTAACGTTAAAACCAACCATGTATATCGCGAACGTCAACGAAGATGGTTTTGAAAATAACCCGTTCTTAGACAAAGTGTATGAAATTGCTCAAGCCGAAGGCTCTGTAGTTGTGCCTGTGTGCGCTGCTATCGAATCTGATATCGCTGAGTTAGATGACGAAGAACGCGACGAATTTATGGCAGATTTAGGCATCGAAGAGCCAGGCTTAAACCGTGTTATTCGTGCAGGTTATGAATTACTTAATCTGCAAACCTACTTCACTGCAGGTGTTAAAGAAGTTCGTGCATGGACAATCCCTGTGGGCGCAACTGCACCACAGGCGGCAGGCAAAATCCATACTGACTTTGAAAAAGGCTTTATTCGTGCTCAAACCATCGCATTTGATGATTTTATCCAATACCGTGGTGAGCAAGGTGCCAAAGAAGCAGGTAAAATGCGTGCTGAAGGGAAAGATTACATCGTTAAAGATGGCGATGTATTAAACTTCTTGTTTAATGTGTAGCCCTACAATCTAGTCCACACTGTTTTATAAAGTATCACACCATAATAAAACAGCATAAAAACTCATGGTATCAACTTGGTTTTATGCTGTTTTTTATCTCACTAAGTTTCATAAAAGCTCATAGTTAAATGAGTATGCAACTGAGTACAACTTATATTAACCTTGAAAAAACGATCGCTACTCAACACATCAAAACGATCATTTTATTAAAAGTCAGATTGGATATAAGAGAACATTCAAACCCACGACGAAGAAATGAAGGCTAATTATCAATTCAATAGATACAACTAAAAAAGCAATCACTCGCCAAAAACTGACTTTCTTTCGCAACAATGCAATAAGGGCAAATAATATCCCCCCTGTAATTGCTGTTCTGATAATAAATAACCCAACCATCGGATAAAGAATAGAATATCCATTTAAAAAACCTCGTTCAAAAACTTCCGATATCATGAACGCAACAACAATTATTGGTACAACCCATCCCAGCCAAAATGTAACAGCAAGTGAGTACTGCCCTGTCATTAGTTTTTTAAAAACACAATAAATCCCTCATAATTTTTTATCTTAGCCGATTTTTACCGATGAATTACCAATTAACACCCCACTGCAGCTGACAGCATCACCTGTTCTAGCCGCAGGTTTGCCATCAATAAACACACTACTTTTTTTGGTCTTGTTCTAACTGACCGTTTAATTTATTGGCAATATCAGGAACTAAGTAAAATTTATAGTTGCCATTCATACGCCAACGGGTGCGAACAGTGCCAGCTCCATCCCCGACGGGATGTTTTGGATCTTCACTGGTTTGTCTGGCTTCAAAGAAGCTGACAGTATTGCCGTGGTGGTAATACACTTCCCCCATATCAGGAAGTGCTTTTTGCAGTGGAATAGTTGGCAATGGTGCCAATGTCCAACTAAACCCAAAAACTGTGCCCAATGGGCCGCATATATTAAATAGCCAGTTATCCATATTGGTATCGAATGGCACTCTGAACAATTCGCAATATTCAGAGCCTCTTAAATTGCCAGAGTCGTTTTGTTATACCTAACGGTGGTTATTTCCTATCTTCAATAATCATCGCTGCGGCACGTTCTGCAATCATAATAGTCGGTGCATTGGTATTACCGCTTGGAATTTCAGGCATTACGGAGCAATCTACAACACGTAAATGATCAATACCATGCACCCGCAACCGTAGATCAGTCACTGACGTTGTAGGGTCCGTTCCCATGCGACAGGTTCCTACAGGATGGTAAACTGTTTTACAGAAATTCCGCACAAACTCTTCAAGTTGGGCTTCATCATGGCGTACAGAGCTCGGAGGCATTAAAACCTCTTTGCTTAGCGCTTGTAATGAAGGGGAATCTAATACTTCCAGCCCAAATTTAACCGCACGCTTGCAACCTTCCATATCTTCAGGTGATGCAAGATAATTAGCGTGAATTTTTAGCGGTGCTTGTGGGTCTGCGCTACGTAATAAAACTTCACCACGTGACTTAGGCTGTAGGTACCCGACCTTTAAAGAGAACCCGTGGGCAGCTGGCAGAGGCTCACCAGGAACATCATCCCAACTGTCTAAAATCGGTAAAAAGTGAATTTGCACATCAGGGCGACCTTGGTTGCAGCTGTCTTTAAATGCAGCGCCTTCTAAAACGTTAGAGGTAAGTAACCCACTGCGAAATACCATCCACTCCACACCATGTTTAATCGCATTTAACCCTTGGTCTGCGCCAAATAAGCTTATCGGTTGCTTAGTGGTGACGTTAATTGACATATGTAGGTGGTCATGAAAATTTTTGCCAACGGGTAAGTTAGCAAGGGTATTAATACCAAGGGAAGACAGGTGCTCTTCAGGCCCTATCCCTGACAACATTAATAATTTTGCTGAGCCCATCGCGCCAGAACAGACCAACACTTCATGAGTGGCGATTGCCTCAATCTCATGGCCATTTTTCCCTTGATAGGCAACACCGACAGCACACCCATCACGAATGATAACCCGGTTCACTTGGGTACCAAGCTTTAATGTCAATTTATCACTCTTTTCCACTGATTTTAAATAGGTTTTTGATGTACTGGCTCTTTCTCCATTATGCGTTGTTGTCTGGTAAAAGCTGGTTCCTTGCTGGCTTTCTCCGTTAAGGTCATTGACATAAGGCAGGCCATGTTCTTGTGCTGCACGAATAAATGCCATTGATAATGGATGGCGATATCGGTTTTCACTCACTGGGAGTGGGCCTTGCGTCCCATGATATTCCCCCGTCAGGCTTTCATTACGTTCCGCTTTTTTGAACCATGGCAATACATCCTCATATCCCCAACCTTCACAGCCGTAATTTAGCGCCCAATTATCATAATCTTGTTTTTGGCCTCGGATATAAATCATACCATTTACCGAGCTGCTTCCTCCCAATACTTTCCCTTGAGCAATTTGCATTTTGCGGTTGTTAGCATGAGGTTCCGGTTCAGTTTCATAAGGCCAGCTTTTTTGGGCGATAATTTTCGCCACACCTGCAGGCATACGAATAAATAGATGGTTATCACTGCCACCGGCTTCGATAAGCAATACGCGAGCTTGCGTTTCTTGAATTAAACGAGCGGCGAGCACACAGCCTGCTGAGCCCGCCCCAACAATAATATAGTCATACTTTTCTGTGCTCATTTCTCACCCTCATCAAATAAAAGAAACAATCTATTTTCATTTATTTAACAATAGCGCCTTTGATTTATTAATGTATGAACAATATTTTGCATTTGTGATTTAAATCAAAAACAATTTCCTGTGTAACTATTTTACACTCTTAATGTACCTTGTTTATTCAGGGAAAATTGCAATTTAACTTACCAATTGAGTTACACTCGCAACTCATTAATAAATGAATATCTATGACTATTTGACACGCAATTTAGTCATAGAGAAATATCATTTTTTATGCCCACTGGCGTTATCAGCCAAAGCAAAGCTTAGTTGCAAGCTCATAAATGAGTGCTATAGTAGGCAATAATTTATATTCTATCGGTTTGAGGACGACCTCAAACACGTATCATCAACAGGGACGGCCCTTTCTTTTTAGGTAAATACTATGGGTCACTTCTGTTTCAATAGTCCACTCATCCCTTTAACGACTTGGGGTCGGTTAGCTGGCTCTTGGCTAGTCGTCATTTTTTTTATCTTAAATGGCGATACATTACTCAATGACGGTCTGTCTGCATTGCGTGCAACTTGGGTTTTTTTGCTGCTATTTATGACAATACTTACCGCATCTTTTGGCGTGGTTAAAGAGGCCGACCACTTAGCTGAACAACTCGGTGAACCGTACGGGACGTTGATCCTCACCTTATCTATCGTGTTAATTGAGGTTATTCTTATCGCCTCTGTCCTGCTAGGACCCGGTGATTTTCCGACCATAGGGCGTGATTCCATATTCGCCGTGATGATGATCATCATGAACCTCGTTTTAGGCATATGTCTGCTAGCGGGGTCGGCTAAAAATGGCGAGCAAGAATACAATACTCAAGGGGCAAACAGTTACCTTTCAATGATTGTGTTGCTGACCAGTTTAGCCCTAGTATTACCCAATTATACCTCCTTCCAAGGGGAGTATTCCCATACGCAGGCAATAGGCATTTCGGGTCTCACTCTTCTAATCTATGGGGCATTTTTGTGGATGCAGATGCGTGGTCACCGTCGGTTTTTCATTCAACCCCCTAAAGGGTTTATGAATATTCCAGAACAATTTGATTTAACAGACAAAACTACCGAAAACAATTCGCCTCAATCAGGGGCAAATAAAAAAGTGATTATTATCCGTTCTTGTGTGTTAATTGGGTTGATCCTACCTATTGTGTTACTTGCACATTATTTAGCTATCGTGACTGATTACAGTATTAGTGCCTTAGGTGCGCCTGCTGCTGTAGGTGGTGTCCTGATTGCTATTATCGTGTTTACACCTGAGTCTATCACCGCCGTAAAAGCGGCAATGAATAACGAGATGCAACGCGCGATAAACCTTTGCCAAGGTGCTTTTGTCTCAACTGTTGGCTTAACTGTGCCAGCCGTATTAATTATAGGGATTATTACCGGTAAACAAGTCATCATGGGAATTTCTAATGCAGAAACAGCGTTATTCGCGATTACCATGTTGCTTACTATGCTTTCATTTAATGGGCAGAGAACATCGCCTATTCAAGGATGGATGCACCTTACAGTCTTTGCTGTATTCGGGCTTATTCTATTTTATCCCTGATTAATCGCTAAAGTTAAGGGCTTCTTGGGAAAGACCAAACTGGTATCAATCCGTTAATGTAAGCCCTTTTTTATCTCCTATTTATTCTTAACATATTCAAAGCCAAGTCGTGCCACGCTTGAGCTCGGCGGCTCTGCTGGTTATTTTTCAGCGTGGCTAAGGCTAAATCATAGGCAAGTATTGGCTCAATCACAGGGATAATCGATAACCCCGCTGAACTCGTTTTGCGCCACATACTATCTGGAAGCAGTGTTATCCCGACACCAGCCCTCACCATCGCGGTGACTAAATCAAGATGGCTACTGCGCCCTGAAATCACAGGCTTATGGCCATAAATTCCGCAGGCACTGATAACAAGCTCATTAATCCGGAAATCATCAGAAAAGAAAATAAATGGCTCATTAATTAATTCAACAAACTTGACGCTATCTCGCCTTGCCAAGGGGTGCTTCTCATTAACCAATAACATTAATCTATCTGTCGAAAAAATATCTAGATCAAAGCGCTCATCGTCAAATGGGAGCATGACAGCCGCGGTTTCTACCTCGCCATTTAACATGGCATCACGCATCTTCCGCGTTCCTAATTCCAGGATTTTTAACTCCACTTGGGGATAACGCAAGCTGAACGCCATAATGATGTCAGCAAAATAGGTTGAGGCAATCACTGGGGGTAACCCAACAGGTAAAACCCCCGTTAGTGGCCCTGATTTTTCTTTTAATGCCTGTTCCATACTTTTAAATTGCGCCAAAATTTGCTTTGCGTGAGCCAACAGAATCGTCCCTTCATCCGTCAACCTGACCCCTTCGTTCTCCCTGATTAACAAGGTATAACCCAGCTCATCCTCTAGCTTTTTAATACTGCGGCTAATAGCAGGTTGCGTCACAAACAGTTGTTCAGCAGCACGGCTAAACCCATTGAGTTGCACCACCTCAACAAAATAACGTAACGAACGAATATCCATATCTCACCTATGATTTTTAGTTATAGTTAGAATGATTATAAGTGATTTCCTATTCAGAAAAATATAGTCTAAAAATAATGTTAAGCAACATTATAATCTAATGTAATTAATAGGAGTCAATATAATGAACCTGACCGTCATTGAATATGTTTTGAATCGCCTACAAGAAATCGGTATCAACGATATTTTTGGCGTCGCAGGGGATTACGCTTTCCCAATTGAAGACGCCGTGTGTGAAAATAAGTCGATGCGCTGGATTGGTAATTGTAACGAACTCAATGCCTCATATGCAGCCGATGGGTACGCTCGTATAAAGGGTGTCGCTGCACTATCCACCACCTTTGGAGTTGGGGAGTTAAGCGCTTTAAATGGCATTGCTGGCGCTTATGCTGAACACTTACCTATTTTTCACCTCGTCGGCATGCCTGCCAGTGGTGTACAAAAAAATCATCGATTAGTCCACCACACATTGGGCAATGGTGACTTTAATGTATTTTACCAAATGAGCCAACATTTAAGCTGCGCTCATGCCGTTTTAACGCCTGAAAACTGCATCGCTGAAACTGAACGTTTAATCACAACCGCTTTACAAGAACGCCGCCCTGTCTACTTAGGCATCCCTTCGGACTATGCCATTATGCCCGTTATGGCAGATAAAAATGTGGACAAACCCGCTATTCCTAAAAGTAATAGCGGATCACTGTCTGCGGCAGTAACGGCTATCTTAGAGAAATTGAACGCATCCACTCAAGCCTGTTTTGTCCCAGGGATATTAACCGCACGTTTAGGCCTTGCACAGCAAGTGCAAACCCTGATTGATAAAACAGGGTTACCTTACACCACGATGTTTATGGATAAGGGCGTATTGAGCGAATCCAACCCAACTTATATTGGGCTCTATAATGGGCACTTAATGAACCCTAAAGTTGCCGATTTTGTCGAAAGCTGTGACTGTTTAGTCGGAATTGGCGCGGTATTAACTGACTTTAACTCAGGCAGTTTTACCGCAAAAATAAACAGTGAAAACTGTATTAATATTTTGTCAGACCACGTTATTGTCGGCTCTGCTGTTTATCCACAAGTCTATATGAATGATGTGCTTGACCAGTTGAATAAGCTTGCGCCTACGTTAAACCATAAAGTAATCCAAGCCGAAGGGTTAGGTTCCCCCCTCCTAAATGAACAAGATAAAATTACAGCCGAATATCTTTATCCTCGTCTCGAAAGCCTGTTCCGTGAAGACGATATCATTATTGCCGAAACAGGGACTGCATCAATGGGCTTAGGCTTTGCTTTGCTACCCAAAAATGCCCAGTTCCATAACCAAACCTTATGGGGATCAATTGGTTGGGCGACACCTGCCGCTTTTGGTGCTGCGATAGCCGAGCCCAATCGCCGTATCATTCTGGTCACTGGTGAGGGATCACACCAGCTTACCGCGCAAGAAATCAGTCAATTTGCCCGCTTTAATTTAAAACCGATAATTTTTGTGCTTAATAATGATGGCTATTTAATCGAAAGGTTACTTTGTAAAGATCCTGAGGCCTATTACAACGATTTGCCACAATGGAATTATGCGCAGTTGCCCCATGCATTAGGTTGCGAAGATTGGTATTGCCAACGCGTCAACAGCTGTCATGAGCTCGATGCTGCGATTAATACGGCACAATCTTCTGATCATGCGGCTTATATTGAAGTGGTGATGGACAGGTATGCATCTTCTGAATTAGCGAGAAAATTGGGTGAATCCGTCAGTTCATTATATTCATTTTAAACATACTGGAATTGGCAGCGTGTTTCTCTTATCACCAAGCTGCCAATTTATTGTGCCCATTACTCAAATATCAAGCCCACATTTTCCCGTGCTTCGGTGAGAACTTTAGACACACTTAATGCTAATGCCAGTAATTCATCACTTTGCTGGCGTTTTTGTGACGCAACCTGATCGCGAAAATAAGCAAATTCATAAATCATATGGTTAATGGACTCATCGCGGATCACTGTTGAGGTTTCACCCTCGATGCACACCTCTACTTTTTGGCAAAGGCTTGGGGCGCCCTGCACTTGGATGTATCCTTTTGTACCTTGGATAATGAAAAAACCAGGGCTGGCTGAGTCTTTTGCCCCCACGCAAGACGCTGTTGCAGTCGCATACTGCGCCGTGAATATCCCTGACGTATCAATGCCATTAAACCCTCTGTTACATATATACCGGCTGTTATCAGGTTTACCCATTAATGCAACCAATAAATAAATGTTATAGAGGTTAATGTCATATAACGCCCCACCCGCTTGTTTTGGGTCAAATGCCCCATGAACATGCCCTTGCAGGTAATCATTATAACGGCTTGAATATTGCGAATAGTTACCTTGAATGGCTTTTATTTCACCAATTTTACCCATGTTTTGTTTGATAATTGCAAATTCTGGTGTATGAATTGAAGTGATCGCTTCGAATAAGAAAAGATTTCGTTTCTGGGATAATAAAATTAATTCTTGCAGCTGTTCCCAATGCGGCGTAAACGGTTTTTCGCAAATCACGTGTTTATTGGCCATCAGTGCTTGCTCAGTATACTGGTAATGCAAATGATTCGGCAGCCCAATATATACTGTGTCAACGTCCTCATCCTGCAATAACACTTGGTAATCCGTATAAAGTTTCGCAATACCAAATTGCTGACAAAGTACTTTACCTTTTTCTTCACTTTCGGGCCTAACGCACAGTGCAACTAATTCAATCTCTTGCATTGTTTTTAATGCATCGAGCGCCATCATAATTATTTTGCCTGAACCAATGAGTGCAAGTTTCATTTACGTTACCTGTCGCGAATAAAATCAGTTTTAATTTGTTCATTAATAACAAGACATGAGCAGACAATCAATGAATACTCACCTTTTATCAGCCTTACTTTTGATTCGTTGCGGGTATTCACTGCCCACTGCAAACTGTGTATATAAAAAATCAATAAACACTTTTATTTTACGGGGTAAATATTCTTTTTCTGGATAGACTACGTAAATATTATGATCAGGCAATTGATAATTCGTTAGTAATGGAATTAACGTATCATCCCCCTCTATCACTGTAATAAAATGCGGTAATAACGCGATGCCGATATCGGCTTTAACGGCTTGAATTAAGGCTTGGCTATTATTAACCCGCAATGAACCTTTCGGTACATGGCTAAATTTTTTCCCTTTTTGATAAAAAACCCACTCTTGCCCTGCTTGATAAAACGAATATGACAAGCAATTGTGTTCACGTAAATCCGCCACTTTAGTTGGTGTGCCAAACCGAGCTAAATAACCTTTTGAGGCATATAAGCCACTGGTGCAAGGGAATAATTTACGCGCTACAAGGGAGGAGTCAGGGAGTTCACCGATACGTACAGCGATATCGTACCCATCAGTAATCAAATCCGTCACTTTGTCATCAAAAAACAATTCAACATTAAGTTCAGGGTATAGCTGCATAAAGGCAGGAAGCATTTTAGCAAGGTGTAATGTGCCAAACGACATCGGTGCAGAAATTCGCAATGTCCCTGCAATTTTGTCACTAAATTGGGATGCGACATCTTTCGCCATCATTGCCAACTGATATGACTGGCGAATATAGCCTATATAAGCCTCCCCCGCCTCGGTTAAACTCACGGTTCGGGTGGTGCGATGAAACAATTTAACCCCTAACGTATCTTCAACCTCTTTGAGAGCCTTGCTGATCCCTGACTTGGTCATATTCAACGACTTTGCTGCTTTTGTCAGGCTTAAAGCATCCGCTACCGCAATCAAAATAGGAAATGCGCTCATATTATCCATTGATCAATCCACTTATTGTCAACCAAAAGCAAACAGTCTGTTTTCTTGATGCAAAACTAAAAACAGAATACCTTATCACCCTCGAAATACAAATTGATTTTATAAGATTCATCATCATGAATAATAAGTATATTTTATCATTAATGGCGCTGACATCAGGTGTCTTATTATCATTAATGATTATGGCAAACAGCTATTTATCGCTTTTTACCACACCGCTAACCGCTTCTTGGCTAACCCATGCGATTGGCTCAATATTTTCATTGATTATTTTTCTGTTTTACGTAAAAAAACAGAAAAACAAAGCCTCCACGACTCGAGGTAAATTACTTTGGTATCTCGGAGGGATCCCAGGGGCTTTTACGGTACTGCTCGCCGCAATCACAGTAAATAGCCCGCTTTCGTTATCTGGCAGTATTATCTTGATGATCACTGGGCAAATATTATTCAGCTTGTTAGTCGATGCTTTTGGCTGGTTTGGCGTAACAAAGCGCAGGATCACCCATAACGATATTCTGATGTGTGTCTTACTAATCAGTGGCAGTAGCTTGTTAATTATCGGGAAATAATAAAAATGACACTCTATATTTTTATCGCATTATTCAATGGGGTATGCATCGTGATGAGTCGAACACTCAACGGAAAACTCGCTCAGCAACGCAACGCATTTTACAGTGCCTTAATTAATCATTTAATTGGTTTTTTATTCTTAACTGTCATTGTATTAGTCCTAAACCAATATCAATTTAACCTTACTGAAATTCCGTTAATTGCCTTTGTTGGAGGAATAATTGGCGCATTTTTTGTCGTCATCAATAGCTATGTTTTGCCATTGTTAGGGGTGATGTTAACGTCTGTATTCGTTATTTGTGGCCAAATGATATCAAGCTTAGTGATAGATACGGTTAATGGAATACAAAACCAAAATGCCTATTTGCAATTAATCGGGGTCGCTTTGATTATCGTGGGTGTTATGATCAATTTTACTAGGCAAACCAGATAATTGATATTTCGGGGCTATTTTGGCATCAATCATATTTTATTTGAGCGAATCGCCCTTAAATCACCTAAGTGTTTAAAATTAAAATAACCATTTGTTTTATTTAAAAATAAATAGCTATCCTTCCTAATTTTCTCGTATCCTCTATTTTAAAAACCCTAACTCACCTCACAATTTATTAACAACTCTCTTGAATCATTTTTTGTTATTCCCCATGCTAATTTTATTAAATAAACCAGTGGTTTACTGTACAAACCGATCGAGGTTGGCATGAAAGACAATATTGTGACGGCTGTTGATGACGCCCTTTTGCTCCTAATGTTATTAGGTGAGAAGGATAACCTTGGACTAAGCGAACTCTCCCGTTTATCGGGAATGAATAAATCGAAGGTTTACCGCTTGCTCTGCACTTTAGAAAACCGCCATTTCGTACAAAAAAATGATAACCCCGTTACTTATCATTTAGGCCATCAATTGTTAAGTTTAGGGAATTGTGCACGTCAACAAATTGACTACATCCAAGTGGCTGACATTGAAGCAGAACGGCTGCGCCAACGCTTCGATGAAAACATTCAATTGCGTATACGTGATAACGATGACGTCCTTCAAGTTTTACATAAGCCGTCAGGACAATCACTTCAAGTCCGTAGTGAAGCAGGCAACCGTCGTGCCCTCGGCTCTGGTGCATCAGGAAGAGTCTTGCTTGCCTATTCACCTTTAGATGTGCAATCCCATTTTACCGAGAAAAACCCCTCTCTTATCCAAACATTGGCAGATATACATACTCGAGGCTTCGCCATTACGCGCGGGGAATTAACAGCAGGAATTGGTGCAATCGCTGCGCCAATTTTTACGCAAAATGGGGATTGCATTGCAGCACTCAGTATCAGCCTCCCGCTTAGCCGTTTTTCTGATGACAAAGAAAAAGAAATGACGGAGCAACTTCTTCAGTCTGCTCTACGTATCTCAAGGCAACTCGGTTATATCCCTAATAATTAATACAATAAAAGAGACTACACCATGCAACCAACACAAACCCTCAAGCAGAATGCATCGCCAGGTTGGCAGATGAACCCCGTTTTAGTCATGTTAACCATTGTGATTATTGCCTTTTTAATGACCTATTTTGTTGAGTCTGGGCAATATGAACGCGATGGCAAAAAAGTCATTCCTGACTCTTATCAGACAATTTCCAAAGAAGTGAACTTTGGGCAAGTCTTAGGAACCGAAAAACCCGCTGAAAATGAAGCGGCTCCCGTCAGTTTAATTCAACTATTTAAAGCCATCCCAGAAGGAATTATTAAGCAATCCCCTCTTATTTATATGGTGCTATTTATTGGTGGAATGTTTGGGATCCTGAATAAAACGGGGGCTATCGAGTCAGGGCTTGGAAGGCTATTGCATGTCACTCGGGGGAATATTTACTTATTAATTCCTTTTTTAATGATTGTTTTCTCGATGGGAAGTACCTTTATGGGATTAGCCAAAGAGTACCTTTTGGTGATCCCGATGGTCATTGCCCTGATGAAACGTGTTGGGCTTAATGAGCTTATCGGCCTCGCAATTGTTGCTATCGCCGTTAAAGTTGGTTACCTCGCGTCAATTACTAACCCTTATGCATTATCGATTGCTCAGCCACTGGTGGGACTACCTGTATTCAGCGGTTTAAGCATGCGTGTTGCCGCCTACTTTATTTTTATCAGTTTAGGGATTTTGTTTATCTTTTACAGTATCCGTAAAACGACATTAACTCGCTATATTGTTGAAGAAAATAGCCAGTCAAGCGCGCTGACAGGCCGCCATAAGTTAATGTTAATTATTTTAGCCATTGGCGTGGCTTTTTTAGTCTATGCATCTAATCGCTGGCACTGGAAGAATAATGATTTATCCGCTTATTATTTGTTTCTAAGCGTCGTTTTAACTTTTTGCAGTGGCCTAACGGCTAGCGCAGCAGCGGATGCTTTCGTTAGCGGGATGAAAAAAGTGCTGATTGCTGGCGTGCTTATTGGGCTCGCAACGGCGGTTGAAATTATTCTTTCCCAAGGCAAAATTCTGGATACGATAATTCACCAACTGGTTGGCTTAGTAGGTAACCATGGGGCTTATGTTTCCTCATACAGTATGTTTATTTCTCAATTATTATTAGATGTCGCTATCCCATCCACTTCAGGGCAAGCCGCTGTCACTATGCCAATATTAGGCCCCGTAGGTGAAATTTCAGGTGTTTCCCCGCAAACGACTGTTTTTGCTTTTTTAATGGGGAATGGGCTGACCAATATGATCACGCCAACCTCCAGCGGATTACTGATCTTTTTAGCGACCGCAGGTGTCAGTTGGACCACATGGGCAAAATATATTTTCCCACTTTTTTTAATTTTTATGGCTGTCGGTATTGGCTTACTAACCATCGCAGTCAGCATAGGATATTAACTATATGGATATGAAGAATTTCCGCATCGTTATGCGTGATGGTGTAACCCTATCAACGGATGTCTATTTCCCGCAAGACGCTGATGATTTCCCTTACCCCGTAATTATCGAGCGCACACCTTATGACAAAAAAGCCCCTTCTCGTTCTGAAAAAACGGTCACTGGGCACCAGATAACGCGTCAGGAGATGGCGCGTTGTTTCACCCATGCAGGTTTTATTATTATTTATCAAGACTGTCGTGGCCGTTATGAGTCCGAAGGTAAATTCACCAAATATATTAATGAGGCAGAAGATGGTTTCGATACACTACAATGGATTATGGCACAGCCTTGGTGTAACGGAAAAATCGGCTCTATGGGGCTTTCTTATGCAGCCCATACACAATTAGCCATGGCCTGTTTGAATCCACCAGGCTTATCTACCATGGTGCTCGATTCAGGGGGCTTTGCCAATGCATTTCAATGCGGTATTCGTCAAGGGGGAGCCTTTGAGCTCAAACAAGCCACTTGGGCGTATAAACAAGCAAAACTAAGCCCACTCGCTCAACAATCCTCCACGGTTTCAACGGCTTTAGCACAAGAAAATATTCATGATTGGTTTGCGGCTATGCCATGGCACCAAGGGCATACATTACTAAAACATGTGCCTGAATATGAATCTTATTTGTTCGAGCAATGGGAAGAAGAGTGTTTTACCGATTATTGGAAAAAAATAGGCATCTACGCTGAGGGCTACTACGACCAAATCCCCGATATCCCCGTGTTATTTATGTCCAGTTGGTATGATGCTTATGTTAGCTCGACATTAGATAACTACCGCGCATTCACCACAACAAAGCAATCACCACAAAAATTAATCATGGGCCCTTGGCTACATGGGGACCGAAATATTACCCATAGTGGTAATGCTGAATTTGGTGAAGTTGCCGCTTTTGATCACAATGTCAGTGAAGATTGGTTAGCCTGCCGCTTAGTTTGGTTCAACACGCATTTAAAAGGTCTTAACCCACCAAAGCCTCAGCAAGACATTACTTTTTTTATGATGGGTGGCGGTAGTGGTAAACGTAATTCTGAGGGGCGTTTAGAACATGGTGGTGAGTGGCTTCACCACCAACAATGGCCATTACCCAATGTTGAAAAAACACCTTTTTTCCTTTGGGGAAATCAATCTCTTCAGCGTGAAGAGTGCCCCAAGCAAACAACAATATCCTATTGCTATGATCCTAAGTACCCTGTTCCAACCATCGGCGGCGCTTTAACATCAGGCCAACCTATCTTTTGGGGAGGAGCATTCGATCAACGTGAACTGCCTGATTTTTTTGGCAGCCAACAAAATAACCTGCCGCTTTCCGCTCGCCCTGATGTTTTAGTTTTTGAAACCGACATTTTACAAGACGATATTTGTTTGGCTGGTGATATTGAAGTGTCTTTATGGATCAGCAGTGATGCCTTAGATACGGATTTTACAGCTAAATTAATTGACGTTTATCCACCCAATGAAGATTACCCGCAAGGTTATGCCATGAATATTACCGATGGTATTTTCCGCTGCCGTTTTCATCAGGGCTATGAGCAAAAAACCTTGTTAAACCCTAATGAAGTGGTTGAAATTAAAATCAAACCGTTTGCTTGCGCTAACCGTTTTGTGAAAGGGCACCGTATTCGGTTAGATATTTCCAGTAGTAATTTCCCCAAATACGATTTCAACACCAATACAGGTGAAACTATCGCAGGGGATAGAACATGGAAAGTGGCACATAACAGTATTCATATTTCAAAGAGATACCCATCGAAGGTCGTATTACCCATCGTTAAGAAAACGTAATCACTTCCGATAGGTACGATTAAGATATTGGCCTGCTTTAGTAATCAAGCAGGCCAATGAAGAAGCCATGTTTTTACTGTGCTTTAACCCAGAACACACCATCGCCCTCTAATGCCGTGAAGGTTTTGTGCAGATAATCGCTATCCGCTTGTGGGTCAAGTTCGGCAAATAAATTGGGGTGAAGAAACTTCGCTATCGCTTCCACCGCAATAATATTAAACGGAGTGTCATAATATTGCTGGTATAACGCTAAAACCTGCTTGTTTTGATATGCCGCTAATGAGCGCAATTTAGGGCGTTCCATCAGCTTGATTAGCCTAGCCTGCGATTTGGCTTTATCGCCTGTATACCCTAAAGGCACTGAAGCGCTACCTTTACGTGTGCTATCCCAATCCGCGGCGGTCATTAAATAATAGTCAGGATTACTGTGAATTAACTGCTCTTCGTTAATTTCACCACCCATTCCAATACTGAACCACTGTGAACCGAGGTTATTTCCCCCTGCCGTTTCAACAAACTCACCAAAATTGCCATTGCCAAAGGTTTTGCAACAGTAATCTTCACCTGAAATCCCTGCAGCCCTTTCAATAAACACACTTGGGCGCTGGCTTTTATCAAGTGTTGCCACTTTACTGCGGATCAAATCCAACCTTTGTTGATAAAACTGGTTAAATGCCTCCGCTTGTTGTGGTTCACCGAACACTTGGCCTAATAATGCCATACTCGGCATGGTATTTTTCAGCGGGTATTGCCGAAAATCGATGAAAATGACGGGTAAACCGCTTTTTTCCAGTAAAGATAGCGTGCCACTTTCCGTCAACTTGCTTTTCAAACCGATATCAAAAATCAGTAAATCAGGTTGAGCGACCAAGGCCTTTTCAACACTAAAGTCGGTTGTGTAAGGATTTGGGAAAACAGGAATTTTGCTTAGTTCAGGAAACTTTTTACTGTACGCTGCGCTTAAGTCGGGCGCTTTTTTGATAAGCGCATCATCCCACGCAATAATGCCTTTTAATGGGCTTTGTGGGTGCAAGATATTCAATGCCACCAGCACACGGCTATCCGCCAGCATCACCCGTGAAACAGGTGCATTAACGGTAACTTCGCGCCCCGCGATATCGGTCACTGTCATAGGTGCAGCGAAACTCGTCGCCGCACTGAACAGACTCAAGAACCCAAATAAGCAATACTTATTGATAAATCGACCTATCATTATCCTGCCTTATCTTAACTAAAATTTCACTGATGCTTGAACATAGTATGTTCTTGGCTGCCCAACGTAGATCCCATAGTTGTTATCTGTCGAGCGAGTAAAATAGGTTTGATCAAATAAGTTTTTAATACCAGCCGATAATGTTAAATCAGACAAACTTTTACCAAAGTGGTATTCCCCACGCGCATCCCACACCATATAGCCAGGTATTGTGCCATATCGGCCATCTGCACTTGGTTCGGTCACATAATGACTTGTTGTCCCTGGTGATTCCTGAGTTGATTGCGCATAGGTATTTAGGTTCCACACCCAATTGCCTGTTTCATAACGGCTACCTGCGGTGATCACTTGACGTGAATAGAACGGTAAGTCTTTATGAGCAAAATCCCCTTTCTTACTGACTGCTTTAGTATAGGTATAAGTGCTATACACGCTCACACCATCAAGAACATCGGTGAGATCCGCTAAATTGTACCTTGCCGCTAGCTCAACACCTTGGTGCGTCGTCGCGCCTAAATTAGTCCAACCAGTTGTATTTTCGACATAAAGAAGCTGGTCGTCGAAATCGATATAGAATAAAGTCGCTTCTAAAGAGAGCGCTGTATTGTCGTATTTCGTGCCCACTTCATAGTTATGGGCTTTTTCTGCACTTAACCCGTTAGCTGGTGAATTGCCAACCCCTTTTGTATTCAATTGGAAGTACTGCAAACTCCCAAATGAAGTGCTGGCATTAGCAAATAATTTCCACTCATCATCAATATGGTAAATCACCGCCAATGCAGGAAGTGGCTCACTGTAACGCTTACTGCGATTTTGATTTTTAAAACTGTCGTTTAAGTGAATATTGATGTTTTCGTAGCGAATACCCGGAATGATAGTCCAGTTGCCGACATCAATGGTGTCATCAAGGTAAATCGCATGCGCTTCCGTTCCGCCCGAGGTGTGTTGGTAGTAGTCGTTGGTACTTGGGCGTGTGTTTTGTGTGCCAGCTTGGTACCAATTTGAGCGATAGGCTTTTTCATCAGCGGTTTCATTTAAATAACGGTAGCCCACAGTCACTTCATGGGACATATTATTAAAACGAAACAATTGTGAATAACTTGGCTCAATGGCATACGCGGTATAGTGACGCGGGTAAGAAACCAAACGTCTCTCGTTGGCTTTGTCTTTATGGTCACTTTCAATATAGCTACCACGGTAGCTTTTGCTAAACCACGTCATTAATTCGAATTGCTTGTCATCTTCTTCATGTTTATATTTCAATGACATATCTTGGCGATTCCCTTCAAAACGGTCATAAGGCCGCGTTGATTGGAATGGGTCTGCATTATATTGAGCTTGGGTTAACCCGCCTGGCATTCCAGACATCGCGTGATAATAGTGAAAATTCGCTAATAGCTCGTCGTTATCCGTGATGGCATAACGGGTTTTCAACATAAAATCATCAATATCCGTATTATCATTACTTTTGCGATAACCCTGCCCGTGTAAACCCGAATATAGGATCATGGCACCCGCTGAATCATCAGCTTTAGAGCCACCTAATGAGGCATCCACTAAGGTCTTTAACCCACCTGTTTTCGCCCCTTGGGTTTGTACCGCTACCCCGCCACCAAACTCCTTTGGAATTGGCTTGGTCACAAAGTTAATCACTCCACCTACGTTTTGTGGCCCATAACGTACAGATGCCCCACCACGGATAACATCGATGGATTCAATACTGCCTAACGAGAGTGGTGACATGGAAAGTTGTGGCTGACCATAAGGTGCTGCCGCCAACGGCATCCCATCAAGCAAAATCGTTGAACGTGGCGATAAACGTGAGGTTAAACCGCGCACCCCCACGTTTAAGGAAACATCACTTCCCCCAGTTCCATTACTTTCACGCACTTGAACACCAGGGATACCTTTTAGTGCATCCGCAATGGTTTCACTGCCCGTTTCTTTAATTTGTTGCTGTGTTTTAACGGTTCGTGCACCGGGATGGTTAAATACCACTTCGCTGTCTTCGGTATTTTCGAGCCAGTTACCCGTGACGGTGATTTGGTCATTTTTAGCGTTATCAGCCGCAAAAGCATAGTGAGAAATCAATGAAGCAGAAATTGCCAATGGCAAAAGTAGTTTGCGAGTTTTCAAGTTCATAAAAGGCGAGTTAAGAAAGAAGATTAAGATCAATAATGATAATTATAATCATTAGTAATAATCAACCATATTTACTCTTTTTTTATAACAAAAACATCTAACTAATTAAATTATTAGTTATTATTCTTTTTTTAGGCTAAAAAAAAGACAAATAAAAATCCGAAGGGGTTACCTTCGGATTTCAGACTGCTGACAAACCAATTAGGTTTGGCTGCAGGTTGGATAGGTTTTGAAAATAAATTAGGAAAATCAATTTATTGATTTTCGGCTGATAACACAAAGCAGGAAAAACCACACTTTTATCCTGCTTTGTCAACAACCTCCATCCGAAGGGGTTACCTTCGGATTTCAAATAACTCAAGAGTTAAAATTAACCTCCGAGAGAGAAAAATACGACGCGCCCCACAGCTTCACTAGCAAAAATACATAACACAGCAAATGACATGACTAATGTTGCATTCGTTGATTGGCTTGATTTTTGGCACAACAAACGACCAACAAACAGAACGCCTACTGCGATTAACGCCACACGGGCAATACTCAGGCTAAGTAATCCTTCAGGCAATTCACGCGGGGTCATGCCCATATAAATTGGCTCACCGATATTGCTCAGTAATGACAATGCACCGAGTAACATCAATAATATCCCCACTACACCCACACCTAATGAAGCTTTTACCACTCGCTTAAGTTGATCCTCTTTACCCAAAGAACGCAGGCCACCCACTAGCAATGAAGCCGCAATCACACCGCCAACCAATAACACTGCCCCAAAGAAACTGGCGTAAGTAAATAAACCACCCCACAAGTTAAAGAGCGTGTTTGCGTACAGCGCCGACATGGCATACATATACACCAAGCCCGCGATAGCGCTGAGAACTAATAATGCACTATTCGCTTTATTTTTGAGTAATAACAAGGCTGTGCTCAAAAATAACAATGCCATGTAAATCGCGGTTGCCCATACTTCACGGCTCATCCAAGAACTAGAAACATGGACCATGGTGTAAAACATGTGTAATGGATTACCCATATGAAACAATGAGCCCAATAACCCTACGCACCCTAAAACAAAACTCGCAACTACGGGCTTTTTAATAAGTTGCTTTTTTTCATTTCCTTCAAGGATACGACAATAGCACAGCAACGAAACAACCAAGCAGCCTACTGATGCTTGCATAAATAAGGTGAAAATCACCAATGGAAATTCATGCATGATAATTCTCCTTATCCTTTCGTGCCAACAACAAGGTTGGGTTTGGTGATGCTTGAACTTGGCAGGCCATCAATATCCGCATTGGTCCCGTATTTTTTGCGCAGTTCGCTTATCAAGCCAAACTCTATTGCACGCATTGGGCAAGAATCGACACACATTGGGTTCCCCCCCTGCTCGCGTAAATCAATACAGGTATCACACTTAGTCATCATGCCGATGCTGGCATCAAATTGTGGGGCTTCATACGGGCAAGCCCATGTACAATAACGGCAACCGACACATTTATCGTGGTCAACCAAAACAACGCCATCTTCTTCACGTTTGTGCATAGCCGTTGTTGGACAGTGGCTAACACATTGCGGGTCATCACAATGATTACACGCAATAGATAAATGCCAACGATGTGGGCGGGGATATTCACCCACTTCGATATCGTACACACGGCGAAAATTACGCCCAACCTCAAGGTCATTTTTATCTTTACATGCCACAACACAGGTTTTACAACCAATACAGGTGGCAACATTGATATAAAATCCGACTTGTTTATCCATTATTCATTGCCCCTTAAAAAATAATACGCTGTGGAATTGCAACATCAGGGACTAACTGGTCACCATCCCATTTTTCGATGTTACATAACATGGTATTCCACCCTGATGTTCCTAACCCTGTTGGGACTTGGATCGTCAGCGTATTATCTGCACCAGCCATATCTATCCCTGTTTTTTCATCCACATCCGTCCAGCTACCATGAGGTAATGCAACTACCCCTGGTTTCATGGTTTGCGTGACTAGCGCTGGGCGGACAATTTTTCCGTGAGGGCTGCTAACCAATACCGTTTCGCCATGCTTAATTCCTAAACGTTTAGCATCAGAGGCATTGATATAGATCGGACTTGGCCACTGCTCACGTAGCCACGGCACATTATCTAACGTACTGTGTGAACGACGTAAATAGTGTGGGTTATAAATTTGGAATGGATAATCCCCTTTCTCTTTTTTGGCAAAGTCTTTAAAACTCGCCTCATAACCGCTAGCTGAAGGAATATATTCAGGAATTGGCGGTAATTTCGTCCAACCACATTCATCGGCTTTTTCCACCAATGTTTGGCAATAAATTTCAAACTTACCACTCGGTGTTGGGCGAGGATTCGCTTGCGGGTCACGAATAAAATCTTCGTAAGCAATGTAACCGTAATTATCTTCTTGCGTGCGCTGCACTTGATATTTACCAACAGTTAGGAACTCATTTAACGTTAAACGACCTTGCTGTGGTTTCCCTGTGACTTGCCATTCATCGATATCTGCTTGGGTAATCGTGAGCAGAGGCTCTTTAGTCTGACCATCTTCCCCGATAATGGTTGCCCCATTAAGTTTATTGAAAAACTGTTGTTTTTCTGAAACAGGGAAGACTTCATCCACATTGATCCCAAGGCGTTTGCCCAGTTCTTTGGCAATCCATTGATCACTTTTTGCCTCATAAAGTGGCGGGGTCACATTCACGGCGGCAATAATAACTTCACGGTTACTTGGGTTTAAAATCGTCCCTTCGCGCTCCCATTCTGTGGTAACAGGCAAGACGATATCAGAGTATTTTGCACAGGTATGTGGCACATAAGCTGCTGTTACCACGAGTTCGACATCTTTTCGATAGGCTTCAATACTTTGAGTAATATTTGCACGCGTCTGCAATGTCGCATTGAATGGGTGAATGATCATTTGAATATTCGCATCCACATCTCCCACTCCGCGCTGGCGGAATTTTTTCTCCAGCAATGCACGATTGAGTTCATTATGGTTGATTTTCAAACTCACAGGGTTGGGGATGGATGGTAAACCACTTGCGCCTGCCATCACTAAGCGTGTGCCGTTATTTCCCGCAGCAAAATGACAACTCACCCCCGTCATACGCCCTGGGCGCCCCATATGTCCCGTCATAAAGCCCAATGTTGAGAATGCTTGAACCCAGCCCTCTCCATTATGGATACGTGCAGGTGCCCAGCCCGTCAGTAAAGCAACGCGGTTTGTACCCCCGATTTCACGGGCTAATGTTCGAATATCTGTCACTGATAACCCACAAATATTTGCTGCCCACTCAGGGGTTTTTGGTTCACCTGAATAAGTGCCTAATAAATAATCTTTAAAATTACCTTTTGGATCTGCACCTGAGGGCATGTTTTTTTCATCAAAGCCCACAGTACAACGGCGTAAAAATTCCCAATCAATTAATGGGTTTTCTGGACTATCCATTTCTAACAGTGCATACATGATACCCAATGCAAGTGCATGGTCGGTGCCAGGGTTGATGGGATACCAATCCGCATCCATTAGTTCAGCCGTCGTGGTATAGCTTGGGTCGATGCTGATAAAACGTGCACCTGCTTTTTTAGCTTGATAATAGTTATAGGTTGGGCTTCCAGGGCTACTCCATGCAGGATTCGCCCCCCACATAACAATGAGCTGCGAGTTGCGCATATCAAAGCGGTCATTGGTACCAAAAGTATAAAAGCCTTCCAATAAACCGAGGTGAGCAGGCGTTTCAAACCAAGCGCCCCATGAGGTAGTTCCCCAATCCCCAACAAAACCACCTGCTTTGGCGTACACATTTTGGATATCAACACCGTTTCCACCCGTGATCCAAATCGATTCCTTGCCATATTTTTCTTTAATACGTTTCGATTCTGAGGCGACAATATCAAGGGCTTCATCCCAACTGATACGCACCCATTGGTCACGTCCACGCAAGCTTTTATCACCGCCACCTGGTGCCCAGCCTTTACGTTTCATTGGGTATTTTAAGCGATCAGCACCAAAAACCTGCTTACGCTGAGAACGCCCACGCAAACAGCCTCGTTGCTGTGGAAAATCGGGGGAGTCAGCAACCACATCATCCGTTTTTTGCCTCACTACCACACCATCTACCACCAGCGCTTTATTCACACAACGCCCGCCACAGTTATGCCAGCACGCAACGGGCTTCCATTTTCCTTTGGTGATAGTATCCGTCGCTTGTACAATCGCTTTTTCTTCTTCTGGTGTGGATGCGTAAAGCCGTTTACTCAACGGTAATGTGGCCATTACCGATGCTGCCGAAGTCCATGCTAGAAATGAACGACGACTTAAGGCTATTTTCTGTCTTTCTGACATTGCTCTTACCTCTTCCTTTCGTTTTATTATTATAAATTGACTAATTCATTGATTTTATTTTGATCATTTCGCAAAAAGGGTTCTAACAGTGCACTCAATTGGCGGTAAAATGGGGTGTTCGCATGGTTATGCAGGTCACGGCAAAATGGAGTAATAAACGCCAATAGGTGGTCACTTAAGAATAAAGACGATACCTGCAATAACGCTTTTGATTCGTCAGTGAGCTCAGGTTCTAAATCGGTAAGCTCAACAATTTTCTGGCTGAGGTTCCACATAAAATCCAGCTCATAGCCAATATGATCCGCAGCTTCGAATTCTTTCTGTCCTAATTCAAATCCATATTTTTGATAGAAGGATTTCACTGCAAGGGTGTTTTCTTGGAATAACAGTTTGTCTCGTGAGACATAAGTGGACTCCCATGGTGCTGCTGCAGGCGCATCTGGCCCAATAAATAAGCGTGTGAAGTCCCAATGTAAATCCTCAAAGCCATCTGTACCCGCTTGTAAGCTGCGTGCTTGTAAGTCTATTTCCATTGCACTAACCGCATCAGCCATCACTGGCAAATGGTCTTCACAAGGGAATAGCGCCAATCCCCCTTCACACAAATATTGCAGTAATTCAGGCGTTGGCTCTTCCATGAGTAAGCGACGCAATACGTCATAAGCAAACTGCCTCCCATACAAAAAATCTAAAATGGGGTTTTCATTTTTCACAGGAACCTCCCTGTATGTCGGTCAATAAAAATTCAGTGGGTGTGGTTAATTCAATACGCACTTCTTTAATCAATGGATCGCCATTTTCATCTGGCTCAACAATATGAGAAGTGAGTGCGATAGGGAGATTTGCTAGCGTCTGTAGATACAGAATCGATTCAGGGTTGAATTGCAAAAAACCGTGAAGCAATTCATGTTGAAAAGGCACATTGGCTTGTTTTAAATAATGAGCCGCTTTCTCGCAGTCATCGCCAAACACCTTGGCACTTTTGAAAAAATAATCCTTTGTAGAGAAAAAATAATATGGGCCCATCACCTGCTCATCATGCTGAAAAAATGCGTTATTTTGGTACACCTGCCCCGTATGTTTATTCTCTAAAGAGCAATAATGCACGCCGAGAGATAAACGCTTTTCTAGCGCAAATTTTAGTACACGTAAGCAAGCTAGCTCGCTATCAGCAACCGCAAGCCCTCCTGCATACCAATAGTTGTAATACACCTCATAGGGTGGGTTTTTTAGGTTAAAATTGCGGGATTTGTATTCATGGCTATTAGTCAGGGGAAAGCAGAACTCTAATAAATTGATACCATCAATTCCAATATCATCTAACTGTATCAGCAGCTGATACATTTGCTCTTCAGTATTGGGGATCACGGGCATTTCCACCATCACTGTAGGGAAAATTTCGCGGGCTAAGGCGATACGGCGTAAAACTTTTTCAATGCGTTCTTTTGAATCATCAATTTTGATGCTAAAACGCACCTCTTGCAGGCCTGCCTTCGCTAATGAAAGGGCCGTAGTGCGGTCTAGCGGGTCACCTGCGGTATATAAACGGGTATGAACTTGCGGTAACTTTTGCTGTACACGTTGAAAGAATTGAATGCTTTCTTCACGAAATAACAGCGGTTCCCCGCCCGTTAGTGCGATGTGGGATAATGGATAGTTTTGCTCTGCAATAGCGTCTACCTCGCCTATTGCATCGCGCATCTCCCGTTGAAAACCTTCATAATTTTCTTGATTAGGATTAAAGCAGAAATAGCAATCACGGTGACATTTTAACGACAAAAATGTCGTGTGGCTCCCTTCCCCCGTTCGGCACTGTACACAAGCGCTAGAAAGCCACCCGCAATGAATACTTTTGCCATTATTCGCAAAGATTGCCCCTAATGTTTTCAGCTCATTTTTCAGTTGTTGAATTTCAGTTTGCTGTGAAAAAGGAATTTCAAAATCTAAACCATACGCTGAAATAGCAGATTGCGTCTTTTTCTCAATCACTAAATAGCGCATAGCATAGCGTGAAAATTTATCATTTTTGAGTGTGGACAGAGTGCTATCTGTTATCGGATAGATCATTAAATTACCTTTAATAAGGGATACCGTTTTATTAGCTATGTTGTGATAAAATATAGTAGGCAGTGATCGCCTAATTATTTGACTGATATTGATAGCTGAACAACAGATGTATGCACTGAATCTTTGGTGAGATTAGTTTTATTTTAACTACAAATTAAAATTATCTATCATTTGCTATATTAATAAACCCAGTATAAATAATTAAAGCAAAATGAAATTGCGCAGGATCAACAAAAATTTCTATTTCAGTGTACTTCCCCTCAGTTATCAATTATAAAAAATCTTATATACTCAAAGCATTACAACAAACCATCACATAATCCCATTACGAATGGTTATATAACAATTTATACATCAAATAAAAATAGTGTTAAAAACATCAAGAAAAATAATATTTAGTCTAATATTTAAAATGAATGATTCCTTTTCAAAATGTAACATTAAATTTCAAACTAATAGATAATCACTCTCATTAATGCCACCTATTTTATTTTTAATCCTACGCTTAAATTTAATCGAAAATATTTTTAATTAATTTGAGCCACCGTTATCTCAATAATCAGATACAGGTCTTTAATTGATTAGAAAAAATAATTTTCACCATGAATTATTTTTCAACATAAAAAATACTTTAGGATTATTTACATCGTTTTTATTGTATGGTTTCGTTATGATTTCATCGATTAATCACGCTTAGTCATTAATTAAATTAAACTTAAAGGAAATAAATATTATTAACAGGCAGTATATGCAAGACAAAACAATTCAATTTAGTAAATTTTTAAGCTACGTTTTACGCCACAAACCTGAAGCCATTGCACTCACTCTCGATCAAGATGGTTGGGTTAGTGTTGATGATTTATTATTACAAGCCAACCGCCACGGGAAAAAGCTCACCCGTGAAATATTAGAGTATATAGTTGAAAATAATAATAAAAAAAGGTTCACCTTCAATACTGAACATACCATGATCCGCGCCGCGCAAGGCCATTCAACTCAACAAGTTAATCTCAATCACCTTTCGCAAACACCCCCAGAGTTTCTTTATCATGGAACCGCAATACGTTTTGTCGATTCAATTAGACAACAAGGGTTATTAGCGGGTAATCGTCATCATGTGCATTTGTCGGACAACACAGAGACGGCAACCAATGTAGGAGCACGGCACGGCAAGCCCATCGTTTTGGTAATTGAAGCCCAAAAAATGGTGGAATCAGGTTATCTATTTTACTTATCAGATAACCACGTTTGGTTAACTGAACATGTTCCCGCCAAATTTATCCAACCGTAATAGCTAAAGTGGCAACGCATATGTGACCTTAACCGTTTCCATGGGGACTTCGGTCTTAATACTTTGGATACTGTTTATTTGTGTTAAATGATCCGCATGAAAACGGCGATATGAAGCAAGGTCTTGAGTGACAATGCGGATTAATGCATCACACTCACCCGCCATCAGATGGCATTCCACCACTTCAGGCATCTGTTTAATATCCTCAACAAACTGATTAATGGTCTTAGCATCCTGTGTTTTAAACCAAATGCGCGCAAATAACGACAACCCC
This sequence comes from Providencia sp. SP181, assembly GCF_050446505.1. Lineage (NCBI taxonomy): Bacteria > Pseudomonadati > Pseudomonadota > Gammaproteobacteria > Enterobacterales > Morganellaceae > Providencia > Providencia sp. SP181. The sequence continues at coordinate 328,247 of NZ_JBBPXM010000001.1, forward strand.
GCGCCTATTTTAGCGCCATCAAGTACCGCCACATAACGTTTTATCACTCCCGCCTCTTCGAGCAATTTTACACGACGCAAACAAGGAGACGGGGAAAGCCCAACCTCTTTAGCCAGCTCAACATTCTGTATTTTTCCATCACGCTGTAGCACCTGTAAAATACGTCTATCAATGGCATCGAGTTTTATCATATTCATTTTTATTGAAACCTAAAGCTCACTTATTAATATTTATTGATATTCAATGCTAATTTATTATTATTTTCAAGCAATAAAACAACCCTATACTACTGCATTGTCGTTATAATTTTTACGCAGCTGGCCAGTTGCCTCATCAACAATAAAATCAAAGAGGTCATTCTATGGAGTTACACACATTAGCATTATTCAGTGCTACAGTGATCCCACTGATTTGCACACCAGGCCCTGATATTTTATTTATTTCAGCACAGGGGCTTTCAGGTGGGCCAAGTGCCGCTTGGAAGGCTAATTTAGGGATTATTTTAGGTTATGTAACCCATGCGATACTGGCGGCACTTGGCCTTGCTGCAATTGTTGCAACCTCACCAATGGTGTTTCATACAATAAAATGGGTTGGTGTTGCCTATGTAGCATACCTCGCTGCTCGGATGATCATGTCTGCAATGAAAGCCAATGAAGTCAAAATACAAAAAGTATCGAATAAAGCGGTGATTGGTAAGGCATTTTTAACCAGTTTTTTAAACCCTAAAGGCTTACTGGTGTATTTTGCAATCTTACCTAATTTTATTCAGTTGAGCGAAAGTGTTGCGATTCAATCGCTAATCCTTTCTGCCACTTTTATTGTGTCTTGTGTGGTGATTTATGGCGTTATTGGGATGTTGTTTGCTTCCATGCATAAAAAACAAGGTTATAACGACAATAAACGCCGCATTACAGAAGGCGTTGCAGGTGGCTTGTTAACCTTTGCAGCTATAGGATTAGCGGCAAGTTAACGTGGTAATAGTTCAATATAAATCAGCTGGCTATTGGCATTAAGGGGGGTCACTTCACCCTCGCCGATATCCGGCAACCACCAACCGCCTTGACCAACCACCATTCGGTTACAGCTCCCGCCAGACACAGCCCATTCGCCACGTCGTACAAAAACTAGACCAGCTTGATTGTTCGGCAGTTTACACGTCTCAGTCACTAAAGCGCTTTTTACCACCCAGCGATCCGCGCGGAAAATAAAATTCAATAGCTGTGTATTCGGCTGGCTCACATTGATCGCCGCATATTGCTGAGCTGAAAATTGAGCATGCTCACCAACCTGGCTCAACCGCTGCGTAAAATTTTTATTATCGGTTAATGTTATTTCTTGGTTATTGAGCAAAATAACTAACCTTTCACCTTCAGCGTAGCGTTTAAGGTAGCTATCTTGATTAATCGTCGCGATGCTTGCACGTAATGAATAATCTGAAGCCACGGGCCAGCAAAAAACTTCTTGGCTGGCCCCTCCTCCATCATTCCATTTGAGATGTGGCAAATCAGTGATATCAAAACATTTAATTTTCACATTACCTCCCAAAACGTTGTCATTCACTGTTTTAGATGTGTACTTAGAGTCGCAAAGTTAATCTTTCAAGGCAATGAATTTACAACGATAATGTGACTAATCGCGCTTCTCTTTAATTAATTGGTGACATAATCGACCTAATGTTTTCATCGCCTCTTCAATACGCTCAGTCCATGTAAAAGAGGCATTTAAGCGAAATGCATGGTTAAACTGATCACTGGTCGAAAACATACTGCCAGGTGCAATGCTGATACCTTCTTTTAATGCTAATTGATATAAGCGAATTGCATTAAACGGCGGCTCAAATTCTAACCATAAAAAGTAACCACCTTTAGGCATATTCACTTTTACCGAGGACGGCATATACTTCGCTATTGCCCCTAGCATCTGATGCTGTCGTTGTTCCATGGTGACTCGCAATTTACGTAAGTGACTGTCGTACCCCCCTAAAGAGAGGTACTCAGCAATAGCGAGCTGTGTGGGAACACTTGCTGACACCGTACTCATCATCTGCAAATGCTGGATTTTGGTTGCATGATGCCCCGCAGCCACCCACCCCACACGATACCCAGGAGCCAAACATTTGGAAAATGATGAACAGTGGAAAAAGTGCCCTTTAGTATCTAACGCTTTGGCAGGAATGGGTTGTTTGTTGCCAAAATACAATTCACCATAAACATCATCTTCAATTAATGCAATTTGGTGTTTATTTAAAATATCCACCAACCGCTTTTTATTGGCTTGCGGCATTGTGCCACCCAATGGGTTTTGATAATGCGTCATCAACCAACAAGCTTTAATCGGGTATTTGTCGGCAATGTCCTCTAATGCATCAAGATCGATACCAAATAAAGGGTCAGTTTTAATCGCGATCGCTTTGAGTTTTAACCGTTCAATCGCCTGCAATGACCCATAAAATGCGGGAGATTCAATAACGACCCAATCTCCAGGTTGGGTCACTGACTGCAAACTTAACACCAGCGATTCCATCGCACCTGCAGTAATCACAATTTCATCTGGAGCGACATGGATACCTTGTGTCGCATAACGCTGGGCAATATTACGACGTAATTGCTCATTTCCTGGCGGTAAGTTAGCGGGTGTATTAAATTTGGATAAACGCCTCGCGACGGATGCCAATGATTTAGCAAGTTTAGGGTCATCCAATAACGCAGGTTCTGGAAAAGCAGAGCCAAATGGGATAATATCGGGATCCTTACAAGCTTGTAATACCCCAAATATTGAAGCGTTAATTTCTACATTCTCATTTAAGTGGAGCCCTTTTCCCCCTTTTGCCGCTGCAAAGGCGTTATTTCGGTTGGCCACATAGTATCCAGATTGTGGACGTGCGGCGATCCAACCTTGGCTTTCAAGTAATTGATATGCTTGCACCACGGTCATTAAACTGAGACCTGATTGCTTAACACTTTCCCTCAGTGAAGGTAATCTGTCACCAACTTGCCAAATATTGTCTTCAATTTGTTGACGAATTTGCGCTGCTAACTGTTCATATCTCGTCATAGCCGCCTCAACTGTTATAGTTAATATCCCGATAATTGTTACTATTATAGTTTATCGTCTCATGTTCTACTTATCCACACATTCACCTGACTTTTTTAACTATAAGCACAAAACATTTTTAGTCGGATTGCGATACTTAGCATTCCGGTGTGAGCAATTTATTTTGCTAGGGATAAGCACCTCGATTGTGATCACCAAGGCTTTAAATGCAGCGTGCCATTAACATATCCACTCAGGGGTCAATATGTTTGGACTAACTGCGCTGGAGCTTGCCCGTATACAATTTGCGTTTACGGTCTCGTTCCATATTATTTTTCCGGCCATTACTATTGGGCTCGCAAGCTTTCTTGCGGTGCTACAAGGCTTATGGCTAAAAACACGTGACGAAGACTATATAAAACTGTTCCATTTTTGGACAAAAGTTTTTGCGGTTAACTTCGGAATGGGCGTGGTATCAGGATTGGTGATGGCATACCAATTCGGTACTAACTGGAGTTTCTTTTCAGACTTTGCAGGTGGGATCACAGGCCCGTTACTCACATATGAAGTGTTAACCGCCTTCTTTCTTGAAGCGGGTTTCCTCGGTGTCATGTTGTTTGGCATGAACCGTGTCGGTGAAAAACTGCACTTTTTTGCTACCTGCATGGTCGCGCTAGGTACCATTATTTCCACATTCTGGATTTTGGCATCTAACAGTTTTATGCAAACACCACAAGGTTTCGAAATCATCGATGGCCGTATCGTCCCCGTTGATTGGTTAGCGGTGATCTTCAACCCTTCTTTCCCATATCGTTTATTGCACATGACGACGGCTGCATTCCTTGCTGCGGCATTCTTTATTGGTGCATCTGCGGCATGGCATTTACTCAAAGGCAATAAATCCAGCGCAATGAAGAAGATGTTCTCCATGTCGTTGTGGTTGATTTTAGTTTTAGCACCTGTCCAAGCGTTAATTGGTGATGCGCACGGCTTAAATACACTGAAACATCAACCTGTTAAAGTTGCTGCAATGGAAGGCCACTGGGAAAATAAACCTGGTGAAGCCACACCGCTTATTTTGTTTGGTATTCCAAACCAAGAGAAAGAAAAAACCGAATATGCCATCGAAATTCCGTACCTTGCGAGCCTAATTTTAACTCACAGCATTGATAAACAAGTGCCTGCATTAAAAGAATACGCACCAGAAGACCGACCAAATGTATTCATGGTGTTTTGGTCGTTCCGTGTAATGGTCGGTTTAGGCTTATTAATGATAGCCGCAGGGGTTTGGGGCTTATGGCTTCGTTATCGTAAAAACCTGTATGAGTCCAAAACATTCCTGCGATTTATGTTCGTCATGGCACCCTCTGGCTTGATTGCTATCTTAGCGGGCTGGTTTACGACGGAAATTGGTCGCCAACCTTGGGTGGTGTACGGTTTGCAGCGCACCTCAGATGCCGTCAGTGCCCACGGTGAAATGCACATGAGCATCAGTTTAATCGCCTTCTTTGTGGTTTATGGTGGCGTATTCGGTATCGGCTACATGTACATGATGAAATTAATTCGTAAAGGTATCGCGGAGGACGCAGCTCATGGGCATTGATTTACCTCTCATTTGGTTTGTCATCATCGTATTTAGTATGTTGATGTATATCGTGATGGATGGCTTCGATTTGGGTATCGGTATTCTCTATCCCGCCCTAAAAGATAGCCAAGACCGTGACTTAATGATGAACAGCGTTGCCCCCGTTTGGGATGGTAACGAGACGTGGCTTGTGCTCGGCGGTGCTGCTTTATTTGGTGCATTCCCGCTTGCCTACGCCATTGTGTTAGATGCGTTATCCATACCGCTAACTTTTATGCTGTTAGCCTTGATTTTCCGTGGTGTGGCATTTGAATTTCGCTTTAGAGCGGATGAATCTCACCGTCGCCATTGGGATCACGCGTTCATTTGGGGCTCTATTTTCGCGACATTTGTTCAAGGCGTCGTCGTGGGTGCTTTTATCCAAGGCTTCCACGTGGAAAACCGTACCTTTATGGGCGGCTACTTTGATTGGTTTGCCCCCTTCCCACTGTTTTGTGGTTTTGGCTTAGTTGTTGCTTATGCTTTACTAGCTTGTGGCTGGCTAATCATGAAAACCGAAGGGCATCTACGCCGTACCATGTACCGTATTCTGCGCCCATTGACCTTATTAATGGTTGCAGTGATAGCGGTTATCAGCTTATGGACACCGATGCTTAATCAAGCCATTTTTGATCGCTGGTTCACACTGCCCAATCTGTTCTTCTTCTTGCCTGTTCCATTACTGGTTCTGGGTTGTACATGGCTAATCTTAAAAAGTGCAAAGCGCCAGCAGCATGATAGCGTTCCATTCTTATCTGCCTTGATGTTGATATTCCTCGGCTTTACAGGTCTGGGGATCAGTATCTGGCCAACATTAATCCCACCAGCAATTAGCTTCCGTGACGCCGCGGGCCCCTCTGAAAGTTTAGGCTTTATGTTAGTGGGCGCGTTATTCATTATTCCTGTTATTTTGGTTTATACCTATTGGAGTTACTATGTCTTCAGAGGAAAAATTACCCCAGACCAAGGCTACCATTGATACCGCCGTAACCTCCCCTTGGTGGAAAAAACTCGGTTGGATGGCACTAATTTGGCTAGGAAGTGTATTAGCACTGTTTGCTTTCTCTTCCGTGTTTAAATTGATGATGACCGCCGCAGGGATGAAAGTGAAGTAGATAACTTAAGTGCCTTATGTTAATACCTAAGGCACTTTTTATTGTTTTATGTGAAACAAATGGGGTGAATATAGATAGTTATATAATTAATATACGTGATATGATAATGATAATAGTTACCAAATAATAAAATTATCATTAATGAAGGAGAATGTCCGTGGCTACTGAACAATCCGTTGAAAAAAATATCTATCGCCCGGCGCCACCGCAGCTTATTCAAGTTAAATCCATTACTGATGTCAGCCCCTCCATTCGCAGCATCACTTTTACGGGTGAAAAGCTTGCAGACTACCCAACCAATAGCGAAGGTGGGCACTTAAAAATCTTTTTAGCCCCTGACTTAACCAGCCAACCCGCTCTGCCTATCCTTAGTAAAGAAGGCCGTAGCTGGCCTGAAGATAAACCTCGCCCATTTGTGCGCACCTATACCGTTAGAGCGATTCGCCCTGATGTCAGTGAAATCGATATTGAATTTGCCATGCATGACGGTGCGACAGGGCCTGCCTATTTATTTGCCCGCGATGCCAAACCTGGTCATTGGATGGGGATCACCAATCCTGGTGGTCCAGACCCACTACTACCAAGTCGAAAACACTATTTTATGGCGGGGGACTCCAGTTCACTGCCTGCCATTGCCGCATTATTAGAAAAAATGCCAGCAGATGCCCAAGGAAAGGTGGTACTACGCATGGATAACCCAGCGGATGTACGCCCACTTAAAAAACCTGCTCAAGTTGAAATCATTTGGATTTGTGGAGATATCAGCAAAACTGCTGAATTAATTAGCACATTTAAATCGTGGGATATTCCTGCCACAGATTGTGCATTTTGGATCGCGGGTGAAGACCAAATAATTCGTGATTTACGCCGTTTTATTCGTCGTGAAAAAGGGTTTGGCCGTGATGATATCTATGCTATTCCATACTGGCGCCACGGCTATGATGAAGAAGGTTATCACCATGAACGCCATGCTGTAATGGATAACCCTGACGATTAATTAAGTTTTAAATTACCCTCAACGCTTATCAGTTGCATTATCGCTGATAAGCGTTTCCCTACCTGTTTCCTGCCCACTTTTTTGAGTTTACTTGCATCGTATCACGCTATCTTGCGCATTTTTTTATTGCGGTAAATGTTATGTTATAACATAATAAATTTGAACATTATCAAAATAGGAAATGACAGTGCATAAACACACATTATTAAATACAGCGCTTAGCGCAGTTTTTGCCATTAGCAGTTTTTCTGCTATCGCACACGGTTCACATAGCCATGCACATCCGCAATCGGAAAAAGCCCTTCAAGCCTCAAAAGGCATCTTTGAAGATTCAGATGTCAAAGACCGCTCGTTAAGCGATTGGCAAGGCGTATGGGAGTCAGTAAATCCATTATTATTAAATGGTAAGTTAGATGCTGTTTTAGAAAGCAACGCACAGAAAAATAAAGATAAAACCGTTGAAGAATACCGCGCTTACTATAAAAAAGGCTACGCCACAGATGTTGACAGTATTGGCATCGAAAATAATGTGATTGAATTTACCCAAAACGGTGTCGTCAATAGCTGTCAATATGCGTATTCAGGCTATAAAATTTTACATTATACTTCGGGCAAAAAAGGCGTTCGCTACCTGTTTGAGTGCCAAGATGCTAAATCCAAAGCGCCAAAATACATTCAATTTAGCGACCATATTATCGAGCCGCAAACGTCAGGCCATTTCCACTTATATATGGGGAATGAATCACAAGAAAAACTCCTGGGACAATTAGACAATTGGCCAACCTATTACCCTTATTCATTAACCGATGAGCAAATCGTCCACGAAATGCTGTACCATTAATCATCAGTGACTAATAAAAAATATGCCCCAGTAATCACTTATGGGGCATATTTTCATCACTCTTAAGGCAAATGAATTAGTCGTTATAGGCTAATAGCGCTTTATGGCACAATTGAGATCTCACACAATCATCAATGGTAAAGTTCACCATCGAGACCATTTCATCACTGCTGAAACGTTGTAACGCATCCGCAAGACCAGACTGCACCCCATCAGGTAAGTCGCACTGAGTCACATCCCCGTTAACAATAACCGTGACGTTTTCCCCCAAACGCGTTAAAAACATCTTCATTTGGGTGACAGTGACATTTTGCGCCTCATCTAAAATCACAATGGCATTTTCAAAAGTTCGACCACGCATATACGCAAATGGCGCGATTTCAACTTTCGCAATTTCAGGACGCAAGCAATATTGTAGAAATGAACTCCCTAACCTTTTGGCTAGAACATCGTATACAGGGCGAAAATAGGGGGCAAATTTCTCAGACATATCCCCAGGTAAAAAACCAAGGTCTTCTTCCGCCTGAAGAACAGGCCTTGTCACAATGATCTTGCTGATATCTTTATTAAATAAGGCATCTGCGGCCAGCGCGGTACTGATGAAGGTTTTACCACAGCCTGCTTCGCCATTGGCAAAAATTAACTGTTTGTGTTTAATCGAATTAATATAGAGCTTCTGAGCTTCATTTCGTGGCAGGATTGGTGAGCCATCACGACGTTCCTTTGCCATACCAATAGGCTCAATGCCTGTCAGTTCAGCGAAGGACGCAACGTTATTCATGTCAAACCGACCAGAACGTTCTTTACGTGATGAGCGTTTCATTTCACGACGTGCTTTTGTTGCAGCTTTCTGTCTACTCATAGTATTAACCCTTCCAGGTATCAGTGATGTCAATTTCAGATGACTAACTATTCAGAACAGAGAGGAGCTCCCTTCAAGCTCTTAGTTAACGATAAAACGGTGTAATGTGGTTCAATCCTCTTTCTTTTTAACGGGCCATAAAAAAACCGGTTAGTCATCTCACCATGACAATTTCATGATGGAGGCTAACCGGTCTTGTGTTCGTATTAATAAATACTGACTTCCCATTAGTTTCTCCTGTGACAGCGATACCGTTAAACTAATGAATCTGTATGACACTAATATGACAAACTGCAATATTTTTTGTGACTCAATGAGGCGCTGTTTTTATTGCAGTTTTTACTTTCCCTAAATATAGCGCTAATTTTTTTCAGAAGGCAACATTTTTTTAACACATTTTTGTGTTTTATTTGTCACATCAAACTTTCACTAAAAAAAACGCCAATAATCAATTCGTTATTGGCGTTTAAATGACCATTAACGTGGCTTGCAGTTACCAGCCAGGTGATAACCCGCTTCTTGGGCCGCATTTTCGTTAGAAAACATGATTGCATTTTTATCTGATAATGTCTTAAAACCAGAACAATGGGAGAAATGATACTTTTTGGAATTTTTATTACCTTTAATTTCAGCTGAAATTGCTAAGTTAGTTTGTTTTTCAGACTGTTTAGGCAATATTACAGTTGAAGATGGAAAAATCTTCACACCTTCCCCCCCATTTTTATGGTTTAAGCTCCACTGTTTTTGCCCTGTCACAAATGGATTATGGTGCCCCATTACTTTAGCAATACGTTCATCACGGGTACGTTCCCACAGGTTTGGTGGGAATTTTTTATCCCATGCCATCAAGAGTTGCTGTTGCTGACGTGACATGGATAAATTATAACGGTCATGCATATAAAAATAGACACGAGCAACCTGCCCTTTCACCTCATCGCGGGGCTCAAAGACTTTTTGTTTAAAATCGACACGGCTACGACACATTCCATATGGATACGGGGTATTTGGGGATAATTGACCGAAACTAAAATTGCTTCTATCTCCATTTACCTCACCAATGGAAGGCGCCAGGTTATGCAAATCAGCTTCCATACGAGCAAAAACAGGGTCTGTCGAAACACAATTTTTCCGCCCACCATTCTGCCAACATTGGCGCTGATGACCGAATACCCATGCAGGCACAATATGTTCCCACTCTATACGTTCGGCACGGCTTTGCTGTTTGCGTACCTGATAGCCACAAGAGATTAAATCCACTTGCCCACCACTTTTGCCTACCCACTCCCACTGACAGCCACAGTAAATCGTTCCTTCCCCTTGTTGACTTTGATCGGAATAGACTTGAGTTTTGCTGAGCACTTTCGCTTGGGTGAATGAGCTAGGTGCTGCAAAAGAAAAGGAAAATGGTAAAAATAGAAAGAAAGACAGAATAAAACGGAAGAAAGACAAAAAACTGGATTGTTTCAAAATAACACCACTAATCAGAATATAAGCGAAAAATTAATATAAATACGTTAGTGTTATTTCTAACACTCTAATGCATATAGAAAATATCGTACATTCTAATCAAATAAAAACATTTATGGTATCAGCGATTGCCTATTTTTATTGAATAATTACACCTTCGGATTTTCTGCAAATTTAATAGTTCATGTTAGTTATTATCGGTGTTTTTTATCATTAATAACGCCAAGCGATAGCCTGCTTCAGAGCAAAAACATCCCTTAGCTTTATTGAATATCACACACTTGGGCGTTTACGGTATAGCCACAGCCCAGGCAATGAAATGCCGATGGATAATGCCCCCACAATAAAAGAAGCTTTTAAGAAGTTTGTCACTAAAACCTCAATTAACTCAGGGCTATAACCAAATTGGGAAAGCTTCACCACAGAGATCATCGCCACATAGGCACTAATACCAGGAAACATAGGGATCACCGCAGCAACCGTAAATACTTTTGGATGGGCTAACCACCAGCGGGACCATTGGATACCAATGATGCCAATTAAAATCGCGGCGAGAAAACTGGCCCATTCAATTTGTAGCCCTAGCGCCATCAATATCATTCTAAACCCATAGCCAATCGCACCGAGCAAAGCACAGTATTTAAGTGCCCGCACAGGGACATTAAACACCATGGCAAAGCCAACGGCAGGAATAGCGGCCAACACCATTTTTTCGATTAACACTAATAGAAATTCTATGCCCATTCTTTTAAATTCCAGATAGTCATGGCTAGTACCACACCAATACAGGTTGCGAGTGTGAGTAAACTTGCCATTGTCCAGCGTGCTAAACCTGTATTCACATGCCCTTTAAACATGTCTGCAACCGCATTAATCAACGGGAAGCCTGGTACAAGCAACAAGACACTCGCTGCCATCGAAATGGTTTCTGTCACCGTCAGATAAGGAATTTTGAGTAATAGCCCTGAAACTGAGGTAGCAACAAAGGCAGTAATGCAAAAATTGATCAACGGGTTCATTTGGTGAGAGGTTAAAACCTGCCTAATATACATTGCACAACCACTGGCTAAGAATGTAATTAAAGCACTTTCCCAACCACCGCCATTGAGTTTACTAAAGCATGCACAGGACAACGCAACCATTAGCACCATCAACCAACGTGGGTAACGTAATGGTTTTATAGAAGACAGTTTCTTTTGTAACTGTTTTCTGTCTAATAAATGATGTTCAACTAATATTACGGCATGTTGTACTTCTGTCACCACATGCATATTAATACCACGGTCAATAATTCGTCGTGTTGAGGTTAAACAGCGGCCATCAATAATTGTCGTTAAAACTAAAGAGTTAGACGAAATAGCACTGTCCACTTGACTAGCACCAAGTGCAATGCCTAATCGCGTTGTCAATTGTTCCACTAACATGCTCTCAGCACCATGTTGCAACAATAATAAGCCGCATTCGATGCATAGCCGAGTGATTTCCCGTTGCATTTCAACAGAATCTCCCTCTGTTAAACTGTGCCCATTTAACATACATCCCGCCATTGCGCCCCCAAGATTATGACAAGCATTCAGAAATTCACTTAAACATGTTAGTCTTTACAAATATCATAAAGCCAACTATCAGCTTAAATCATGATCTCTTTCAGGTAAATCTGTGATTCAGAGCCTATGGTTTAAACTTTTTTGGCAAAATTGCTACTTTATTTCATTATTCAAACAAAATGATAGGATCAATCATTCATGAATAACGCCCTTGCAGCCAAAACACCAAAAGGCAGACGCCGCCATCAAGCGATTATTACAGCGGCAGCTGAGGTATTCCTACAATATGGTTTTGAGGGAGCAACTTTGGACATGGTGATTGAACGTGCTGGCGGATCTCGCTCTACACTCTATAAAAACTTTGGGGATAAAGAAGGATTATTTGCTGCAGTTATTGCTGATATGATTGATGAAATTTTCTCAGAACCAAACGAAAAAGTACCACATTTTACTACCATTGAATCTGTACTGGCTTTTTATGGCTCACAGTTCTTGATCAGTGTACTTAAACCACAATCCATTAGCTTATACCGATTGATCCTTGGAGAGTACAACCGTTTTCCTGAAATCAGCCAAGCATTTTTCGAACAAGGCCCTGTAAAAAGCTACCGTTTACTGACCCAAAAACTCCTTGAATTACCTGAAGTGACTGTCGATGAAAAAACATTATTACCTATTTCATCACGATTTTTGGAAATGATCAAAGCGGATGTATTCATCACGACATTTTGTGTTGAAAACTTCAAACCCAGCGATGAATTTATCAACCAACAAATTGTACTTTCTGTTGATATCATCGCTAGCTATATTCGAAAAATAAGCGCTTAACCTTTCCATCAAGCTAAAAGAGCTTGAGCTTGTATTTTCGCTGTATAAATATCCTTCGCCAATAACACCTCTGGGCCATACAATGCAGATAGCATCGGCGCTAGGCGTTCTTTTTCTTCTTTATCACTCCCATCGGGCTGCAATGTCACTACCATCGCACGACAATGTTGTTCCATAGGTTCTTTAGCATGCTTTAGCCAACGACGTACATATTTCATGCTTTCGATATCCTCTGCTGATGGTTTATCTTTTGGTGCTGTTGGCGGATATACTAAGGTAAACTGTGCCCTTCGTGCTAATAATAAGTCCATTTCCTCTAGCCATAAACGTGTTTCATCCATTGTGGATGGGAAGGCGTTCATAATACAAACAGGCCAACTGTTTGTGTCCACCATAATTTTATTCTGCATAATAATCTCACTGTATGTCATCAAAGTGTACTAGAGTGTACACTTTTTATTTAAGACCAGTCAATAATGATTATCATTTGTATTTTGCAAAATATGCTATTCTATAACTTGTTGTGCAGGAATAATCTCAATATGTCTAAAATTATTATCACTTAAAATATTAATAAAAGTTGAGTGATGCGTTTTTTAAAATGGAATGTTATCCTGATATTATTGTGACTTTTGAAAGTGAAAATACGATGAAAAAAACTCTTCCGATTGCATGTGGGTTATTTATGGCTGTTGTTGCCTTTAATGCGAATGCAGGTGCAACATGTGATACCTACTTTAAAGAAATGAACGAACTTGTTAAACAAGCTGAAGAACAATATAAAGATGAAGCCAATGCGGGAGAGCAAATTGCACTGATGAAATCTCAGTTAGAAGAGGCGAAAAAAGCCCTCGCTAGTTACCCTGATGATGCTCAAGAGCAAGCTTGTAGCCAGGCACTAAAAGCAATTGAGCAAGCCAAAGAAGCGGTTAAAACAAAATAATCCATCTTCCATATATTCTAAAAAAACAGCCTGAAACCAGGCTGTTTTTTATTTTAGCGAACGACAAGCACCGATATTTTCGCATAAGAAACAATACCAGATGCATTCGAACCTAATAAATGTGTTGAAATGCTTGGGTTTCTAGAGCCAATAACAATTAAATCAGCATCAATAGTTTCAGCTTCCGCTAAAACTTTGTCCCTTGGAGAACCAAACTCCACCTTATAAGTAATTTTATCTGAAGGATAATCGATTTTTTCAATAATTTCTTTGAGCTGTTCTTCCGAACGTTCCACAGCTTTTTTTGCAAATGAAGACAATAAATCATAGTGATAACTATAGCTCATCGAAAATCTTGAAACATCAGGAACAGAGTGAAATAAGTGAATTGTTGCATTCGAAATTTTCGCCAAATAGACCGCATGTTTCAATGCATTATCTGTTAAAACATCTTCAGATATGTCCACAGGAACCAAAATTGTTTTATACATACGATGCCCCTTATTAATTGTGTTTATCCATTTTCAAACCGTATTGTTGTTCATTTTCACGATTTGATTATTCGGTATTGCGGGTGAATAATTATCATTAAGCCTTTAAAAGTATAGTATCGCTATACTTAAAAAGCTGTGAAGCTCCCTACTTTTTACTGCAAAAAGTTTATTCCTCTAAATGCCATTTATGCAAAAGACGATGAATAAACGGGGTTACAATCAGCCCAATACTAATAATAAAAACGCTTTGTAAAAATAAGCCATAAATCGCAATAAAAAAACGACCGCCTTGGGTTATAGGGGCTGGCTCAATAGCTTGGCCACTCAGCATTGATAGTGCATTTAGCATCGATTCAACAATGGAATGCCCTTCAATAAAATAAAAACCAATAATACCAGGCAATAATCCAAGAAAAAAAACCAAAAGAGCCAATAAATAAAAGCGTATTACCCTGAGAACAAAATGCTCAATACGCAGTAATTCTTTCGAAAATTTTTCCATATAAACTTAGTGAAACCTTATTATTAGCTAAACTGATTAAATATAAAATTAAGCACAATTAAGCCCATAACTTAATCAATATAAATAAAAAAGAGCCTACAACATAGTGTAGGCTCTTTTCTTATTCATTAACGAACAACAAGTACGGATGTTTCTGCGTAGCGGACAATACCCGCTGCTGTTGAACCTAACAGGTGAGTCGTAATATTAGGACGGCGAGAACCAACCACAATGATATCGGCTTCAATATCTTTGGCTGTATTAATAACCTCATCACGTGGGGAACCAAAGGTAATAGTGTAACTCACATCTTCATGAGGTAAATCAATCGAATCCATCAACATTTTCATGTCTTCTTCCGCTTTTACCGTCGCACGATCTTTTATTTCCATATAACCTAACGCGTATGCGTTGATAATTGCAGAGGAAATAGGCAAGACATGAATTAGGTGAATTTTCGCGCCGGACTGTTTTGCTAGATTAACCGCATGGCGAACCGCTTTACTGGTTAATTCGTCTTCAGTTAAATCAATAGGGACCAGAATCGTTTTATACATAACCCCTCCTAAATAAATGTTAAAATTAAGCTCTACAACAAAATTATAAACAATTACTTATAAATGTCTCTTATTCATAAAGATAAATGAGATCTCTAGCGACAAATTCAAACACTATTCCCGTAACCATGGAGTGATTGTTAAACCTACTAACATGCCTTCTGGGCTTAATAAACGGGTGACAGTTTGTCCCCATGGCTCCATTTGGTTATTAACCAACAATTGATAACCGTGTTCTTGGCAAGTCTGAGTCACTTTTTCAATATCTGAAACTTCAAATTCCATCCAACTTTGTGGAATAGGAATATCTGCAGGCCATTGGTCTTTGTTAAAACACGATTGCGCAGCTTGATTTAAAGGCCAAAGTGCAAAATGTTTAACACCATCAAGATGTTCAGGCTCACAGATCAAATATTCGCTACCATTTTCTATCGGTTTCAATGGCAGCCCTAAAACATCTAAATAAAAATGCTGACTTTTTTCGAAATCCGCTACAACTGGGCCAAATCCAGCAATAAACAATACATCCGAGCTATCGTGTAAATCTAACATGGTGTGACCTCAATAATGTATCATCCGACCTTATTAAACATAGCGAACAAAACACCCGCCTTTAGCGCTCGCCATTTTATTTTATTCAGTCATTTTGCAACTGTAACAGCATAGATTCAACCATTCTCTGAGCAATAATTCCCTGCTCTGCGCTGATTATGGGTTGTGTCTGGTTTGCGACTGAATCGATAAAATGCCGAACAGCACCATCAAAACCACGTTGCACCAAAATAGAATCCCAGTTGCCAGGTTGTTTATCACGGATCTCTGACGCCGTTTCGCAGCGCCAATGGTTCATATTGGTAATTTGGTGAAGCACATCTTCAGCGATAGCCGTGACCTGTTCTTGCTGGCTACCTGCTTTACGGTGCATCGAAGTCGTTAGCCAGCAATCACCCGCCTGTAAGTGATGTTCTGCATAGAATAATTCACCATTACGAGTTTGTTGAATGTTGCCACTTTTCAAAACAGCCTCAAAACCGCCTAACCAAAGCACTGTATCAACCACATGTAAATAATCATCGTACAGCGTATAAGCCATATCTTTAGGCCCAATGCTATTGATGCGGTGCTTATCCATACGAATAGAAGAAAAGTGTTGCGTGTTTTGTTTTAACGCGACATAGAAAGGAGAAAATCGGCGATTGAACCCCACCATTAAGGTTCTTTGTTGTTGATGCGCTAATTCAATCAATTGTTCAGATTGTACAATCTGTTCAGTCAGTGGTTTATCTACATACACATGCACATTCGCTTGCAACAAGCGTTGTATCACCTCAAAATGGCTCGCTGTCGCGCTGTGAACAAAAACAGCATCACATTGAGCAGCCAAAGCATCAATGGAGCTAAATAAAGGGAGCCGATAGCTGTCACAGACTAATTTAGCTTTTGCCTGATTTGGCGAGAATGCGCCAACTAAATGCCAATTATCTTCTTTAGTTAAAATAGGCAAATAGGCTTTTTGCGCAATTCCCCCTAGGCCTACGACTCCAATCTTTAATCTACCCATCTTAATTTCGCTCTTAAGTGATTTATCTAGTCGGAAATCATCTCATTATTATAATTTTTTTTAAAAATTTTTTTGTCGAAAAACTCAATAACATAACAGACAAAAACATAATTATTTGTTTTATTTGAAATAAAAGGCAATTCCGTCATGAAAAAGCCATGAGTAGCAATACAAAAAAAGGGGTTGATTTATTAAATGAGAATGGTTATCTTTTACCTCGTGAATACTTGAGTAAATCACTCAGGTTTGTCACAAACGACATTGCTCACATTGCTTCCAGTTTAGCAGGCCAACTTAATTGTTGGCCTTTTTTTATTCTTCAGTATGTTGTTATTGCTTTCGTATCGCGCTGCTAAAGCTCCATGACTTTAAGTGACCAACATATAGTAAGCGCTGAGTTGGCATAAATGTTGGTACATCGTCTGTACGCATATGCAATATATCAGCAGGGGTGATCCATGATGAATTTCCTTCAAACAACGGTATGCCTGCATATTTATAAGCATCTAGGACAAACTGCGAACAAAAGAAGCCGTTCGATTGGTCAATATCATCCCCTAGTTGGACCTTTGCTAAGGTGCGCAAGCAAAAATTACGCACAGTTTCACCAATTAAAGGTAATTCACATACCCGCTTAGTGATCATCCACGGGGCTATCATCACAATACCTTTATAGTTATACTTATTTCCGTTGTTGTGTACTGAAAATTCACGTAGCTTATCCGCATGAAACGAGGTTAACCCAGCCTGCCTTAATACCACCATATTGTTTGAATCTTTAACGGCTTGTTGCAACGTAATGATTCTAACACCACTACCAACCGACTCAGCAACTTCCCCAAGCCCTAAATAAATAGAGGCATGGCTTACACCACTGATACTAAACAACCGAATCCCCCAAGAATTCAACCCTGTAGCGGATGACAATAGGATATCACCAGGTAACATATCTGAGACAGACAAAGGCTCTACTGTATCTTTGATAGGTACAGTATTCGCATGTTGAATACTGAATTTGAAACGATTAGTTTCTTCATCGGATTTAAATTGAGTTGAGCACCCTGAGAGAAAAAAATAAAATACAAACAAAAGTAAAAATTGAAACTTCATTCTAAAGTACCCAACATTCTATTCTACATTTTTTAATGGAATACTCATGTTATCGTCAAAAATTATTTATGACTATCACTTATTATAAAAGAGACTTAAATTGAAAATCGTGATCACAAAATTTGAATAGAATGTAATGATGGGAGGCAAAATAAATATTGGAGGACAATTTATAGCATTTAGCCATCTATAACCCTCTAGTCAATACTAGAGGGCGACATACTCTCAGTTAACTCACCACATATTCAGGGTAAAATACCGTTACTGAATGGTATGTTTTCTTTTCCGTCGCTTTATTGTTTTGAATAGCAACAGTTTTATTCTCTTTTGAACCTATTGATACGCGAATATTTTTTTTAGAACGACTTTGCTTATAAGGCATTCCTAATAAGCGACGTGCACTGTTATTACTAACCATTATCGACTCCTTATACTAGTCAATTTAAATTCATTAATTTAATGAATATAAAAAATATAGTCATCGTTGACCACAAGGGTATTTTTTGTTTTACATCAAATATAAAACAAAATGTAACCTAACTAGTATAGCAGCAATTTAATGTTATTTAATGTAATTAAACTTATTAATTTCACTTTGAAACAAAAATCAAACAAGAACAGTATAAATATATCTGTGGTAAAAAATTCACCTCGGTAGATATTATTTTCTGTTTATCTATGCAACGTCTGTTATTAACACTAATTGAGCACCCTATTGTTTTAAATGCATCACTCCCAATACTGTATAAAAAATAGAATTAAGCAGGCCTGCTAATCAACATTTTAGCACGCATTTAATTACACTAAAGGAGATGCAGGACTAGAACACTTTTCGTTCCAAATCCGATTAACTTGTTCTGGTAATAAAATTTCATGACCACCTTCAACAAAGGGAATAGAGATATCCATTCGTGAATCGTCATCGCGAGTGTATGCTTTTACAATGAACCGTTTATATCCGTCTGGTTTATCATTTTTATAGCGAAACACTTCCCCACAAACATAGCCCACCTTACCGTTATCCTCAGTGTAGCGCGAAAAATGGTATTCAATATTTTTGAATTGTGCAGCTTGTGGATAAGCAAGAACATCATTTACATTTTTTTTTACTTGCTCAACTAAACTTAGCTGTGTGGGCTTCATGTACAATGTACCGAGTAAAAATGCAGCGCCAAAAATAAGTATTGCAATGATCGCTTTAAAAAAATTCATTTTATTGTCGCCATTAAGTGTAGACATAACGTATATTCATTCATGATGATAACCTTATATCAGCTAAAATCCATCATTAAAACGTAAATAATATTTACAACTTTCCTTAAATAAATGTGCTTACTTTTACATACATTAATAACCATACATTTATTAATGCTAACACCACAAATAAATACAACTTAAGCTAAACTTTGAAGTAAATCCAACTAATAAGTTACATCTCTATAACACCAGTATTTCTTCACTCATAGATGTTCTTGTATTGTGCATATATAAAAATTATCAGTATAGTGAGCACCTCAGCTAAATCATTTATTCGGAGTCTTCAAATGAAAACAATCGGCTTAATCGGTGGAATGAGTTGGGAGTCCACATTACTTTATTACCAACAAATCAATGAATCCATCAAGCAAAGTTTGGGTGGTTTACATTCTGCTAAAATTGTACTATATAGCGTTGATTTTGCTGAAATTGAGCACTATCAAACCCATGGTCAATGGGATCTTGCTGCTCAGTGCTTAGTAGATGCAGGAAAACGCTTAAAACTTGCTGGTGCAGACTTCCTTGTATTATGTACCAATACAATGCATAAGGTTGCTAATGAGATTGAATCTCATGTACACCTTCCATTATTACATATCGCCGATGCCACTGGTGAACGTATTGTTCAGGCAGGATTAAAGAAAGTTGGTCTATTGGGTACCGCGTTTACTATGGAGCAATCTTTTTATAAAGATAGGTTAGCCAAGCAATATGGATTGGATGTACTAACACCTAATAGTGACGATAGAAAGATTATCCATGACATTATTTATAATGAATTGTGTCTAGGAAAAGTTCTCCCTTCATCTAAAAAAGAATATCAACGAATTATGTCATATCTTGTCCAACAAGGCGCAGAAGGTATCATTTTAGGATGTACTGAAATTACATTACTGGTTGGCCTCAATGATACAACAGTAAAAGTTTTTGATACCACGGCTATTCATGCAGAAAAAACTGTCGAAATTGCATTATCAATTTAATATAAAAACATGTGAAGGTACTATCTTTAAATAAAAAAAATCAAGATAGTATCTTACTATTCATCACTTTTTTCATAGGCCAAAAAAATATCCAGATTCAAATTCAGAATAAAAATCTATATTTATATATTTTAGCTTCATTAAATTATTTAGATTAAAATCTTTTAATGACTAATTCATATTTTTATTAGTTTCAAAGATTTTTAACATTGATTATACAATTTTATTTGTCTATTTAATTTACAGATTTTTTCCCATTGAATATTCGTTTTTATCCATGATAATCGACGTAAATTTAACTTTAGGGAAATCATTATGACAAACAAAAAATCAGGAAATATAGCTTTAGGACATTTCATTAAGAAAAAACGCTTAGAATGCCAAATAACACCTCAAGAAATGGCGAAAAATATTTCCATTCCTGAAGCTACCTATCTTAGGTATGAAGATGGCTCATTATCAATATTCATTGACGACCTTGTCATATTGTCAAAAATCTTTAACCTTGATTTAAACTTATTATTCAATATTTATCTTAATCCTGAAATGCATCACTAAATTATGCGAATTAAAGATTGATGGTCGCATCAAACATGCTCTTTTTTTGATATAACGAATATTATTCTCGACAATATGTGTAGCTCTATTAATATAGTATTAACTATTCATGATTATTGCGAGGCAATATATGTTGTTTTCAAAAGCGGAAAGATCGCCCTTCTAATAACGTTATTTATTAATTATTAGAAGGGAAAAACAATGAGTTATACTCGATTCAACGTTGAAGCATGGCAACGAAAAGAACACTACCATGTTTATAATGAACAAGTAAACTGTGGGTTCAGCCTAACAGCAAAAATTGACATAACATCGCTATATAGTTTTATATCATTACGTGACTATCGCTTTTATCCTACGATGATTTACTTACTCTCATCCATAGTGAATAAACACGATGAATTTAAACTATCTAAAAAAAACAATGAGCTTATTTTATGGGACAAAGTACACCCCAGTTTCACTATTTTTCATAATCAAACAGAAACATTCTCCTCTTTGTGGTGCGAACATTCTGATAATATTCATATTTTTATGGATAATTATCATCTTCAGCTAGCATTATATAAAGATGATAACAAACTAGCCCCTCAACCAGTGCAAGCAGAAAATATTTTTTATATTTCTTCATTGCCTTGGGTTTCGTTTGACAGTTTTAATTTGAATATTGCCAATATCGCCAGCAATTTCACACCTATTTTTACAATGGGGAAATTCTATCGTGAAGGTAATAAAATACTATTACCCCTTTCAATTCAAGTACATCATGCTATCTGCGATGGGTTTCATGTAGGCCGATTCGTGAATGAATTACAAACGTTATGCAATCAATTAGCGGATTAATTGAACGATCTTAGTGTTATTATTCAATCATACAGATAAGCAAGGGCAGCAGTATGCTGCCCTTCAGACTACTGACAAATCGATTAGATTTGACTGCAGGTTGGACTGTTTTTGAAAATAGACGAGGAAAATCAATTCATTGATTTTTGGCTGATAACACAAAGCAGGAAAAACCACGCTTTTATCCTGCTTTGTCAACAACCTCAAGGGAAGCAGTATGCTTCCTTTTTAGATGGTACTTTCAGACAATTATTATCTCTACAACTCGCCAATAAGAAGCCAGCTAATATAGAGCACATCTCCGACAGCCCCACTTTGGAATACATAATCGATTGGGGTAACAACCATTTTTATGGTATTTGCGAGTGTTAACGCAATAAGATCTACAGGGTTCGTTGCTGGCATATTTCCTCCATTTTACCTTAGCCTAATTGGCAACTTTCCATTATTCAATCAGATAAACACGATAATGACACCTTTTATAGAATAAGTTTCACATGTTAAAAATGTCTTTTTACTAACAAGTATCACTCCCCCCCTCGATTCTGTTATTATGTGCTTCTTTTCACAGATTTTTGCTAATAGCGATTTATAAAAAACAATAAAAATACTAATTAAATTTTATAAAACTACTATCTATCAGCAACATAAATAACAATCCGCAACAGAATCTTATAGAATGACAACCAATAAAGAACAGTACAACTTAAACAAATTGCAAAAACGGATTCGCCGTGATGTTGGGCAAGCTATTGCTGACTTCAATATGATTGAAGATGGCGATCGTATCATGGTCTGTTTATCTGGTGGGAAAGATAGCTATACGTTACTTTCCATTTTGCAAAGTTTACAAAAAAGCGCGCCTATTCAGTTTTCGTTAGTCGCAGTTAATCTTGACCAAAAGCAACCAGGTTTTCCTGAGCATATTCTGCCAGCTTATCTCGATGATTTAGGTGTTGAATATAAAATTGTTGAAGAAAATACATACGGAATTGTGAAAGAAAAAATACCTGAAGGAAAAACAACCTGTTCTTTATGCTCACGTTTGCGTCGTGGCATTCTGTACCGTACAGCAACGGAATTAGGTGCAACCAAAATTGCATTAGGGCATCACCGTGATGACATTTTACAAACTATGTTCTTAAACATGTTTTATGGTGGCAAACTAAAAGGCATGCCACCAAAACTGATGAGTGATGATGGAAAACATATTGTTATTCGCCCACTCGCTTATTGCCGTGAAAAAGATATTGAACGCTTTGCTCAAGCGAAAGAATTCCCGATTATTCCTTGCAACTTGTGTGGTTCACAACCAAATTTACAGCGCCAAGTGATTAAAGAAATGCTGCGTGATTGGGATAAACGTTATCCAGGCCGGATTGAAACCATGTTCCGTGCAACACAAAATATTGTTCCCTCTCACTTATGTGACACTGAACTATTTGATTTCAAAAACATTTCGCATGGTGATGACGTTATCGCTGGCGGTGATTTAGCCTTTGATCGAGAAGATATACCAACACAACCTTTCATTGATGAAGATGATACACCCGATTTTACTACGCAGCGCTTGGATATTGTCGAAGTGAAATAAACCGTTAAATAGCCTCCTAACTGGAGGTTATTTTTTTGCTATCAGATTTTAAGCAAAAAAAAGCCGATGTAAATTACATCGGCATTACAGTGGTCAATTATTCTGTATAAGAACTCAATATGAGAAAAACTACAATTATGGAGCACAACGTTCATCGCTCAACGTTGCATTCACCTGCGGAAGTAATAGTGCCCTAAAACTCCATTAGTTTTATTGATTTATCTCAAACTAGGTCTGGTTATACAAAATAAGTCATCAAATTTAGAGCCAGCGGCTTTTTCGTAGCCACCACAGCACCGTTCCAATTAAAACGGCAAGTAATACGCAAAATACACTAAAAGCAAAACGAAATTCATTTCCAGGTATCCCGCCTAAGTTAACACCAAATAGCCCCGTCAAAAATGTCGTCGGTAAAAAAATCATCGCCATCAGTGACATCGTATAAATACGGCGATTCATCATCTCCGTCATCATATTAGTAATTTCATCAGAGATGATCGCGGTACGTGCAATAAAGCCATCTAAATCTTCGATACATCGGCCTAATCTATCTGAAATTTCTTGAAGTCTTCGACGATCAGTATCATCCAACCAAAGTAACTTTTCTGCCGTTAGGCGAGATAACATATCTCTTTGTGGTGCCATGTAACGACGAACAACAATAATTTGCTTACGTAATAATGCTAATTCACCACGTTCAGGAATTTCGCCATTTAATATGACATCTTCAAGCTCAATCAAGCGTTCATGCAAAGAATCCGTGAAATCACTAATTTCATCTGTGATAGAATCTGCCACTTCAACAAGCCAATCACCTGTACTTTGTGCTCCGACCCCTTCTTTCAGATCATCAATAACAGAGTCCAACGAATTCACTTTACGGTGTCGGCTTGAAATAATAATACGGTTATTGATAAATACACGGAATGCGACAAGTTGCTCTGGACGTTGCCCTGTATTGGTATTTAAGGTTTGTAATGTCAATAATATACCATCACCAACTCGAATTAACCGCCAGCGCCCTGATTGCCCTGACAACGCCGATTTAACTTGGTCATTAAATAACTCAGATTGTTGGATCCAATTAAAACTTTTTGGGTCTTTATAATCAAAATGAAGCCAAAATGGACATTGCTGCGTTGCACTCGCATTAACATCAATCGGGAGCAGGCCCCCATTTCCATTTAATTGAAATGCATGTACAGGATTTGAGTTTTCAAATAACGAACCATAAACCAACGCCATGCAATATCTCCCTTTTATAAATAATAAGTTATTTTTAATAGAATAGAGGAAATATTGCAATAATTTCAATGAAATGTTTGATAATGCTATTCACGTAGCTATTCGTAGGTAATTAACGAAATCAACAAGATACAAAATATAATCAAATGAGCTTTGATAAAAAAAAAGCGCCATTTTTGTTAAATAAGCATCACTGATTTGACACAAACGAGCAATAAACTCGCCTATAAATTTTTTATGATAAAAGTGTAGTGTTTATTCCTTTTTGGTCCTCCTTCCCATTCTCCAGTGGGAGGAGTTTTTTTCAAAAAATAAAAACGGCCCATATACAATACAGGCCGCTAATCGCATTTAAAATTAATGCTTAATAATATATAAACTGTGGCTATATGCTACATCTTCTGGATTTTCAATAGGATACCCTTTAAGCCACGGTTTAATTAACCGTGCGTTAGTATATTGATAAATCGGCGCAATAGGTGCTTCTTTCGCTAAAATAGCTTCTGCACTATTGTAATAACGGTTTCTCAATTGTGCATTGGTTTCTATACTTGCAGAGTTCATCACTTGGTCATATTGCTGGCTATTAAACTTTGGAATATTACCGCTATGCTGTGATGTCAAAAGCGATAAAAATGTTGACGGCTCATTAAAATCCCCAATCCAAGATGCTCGGATAACATCAAAATCCCCTGTATTACGGCTGTCGATGTACGTTTTCCATTCTTGATTCACTAATTTGACATTCACCCCTAATTTTTTCTTCCACATTGAAGCAATAGCGATGGCAATTTTTTGGTGATTTTCTGAACTGTTATACAATAAAGTCAGTTCTAAGGGATGGTTAAGTCCGAAACCCGCTTCTTGTAATAATATTTTCGCCTGTTGATCTAATTCTTTTTGCGAATGGCTATTATAAAGTCCTTTTTCAGGTTTAAAACCATCCGTCACATCAGGTGTAAAATAGTAAGCAGGTTTTTCACCTGTTCCTAATACTTTATTAGCAATTAATTGTCTATCAATTGCCATTGATAACGCCTTTCTTACCCTCACATCATTTGTTGGCGCACGTTGTGTATTAAAAGCATAGTAATAAGTCCCTAATTGGTCAGGTGTAAACACTTCATTAGGAATATCTTGTAATAATTTTTGATAACGTTGTTTCGGGAATGACTCTGTAATGTCTAAATCCCCCGCTAAATAACGGTTTGTCGCATGGGACTCTTGGTTAATAGGAACAAATGTGACTTGGGTGATAACTGTATTTTTGTGATCCCAATAATAAGGGTTTTGGGTTAAAACAATTTTTTCATTTACGACGCGGTCAGCTAGCGTAAAAGCGCCATTACCGACTAAATTACCTACTTTAATCCAATCCGCCCCTAATTTTTCAATAGTCCCACGGTGAACTGGGTATAAACTAAAATTTGCAGCTAAAGAGGGAAAGTAAGGGACTGGCTTATTAAGAACAATTTTTAGTGTGTGTTTATCAACCGCTTCCACACCTAACTGATCCACAGATAGTTTGCCATCAATAATATCTTGCGCATTATTAATCCCAGCCAATGCGGCAAACCACGCAAAAGGAGATGTATTTGCAGGTGCCACCAAACGCCGCCAACTGTAGACAAAATCATCGGCTGTTACAGGTTCACCATTTGACCAACGAGCATCTTGTCTGAGTGTAAATGTCCAAATACGGTTATCTGCGGTCTCCCATTTGAGCGCAACCCCAGGAACAGGTTTGCCATGGCTATCTTGGTTCACCAAGCCTTCGAACAAATCACGCATGACTTGTGCTTCGGTCAACCCCACTGATTTAATGGGATCTAATGACGCGGGCTCATCTTTCAAATGGCGAGTTACGGTTTGGTTATCAGCTAAAATTGTCCCAGCTGGGATAATTGCGCTAATAGCCGGTGTAGCAAGAAAAAGTGAAGCGAACAATACAGCTAAAGGAGAGAATGAAGGTTTATGCATGTTATTTTCTATCTTTGTTAATATAAACGAAATCAGCTAAATGTTTAGCGACACAGTATTGAAAAGAGACTAACGCATTAACAGCACGACCGAATTTATCGTGGGTACACCCATACAAAGTGGAATGTTTTCCTTTTTGCATCATATGCTTTCATGTTTTAAAAATCCATACATCCAGTTTAATTTATGAATGCGGTTACTGAATAACAAATTAATCTTTGGTACGATTTTTCAATAGATGGCTTACTTTAATTGTTATAGCCCTCTGATACATTCGTCCATCCCCATACAATTGTGCTGATAAACTGATGATCACTAAAGAAACCGATACTTATAACCTTACTTTTGTTACACTCAATAATGTATTTTAAAAGACAATATAATAAAAAACGTAAACTCGGCTAGCGATTGTCAGTTGTATAATCGCTGACTGTGAGAAACTTACCAGCCATACAAGTAACGTCCTTGCGCCGCATATACGTTAAGGTATACAGTTAGTTTTTTCGGTATACAGTTTATTTTGGTCATTAATAGAATGTAAAACTCAAAGGTCTAATTTAGCCTGAATGGAAACCTTTTATCGCAAAGATTTTCCTTAAGAAACTGGTTAAGTTGGCACTGATACAACTTATAAACGGGAGAAAAATTCATGTCGCAAACAGTTAAATTAAAAGGTAATGATATCGCAGTTAATGGTGTTTTCTTGCAATCTGGCACAAAAGCAAAACCTTTTACTTTAGTCGCAAAAGATCTTAGCGAAGCCACATTAGAAACATATGCTGGTAAACGCAAAGTATTAAATATTTTCCCAAGCGTTGATACAGGGGTTTGTGCGGCCTCTGTTCGTAAATTCAACCAACTTGCTAACGACCTTGATAACACAGTTGTCCTGTGCATTTCTGCTGACTTGCCTTTTGCTCAAGCACGTTTTTGTGGTGCTGAAGGCCTCGATAATGTCGTCACATTATCCACTTTCCGTAGCCCTTCTTTTGCTGATGATTATGGTGTTGCAATTGCAAGTGGCCCATTAAAAGGTTTAACCGCACGCTCTGTCGTTGTGTTAGATGAAAACGACAAAGTCATTTATAGCCAATTAGTATCTGAAATTACTGAAGAACCTGACTACGATAACGCATTAAATAGCCTGAAATAAGCTTATTTGATTATCGAGCTTCTAACATAAAAAAGCGGGATAATTTCCCGCTTTCTTGTATCTCAATTTTATCTTTCAATAGTTATCACATTAATCAACATACGCCCAATACAGAGGGTGGTGATTTTTAGCATTAACAACATTAACAAATAGCGGGTTACCTTTCATGTAACTAATCAATGTGTGGGATAACGTACTTAAGATTTTTAGCGCCTGATCCTGTGTAACAGGGCAACAAGATGTCAGAATATCAATAATCAAATCTCGGGGCTTATGGCCATTCTTAACCAAAACTTCCCATGTAAAACGGTTTTTCTTCGCTAAGTATTTAACTGCAGCTTTATTCATTAAATAAAGCTCTGCTGCTGACGCCGCAGACTCAAACATATCATTTTTGTAATGACATTGGCCCATATACTCGCGTAGCTTAAGGTTGACAACAAAATTAATCGTGAATTGATCCATGGCAACTCCTTGTAGGCTTAACCCCATTAAATAAGATAAGAACCCAATACAGCAGCTGTCTATGTTATATAGCAGGAAAAATAGTCAACAAGCAAGGAGATTGCTCAAAGTTTACTCAAGCAAGAAACTGTAGAAGAGATAAACTGCAAAAATAAGCCGAAAAGAGTTTAAAACAGGCACCTTGTCCTTCTCCACTTACTCACCATTGTGTTATTGAAGAGAAAATTAATCCATATGTTGAGTTATCGCTATCGTTGTACCTTGATTATCTTGCGTAAATTGTAAGTGTGTTTCACCACCCTCGAACTCCTGAACAATATTTAATTTTTTATCGCCATCCCAACGGTAATTAATGGCAATGCATCCTTCTACTGGGCAAGGCATTGCCATATTTTTTTTGATGACTAACTTTTCAGCTAAGAATAACTGACCATCTTCAATTAACCCACTACGATAGTGTTTATACGCCTCAGATAAAGAGCTTCCCGCAAAATAACACTTAGTCAAGGCTCCATTTTCATAGATTTCATCCATGGTTTGCTCTTCATCTTGGCAATATTTATTCAATCCATCATTTGGGATAGTTGTATTAGCCTGACTAGAAGCACTCGCACCCCAAAAAATTGTGGCAAATATAAACATTAAATATTTATTCATTTTATTTAATCTTGCTCTTTTTTTGCATTAAGGCCATATTCTCGGAGTTTATTGGCAATTGCTGTATGAGAAATATCCAAACGTTTTGCTAATTTACGCGTACTCGGGTAGTCACGATATAAACGTGATAACACCGACGCTTCATACCGTTTAGTTATTTCGTCCAGAGAACCATTCAATGAATCTAAAGCAAGAGTAGGCGTATTTACCACATCAGGCAATTGAATATTACCTGCCTCTAAAGTGCTACCTTCAAGCTCTGTTAGGCCTTGATACAGTGCATTTCTTAATTGGCGGACATTACCAGGCCAATAATAACTACTTAAATATTCAATTAATGAAGGTGCTAATTTGGGTTCTGCGACATGTAATTCTTTTGAAAAATTAGCAACAAACGTTTTTGTTAATGGAAGTAGGTCTTCTTTTCGCTCACGAAGAGGCGGGATCGTCAGTGTTAATACATTTAAACGATAATAAAGATCTTCTCGGAATTTCTTTTCTGCGACAAGTGCAGGAAGGTTTTTCTGTGTCGCACAAATCACACGCACATTCACTTTCACTTCACGCTCTTCACCGACACGCCTAAAGGTTCCATCATTTAAAAAACGCAGTAACTTAATCTGCATTTGTGGTGACATTTCGGCAATTTCGTCCAGCAACACCGTACCGCCATTAGCTTGTTCAAAAAAACCTTTTTTCCCTTCGACAGCATTTGGGTATGCCCCTGCGGCGTAGCCAAATAACTCGCTTTCAACCACATCATCAGGCATTGAGGCGCAATTTAAGCCTAAAAATGGCTCTTTGCCTCTGGCACTGTATAAGTGACAAGCTTTAGCTAAAATATCTTTCCCTGTTCCTGTTTCTCCCACCAGCAACAATGGTTCATCCAACATCGCAATGCGTTTTGCACGTTCGACGACATTTGACATCACGGGGCTCACAGCAATGATTTGCTCAAATCCGCTATTATCCACGTCTACCACTTGCTGACGTTGCTTATCCAAAATAGCGACCGACTTAAGCAGCAAAACAGCCCCTGTACAATGGGATTTACCCGTTTCATCCGCTAAAATAATTGGAGTGACCTGCATCAAATAGTCTTGGCCTTTGATCGTCACTTTTTCACTGTATGGTTCTGGAGATTCACGTTCAAACCAACGCACTAAGCCATTATTTCCAATCAGCTGAGAAAACGTTTTTTCCCGTATTTTGGTTTCATCATAACCAAATAACTGCAATGTCATTGGATTAACCAATTCTATATTTAACTTATTATCGATAGATAAAACCGCTTCAGGGAATGAATTCAATAATGCCCATACTGCTTTGTGTTCACGTTCTGATGGCATAAAAAAGATGCGACGTACATCCAACACGCCATTAATTCGACGTATTTCAGCCATCAACGAGCTAAATACCTGAAAATCGACAGGCGTAAAATTAAGGTAGATGCGACGCTGTGGGGATATTTCAATGCCTTTAAGATCAATATTTTGTAGAACTAAAAGATCAAGCAATTCACGCGTTAAACCAATTCGGTCTTGGCAAGTCACTTCGAGACGCATTGGGAGGAAACCTTATTAAAAAGTCGATTTGATGGGATTATTTTAACGTTAATCGCAATGAGAAGACAGTGTTTGTGTCACAAATTGTTGACACACTGTAACTCAATTAAAATTAACCGAATAAAATGGCACGCACGCCCACTTTTCATTCATTTTAGGAGGGGTTATCTACAATATTAATAAATAATGCTGCAGAGTGAGCAAAAACTGTCAACTCACCCTGCCATCGAAAAAACCTTAGCTTTTTGCCTTTTTATTTGGAATAACGCTCTTTAACTGACCAATTAACTGATGGCGAAAATCAGCCAGTCGTGGCTTATTTTCAATCCAAGGTAACGGTCGGCACAGTTCCATAGCCTTAATCCCTAAGCGCGCCGTTAATAACCCAGCTCCAATTCCTTGTGCCGCACGGGTAGATAACCTAGCAGTAATATCTTGCGATAACCAATCCATTCCAACTTCACGAATGAGTTCTGAAGCTCCCGCAAATGCAATATTTATCAATACCATACGAAATAATCGAATACGGCTATAATAACCTAACTCAATACCATAAATTGCCGCAATACGGTTAATTAATCGAATATTCCGCCAAGCAATAAACGCCATATCGACAATCGCTAATGGGCTCACCGCAATCATAATGGCGGATTCAGCACTACAGCGGCTAATTTCTTTTCGTGCTTGTTCGTCAAGGATTGGCTGAACCATCCGACTATATAATTCAACCACTTCGCGGTCATTATGCGAGTCATGTAACATACTTTGCCAACGTTGAACTGCGGGATGTTGCGCAGACAATGCTGACTGTTTAGCTAATTTTACACAGAAGTCTTTCCCCTTTCCCATGCCATGGCTATGCAGTAATTCACGAGCAAAATCCCGTTCCTCCGCACGTTCACGCAATTTATATAAACGACGCCATTCCCCGACAATAGAACCTGCTCCTGCAATAACAATCAAGCCACCTGCTGATGCTGTGCCTAATGCTGTCCAATCTTGCATCACCCATGATTGATGGATCCAAATGCCCAACTGAGCAACTACGCTAATAGCGAAGATCCCCGCTGCTGTCCCGATAAGCTTACGCCAAAAAGAACGCTTAGGTTTTAACGCTTCATTAATCAGGCTTTCAACTTCCCCATCTTGGGCTTCTTGCTCCGTGTCTAATTCGATAGGCGTAAAATTGTCAAATTCCTGGTCATCAAAGACATGTGCTTGTTTCAGTTTTTCTGCAGTTTCTTTAGTCATGCCATCAGCAAAATCAAGGCGTTGTTTTATTGGTCCATTCATTTTAGTTTATCTCCCAACAAAAATTCTAACGCGCTATCCATGCGTATATGGGGTAAGGGTTGGTCAATCGGTGTTGGTTGTGGCCTAAAGTTTTCAAATTGAAAACCTTGCTGTTGCCAAAATTGTTCCGTCGGTAAACGTTTAGGTACTTCTCCAGGGTAAAACGTTAATGGTTGCCCATCGCTTAAACGGTCACCTTTTAATGCAGGCAACTTTTCTCCTTTATAATCCACAACGCCACTTTTTGTTGCTTGAATGGAAGCTAGTCCCATACAATCCATACTAATACCTTCAAATGCAGCATGTTGCCACGCTTCTTGTACCAATTGTTGCAGTAAAGACACTAAATTCGCATGTTGATCAGGGGTGACGTGGTCAGATTTACTCGCAGCGAATAACAGCTTATCAATACATGGGGAAAATAAACGACGCAGTAACGTACGTTTCCCATAATGAAAACTACGCATTAATTGCGTCAGAGCCATCCGCATATCATTAAACGCTTCTGGCCCACTATTTAATGGCTGCAAGCAATCAACAAGAACAATTTGACGATCAAACCGTTGAAAATAGTCGCGGTAAAACCCTTTCACCACATGTTCACAGTAATATTGATAACGCTGTTGTAATGCACCAAAGTTAGTATTCTTTCCTGCTTGAGCCAAGGTTTTTAACCCATATTTTGCCACATTTGGCCAAGGGAAAAATTGTAAGGCTGGAGCACCATCCAATTCCGCAGGTAAAACAAAGCGGCCTGGCTGAATAAAATGTTGCCCTTGTGCTTTGCATTCAACTAAATACTGCGTATAGGCTTTAGAAATTTCAGCCAATAAATTTTCATCAACTGGCGCTAATGGGTCACATCGTTCACATAGGGCTAACCAATCTTGGGCTAAATGCGCCCTTTTCCCCTTGATCAGTATATTCATTTGCTCTGACCAATCGATAAAACTGAGATCTAACATCGGCAGATCTAGCAACCATTCACCTGGGTAATCAACAATTTCTAAATATAGGGATGAATTATCAACAAAATGGCGCAAAAAAGAGTCATCAGAGCGATAATGTAATTTCAAACGAATTTCGCTGACACCACGGGTTGGTGTTGGCCACTCAGGGGGTTGACCATATAAGGATGCAATTCCTTCATCATAAGCAAAACGCGGTACAGATAAATCACGGTGAGGAATGCGTTTTACACCTAATAACCGCTTGTCTCTTGCCGCTGAAAAAAGTGGCAAGCGAGCCCCTGTATTCACATTTAATAACTGATTAACCAGCGAAGTAATAAACGCAGTTTTACCACTACGACTTAGCCCCGTTACTGCCAGTCTGACATGACGATCAACGCTTCGGTTCATCAAGTCCGTCAATTCATTTTGCAGGCGTTTCATGCTCCTCCCGAGACTTACCGTTAGAAATTACGCTTAAACTTACTTATTATTTTGCGCAATAATTTGACATAAAACAAACTGTATTAGCTTAAACGTTTGATGAGCAGGTTAATTATCCATTTGCTGCTCAACAATTTGATGACTCTCCCTACTAGGCCTGCGGGGCCATATGTGAGTAAGAACAGAAAAAGAAGCTTAAACGCTTTCGCTAAAATACGTTGTTTTGCGTATTTTTTAATTTGCTGATGCGGTATGTTCGGCATATTGTGTACCCCAATTTCCTATACACAAAAATAAAAGGGATTTGGTCAAAACCTCACCCCTTTTTGTGATGGCTATATAATGATTATAAATCGCGGAATTTACTGTTTACAGTATAGGTGTCTGAAGTGACATAACGCTCAATTTGGCGTAGCTTCATTTCACCTGATTTCAGTTGCATATCGATTTGATTAATCAAGCTGCTAACTTCAGGACCAATATCTTGCTCAGATCGATACCCACTTGGTGCGGTTTCCACCACAAAACACATAACAATATAAAGAATTAATGTGATACCAAAGCTCACAAATAAAGCCAATACGGCCAGTGCCCTGACCAACGCAACAGGTAATTCTAAATATTCCGCAATACCAGAACAGACACCACCAAACACGCGTCTGTCTGACAAACGGTAAAGTTTACGGTTGCGAAGTTGAGTCATTATTTTTGCCTCCAATTCGGGTGTTCTGCATCCAAAATATCTTCAAGTGTCTTAATACGTTGTTGCATGCGCGAAGCTTGCTCAGCAAGTTGCATTAAACGCTGCACTTCATTTTCGGTTAGCTGGCTCCCCTGTCCGTTATTTTTTTTGCTGTAGTGCAACCACAACCAAACAGGCAGAACAAAAATAACAAAAATGATTAATACGAGAGACAGTAAAACGTAGCCCATCACATTTCCTTATCAATATGGTTAGTCTATTTGCCACTCTGGCACAAAACACCAAAGTGGCAAAATACAATTACTGGTCTTTATTAATTTTAGCTTTAAGTGCCGCTAACTGTGCGCTAATTTCATCATCCGCTTTAAGCTCAGCAAATTGCTGATCCAATGATTTTTGTTTTCCAATACCATAACTTTGCGCTTCACCTTCCATATGGTCAATACGGCGCTCAAACTGCTCAAAACGAGCCATTGCCTCATCCATTTTACCACTGTCTAATTGACGGCGGACATTACGGCTAGATTGCGCAGCTTCCATTCGAACTACCATAGATTGCTGCTTCGCACGCGTCTCTTGCAATTTATTTTCTAATTCTGAAATTTCACCTTTTAAGCGAGTCAATGTTTCATCAACAATAATCAGTTCATGTTTTAATGTATCAACCATTGCACTGACTTTTTGCTTTTCAATTAACGCCGCACGCGCTAAATCTTCTTTGTCCTTGACCAGAGCTAATTCAGCTTTTTCTTGCCAATCTGCAACTTGTTTTTCGCCCATTTCGATACGGCGTTCTAAGCCTTTTTTCTCTGCTAACGTACGCGCAGACGTTGAGCGAATTTCAACTAACATGTCTTCCATTTCCTGAATCATCAGGCGGATCATTTTTTGCGGATCTTCAGCTTTATCTAGCAGTGAAGCGATATTTGCATTAATGATGTCGGCAAAACGTGAAAAAATACCCATTATTTATTTCCTCTTGATGGATTTATCATTTCTGCAGCGCCTGACCTGATGTGGCTTCCAGCCAATCTGACGCTCCGTAAGTGAAACAATTTATTTTATGATACTCAATCTTTGGTACATCTTTCTAACTACTTCTTACCTATAACTTAGCAACCTACGTGCCAACTTTTTAAATTTTAAATAATCAATTGATTTTATTATGTTTAATAAAAAATCTTTACATCAAGCAGGTTTCGTTTATAGTTAAACCATCGGTCAAATAAACCAATTATTGGTAAATATAACCATGAAACAGACTAATGATACGATCCTCGGAGTTTCCAGTAATTTTTTAGATGTTCTCGAGCAAACATCCGAACTTGCCCAATTAAACAAACCTGTACTCGTCATTGGTGAACGTGGTACAGGTAAAGAATTGATAGCAGACCGCTTACATTACCTTTCTCCCCGTTGGCAAGAAGCCTTTATCTCTCTCAACTGCAGTGGACTCAATGAGAATTTACTGGATTCTGAACTATTCGGCCACGAAGCAGGTTCATTTACGGGTGCACAAAAGCGCCATCAAGGGCGTTTTGAACGCGCAGACAAAGGCTCATTATTCCTTGATGAACTCGCTACTGCGCCAATGTCAGTGCAAGAAAAGCTATTAAGAGTCATCGAATACGGTGAATTAGAACGTGTTGGGGGTAGCCAATCTCTGCGAGTTGATGTGCGTTTGATTTGTGCGACCAATGCCAATTTACCTGAGCTCGCCAAGCAAGGCAGATTTCGTGCCGATTTGCTCGATAGGCTTGCATTTGATGTCATCCGTATTCCTCCCCTACGCGAACGTCAGCCAGATATCTTATTATTAGCAGAACACTTTGCCATTTTAATGTGTGGGGAGTTAAAACGTTCGCATTTTACAGGATTTACACCTGACGCAGAGCAAGCATTATTGCAATACCCTTGGCCAGGAAATGTGCGAGAATTGAAAAATGTCATTGAGCGTTCAGTATACCGCCATGGAGATCAAGCGACTCCCGTCAACACCATTATTTTCAACCCATTTGGCGAAAAGCTAGCTGAGCTACATGAGACACCCACTAGCAAGGTTGACGTCGTGCCCGCACATTGCACTCTGCCAACACTCCCTTGTGATTTGCGACAATGGCAGCAACAGACTGAAAAACAGCTACTTGAACGTGCTCTCATCGCGAGTCACTACAATCAACGCAAAGCGGCCCAATCCCTATCCCTAAGCTATGATCAATTGCGAGGATTGGTAAAAAAATATCAAATTGAAAATGAATAGATATACCTAAAACAATATTCAGCGATATTGTTTTAGGTATTTACTCTCCTGATTTTTTAATTAATATTCAGAGAATATTTTTTCTTACTAAATATTTCAGTACTTTCAGTGTTTCTATTAATGTAATTACGTATTTACTCATAATAACAAATCATTATCCGATGCTTATTGAAATACGATTATTCACTTTTCATTTTACACCTTAATAAAAATATAATATTCATATAGTTCTATAACTAAAGCTCATTGACCAAACAAAAATTAACAATGAAAATCAGCATTAAGAAAACATTAGCGTTTTATTTATATACATTCGTTTTATCCAAATAGTTTATGATTTTATTTTTAATTCTTTATTCAAAGACGAAAATCATGTGGATATAAAACCTTTTTTCAATTTTTTTTATTTATTTTTACATATTGACATAATTCCCCACAACGAAAAATATATTTATATGGTATTTATGTTAATACTATTGCATAGCACAAGGAGCTTATTATGAAAAAACTAAACATATTTGCTATCCCTTGGTTGCTCCTAGGGATGTCTGCTATGACCCATGCCGAATCATTGATGCGTACATTTAGCTATTGCGATGCTTCTTTTTTTAAAAAAATAAATGAATACCCTGTACTTGAAGATATTTCAAAAACACTAAAACATACAAACATTAATGATAGCCCTTCACTTTCAGTTGACCTTCATTTTTCGCCAACAGGTTTTGTCACCTTTAACCGTTTTTTTGTTAGCCACAGTGACTTCGATAAGTATGATAATTTTACTTATATGGGGATGCGTGGGCAGTATTATTTTTGGGGGTTTGAAACAACACAAAGTCTTGATGAAGTCATCCGCTATACATCCTCAAAAATTAGCATTCTAAAAATAGGCAATAGCTATATTTATGCACCAATGATTAGACACAGTTTAGATGAAAAATGGGTATTTAATGAATATGCAGCTCAAAACTATGGGTTAAAACCTTATTCCGCGGAAAAAATGATGATTATCGAGAAAGATGAAAAACGCGGTGTCGTCCGCTTTTTATGTACACTACAAGGTAATGTTACAGAAGATGATTTAAAATTTGTTGGTTTAGACAAACCTGCTCAGCCATAATAGTCATAAAATGACAAGCCGTAGCCTTTTCTTATAAAAAGAACAAAAAAAAGCCAGCACCCAAGCTGGCTATCAAATAAAACACTGGAAGCAATGTGAGCAATGTCATGCCTTGTCACTATAGGTATACACCTAAGTGACAAAGCGAATGATAATAGTTATCAGTGTCATTTGTAAAGCTTTTTAATGCGATTTTTTCTCATTCAGACATACTTCAATGATAAACATCATAATTTTATTATTATCAGTTTTATCTAGATGGCTTTTCGTTCAGCGTTAACGTCAAATTTTTGCTTATACCCTGTTTGCTCTTTTTTACGCTACAATAGGTCAATTCAGGTTAACGATATCAGTGTTATGCGCCGACTAACTCTTTGCTTTTTATTTCTCATTCTTACATCTGCCAATGCGCTCAGTAACCAAGAGCGGTTTACAGATATTGTCGCTAATGAAGTCCCTGCAGATATTCGCCAGAAAGGTTTCATTTACTGTGTGAATGGGATTGTGACAACTTTTAACCCTCAACTCGTCAGTAGTGGGTTAATCGTTGATCCGCTAGGCGCACAAATTTATGACCGCTTACTGGATGTCGACCCATTTACATATCGTCTCATTCCAGAACTCGCTGAACGCTGGGAAGTGTTTGATAATGGCGCGACCTATCGTCTTTACCTAAGAAAAGATGTTAAGTTCCAAGAAACACCTTGGTTTACCCCTTCACGCAATATGAACGCAGATGATGTGGTTTTTAGCTTTGCTCGGATGTTTGAAGTTAACCATCCTTATCATTATATTAATGGCGGTCGTTATCCTTACTTTGATAGCCTGCAATTTGCCAGCAGTGTACAAAGCATTCGCAAAATTAATAATTACACCGTGGAATTTCGCCTAAATTCCCCTGATGCATCATTCTTATGGCATTTAGCGACTCACTACGCCCCTATTCTCTCGGCTCAGTATGCTGACTCGCTATCAAGTGTTAATCGCCAAGAATTGATTGATTGGCGCCCCATTGGTACAGGGCCATTTAAGCTAGATGACTACCAAGCCGGCCAATTTGTTCGCTTGCTAAGAAATGATCATTACTGGAAAGGCCAGCCACGTATGGAAGAAGTCGTGATCGATATGGGCGCTGGAGGCACAGGACGTATTTCAAAGCTGCTCACAGGGGAGTGTGATGTGTTAGCTTACCCTGCTGCGAGTCAACTAAAAGTCCTACGAGATGACCCTCGCCTGCGCATCTCCATGCGTTCAGGGATGAATATTGCCTATTTGGCGTTTAATACAAGCAAGCCGCCGCTGGATCAACTCAAAGTTCGTCAAGCGATTGCTTACGCCATTAATAATGAGCGACTGATGCAATCGATTTATTATGGCACCGCAGAAACAGCAGCATCAATCTTACCACGTGCATCTTGGGCTTATGATAACCAAGCTAAAATTACAGATTACAACCCTGAACTTTCCAAGCAAATGCTACAAGATATGGGGTTAGAAAATCTGAAATTAGATTTGTGGGTGCCTATTGCCTCACAATCGTATAATCCAAGCCCATTAAAAATGGCAGAGCTTATTCAAGCAGACTTAGCCCAAGTTGGCATCACCATGAATATCCGCTCAGTAGAAGGCCGCTTCCAAGAGAATCAGCTAATGGATAGAACTCACGATATGACATTAGCAGGTTGGACAACAGACAGTAACGACCCTGATAGTTTTTTCCGCCCGTTACTCAGTTGTGCAGCAATTGGTTCACAAACTAACTTAAGTCATTGGTGTAACCCCATATTTGATGAAGTTCTGCATAAAGCACTACTGACCCAACAATTAGCCTCACGGATTGATTACTACCATCAAGCTCAGCAAATTTTAGGTGAGGACTTACCTATTTTACCATTAGCCTATTCATTACGATTACAAGCTTATCGTTATGATATGAAAGGACTCGTGATCAGTGCCTTTGGTAATACTTCATTTGCAGGGGTATATCGTGAAATGGAACAAAAACCGAAAGTGGCACCGAAAAAACAAGGGGGGCAACCATGATTATTTACTCATTGCGCCGCTTTTTGTTATTACTGGTTACCGTCTTCTTTTTGTCATTGGTCAGTTTTAGCCTGAGCTACTTCACCCCTAATGCCCCGCTCAGCGGTGCCTCACTCTTAGATGCCTATATTTTCTACTTTGACGGTTTATTGCATTTTGATTTTGGTGTGTCCAGTATTAATGGTGAACCTATTACCGAACAACTTAAAGACACATTTCCTGCCACAATGGAGTTGTGCATTTTGGCATTTATTTTTGCTTTAACAACAGGTATCCCCCTTGGCATTATTGCTGCATTTTGGCGTAACAAACCCGCAGATATTGCCATTAGTGTGTTTGCCTTACTGGGTTTTTCCGTTCCTGTATTTGTTTTAGCTCTGGTACTGACTTTATTTTTCTCATTACATCTTGGCTGGCTTCCAGTTTCAGGCCGTATTGACCTATTATATAACCTAAAACCAGTCACTGGTTTTGCACTAATTGATGCATGGCTCTCTGAATCACCTTATCGTAAAGACATGATAATCAATGTGTTAGAACATATGATTTTACCTGTACTCACCCTCGCCTTAGCGCCAACGACTGAAGTCATTCGCTTAGTGAGAAACAGCACTGAAGAAATTGCAAGTGAAAACTATATCAAAGCTGCGGCTATCCGCGGGCTTTCTCGCCTTAAAATAATTCGCCGTCATATTTTTCATAATGCTATTCCCCCCATAATACCAAAGCTGGGTCTGCAATTTTCCACTATGCTTACACTCACCATGGTTACTGAATTAGTGTTTAACTGGCCAGGGCTTGGACGTTGGCTTGTCACTGCTATCCGACAAGAAGACTACTCCGCAATCTCTGCAGGTGTTATGTTAATTGGCGCACTCGTCATTACTGTCAACGTGTTATCCGATATTTTAGGCGCAATGATGGACCCGTTAAAACATAAGGATTGGTATGTCCTCAGATAATTTTTATCGTGAACAGAAAATGCCATCCCCTGCGCGGGTGGTATGGAATTTATTTTCATCAGACATCGTTTCGATGGTTGGCTTTTTTGGTGTGCTATTTTTGCTTATTTTGTGTTTTATCGGTCCTTATCTCGCACCTTACGCCTTAGATCAACAATTTTTAGGGTATCAATTAACGCCACCATCGTGGTCACATTACGGTGAAGTTGCTTTCTTCTTCGGCACAGATGATCTTGGCCGTGATATTTTAAGCCGCTTATTAATCGGGACTAAATCGACTTTTGGCTCTGCAATCCTTGTCACTTTTATTGCCACTGTTATCGGTTTAGTTCTAGGCTGCCTTGCAGGAATGACGAAAGGGTTAAAATCTGCCGTATTTAATCATATCCTCGACACTCTCTTATCTATCCCATCCTTACTGTTAGCGATTATTGTTGTCGCATTTATGGGAGCAAGTCTTGAAAATGCCATGTTGGCCATCTGCCTAGCATTGATACCGCGAATGGTAAGAACAATTTACGTTGCGGTGCATGATGAGTTAGACAAAGAATATATCGTTGCTGCCCGCCTTGATGGCGCATCTAACATTTTTATTTTGTGGTATACCGTATTACCGAACATTACCCCTATCTTAGTCACGGAATTAACCCGAGCGCTATCTATCGCTATTCTTGATATTGCCGCTTTAGGTTTTTTAGATTTAGGCGCACAGTTACCCTCTTCGGAATGGGGAGCCATGCTAGGTGATACCTTAGAATTGATTTATGTTGCCCCTTGGACAGTAATTTTACCTGGGGTCGCTATCATGATAAGTGTTTTATTTGTAAACTTACTAGGTGACGGATTACACCGAGCCATCAATGCGGGGGTTGAATAATGCCGCTCTTAGACATCCGCAATTTAACGATTGAGTTTATGACTGCCAACGGCCCTGTCAAAGCCGTTGACCGTGTCTCTATGACACTTTCTGAAGGTGAAATTCGCGGTTTAGTCGGTGAGTCTGGCTCAGGGAAAAGCTTGATTGCCAAAGCCATTTGTGGCGTAACAAAAGATAACATCCGCGTTACTGCCGACCGCTTTCGCTTCCAAGATATTGACTTATTAAAGCTTAGCCCCCGCAAGCGCCGTAAGTTAATTGGCCACAATATTTCGATGATATTCCAAGAACCACAATCGTGCTTAGACCCTGCAGCTGACATAGGTAAACAGCTCATTCAATCCATTCCTGGTTGGACTTATAAAGGCCGCTGGTGGCAACGTTTTAACTGGAGAAAACGTCGTGCAATTGAGCTTTTGCATCGGGTTGGTATTAAAGATCATAAAGATATCATGCACAGCTATCCTTATGAGCTAACAGATGGTGAGTGCCAAAAAGTCATGATAGCGATTGCTATCGCTAACCAACCTCGCTTGTTAATTGCAGATGAACCCACAAATGCCATGGAATCCACTACACAGGCACAGATTTTCCGCCTGCTAGATAAGCTGAATCAAAATAATAACATGGGGATTTTGCTAATCAGTCATGATATGGAAATGATGTCAAAATTAGTAGACCGCATTAATGTTTTATATTGTGGACAAACCGTGGAAAGTGCGACACCTGAAGATATCTTACAGCGACCACGCCACCCTTATACCCAAGCTTTGATTCGATCTATTCCTGATTTTGAAAGCCCAATCCCCCATAAAGGCCGTTTAAATACCTTGCCTGGCGCAATTCCATCATTAGAACATTTACCTATTGGCTGCCGGCTTGGGCCACGTTGTCCTTATGCACAGCGCACCTGTATTGAAGCCCCACAGCTACGTAATATCAAAAACCATTTAGTGGCTTGCCATTACCCACTCAATACTGAGGAGCAACCCTAATGGAAACGTTATTGGAAGTCCGTAATCTAACGAAAACCTTTCGGTTTCGTGAAGGTTTGTTCCATCGCCACGAACTGCAAGCCGTTAAGCCGATTAGCTTTAATTTACAAGCAGGCCAGACCCTGGCAATTATTGGAGCTAATGGTTCAGGAAAATCAACATTAGCCCGGATGCTCTCTGGGGTTGTAGAACCCACCAGCGGAGATATCATGATCCGCGGACAGCGTCTAAATTTTGGTGATTATAGTTACCGTAGTCAACGTATCCGTATGATCTTCCAAGACCCTAGTACCTCACTGAACCCCCGACAACGTATCGGCCAAACTTTGGAGTTACCGTTAAAGCTAAATACAGATTTAACAGGTATAGAGCGTGAAAGACGAATTATCCAAACGTTGCGCCAAGTCGGATTGTTAGCAGATCACGCAGAATATTACCCACATATGCTAGCGTCAGGGCAAAAACAACGTATCGCCCTTGCTCGCGCGCTTATTTTACAACCCGAAATTATCGTGGCGGATGAAGCACTGGCCTCACTTGATATGTCCATGCGCTCGCAAATTATTAACTTAATGTTAGACTTACAAGCCAAACATGACATCGCTTATATCTATGTAACTCAACACCTTGGGATGATGAAACATATTAGTGATAAAATGCTTGTGATGGATAAAGGCGAGGTTGTGGAGCGTGGCAATACAGCAGAAGTACTTGCCGCTCCACTTCACGATGTGACCCGCCGTTTAATTGAGAGCCACTTTGGCGAACCTCTGTCAATTGATGCGTGGCGGCAAGACCTGTAACCTCTAGCTACTTTCTATAAAATTGTACAACACTAAATGATAGTCTATGGATTAAAGAGGAAAGGGAAAAGGAATGAGCATTCAAATAGATATGGTACGTATCAGTAATTTTCGTGGCATTTCAACCCTTTAAAATACTCAAAAAGCAACTGCATATGCATTACAAGGCATAGCCGAAATACACGCATTAGATGATGAAAACATAGAAGCATTATCTGTTATCAATACAATTACAAATTTGACTGCAAGTCGTTTCGATAAGAATATTGAAGGAGAAATCACCCTAAATAAAATGGTTATAATTGCAAGAAATCGTTTTATTTTTCGCCAGTTACCCTAAACAGCGAATGATGCCTTGGGGAGATCAAAAACATCAACAAAAATCCCGCTTTCTTATTGAGATTGAATCTTAGCTACTTGGTTAAGGAATATCATTATCTCCTTAACCAACATACTTATGACAAAGTAACCTTAACGAGCCACTGTGACGTTCGCCTTAATATGTTTAAGGTGAACGACAATCGTAAAGGTGACAATCACCAATAAAGACCACGCTCCCCATTTGCCCGCATGCACCATTGACCATGCACCAATTTGGTTGGGATACTGCCAAACACCGAAAAAAGTCCCAAAATTTTCGGCTAGCCAAATAAAAAAACCGATTAACATAAAGGCAAGTAATAAAGGCATTTTGCGCTCTTTATCAAGTGGAGTATAAAAAACCACACTCCGTGCATACAAACCAAAAATAAAGGCGGTTAAATACCAACGATAATCGTCAATATAATGATGGCTAAAAAAATTAATATAAATCGCCAGTGCGACACACGTTGCCATCCAATAGGGTGGGTAATGTTCAATTCTAACTTTAAAAAAACGCCATGATTGAATAATGTAACTCCCCACAGCAGCATACATAAACCCCGTAAATAAAGGAACCCCCCAAAGTTTAGTCAATGCTGCATCGGGATATTGCCATGACGCTATGGTTGCGGACGTTTTAAATAACTCCATCATAAATCCGACCAAATGAAACACACAAATCGCCTTTAGTTCATCCCATGTTTCTAATTTTGACCACACTAATATGGCCTGAAATACGACAGCAAAAATCAGCAAGGCATCATAACGGGGTAATCCTAAAATACCTTTTGCGGGCACTA
Source organism: Providencia sp. SP181 (assembly GCF_050446505.1). Lineage (NCBI taxonomy): Bacteria > Pseudomonadati > Pseudomonadota > Gammaproteobacteria > Enterobacterales > Morganellaceae > Providencia > Providencia sp. SP181. The sequence goes on from NZ_JBBPXM010000001.1 coordinate 371,644, forward strand.
AAAATAGTGCTAAAAAGAAAAAACCAGCGAATAAACAAGAACGTGCATTGATAAGGCCAAAAAACCAAAATTCTAAAATAAAACGTTTAATGCCACGACTATTACTTGGCGTATGTGCCATGAGTTTTTGGTCTAATTTACCTAAAAATTTGAGCTTATGACTCATACTCCCCATTTATTCACTCACTTATTATTTAAATTTATTATTAATTTTTATGTGCCAATAAGTGAAGAATTTTATCAAATTAGTTTTTAATTCGATAAGGTAACTATCTTAAATCTCTTTGATTTTTTTCATTTTCAGTATGAATATCCAAATCTACGCGACAAGGCATTATTCACACTCCTTTTTATTTAAATTCACCTTTTATGGCATAACTCGCACCCGATGGCAATTTGCTAACAGAAAGTAGTGATATACTTAACAAGAGAGATTTTTATTTGCTAATTATTACCCATTTCAAAACTTAGGAGTCCTATGATGAAATTGTATTACGCTCCCGGTGCTTGTTCTCTTTCTCCACATATTATTTTGCGTGAAACTGGATTAGATTTCTCGATTGAACGTGTAAACATCAAAGAGAAAAAAACAGAGAAAGGTGAAGATTTCTTAGCAATAAACCCGAAAGGCCAAGTTCCTACTCTAGTGTTAGATAATGGGGATCAACTTACTGAAGGTGCTGTTATTGTTCAGTATCTTGCAGATCAAAAACCAGATAGAAATCTGATTGCTCTTGCTGGCTCAATGAAACGCTACCATCAAATGGAAGCGTTAAATTTCATCTCAACAGAACTTCATAAAAACTTCTCGCCTTTATTTACCCCTGGAACACCTGAGGATTATAAAGAAACAGCTCGCAAAGTATTATTGAATAAATTCAAATATGCTGACTCCGTATTAGCAAAGCAGGCGTTCTTTGCTGGCGACAATTTTAGCGTAGCAGATGCCTATTTATTTACAGTTAGTGGATGGGCAAAACACGTTGGCTTAGATTTATCAAGCTTAACGCATTTACAAGATTACATTACTAAAGTTGCAAAACGCCCGAATGTCCAAGAGGCACTAAAAGCAGAAGGTTTAATCTAAGATTTCAATCATAGCGCCCTAAAACTAGGGCGCTATTTTATTTCTAGTCAAAAACAGATAAATCAGTCTACCTGAGTGGCACAAAACTTGTGTTCTGGATTAACCATTTTATCTTGAGCTGCCACCAGTTGCAGTTCGTACTCACCCATTTCTTTTGTTTTAATCATTACTTCATAAACTGCAGCTGCAACATGTTCTAGTCCTTTATTAAGGGGTTCACCTTTTAATAAATTCACTAGCATCAAGCCACTCGTCAAATCGCCCACCCCTACAGGTTGCTTCTCGCCGAAATCAACTAATGGACGACTAACATGCCAGCTATGCTCCGCAGTAACCAAAATCATTTCAAAACGATCAGCCCTATAGGCTGCACGGCTCAAATGTTTCACAAGAATAATTTTGGGACCTTTATGACAAAGTTCTCTTGCTGCGCCAATGGCCTCTTCTACCGTCTTGATTGTTCTACCTGCGAGTGTTTCTAATTCAAGTAAGTTTGGTGCAATAACATCACTTGCCGCCAATGCTCTTTCACATAAGAATTCAGCAACGCCAGGAGCAACAATACAGCCTTTCTCAGGATGCCCCATTACTGGATCACAAAAATACAGGGCTTGTGGATTGGAAGCTTTCACTTTTTTCACGATCGCAAGTATATCGTCACCTTGTTCCGCGGAACCGATATAACCACTTAATACGGCATCACAGATTTCAAGTTTATGAATTTTAGCAAGCCCTTCAACAATGTCTGTTAAATGCTGAGCAGGAAATACGGTTCCCGTCCATTGAGGGTATTGCGTGTGATTAGAAAATTGTACGGTATTGAGTGGCCACACATCTACGCCCATACGGCACATAGGGAATGCAGCAGCACTGTTTCCTGCATGGCCGAAAACAACATGGGATTGAATTGATAATACGCTTTTCATTAAGAACCCAGAGAATTGTTATATCGAATGAAGAGAAATCAGTGATTAGCCATTGCTAATATGAATATACCCCAAATAATTCAAATTGCATGTCGTCGAAAAGAGAAGATAACCTGATGAACATATATAAGCATGTCATCAAGCTAGCTAAGTTCAGTTAACACCCATGCAACTTGAAATATGACGAGTATAGCCTGGAAAACTCCCCAGGCTGATATTACAAAGGTTAGTCAGAGCTATTTCCAATTAATTAAGCAGTCGTTTTTCTTACCACGACGGATCAAGGTATAACGGCCAAACAAACGGTCTGCGTCTGTAAAGACATACATTGGCTCAGTCTGTTTTTGACCATTGATAGAAACCGCATTAGAGCTAATTGCTGTTCTTGCTTGCCCACGTGATGGCGTTAATTCTGAATCAACTAATGCTTGTTGCAGGTCAGCACCCTCTTCTAAAGTGATGCATGGCATACCATCTTGTGCTAGTTGTTCAAGATCTGCTTCTGTTAAATCAGAAACCGCACCAGAGAACAAGCTTTCAGTAATGCGTTTAGCAGCCGCTAAACCCGCTTCGCCGTGAACTAATTTAGTCACCTGCTCCGCTAAAACGTATTGCGCACGTGGTGCTTTACCACTGTTTTTATCTTCTTCTTCCAGCGCGTTAATTTCATCGAGTTCCATGAAGGTGAAGAACTTGAGGAAGCGATAAACGTCTGCATCCGCAGTATTAATCCAGAACTGGTAGAATTTGTATTGGCTGGTTTTTTTCGGATCTAACCAAACTGCACCACCCTCAGTTTTACCGAATTTAGTCCCATCAGCTTTAGTGATCAGCGGAACGGTCATGCCAAACACTTGGTTTTGATGAAGACGGCGAGTTAAATCGATACCAGAGGTAATGTTACCCCATTGGTCGGAACCACCAATTTGCAGTTCTACACCCATTTCATGGTTCATATTTGCAAAGTCATAACCTTGTAATAGGTTATACGCAAATTCAGTAAAAGAGATACCAACATCATCACGGTTAAGACGTTGCTTAACGGATTCACGGTTAATCATTTGATTAACCGAAAAATGCTTACCAATATCACGTAAGAAAGTCAGTACATCCATTTTGCCAAACCAATCATAGTTGTTAGCAAGACGCGCACTGTTATCACCACAATCAAAGCTTAAAAATGGTGAAACTTGGTTACGGATTTTTTCTACCCACTCTTGAACGGTTTCTGCGGTATTTAATTTACGTTCAGTAGCTTTAAAGCTCGGATCACCAATAAGGCCCGTTGCGCCACCTACCAACGCCACAGGCTTGTGCCCGGCTAGTTGGAATCGTTTTAAACACAGCAAAGGAACCAGATGTCCCAAATGCAAGCTGTCAGCGGTAGGATCGAAACCACAATAGAGAGAGATAGGGCCCTGCGCCAGTCTCTCTGCTAACGCATCCTCATCCGTTACCTGGGCAACGAGGCCCCGCTCTTGCAATTGTTTAATCAGGTTATTGCTAGACATCAATGACTCCATCTGTTGTATTTTGTCTATCTACTTTAGTTTGAATGGCCAACGCGTTTTTGATGGATCTCACAAACGCGCCAGTATAATTTGTCAATTTTCTTAAACGAGTCTATAGCATAAAGCGCATATCAATTAAGTGCCAGCTAAAAAACATGATCCTAAGGGGCTAATCTATCAATTTTCCAGCCTTCCCCTTCCCTTTGGTATAAAAAACGGTCATGTAGGCGGTGAGCACCACCTTGCCAAAATTCGACACTATCAAATACCACACGAAAGCCCCCCCAAAAACTCGGCAAAGGCACTTCTCCATTTTTAAACTTTTGTTTTAATTCTAAAAATTTACCTTCTAAAATTCCTCTTGCTGAAATTTTAGAAGATTGTTCAGATGCCCAGGCTGCAATTTGGCTATCTTTAGGCCGGCTGTGGAAATATTTAACCACCTCAATCGGATTTAAACGTTCAGCAACGCCCGTAAAGTTCACTTGACGTTCAAGTGGATACCATGGGAAGTGCAAACTTATTTTATTATTTTTTTCAAGGTGTTGTGCCTTACGACTTCCCATATTGGTGTAAAATACTAAGCCCTTATCATCAAAATGCTTTAACAGTACTATCCGTTGATAGGGTTGCCCAGTTTCATCCACTGTCGCCACTGACATCGCAGTCGGGTCACTTAGTCGCGCCTCACACGCCTGTTTCATCCATAATTCAAAAAGGGTTAATGGGTTAGCCGTTAAGTCACTGCGTCGTAGACCGCCTTTTGTGTACTCACGACGAATAGAGGCGAGATCGACTTCACTTATCTCATTCATTTGATATCCTTTAATTCGATTATTTCTAGTCACTATTTTTAGGGTACACTGCACCTAAAACGGTTTCCCTTGTCGCGCCTGTCACTGAAGCAAGATTACCTGATAACCCAGCGACAGTACGTGCTGCTAACCAAGCAAACGCCAAAGCTTCCATATCATCACCACTAAGACCAAACTTATCACTTGCCGCTACTTCAATACCAGGTAACAGAGCTGATAAACGCTGCATCAAAAAGGCGTTTTTAGCGCCTCCACCACACACAATTAGCCGCTCACTTCCACCACATAATAAAACTTGTTCAGCAATAGAAGCTGCGGTGAGCTCACACAGTGTGGTTTGTACGTCCTGGGCAGATATTGAAGGGAACGCGACTAAATGTTGTTCTAGCCATTGCATATTAAAATATTCACGCCCTGTACTTTTTGGCGATGACCGTTTGAAGTAAGGATCATTCATCATGTTTTTAAGTAACAAATTATTAATATGACCCTGACTAGCCCATTCACCATCATTATCAAACGATTTTTGCTTAATACGCCAAGTCCAAGTATCCATTAGCATATTACCTGGCCCTGTGTCATAGCCTTTTACATAAGCGCCTGGTAATAACGCTGTGATATTCGCTATCCCACCAATATTTAAAACAATACGTTTTTCAGTTGGATGGCCTAAAACGGCTAAGTGGAAAGCAGGCACTAAGGGAGCACCTTGACCGCCATAAGCCATATCCCGACGCCTAAAATCACCAACAGTCGTGATCCCTGTTAACGCTGCAACACGATTATTATCACCAAGTTGCATAGTAAATGGCTGTTCTCCGTCAGGTTCATGCCAAACTGTCTGCCCATGGCACCCAATTGCAATGATATCTGCCGAAGTTAACCCTGTTTTTACCAATAATTGATTAATCGCGTCTGCATAAAGTGAACCTAATTCGCGGTCTATCTTACCAATTTCAGATAGTGTTGTTTCTTGGCCTTGGCAGATGTTTAAAATTCTTTTTTTCAAGTCAATTGGAAATGTGACACTCAAACTGGACTGTTCTGCAACAAATTTATCGCTAATTGCGGCGAGAACAACATCAACTCCATCGAGACTAGTTCCTGACATAACCCCTATGTAACGACCTGACTTAATCATCATTCTTGTTCCTTCAGAGTGTACATTCGCTTTCAATTTCAGTTATTAAAGATTGTGCTTTGAAGGAGAATTTTGTCAACAATTCGATGTAATTTCTCGTGCTGCTTCGCAGGAATAATAAATATTTATTTTTAGAGCAGAAATTGCTTTACAACCTAAATAAAAATGGCGTTTTTTAATATATGGATTTAAAATTCTAAACATAATGTTTTGCAATAAAATAATCTGCTAAACATGAAAGTGTTTCAATTTTAAACAGGCACTATTCGGATGCGTTTTAGCTATCAATGCGAAAGACATTCATAAAATGACTGTTCGTGAGGTATGTTTAACAAAGCGTGCCTTACTCAATGAAATAATGTTGAATTTGAGATATTTTACCTAGTGTTTACACTCTATTTAAATCAGAATCAGTATTCTAACCATCGCTTTAAATACCATTATTTTGATAGTTGTTGTGTTGATGGTGAAAACAAATATACGATGCTATGTTAGTGCCACAAACAGCAAATCTCATAGGAGTTATTATGCTTAAGAAAGTTTTTGTAGGTGTTGTTGCAGTTGCAGCGTTATCAGGCTGTGTCAATACCAGTACACTTTCTGGTGATACTATTTCGGCCAATGACGCAAAACAGGTTCAAACTGTGACCTATGGTACTGTTTTGAACGCTCGCCCTGTGACTATTCAAGCTGGTGAAGATGGTAATGTCATCGGTGCAATTGGTGGTGCAGTTCTAGGTGGCTTATTAGGTAATACCATTGGTGGTGGTACAGGAAATACTCTTGCAACTGCAGCGGGTGCTATTGCTGGTGGTCTAGCTGGGCAACAAGCGCAAGGCGCCTTAAATAGAAGCCAAGGTGTTCAACTAGAGATCCGTTTAGACAGCGGTAAAAATATTGTTGTTGTACAAAAACAAGATCCTAGTACATTTCGTAATGGCCAACGTGTCATGATTGCAAATAGCGGAAATACAGTTACAGTATCCCCTCGCTAATTTTGTCATATTAATGATTAAAGCATGTTCACCGACGACAATGTCGGTGAACATCACTTATCATCTGCCATTCAATAACATTCAACTATCTATCACATATAGTATTATCTTCATTGATTAACTAATGATGCGCACGTTAATCTTTAGATTATTTGTGTATAAACTAAAAAGACTGACTTATTTTTCCTGCGCAACATTGATGCATGTTGATATTACCATAAACGTATTTTTCTATTCTAAGTACTAAATTCCATATTAAACTAGTTAATGACACATTTTTTAACCAATATGATTAAACCCCTTTCCTATTCACAATAGTTATAGCACATTAAAATTGATCCATTGAAATAATATCACTCATGACTTTAATGATTGAAGCAAAAGTATATAGGTTATATATATGCTGTTCAAACTATTTAAAGCTACGTTTGGCTAACAAACATAACAAACCAAATAATTACAAATCCATTTATTATTCATGATATAATATAAATATCATGAATCACTCTGTAAGCGAATAATATTCCTTTCAAGCTTTAATAAAAGTTGAGACAGTAGGTCAAGCTCCTCTTGGTTAATGTTACTTAATATTTCAATTCGCGTATTGTTAATCACTTGATCAACTGTTTTAATAAATGGCTCTGATTCCTCAGTTAGTTTGATTCTTTTTGCACGTCTATCATTTGCACAAGTATGCCTTGAAATGAGTTTTTTTTCCTCTAATTGGTCTAATGTTCTGACGAGCGACGGCTGCTCAATTCCTATGGCTTTCGCCAGTTGGATCTGTGATTGTTCAGGTGGTAGCTGGCTAATATTATGTAGTGTAACCCAATGAGTTTGCGTTAGTTTTAGTGGTTTTAATCGATGGTCAATTAATGCTCTCCACATGCGAACTACACGTGATAGCTCTGTCCCTATTTGTGATTCCAATTTACCCTCCTTTTATATAATTATAATGTCTAAAAAATATACCAGACTCATATTATTTTTTAAATTATATATTAATTTCCTTTTATGTTTACAACTTTTTATTGACGTAAAAGCTAACAAATACCTATTTGTAGTGATATCTCCATCAGCTTAAAGTGATATGTATCAGGTTAATACATATCTATTTTAAATTGGAAAGTCTACTCAGGAAAATACCATAATCTATAAACTTTCTTACTAATAAGAATAGCTGGAGTCTTCTTTTGGATCTATCTATTTTAGTCTTTATGGTAATTACCAGAAACAATAGAAAATACAACTTAATATAACTCATTAAAAAACAAAACAATATAGTTAATCTTAAAAATATTCGATATGAAATTCATTTTAATTCAAGCATATTAAATTTTAATAAATAAAATTTAATTGAAATGTAAACACGGAAACTAATAAAATTAAAATAATTATAAATGAATTAATTTAGATGAGTTAATTTAGATGAAAACTATATGATTAAAATCAATCAACAATCTCCCAATGTTATTCATTAAAAAGTTGTTGCTGACTATCGATAACGTCACCTTGAACGACTTTTTTATTTATCGTTCTTAGATAGCGTTGGCGGCATAACCGAATGATATTGCGTTTTTCTGCATTCGAAAATTTTAACCAATTGAATCGTTCGTCACGAGTTCGATAGCAGCCTAGGCAATAACCTTGCTCATTCGTTTGGCAAATACTACGACAAGGGCTAGGAATGTCAAAAAACTCAAGTTGTTCAGCCATCGCTTCCCCTTCAACTGTAAAAACTATCGTAAAGGTATGATATACTCTTAAAAACTGAGTATTACCACTATTTGACCAAAAAATAAACTGCTATCGCTGTATTTAGCAATTTAACCACGTTATATTAATAGTTAATAGGTAAATCGATTCAGAAATGTTGAGTAAATTTTAAGAGGGTTATATGCGCTTACTTCATACCATGTTACGTGTTACTGATATGCAACGTTCAATTGATTTTTATACCAAAGTGTTAGGAATGCGTTTACTTAGAACAAGTGAAAATACTGAGTATAAATATTCTTTAGCTTTTGTTGGCTATAGTGATGAAAGTGAAGGCGCTGTTATTGAACTGACCTACAATTGGGGCGTTGATAGCTATGATATGGGGAATGCATATGGTCATATCGCTCTAGGCGTAGATGATGTTGCAAAAACTTGTGATGATATCCGCCATGCGGGGGGGAATGTGACTCGAGAAGCAGGCCCAGTTAAAGGTGGCTCAACAATCATTGCTTTCGTTGAAGACCCAGATGGCTATAAAATTGAATTGATCGAAAACAAAAGCGCAAGTAAAGGTTTAGGCCATTAATTGCATTTACTATTTCTAAGTTTAAGCGGTCAAATAGCCGTTTAAACTTTCTTCTGAGTTTCTCTGCCATTTTTTCCTGATTTAGGCATAATATATGCTAATCAGCAACTTTATAATCGAAAGTCCTAATGTCTGAAAAAAATAATCCGAATGCCCTAGTAAGCCGTTTTAGGGGATACTACCCTGTTGTGATTGATGTTGAAACGGGTGGGTTTAACGCGAAAACAGATGGTCTACTTGAAATCGCCGCTATCACACTAAAAATGGACAAAGATGGCTGGCTTTCAATGGATGAAACACTGCATTTCCATGTTGATCCATTTGAAGGTGCCAATTTAGAACCATCCGCTCTTGCGTTTACTGGTATTGACCCAACAAACCCATTGCGTGGTGCGGTTAGTGAGTATGATGCACTACATGCCATTTTTAAAGTCATCCGTAAAGGAATGAAAAATACTGATTGTAACCGCGCGATAATTGTTGCACATAACGCAAATTTCGATCACAGTTTTGTCATGAATGCTGCCGAACGTGCGGGGCTAAAACGCAACCCATTCCATCCTTTTGCGACTTTTGATACCGCAGCATTAAGTGGCTTAGTATTTGGTCAAACAATCTTAGCGAAAGCTTGTGTTAGTGCAGGAATACCATTCGATGGTAAACAGGCCCATGGTGCACTGTATGATACGAATCGCACTGCACTTTTATTTTGCGAAATTGTGAATAAATTCAAGAAACTTGGTGGTTGGCCAATTATTGAAGACGAAAAATAAACAGACAATAAAAAAACCGCAGTAGATAAACAGCTTTTGTTTTATCTACTGCGGTTTTTTATTACTATTCAGTGATTACGCGTTAGCGTCATCTTCTGGGCGATATTTATCCGCAGTTTCTTTGATTAGCGATTGCAGCTCACCACGTTGGAACATTTCCATAATAATGTCACAACCTCCAACTAACTCGCCATCTACCCATAACTGAGGAAAAGTCGGCCAATTTGCATATTTTGGCAATTCGGCACGAATGTCTGGGTTTTGTAAAATATCAACATAAGCGAAGCGCTCACCGCATGAAGATAGGGCTTGAACTGCTTGAGCTGAAAAACCACAGCTCGGAAGTTTTGGAGAACCTTTCATGTATAATAAAATTGGGTTTTCTTTAATTTGGCGCTCAATTCTTTCAATTGTTGTCATTTTTACTTCCTTAACATTAACATGATTAGCATATTCATTATAAATCAGCATGTTAGCTTGTATTTAGCCCAAGAAATATACTACATAATACTACACTTCACTCTAAATACATCAATGAGTTACTTTGTAATTTCGAATGAAAAAAGAGGGGTTTACCCCTCCTTTAATTTGTTACTATTGTGACTTATTTATGATTCAAGTCAAATAAATCTATTCGCTTAGCCTTATATCTCTCTCAATACAATTTCAGCTTTGTTTGTCACAATCTCATTTCACCAAATTTCAATATAATCCCGACCAATTCCGATATAACCCTATCTACTGGACACATATCATACAGCCCATACTTGGAGGTCACATGAACAACATTCAGCTACTTTTACTCACCCTAAATTGTATCAACGAAAATAGAGAGCCATCTCACGCAGAACGGTCACGTATTTATGTTTTCTATAAAACAGAGATAGAAAGCATGAATATTTCTATAGATATTTTTATGCTAACACTAATGAAAACTTTAGATATGACATTGATAAACTCACAAAAATCAGAAGATACATTTAATTTTCTTAATGTACTTATGAATGATGCAGCTATAAAATCTAAAAGCAGAAGCCTGATGGTAAATAAGGTTGGAGATAAGTTTATTCAAACGACTCAATTAGCTATTGATAAAAAAACTTACTCTCACTGAGTCTAAATAACTGTCGTGATCAAAGCCGCATATATAGCGACTTTGGCGTACTATCGGTTTATATATTTACATTGTAATCATCGGATTCTTTACTTATTTCATCAACTATTTGCTCAAAAAAACCACCCGCATTTATGTTAAGGGTCTTTAGCATTGATATCAGCGTATCGATATCAATTTTATTAACACCTCGTTCATAGCGATATAATTGCTGCTCACTTGTACAGCCGCTCAATTTTGCAAACTCACTAATGGTATATCCTGCATTACGCCTTAGTGTTTTAATTTTCTTTCCTATCAATGTTGACACAGTGCTTTCAGTATTCATACAAAGACTCCATTCAAAATAGTCAAAATCAATAAACTTACTGTTTTTAATGTATCTACTATCAGTTAAAGTATAGTCATCATTTATGACTCTTCCATAAATGATAGTTATATTTTGATATTTTCCGTTTTACTTTGCTATTTTATTGACATTACTGATATTACTTACTATTTATAAATGACATCTTTTATTTCTATATGCATCATTACTGGAAAATAGCGAGGAATATTTATGAATAGAATGCTGATTTCTGCTTGCGTTATAGTAACAAGTGCTCTGTCCTTTAGCACTTTTGCTGCTGAAAAAACAACTTCAACACCAGAAAGCATGACCTGCAAAGAATACGTGGACCTAAACCCTAAAAGCTGGGCTCCAGTTGCATTATGGGTAACATCAAAAGATACGCAATTTAAAAGTGGGGATTGGGTGGCGCTATCTGAACAGAGCATTGCAGAAGCTCCTTTAATCCTTGAGTTTTGCAAGAAAAAACCTGAAGGCACCCTTCAAGATTATCTTGCTAGCAAAAAATAAATTGTTTTCATTTCTAGAGCCGCTTTTATGCGGCTTATTAAAACTGAAGTGATAATACCAAAATAATATGATGTACCTCATAAAATTTAGTATGTGATATGATTTCAGCTCCCCTTTCTGTCCATAAAAAAATATACATTAATTAGCTGTAACTCATTAAATTTTCTTATGACGCAACTTAGATTAAAAAAATGTAATCAAGCTGTAAGGCCAATCATTAGCCTCTATTGATAAAGTATCCTCAATTTATCAATAGAGGATATCCAAATGAAAAAAAATCTACTTTTATTATTTATTCCTTTTATTTTAGCTCCAGTTGTTTCAATAGCATCAAATAGTATTTTAAGTGTTCATATTCTTAATCAGCAAACAGGGAGGCCAGCCTCTAATGTTGAGGTTACATTAGAGAAAAAGCAGGGAAACAATTGGGTACTCATAAACACAGAAAAGACAAGTAATGATGGTAGAATTATGTCTATCTTACCTGATAGTCCTGAGAAACCTTCTATAGGAGACTATAGAGTCATTTTTAAAACTGGTGAATATTTTAAGCAACAAGGTAAACATAGTTTCTTCCCTGAAATCCCCGTTGAATTTCAAATAGATAATTTAGATGAACATTACCATATTCCCTTGCTTTTAAACCAATATGGCTATTCAACATATAGAGGAAATTAACCTTTTCCAACTTATAAACCAATGCAGTATTAATCAGGAATTGATACTGCATTCGTATGATATAACCACAAGTAACCATCACATACTACTTTCTCATTTTTTTTAATAGATGCTTTCTCCAAAAAACTAACAACAACAATATACCTGCAGCTATTAGTATACTTATTGAAAAATGAACTGGTAGTGAAAGAACCAGCCTACTAATAAAATATCCTACAGAAACTATCACAGTCCCCCAAATCGAACCACCGATAAGATTTAATATAAAAAATTTAAATGGCCTTACATTACTAGCACCAATAATAATAGGTCCTATTGTCCGCAACCCATAAGCAAAGCGAATACCTATAACAACCCAATTTTCATTTTGCTGAATATATTTTTGCGCATATGCTATTTTATCTTTTTGGGTATGGAGTTTGGGTAAAATTTGCGCACCAAAATAACGACCTATAAAAAACAGTATATTATCACTAATGATCCCACCTAAAGAGGCTGCTATAACTACTTTAGGGTAAGAAAGTAATTGATTATGTGCGGCTATACCAGATAAAAAAGCTACCGTTTCTCCTTCAATCATGGAACCCAGAAAGACAGCTAAGTATCCATATTCAATTATCCAGTGAGATAATGCCTCCGACATATTATGATTAACCTTTATTATGAAGTTTATCAAAAACTATAAATATCATGTAATTAGTTCAATTGCGAGAATTAAATAAATCCGCCATATACTAGCATAACCATCACTTTATCACTCCTCCTTATATAGCAAAAACCAACTGTTTAAAGTTGGCTTTTGCTATATAACTCAAGTAAAATTAAATTTTATCTAAATAAATTTAATTTATATCTCCATTATATACAATTATAGTTTTATATATATCCAAATTACTAAAAAAAATCCCAACGTCAACATCTAATACTTTTAATATAGCAACTGCTTCCGCTATTCCTATCTTATCAATTTCATATTCATAACGATATAGTTGCTGCTCACTCTCTATTCCCGCCATTCTTGATAGCTCAAATACTGATAACCCAGCTTTTATCCTCAATTGACGAAGACTGCAAGCAATATGATTTGAAATCGAATTTTGGTTACTCATTAAAAATCTCCTATTATTAATTAGTATTTATATAAAAAGCCTTGAAGATAGCGGCTGTTTTATGGACTAATTAATAATATATGGAAACATTTACTTTATATCATATGCTGTAAGTATTAAAAATCTCATTACTCGACTTCCAACTCTACCTTTGCATACCCTTTAGCTGCCCATTTAGTAAGTAATTGAATACCAAAATTGGAGAATTCACATGATTAGATAATGTTCTAAATGCGCCAACCACTCGAGATGGCGCATTAGCTTTTATTACTGCTCTACGTGTTCCGCAGCTTCCTGCTCAGCCCTTTCCGCTTCTTCAGCAATACGTTTAGCTTCTTCTTGCGCTAATCGCTCTGCTTCTAGCTTAGCGAGTCTCTCAGCTTCAGCTTGCTTTTGATTGTAGAGTGAGTTAGGTGGCATTTCGACACGCATGTCTATCCAGCGCGATTCAGGTACATCACAAGGTTCGTAATTTTCGAAGTAAACGGGCACACCTTCTTCATCAAAGTGCTTAATGCGCTTGTTCTGGAAACGTTCTGGCATATCTGCGTTCTGTTGGTGGAAAACAAAAACTTCAATATCACCATCAGGTCTCACCTCGTAATCAATGAGAACCATGTTTTTACCGTTATGGTCTTGAGGAATAACAAAGCCGTTATTGATACCCCATGCACCATCGGCATTAAAGCCCACAACACCTTTAATGAGGTAATGGCCAACACCAAGATGTTCCATTTTAACACCTTCGGATTCATCATTTAACTCAATGTCATCAGCAAAAACTTTAACAATTGGCGATGCTGCTTTTAAGTTGCCATTTGAATCTTTAGTTGTGTTTGCTGTTGTGTAAAACCTTAAATAAGTGTCACTCCATACACCTGAGGTTTTAGCTCTATAGACCACTTCAGAGCGATGACCTGCTATTAAGAAAGCCTCATTACTATTACGGGAAGCCATAATAGCCGCACCGTAAACAGGATTCCCACCCGTTGTTTGTGGTGGCTTATTTAAAATATCAGCGACCCCACCTGGACCTGCATAAAACCCATTACGTTGGATATCATTATAGTCTTTGTTAGGTATTGCCATCCCATCGATAGTGCCTATCCCATAATCACCCACTTTCACTATTTCGGCGCTTCCAATTAATGCTTTTCCATTTGCAGTCAATTTTAATGTAATGCCAGAGCGCGTATTACTAATAGCAAAATCATCAGTTGTGTTCCCGTATCCAACAAGCCCTCTTCGATAGCCTGAAGCATCTAAGAAACCAATGTAGTTTGCTTGATTTTCTCCTGCCACCTTAATTGCTAGAGCTTGGTCATTTTTTGTTATTTGACCGCCACTTTTATCAAGTTTCCCATCTAGCTGCTTATCCTTTTCATGTTCGGTGCGTAATTTAACTTTCTGGCCATTTGGCAGCTCAAACTCAAGGGTGCCTGTACCTGTCATCAACTCAGTGAAAATATCAGTGAATATCTCGCTAGCAATGACTTGTGCTGTTGCTTTATTAACTCCGTCAGAAATAGAGTCAATCATTGTTGTTAGAATTCTATATTTAACATTCGTCAGTTTTGCTGATACAGGAAAGCCCAGAGTTAAAGCCGTGTTACTTTCAATCGAATCAATGCAGTTGATGATTAGAGTGGATCCATTTTCAATCAACACAATTTGTCCGACTGAGACAAGCGTGCTGTTATCTTTCCAGCGTGTGCCTGTCCCTGTTATTTTTGGACTATTCGCTGTGGTGGTAACGGTACCGATATTATACATAGGATTGATTCTCCGAAATTTAGACGTAAAAAAACCGCAATTAAGCGGCCTAGTTAGAATTTGGTAACTTTTTAGAAATTAAAAATAGTCATCTCGATTTAAAACAATGGTGTCACACTCAGAATAAAACGCATTACCTGCAGCGGTTTTATGCGAGCCAAATTTATAATAAGACCCTTGCCTTACGCTAACAGCACCATTAAGCATCCTTAATCCACCATGCCAACACCGATTGTTATTTGATGAACCAGTAAAAAATACCCCGTATCGAGCCAAGGGAACTAATGGCCTGTCATACACTTTTGATTCACTTCTTCCTATGTGAATAGTTCCTGGTGCTTTGATGGGTGGATAGTGATTAGTAATAACAGGCTGCCCCATTTTATTAAACAAAAACAGACCACTATCCCCTTTTTTTAATGGTGGAGTAAAACCGCTTTGAATGATAATAATATCCATCTTTACTGTATTGCCAGGTGTTAATACGCGATTAGTAATATGGTCATACTCAACAACTGCGCTAGGGTGATCCCAATAAGCAAGAACCAGTTGAGAATCACGATTAGGCAAGTTACTGGGTAATGTCATTGCGTCTGTTATTGTTCCACTATATGACCACACAATAAAACCGAGTTGAGTGTTACTTGTTATGGCCGTAAAGTCAGTCGCCCCCTTTATGTAAGCCCCCCAGCCTAAGCGCGTATTCTCATTATGTGTTTCAAAAACATGCAGCCTAGCAGCTGGATCTGTATATCCTCGATAGTCATTCTTGTAAAAATATGATGTTCTTAGCCCAACTCTCACCTTATTGCCTGAAACGCCTATATTTTCGATTACGATATGATTGAACCATCCCATGTCATCAAGCCAAGCATTTGTTGCTTGGAAGGGAACGGCTATCAATTTAGTGTCAGGTGATTTTTCCGTCACTGTCACTTCATGGGAATAAGTCCACTCGCCTAGCGGGGCTCTAGGCACATCAATCGTTCTTAAATAATTAAAACTCCTTGTTCCAGAAAGCCCATAGGGATTTTTTAAACCAATTTTATTAAACATATAAACGTCATACGCCAAAATTCCCCCCTTTCCAGTTGCCAATGAACAATTGTAAGTTTCCATCTTTGTCATACATCGAAATTTCATTATTTTTTTGGATCATCGAACCTGCATTATCAGATCCGTAAATTTCGACTATCCCATTCACCATATCTATCCTTGAGCCGATCCGCTTAACTGGATCATAGTTTTTAGAGCGCAAATCACTTCCCACAATAATTTTTTCAATTATGGCCTTGTTGATAAACGCTTCATTGATAAACACCTGTCCGTTTTCGACAAAGAAAACAGGCTCTAACTTGCCACTTGCTGGATTGAAAATACCGAAAGTATCTGCACTAAAACCAATTTGTGTGACAACCTTGCCGCTTTTTACTGTCGCACCGATCATCATTTGTGCTTCATAATACTGGCCATTGAGCATAACCGCTGATTTGATGCTAAATACCGATGAAGCATTTCCCTTATGATCAACTGAGGTCTCGGCGCGTCGTTCAATTGCCGCCTTGGTATCCTTGATTTCAGATTGAATTGTCTCATTAGTGCTGGCCTGAGCTTTTTCATTATCTGAAATCGCTTTTTCAATACGAGTAAAGCGAGCATTGCTTTGTTCATACTGCGCATTTAGCTGTAAGAACTTTTCAGCATGGGCCACTTCATTGGTCGCAATAAGCTTATTGGTCTCAATGATGCTAGCTTTAATTAAACGGGCATCTTTGCCCTGCTTCATATACTGAACAGCTAACTGTGAAAGGGTTTCCGCTTGGGAAGACTCTTTGTCTGTTTCTGTTTTCTGCATATGGGCAATATCGGCTTCATTACCCTCAAAACGGCTACTTGTTTTCTCCTCGTTTTCTGCAACGGTTTTATTAGTGTCAGCTATCGCATTGGTATTTTTAGTCACTGCTGAACTGACGTCAGAAAGGTCTTTACCTTGCTTATCAATGGCTTTTCCTTGTTCATCGATTTGCTGACCTTTCTCATCAATGTTTTTCTGCAGCTCTGCGCGAGTTTGCTCGGTGTGCTGGGTTTGGGCCTTGTCTTTCTCAGCGATTGACTCTGTGACGCGTACAAATGCCGCTTCCGTTTCATCATATTGCGCAGAGACTTTTTCTTCTAATGCAGCTTGAGCCTTTTCGTTGTCTGCAATCGTTTTTTCATTACGCTGAACCTGCGCTTTGATTTTACGATTGTCATTACGTGCCTTGCTGACTTCAGCAGTAGTTTGAGAAATCGCCTCAGCCTGTGACGATGCTTGATCCGCTTGGGTTTTACGTACCTGTGCAAAGTTAGCATGCATTTCTTCATAGATACTTTGCTGATTTTCTTTCGTTTCTGTTGTCGTTTCTTCCAAATTAGCAATAGCCGTTTTTTGAGAATCAACAACACTACTCACATCCGACAGTTCGCGCTCCTGTTTATCAATATCCCCCTTCAGTTTGTCATCACCCGCTTTAATATCCGCAGTGAGCTGCTCTCGGGTTTGTGCGAGTGCCTTGTCTTGTTCAACCTGAACCTTTTTTATTTCAGTGATATTTGCAGCAGTATCATCAATATGCGCTTTAAGCTGAACACCCGTTTCCGCTATCGCTTTGTCAGCTGTCGCAATCGCTTTGTCATTCCGTAAAATGCTAGCTTCTGAAGTGCGTAAGCGGTCAGTCATTTTGCTAAAGCTTGCAATAGTCTGCATTGCGGTTTCGGCTTGGGCGATTTCCTTGTTTGTATTCGCAATTTCCATGCGGGTGATCGCTCCGTAAATATCGCCAAATTCTGCAATTGTGGTTTGCTTGAACTCGGCCTGTGCTTTTTCCAGCGTGGCTGTCGCTTTTTCCACCTGTGTGACTCGCCCTGTCACGCCATCAACATCGGCTTTTACTTGGTCGATTTTTTCCGCTGAAGCTTTCTCATACGTGGCTTGTGCCTGTTTAACTTCTAAAATTGATGATGTATTAGAAGCTATCGTTGCACTCGTTTGAGTCTGCCAAAGTGCCGCGGCTTCTCTATCAGCAACTTGCACTTGCTTGATATCAAAGATTTCCGCTTTACGATCTTTAACTTCCTCATTCAGCTTAAAGTTTACGCGCGTTGTATACTGCACATTCTGCAGGACAGCTTCACCCACAATTTCAACGTTCGTATTGAGTTGAAAAACTTTGTTATCAAGTTCAATTGTCTTGCTATCAACATCAACGATGTCATGTTTGATATTGACTTGCTCTTCTTCAATATCCTCAATTCGAGACTCCATTCGCTGGCCAGCTTCATTACTGAGGAAATTATTTCCCAACTCATCAATCATATCCTTTGGCGTTCCGTCAGCCTTTCCTATGGCTTCAACAAACGGAGACTTTCCGTAGCTGTTAACAGTTCGAACATAAAACCAATAATCAGTGCCAGCTTTTAAATTCTCTTTACTCCAGAATTGCCCTTGGCCTTGGCGATTGGCTTTTTTAGTGACTTCAGTGTCATTCGTGCTGGCCAGTTTCTTGTCGCTGAACCAAAACTCAAACGTATAGCCATGTTGCGCGGTTTCGCCGCCATGAGGGATACAAGTCAGTGAGAACATGCCGCCGACCATTTCAACACTCACGGGTTTAGGTGGGGCTTGGATATCAAAATCAACAATGGCAGGGGCAGACATCGCACCAGCCGCATTGATAGAACGGACTTCGGCACGATAAGAGCCGTGCACAAGGCCCGATAAATCAACTCTATCTTGAGGCACTTGGATTGACTGTATTACTTTGCCATTTTCAATGATGTTTACTGTGTTATAGCGAACATCTGCAGCCGCTGATTGCCAGCTCAAATAGCCCTGAACAACTTCACCAATATTAGTGGCCACAAAAGCAAGGTTAAGCGGTGGGGCTACCCCGCCAGTGGGTAAAACAGTGAATGGAGGTCGAACGAAAGGCTTACCTATAATGTCTTCATAAATATAAGCTCCGTCTTCCTCGAGGAGAATATCAACCCCCTCTTGCGGGTGAAATTTCCACTCAGCCACACGACACTCAAAGTTCTGTATGCCAATGTGAGGTAAATTAAGTAAGCAAACATCCCCTGGTCTATACGCATAACCATCCATATTCATTTTTAATTGTATGCGACGACCCGCGCGCTTTTTGCGTAGATATAAATTAGAAAGGCGTGCTGCTTGGTATGGGCTAGTGACAAAGCGGTAATCGATGTTTTCTTTGATCTCTAGCCCATCTTCCTCAATCCATTCATCAACAATGACCGGTTCAAAATCAGTTTTAACATATTGCTGTTCAGCATCGACAAATGTACCGTAAATCGCATTAGTTGCATCACGTAGCGCAAGTTCAGGTGTGATGTTAACGGTGTCGATGATTTGATTAGGTTCAATGCGTAATACCGCTGGGCCATTGTATGCTTGCATCAGAATGCCATGCTTACCTGCAACATAAGTGGGCTCAGCAGCAATGCACCGGTGCATGTGATCAAGTAGTGATGATGGTGATTCAGAAAGCTCATAAGCCCCATTGATGGTATAGCGGGGTTCCGTGTTCCCTTCCGGGGTAACAACCGGCTCATAGCTTAAATCTGCTGCTGTTTTAAATTCATCAAAATTTAATTCTAAATCAGGTACATTGAGATAACTACGATAGTAATCAAGCGCAAGTAATACCCCGTTATCAGTCCAAACGTCTTTACCAATGCGCGGATCGAAAACCTCTTTACCCCACATTTCAACTTTGACATTAGGCACACCATAAGGGAATTTTTCAGCATCGTATTTCAGTGTTAACCGCAACCACGCTAAATTTTCGCCGATCATGTCATCTTTCCATGAGGGCGCATGCTTTAATAAATACGGGTCACTTGTGGTGCGGCCGTTATGAAACTCGTAACTGACCTTGTCACCAAAGGTTTCTATCAAATCATCATTTAACCAAATGCGGCCAATTTTATGAATCGGGTGGGCGGCTAATGCAATGGCCATAAATAAGCGCTCACCATCTGACTGATCGCCCTTTTCTTCTTCTGCAAAAAAGAGAAGACCTGAGCACACCGTTTTACCGACAACCACAGTCTCTGGCGCCACTGCAGAACGCAGCATTTGCTTGCGTTCTGATTGGTCTCGATACCCCATTGATGGCATTTTATCTTTAAATAATCTTGAACCTGCGAATTGAGTTGCCATGCCCGCCGCAATCATAGCCCAACCTGCTGGGCCACCCATCATGGCACCCGCAATCATTAAGCCAGTAGAAACGATATTTGATACAACTTTACCCATCTACTCGACCCTCCATGCTTTGATTGGTTGATGGTTAACAGGTAAAACCCCGCTTTCAGTGACAGACCACACTTTGCCAGCCCAAAGCACACCAAGAGTTTTACCTTCATCACCATTAAACATAACAATGTCGCCCCTTGTGGCTTTGGTTGGTTCAATTTCGATAAAGAAACTTGATAGGCCCGACTCTAAATCACCAAATTCCGACTTTAAGACTCGCATAGCCCCTGATTTTGTCTTATAGCGACCACGAGCTTTTTCAGCAATATCGATACCACATACAGCAAGCGCGCAATCAGCCGCAAATAAACAACAGTCATGCTCACCCCATGAAAAAGGGCGACTCATTGCCGCCCTTAAGGTTTCAGGTAATTTTATGGTCCATTGAGGATATCGCATTTACTTACTCCAGACATAAAAAAGCCCGCCATATTAGCGGGCTGTGTGTTAAAAATTTCAATGCTGACCTCGTTGTTTCTTACATATTTCTTCTGCGATAGAATAACTGAGGTAGTATCGAGAATAACCTTGTTCTGTTTCTAGGTTTTTCCTGTCTCCTGTGAAGGCATATTCTAAATCAATAGAAAAATAGTCTTTGTATTGATCCGCAGTAAGATTAATAGTCAGATTTTCACCTTCAAAAAAATAATATCGCTCCATTGTATCTATACTTCTCGCACGTTGAAGCACACCATATTTCTTTTTTAGACTATTAGTAATTTTATTAAGAAGACTATAATATTCCCGCACATTTGCAGGCTTACTTTTATAACTGATCGCCATTAACCCACTGAAAGAAATACCTTCATATTTTGGCATAATGAGTAGTTCATATTCCCCAGTGTCTTTTATTACTTCATCTAAGCTATTCGCTTTTACGATTGTAAATGGGCATGTATCTAGATCTTCAATTATTTCATATTGCCCCGTAAGCTTGCTTTTAACTTCATTTAAATCATCGCCCCACTTAAATCCAAATGGAGCAGAATCTAAGTCACTAGTAGCGTTTTTAGCGGTTATCTTTGTCGATGGTATTGATTCTTTACTTGAATTAGCCCAAGTAGTTATAGATATTAAGGATATAAGTAACAAGGAAATTATATTTAATCTTTTCACTGGAATAACACCACTTCAGAATTAATATTGCATTCATGATGCCAGCACTTATTTGTAAATAAAAGCTGGCGCATCCTTTTTGCTACCCCAATAAATCGAACGCTCTGCCATCTGGGCAACATATCGAAATATACGGTCACCATTGTGACGTTTAGACCACGATTCATCTGTGAAGCGGTCAGGTAGCCCAATTGACCAGCGTTCAAAGCGGTTTGATACCGTTAGCCCTATTTTATTCTCTTCACCTGTGGTGACGCTTAGATTCGCTATTTGCCCTGCGAAAATAACATCCGCCAATATCGGTTGCCCATTATCTTCATCTATTGCCACCAGCATAAGACGAACGTCTCGCCCACGACTGCGTTCATTGAGCACTTCACCGACTAACTTTGAATCAAAACCGCTTAGTGATAGCAATAGTTGAGTTGGGCTGGTTGATAGCCCCTCTTTTACTGATTCAATTGCGCCAAGTTGCCCCACACCTTGATAAACTTCGCCTGCGATAATGAGATTGCCAGTTCCTGTATGAACGCACGTCACGCCTGACTTTAAATCAAGCTTTGCCGCGACAACCAAATAGCAATCATCATTAATAGCTTTAACCATTTCGTCAGATAAGGGATGGTAAATCATCAGTAAAGCGCCTCCTCAAATTCAAGAGAAACATCCGACAGTAAGTAAGGGTGAAATTGAAAATCCCCTTGCTCATTGTCTACCGGCTTAAAAATCCCATACGGTTTGGCAACTTCCACTTTCTCATTGAGAACCGGTGAATATCGAAGCATCGGGGAAATGGCAATAACCGCATTCCCACTTGCATCACTTTTGATATTCTCGGTCACCATTTTTAGTTCATTATTAACAGTAAGATAATCCCCTTTTCTCAGTACGTTAGAATTCGGCTTCCAACCTTTCGTTTGCAGATATCGCCCCGTTTGATTGGACACACTCACTAATGGCGTCCCCATATTAGCAACGCCTTTTCGTGCCCAATGAGATAACTTAACCCGCCCACTCTCACCGTCGAGCGATGCCATGAGAACTTCAAGTTCTCTTGATTCATCATCTGTTAGGTTTGTGAAGCTGAGTGAGCAATGCCATTTACTGCCAGGGAAACGTACTGTTTGGGAACTACCTGTGAATACTGAGGTGAAGGTTTTACTGTTACTAATTAACCGCCATGACATTTCGCTAGGGTTAATACCCGAAGGCCATTCGATAACAGACATAATTTATTTCTCTAATAGTTTTCTCGTGTTTCCATTCGTGGCAAAGTCACGCTGAATTCTAGCCACCGCTTCATCAGCTCCTCTTTTTGCACCAACTGATGCTGCTTGTTGTAATGCTTTTATGAGTGCTTTATCTCCATTTCCATTCACAGAGATAGTTTGTTCAATAGTTTGATGAATGGTGATAGTCGCCTGAGAATTTTCATTGGTTTCAGTTGCATTGTTAACGCTCGAATTATTTGTGGTGTTATTAGTCTGGCTTGCAGGGTGAAGATATTTCATTGCATATTGATCAGGGTGTGTGCCGTTAGAAAACTCTGTCAGTAGCTTATCCAGCCGAGCTGAAGTATCTTGAGTCATTACTCGCTCGCCCTTTTCCAACAACCAAGTGCCTGTTTCTGGCACTCTATCAATACCGCTGTGAGCCATACCGGTTAAACTTAAATTTCCATACGCTCCAGTAGAAAACGCATTGACACTTGAGCTAGAACCGCCAAATATACCGCCACCACCAAACATTCCAGATACCGCATTAGTAATCTGTGCCTGAATAGCAATTCGGATTAAGTCTTTAATGATGGATTTAGACAAATCGCCAAAGAAGTCACCAATCGCATCAAACGCATTTTTAGAGTTGGTCACAATGTCAGTTAGAGCATCAGCCGAACCATCTGTAATGTTTTGCAACGTGCCGGTGATGAAACCTTCCGCTTGCTGGCTATAGTTGCGAGTATTATCAACATAATTTCTAAGTCCTTCCTCAACCCCGTTTTGCCAGTTAAAACGCAACCCATCAATATTGGCCTGATGAACTTGCATCATAACCAAACGCTTATCGAGTTCGTTTTTGATGACTTGAGTTTCTTTATCGTACTGTTCCTTTGTGATACCTGTTGATTTGTCGTTAAACTGTGCAGTTAGCGCTTCCTGTTTCTTCAAGTATTCCTCTTTAAGCCTTAACTCCTCTTGTAATCGACCTCTAGCCAGCGTTCCCATACCAGCGCCCTTAAGCTCCATATCATACGCTCGCTGAGCCTGTGCGGTTTCTTCCATGAGTTGCTTGTTGTAGGCGGCTATTTTGACTTCGGCTTCACGGTTTTTGATGTACTGTTCTAATTGAACGTTTTTATCAAATTCAGCCTTAATCAACGCCTCATTGGCAAGCAAAGACTTCTGGTCGGCTGTGAGTTGTTTCTTCCCTTTGATTTGAGCTATTTCATCAAGAAATTTAGCTCGAGCCTGTTCTTGTGAACCAAGCTTGTCATTCGTCTTACTTTGTAGGTTTAATACAGCCTGTTGTTCTTTCAGGCTACCGATTAGCTTTTGAGCGGCAGATTCAGAATAAGTAGCATTTTTAGATTTAGTTAACTCCCTTTGTTTTTCAAGGTTGTCATACTCAATCCCTGCTAACCTAATAGCTTCTTTAATACCTTCAGGATTAGCGCCCGATCTCATTGCAGCTTGTTCCGCGGCTAATTGAGCACGTGCTTTACCTGTTTTCTCTGATAATTCAACCTGCTGCTTAAGACCTTGGATAAATTTGTTGGCATCATCACCGCCGTAATTCAACAATAATGATTGAGCGTTAAACTGCTTCATTGCATTCGTAGTAATGCCAATTTTTTGAGCGAGGAATGCTTGTGCATCTGAAAGTATTTTTACTTTAGGTTCTAATGTGTCTAAAGCATCTTGCTGCTGGCGAGCGGCTTGCATTTGTTCTTTAAAACTTAATGTGAGCTGTTTATTTACCTGCGTTTGAGATTCTTCCGCCAGAGAAAGTTTAGTAACTATTATTTGTCGTTCTGCATAGGCGAGTTTCAAATCGTCAGATGCTTTCTTAGCGGCCTCTACTGCCTCTTGCCTATCCCATGAAAGCCCCTTACCTGAATCAACAACCTTCTGCGCTCTTTCATATGTGCCCTTGAGCTTTTCGATGCCTTCATCTGCTGTAGCTAAGTCCTCTTTAAGTTGAGTAATATTTTTAATTAATTTAACTGACGCCGCATCTAGTTCAATCTTATTAAGCTTTTTTAGGTTACTAATGAGATCAGGTATTTCATCAGTAAATGCACGAGTTTTCTCTCTAGCTTGCTCCGCTTGCTGCCAGTAATAATAAATAGCACCACCGGCTATCATTGCTGCACCTAATGGTCCACCAATTAAATTTAATGAGCTTTTAAGAAGACTACTTGCAATATTTGCTCTATTTTTAGCTGCAGCTAATTCATCAGTTGCCACTGTCTCCGCTTTGGTTGCTGCTGTCAGTACTGCTGTTTGATTTGCTAACTGAGTTTTCAGTGATATACGCTGAACTTCTGTAGCTGCAGCTGCTTGCTGTGCTTTTGTTGATTCAACCGCCGCTAATGCCACTGCTTTTTCATTTTGAGCTTGAATTAATGTCGTCCTTGCAACGTTAACTTTATCTACAGCTAGCTTTCTATTAGCTATAGCGTTATCAGCCAGTTTTTTTGTATTATCGTAAATACTAGTAGTTAGATTTCCTACATAACGAGCTGCGCCAATTCCGACTAAGGCAGTTAATGTTGTAGCTACTTCATCAAAATTATCACTAATACTCGCTAGTCCTGCCGACATAGAGCGAGTAATACCAAGGCTTTGGTTCATTTCGCCGTAATAGGCTTTTACTGAGTTGGTTACACGAGTAAATCCATCTGCAACTGTGTTATCCATGCTGTCAGCTAAAGCGTTATTTGCATCTTTCGCCGCCATTACTGCATCAGCGAATAATTTAAACGAGATCTTACCTTCCGCTGCTAATTTCTTGACTTCCATTTCGGTGACTTTAATACCACCGTTTTGCTTTTCTAACTGTTTAGCAATATCACCTAGTAAAGTAGGCGTGGCATTCATTATCGAGTTCCAGTTTTCACCAGCCACCTTGCCTGCAATCATCGATTTATTAAGCGCATTTTGCATCGATAGAACTTCATTTACGCTTGATGCGTTTGCAGTCATTGATGATGATAATGATTCTATATAATCAATTGTTTGCGTGGTGTTATATCCAAGTTCTTGCATTGATGTTGCGGCACCAATGTATAACAACTGGCTATCTTCGATATTCTTACCATTACGGTTACTGATAACTAAAAGTCGCTCTTGAATATCAGTATAACTTTTGATGTCACCCTCAACCGATTTAAGTGTATTTTTCATTCGAGCAGCAACCTGCCCCCACCCGTCCGCCATTTTGATTACTGACGCAATAGACATCGCGCCCGCGGCTGATGCTGCTAGACGCTTGAATGAAAACCCTAATTCATCAGTTGAGCCTGACGCTTTATCACCCTGCTCCGTTAAACGCTCCAGTGATGTTGCCAGTGTGTCTGCATTTCTTTTTGCGCCTGTGCTATCTAATATGATCGCAAGGCGCGAGGTTTGTTCTGCCATAATTACTTTCCTCTAGAAAAAAGAAAGCCCCGTCAATTTGACAGGGCTGTTAGCTAAAACGAAAAACCCCGCTTATTAGCGAGGTTAATTTGATTAATTCATTAGGGGTTATTGATTATTTAGTATTAATTCCAAAATAATCATCTAATCGATTTACATTCTCACAGTATTCTTTCTCATCATCTGGAACTTGTCCATTTTTCATCCATAAGTCACATGACCTAGATACCTTTCCGTAACTATATGCTCCAGTCATAGCCATATGAACTAGCTTTTCACATTCTGTTTTATCACTGTGTTTTTTACATATCCATTCTTTAAGTTCATTCATATCATCAACACCATCTGCATTTGCAGGCATTGACAGGAATGAACCTAATACAAAAAAAGCACTTAATAAGATTTTCTTCACGCTACCTCCTACTGGTTTTAATTAATGGTAGCTAATCATTGGCGTAATTGGGAGCAAATTAACTGGCTAATGCCTATTTTAAAGCCCCACAACAATGTCTAAATTTTTTACCGCTTCCGCAATCACATGGGCGGTTTCTTCTCATTCGCGTAGGATCATTTTTATCAATCTCAATACTTTCAACAATTCCGCTCACAGTTTTATAATAATTTTCACTTATATTATCCACTATTTTTTCAAAACCTAAGATTTCTGATGCGTGAATAACATAGCCTAAATTCATTGTCGTTTTACTAATTACTGTTTTAGTTTCTTCTGTTGATATTTCAGTATCTATTATCTCACCTTCTACGGAAAAAAGAGGCCCTCCCCACAATATGCCTAAAAGAGCAACTCTGCTTCCAAAAACTATCTCTCCATTTTTATCTATATAGTTGCCAATATTAGCTAAAAATACAGGGGATCCACTAGAACCATTAAAGCAAGCCGCATCAATTACAAATTCAGGTCTACCGTTGTATTTAATTCTCGGGTGTGTCGCTGTTATACCTTTTCTGATAATTGGTAGATTATTAATTTTGTCCCATAAGGAGTTGGGATATCCAATCATCACTATATCTTCAAATGCAGATAAGCTTTCTAGTAATTCGTCTTTGGCTATAAATTCTTGTTCAAGTATTGTGAAGAAAAATTCATCTCCTTCTTTTTTTGAGGCATTCAATGCCTGAGCTAATGGAAGCAAAGCTAAATCAACATCATTATCTGGATGCCCATGCCAGTAATCACTGGCGTCCTGAAAGATGATAACTTTATGCTTTCCAATATCAGGCTTTCCTTTTTCTTTTAGTCTTGTCAGGGTTATTCTGATTTCATTTGATTTTTTTAACACATGCCTATTAGTTATAACTGTTAAAAATGTACCCTGTTTTCTTTCGAAACCAAATACAAATCCAGTCCCTGTTGATGTTGTGCCATCAGTGTTTTCACAATAAATTCGCACAGTACAGTGTAACAAATGCCCTAATAGATTTTTCACATTATCCATATTGTGCCTTATAGAAATGAGTTAACTTTTCTATAATATTCGCATCAACCAAGAATCAATACACGACTTATTTTTCTTTGCTCAACTCTTGAACCTTCGTTTCTAATTCCACGATTCTTGCAGTTATAGTTGAAAATATTTTCGTTAAATGTGGGTCTTCAATAAAAACACCACCACCCTCAAGTGGTATACCAATACTATTTGCATCAGTTTTGCTGATAAAACCGTTCTGTTTATCCATTATGATTTTATTCATAATTACCTCATAAGTTTTAATTTATACAAAGCAAAAAACCTCAATCAAGAGGCATGATGTGTGATCTGGATTACAAGCCCAAGGACGGGCTAGTCTTGCACTACAATTGTTTAACGCTATGCCATAATTGTGCTAACTTCTATTCGTTATTGGGCAATTCAAACGAGGTTATCCCATGCCAGATTGGAATCCAAAGCTTTATTTGCAATTCAAAAATGAAAGAAATCGTGCTTCACTAGATCTAATTCAACACATTAATCACCCTCAAGCTGTTTTTATCACTGACTTAGGGTGTGGCCCGGGTAACTCAACAAAAGTGCTACGTAACACATACCCATCGGCGCACATAACTGGTATTGACAATTCACAATCAATGCTAAAAGAAGCTCAAGCCAGTTTACCTGAGTGTTATTTTGAAAATGTAGATATGTCCGAGTGGAACCCCCTACACAAACAAGACATTATTTTTGCAAATGCTTCACTTCAGTGGCTATCAGGTCATCAAGATCTAATTCCTCACTTCGCTTCGCAGTTAAATGAAAATGGAGTGCTGGCTATCCAAATGCCAGATAATTGGAACGAGCCAAGCCATGCACACATGCGCAAAATTGCTAGCGAATTTAAAATATCAGAGCTAGATAGGGAGTCTATATTAACAACACATGATTACTATGACTTATTATCGAAATCAGGGTGTGCCATTGATATGTGGAGAACCACTTATTATCACGTCATGCCATCAATCACATCAATTATTGACTGGGTTAAAGGCACTCGGCTTCGACCATACCTAGAAAAGCTAGATGAAGCAGCGCAAGGCCAGTTTATTGAAAAATATCATCGCTTACTTACAAACTCTTACCCTGCACAGCACGATGGGAATATCTTAATGCCATTCCCTAGATTGTTTATTGTTGCCAGAAAACAAAAAACACCTGATAAATAACAAGCTTCGCACTAATTAGCCCAAGGACGGGCTAGATTAGCTATTGAGCGATATAATCAGCGGTCAATATCATTATATTTCCACCATATCCGTTGCAATCAATCCTGACTACATGTTTGGGTGTCCATGTTGTTAATGTATACGTATATTTAAGGTTACTTATTGATGTTAATTTATGCTCCATTGCACCAGATGTATAAATAGCCGCCACTGATAGCTTACATAAGTCATAGCGCATTTTTTCAGCATAAATAAAATCCCAATCACCATAATTAGACCTTTTTTCATCTGCTACTAATGAGTTAATACTATTGCTCGAATGTGCATTAAAACCAAAGCTAGCAATCATTAGCAAGCTAGCAACTACGTATCCTTTCATCTCACCATTCCATCAATTAGTTTCAGTAATGTTTGCTCAGCGGGAGTGCAAATTGAAGCAAACAAAAAACCTGCCGAAGCAGGTCTAGTTTAAATTCCAAATCGCTACTCTGTGGCAAAGAAGTACGTTTTACCTTCTTTTATTACCATGGCTGGAAGTCCAAATTTATACATTGGCTCAAAATAAAAAACAAACCATGGTGGTAGATTTTCACTTAATTTTTGTGCGATTATCATTTTTTTTCTTTGTAGAACCACATCACTAGCAATTGTTCTCGTAGGCATTTCGACTGGATAAATATTTATGCTTGATGGTAGCACTCTGTCATCATTCCTAGGTGTAAATAAATAATTCTTTCCTGTGCTATTTGATGGCAAGAATGATGGTGTTGTATACATTCCTCGAGGAAAACCTTGTGAGATATACACACTTGAGCATTCGCGTTTTTCTTGTTTTTTCCGATCTGGAATATCACATATTATATTTTTATCAAATTGGTCAAAGTATATATCCGCCAATCTTGTAGTTTGATTATAAGTACCGCTCATTGCAGCCTGTATAATGCCAGTGTCTCCACCATAACCATCTTTGTTATTTTTATCTTTGTATCTATTATTTGCGTTACCATATGCTTTTCTCACTGCATTTTCCATTGTAACGACAACTAATTCTCTTGCATCTTCTGGATTTGCAGCTAACTCACTTGGAACCCAAACAAAAAGACCTCCTATTTCAAAATCCTGTTTAGACCAACCGACGTTATAGCTTGGCATCACAGAAGAGAAATCGACAAGACTTAAATTGTGCTCTTTGTCACTTAAGTCTTTCCATTTCCATTCTGCATTGCCAGATATATTCTTGGCTATATATTCATCCTTAACATCTTTAAATGATTCTTTTTTTGCAGCAGTAGATATGTTCCAAGCGTCACTGTGCTTAGCATCATACTTATACTCCCCCATGGTTAAATCATGGACATTTGATAAAACTGCTGTACATCCAGTAATTAAGAACGCAAATAAAACCACCAATCCCTTTTTCATACATCACCATATTTTAGTTAAGTACGCGAATACTAGAATAGATGCAGAGTTCAGGCAATAAAAAACCCACCGAAGTGGGTTGGTGATACATGTTGGTTACTCACAGTGCTGTGAAGCGACGCTAACTCATAAGTAATCTTTATTGTAATAAACTCTCAAATGATCAATATTAAGTCATATCAACTGATTAATTCATATGCACATGTGATTGGTGACATGACAACTAGTGAAAATAACCCAGGCAAATTAATTTGGCATGTTTCCTGTGATGAATCAGGAATAGATGGCCAGAAATATTATGGATTTGGCAGCTTATGGATGAAATATCAGCGCCGTGGTGACTTTGTACGATTAATTAGAGAGTTAAGAGAAAAACATGGCTTTTTCAATGAAATTAAATGGCAGAAGGCCCACGCAAAAAAGAATGCAGAGTTCCATGCAGAACTGATTGATTTTTTCTTTAAGCATCCGTGGCTAGCATTTCACTGTATTATTATTGAGAAATCAATCGTAAATAAAGCATTGCATGATGGGGATTATGACCTAGCAATGAGGAAGCATTTTGGCACCCTTATATACGCTAAAATTAACAATGTCATTTCAGCACATCCAGACAGAGACTGTGAGTTCAGAATAGAAGTCGACCCACTCCCTTCTCGCTACAAGAAGGCGGACGAAGCATTCCATGTTATATGCAATAATAGGCTAGCAAAAAGACACGGGAAGAAAAATATCATATCTACCGTTGTAACCAAAGATTCAAAATCATCAGAACACATCCAAATTGCTGATTTCTTACTTGGCTCTGTGATGTGCGCATACCAAGGGAAAGCATCTTCCGAAGCTAAGCTCGCTGTATCTGATAATGTTGCCAGTTATCTTGGATGGGACACGATGCTTCATGATACATGGAACAATGAACGGAAATTTAATATTTGGACATTTCATGACCCTACAAGGGGCTCTAGAAGGGTAGAAACAAAAGCAGTAAATCTCAAATACAAGCTTCCAGATAGGAAGAAGTGATGCCGACCTCACAGCCAGCATGGTTGGAGTTCCAGTCAATCGACGAAGTGACCAACTAGGCGGGATCATTTCTGGGGGCCGCCTCCGCATTCCCAAAACCTTTAATTCAATTCCTATAAATTAGCTTATATGCCAGTTAATTTCAATGAGCTGACTCGAAAAAATAACACGTCGTCAAGATTTAACCACAGGCAGCTCATCGAAATTTGTTGTGTACGCAGGTGACAGCATTTCGCGCTTCATCTGGTACCCGCTATCGCCGCCTTTCGCGGCAAACCAGACTTTGCCTAGACCACTATTGTTTATCGCGTCTAATGTTTTCATCAGTTCATCACCATTCTTAAATGGCTTCTGAGTCGAGAACATGTCGAACTGAGTAATATCTGAATCTGTGAAGTCGGACAGCATTATCCCTGCCTTGTAGTACCGATAACCGTCTCGCCATATGGAATCCAATCCACGCATGGCAGCATTGATGATGTCCCGCGTGTCGCTGCTATGGTATTCAAGCTTGATGCTCGCACTATTGGCGTAATCTTCACCTGATGCATGTCGGCTAGTTTGGATAAACATGCCAATGATTCGGCATCGCTGCTTTTCTTCGCGTAGCTTCTCTGCTGCACGTTCTGCGTAATCACAAACGGCCTTGCGCATAGTTTCTATATCTAAAACTTTCTTACCGAACGAGCGAGAACATAGTATTTGCTGCTTCACTTTCCTGACTTCTTCAAGTTCAATGCAGGACTCGCCATTAAGCTCTCGGAGTGTCCTTTCTAGTGTCACACCAAAGGTTTTACGTACTGTGGCCACTGGCGCATTGGCTAAGTCTAAAGCAGTATAGATACCCATAACTCTTAACTTGGTTGAGATTTTACGACCAATGCCCCACACTTCCTCAATCGGAATAAGTGACAGTAATTTTCTCTGCCGACTTCTATCAGATAGCTCAACAATACCGCCCGTTTTCTTCCACGTTTTAGCTGCATGGTTAGCAATCTTCGCGAGTGTTTTAGTTGGGCCAATTCCAACACCCACGGGTAAATGAGTTCGCTGCAATATCGTTGATTGAATCTCTCGACCGTACTCTTCTAAGTCGAATGTATGGGCCATACCAGTGAAATCAAGGAACGCTTCGTCTATCGAATATATCTCTAAGCGCGGGGCATACATTGATAACAAAGACATCACTCTATTGCTCATGTCGGCGTACAAAGCATAGTTAGAACTAAATATGTTGATGTTGTTTTGTCGGTAATAACTTCGTCGCTCATAGTAGAGCTCACCCATTTTCACGCCAAGTTTTTTGGCTTCAGAAGAACGAGCAATCACACAACCATCATTGTTGCTCAGTACGATTAGTGGCTTTCCCGCTAAGTCTGGCCTAAATACTTTCTCGCAGCTTGCATAAAACGAATTAACATCAACTAAGGCAAACATTACTGAGCCTTGTGAATAATGAATGTGACCACACCAAATATCTGTAAATCCTGCGAATCTCCGATGAGTATCGGCGAATACTCAGGATTCATTGGCATCAACATAGGCGGATGAGACTTCAGTCTCTTTACTGTGAATTCACCATCAACGCTAGCGATAACAATATCCCCATCCTTTGCCGCCAACGCGCTATCGACAATAACAACGTCTCCATCGTTAATATTTGCATCAATCATCGAATTACCTTCGACGCGTAACATGTACGTACTGTCAGGATGCTTAATCAGCGTACTGTTAAGGTTTATCCTCTCTTCCATATAGTCAGCCGCAGGTGATGGAAACCCCGCAGGCACACGGTCTAGGAAAAGTGGAATATTGATAATTGACTCGGAGTCGATAAGTTCTAGCTTCATGATGCACCAAATATAACTGTGTTTATATACAGTATATTCTAAGCATTTAAGTTGTAAAGATCATTTTTAGGAACTAAAACAATACACGCATACACAATAAAACCTGTTTAGCGCACATAAATACTAGGGTATTACCGCACTATTTTTTATGTATCAATTCTAAAGCTTTTGACTCCATCAGTTGGATGTCTTTAAATACAGCCGCTTTATCTTTGACGTTGAGTAAACTCATTACCTGAAATGGCAGGAGGATAAGCATCAACAATTCATCCTTAAATTATTGATGCTTTATATTAAGCTATTCCATTAGCTGTAGTTTTTAACCTTTCTTGAAACCAGGCTTACCATTTTTAGCTCGCCACTCTTTGACAACCTTTAAAATACCAACTGGAGAATCATCGGCGCCATCCTCTGGATAGTAAATAAGATCACTTCCACTCGGATGTTCTGTTACTCTCTCAAAGTGAGTCACAAGCTTAATTTGCTCTTCCTCATTTGCTGTATCTGCATTACAAATAATTGTTAAAAACTTTAAAAATTCAGATTCTGTATAATCAGTAATATTATTTTTTAGTTCCATTATTATTTACCTCTATGGATATCAATATGTCTTTTAGGGGTAGTAACTCTTAAATTGTCCATGTCATAGACTTCTCCCCCTTCACTAATTGGGTTGTCATGGTGCAACTCATGTACCTTTCTACCACCAACTTGATCTTTTTTCCTAGCAAAAGGTGAATACCCTTTAGAAACGAGAGTTTTATTATTCTTACTAAGGTTTTTAATCAACTCTGGAAATTTTGATATTTCATCCCAGATAGCTTTCCTGAACTCATCAAAGCTGTTGAATTTCTTCCCTCGTAATTTATTAGCCACTTGCTCTGGAATAGGGGCACCATTTTCTTTGCCAGCATCATTAAGCCATTTATCCCCAACCTTTTTACCTTTACCTGTAGCTGTGCCTGGCTTTTTACGCTTTTCTTCCTTTTGTTTTTTATCCTTTGCTTTTTTCTCTTTAGCCTCAGCTTTTTTTCGTTTTTCTAAAGCTATAGGGAGCTCTTTGTTAATCGTGTTATTTAAAGCAGTTAAGTGCCCTTTGGCTTTATTTAATTCATTATTCTTGTTTTTAATATGCTTTTCATAACTCTTAACCTCAGTACTCCAGCTAGGCCCCCATTCATGAGGAGGGTTATAAGTAACAAAGAAGTCAAGTTGTCTTTCTGCTTCTTTAACAGCTTTTTCTGCATTTAAAATTGCTAGCTCAGCTGCTGGAATCGCCTTTTTAGCAAGTTCAATTTTATTTTTTAGAGCAACTATATTTTTATCTTCTGCATCCAATGCTTTCTTCGCATCTTCATACTCTAAAGTAGCAGCTTCAATTGGATTATGAATTTCCCAATCAATTTTCGCCGTTTCCGCTTGTTTTTTTTCTTCTTCCTCAGTCAGATTTTTGGAAATGGAGATATAAATGGGAGCATGGTCACCACCGAAATCAACAATCCCTTGATATGTCTCAGACGTTACACTCGGAATAACCGATTCAGGCTTAACATTGTCATAAGACGGAGTTTTAAACGATTTACTCGGCTTTTTATCAGTCATGCCAATCTGTAATGCCGGCTTCCCTGGTGCAATTTCGACAGAATACACACCTGGTCGCCCAGTTTTTTTAGCTTGCACCACATTGACTTGCTGAGGGTTTTTAGTCATTGCGGGCGTAACTTTATTCTTTTCTGGCGAAACAACCTGTTCAACCACAACCTTAGCCTGCACTGTTTTTTGACGAGAAATATCTTTAACGGGCGTATCTGTCACGATGCTGACAGGAAGCGCTGTTAATGAATATGTTTGACTTTGTAATTTCTGATTAGCGACTAAATTGGCTAATTGTTGCTGATGTTCCCGAAAAGCGGGATCAATAGTATCTAAAGCAATTGGAGACGGTGAAAGTAAAGCACCAACGGCAGTTAAACGACCAGCCATCGGTAAGCTACTCTCCAACAATCCTGCCAAACGAGCAAAAGGAGAAGTGAGCGCAGTCGTATTAATTGTAATACCCCAAGTCCCCTCAACTATCGCTATTTGGGACGGAATAGTCATCAACATGGCGGAAGCGACTGATTGTTTTTCAGGCGTTTTGCTAAAATTTACTGATGAGTTGTTCCCACCACTGCCTGAGTTACCACCGTTACCATTGCCCTCAGGACCAGTTCCTTTTCCACTGTTATCATTCCCACCGAATGGATCATTCTCTGAACTCCATCCTGAGCCATCTGAAGCATGTACACCCATAAAAATTTCCTTTTTTTATTAAAAATCCGTTTCAAACTACTGTACAAATATACAGTTTAATAAATATAAACCTAATTTATGAATAAGTCAAAATACTAATAAATATTATTTTTTATTTGCATTATCTTTTGACTTCCCTTTCCTGCTCCCTCACCCACTCTTCACGAAATAAATCATCAAGCGCAAAAATAGCTACATCAAACTCTTTGCGGCTTATGGCTGTTGGCCTTGCAGATAGGTATCTATCGATATCAGTAAGCGATAGTGGAAGTGGACATCCTGACATTCCTGTGTAACGACGACCTCGCGAAATTAAGCCATAAGCAACCAATAGCTCATTCGTTACACCGCCAAACTCTGGCGCAGGTATGTCAGGCAGTCCGAGTTGCTTTCGCTTCCATCTTGCCTTATCCCCAAGTTCACCGCCGAACTCAGCTAGCCACCCCTGAGCCTCTAGTGCTTTTTTACCGTTTCGGCTACTTGTTCAGACTCTTCTTTGCCTAGTTCAATTGCGGTATTAAGAATTTTCCAGTAAAACTCGGGGTTTTGTTTTAATAGTATCGCCCCACGCTCAGGCGTGTATTCAATGGCGACTTGTTTACCTTTCGCACTCAGCTCACCCACACCTTGCCAATCTTTCAACAAATAACGTGCGGTTGTGGCCATTAATAAATCATCAGGCGTTTGAGTGATATCAATTTTGGTGATGTCAAACTCGGGTGTGCCTACGTTCATTTTGTTATCAAGTCGGTCAATATGGCGGTAGATAGTTGCGCTTGTTGTGCGGTAATTTTCATTTTCAATTGAACCCACGAGCAATTTCACGCCTTCTTGCGGTTCAATCCATTTTGTTACTTCTAATTTTGAATCTTCATTGAGAATTAGCATTAGTTTACCTTTAGCGATAAAAAGCCCGAATCAACGGGCTTAAAGTGTTATATTACTTACCCGATTCAACCACTGGCGGGATACGTGTAATGGTTGGCGGTGTGTCTGCAGCAGTGATATTGAGTTGAACCTGAATAATGTCAGTATTGCCACCATCTGGCCAATCACCATCAACCTGTACCGCTGGGAATAAAAACGTATAGCCCCCTTCCGCATTTTGCAGCGTGAACTCAAACGGGATAGTTTCACCAGTTAATGTTTTCTTCCAAATTTCCCATGCCGCTTTAGACCAGGAGAGCGTAATGCTGCCTGATGGGGTAAAGGTGGTCGGGATATTCGCCCCCGCAAAGGGTGTTCCAGTACCAATACAGCGCTGAACCTGCATATTGTTGTCAAAGTTCAAGCTAAATGAATCAACACAGAAGCCATTACCACCTTGAATACCATTGAGCTTAAGATTAGTGACCTCTTTAAAGCTGTAACGCAATTTGCCCGCATTATCGACTGGTTCAGTATGGTATTTAGTGCCATCACCTTTCGAGTCGAACCCAAGCCCAGCAAAGGTGATCGAGACTGTTACGTCACCATCCGCAGGCGTTTCGAGTTGCATTGCGCCAACCTGACAACCGCGAGCAATTGACGCGACACCAATGTCAGCGGCAAATGTTGCTAATGAGAAAGTGATCCGCTCATTGCCCATTGTTAAGGTATTGCTTACCCACTCAGCGCCAAAGCAAGATGCTAAAAATGCATCATGTTGCCCATAGCGAAACTTAGCCCCGATATCGCCGCCTACGTCGACGGTGGTGAGTGACTTGCCTTGCGCCATGCGAGAGCCACCAATTTCGTCATTATCAGACGTATTTTGTGTGGGTTTTACGCCATAACTTGTTCGCGTTAATAAATCCCACTTGCCACTTGTCGGAGTGACACCCGTTGTTGTCTCACGGATAAACGCCGTGATGACCTTAGCACCTGATGACATTTAGCCTCCTATAGTGCGCGATATGGAATAGATAAATTTAGTTGATACCAGCCATGCCCTTCATCACCAACATCATCAGCAGACACCGAAAAGTAATCCAATTGACCGTCTGTTTGGTTCTCAAATAAATCTTTCAGTTTGTCTGCCGTTTGAGTGATAAAAAGCGTGCCTGTTTCCAAGGGAACAAATAATTGAATAAATGCTATGCCGGTACGATGAACCACAGGACCACTTCCAATTTCTTGTGTGCCCGATAAGCCATACTTGATAGTCAAACGTGCCCAAATAGATTTCCCCGTTGGGTCATATGGCTTATCGTTGGGATATCTCACATCGTTTTTAGCAATAGCGGTCTGCGCCGTCATCCGTTGAATGATGGCGTTTCTAATTTCCGTTAATGTCATTTGTATGCCTGTGCTATGCTTTCGAACGACAATCGATAAACACCCTCTGGCGCTTGACCAGAATGACCATTTTCAAGACTTGAAGCATAGGGAAGATTGTTTTGAATATAGATGACAGGAAAACGCTCGCGACTGGCTTCGCCTATTTTACCAATACCTATCGAATACGCCTGTACACCACTGCTTGAACCACGCTCTAACTTTGCCCCTCCCGTAAAGCCTGTTTCGCTGTAATCAGGATGTTGAATGCTCACCGCGTTGTTATTGCGAAACCGCCCCGTATCAACTGGTGAGCGTTGCACAATCTCAGTCAGTAACTGTATGGCGATAACTCGCATTTTTCGGTTTACATCGGCCTCAACAAGCCCCGCAAATGCGGAGGGAGGAATAGACCAACTTTGCTTCGCCATATTATCCCCCTCTTAATTGAATAGAGTAGGTCGCCCCTGTTGGGTCAGTCCCCACCGATTTAACGATGTACGCTCTCAACTCATGAGTTACAAGGTCCTTTGTCGTAATGGTGTGGTTAACTTGAGGTATTCCAGTGACTTCATTGGTTAATGCGGTAAGTTTTAAATCCCCCATGAGGATATTCACGTTATCGATTTTTGACGTCGCATAGCGCGATAAAACACCCCGCCCTGAATACTCAATAACCGTATCAGTGCTGGTTTCTGTTACGGGGTCCCAATCATCGCCCTTGATAATATATTTCCCATCAAAAGCGTTGACAGCGTCCGCGAGGTCTTCATCAAATACGGCAGCTAATTCAGCTTGTAGTTCGTCACGAAGTCCCATCATTACCCCCTACGCAATCGAACTTGGTGAGTGTTAACCCCGTATTGGCTAAGTAATGCTAACGCCAGTTGCAAATCGGGATCTAAACGTGTTGTACTGCCTGAATTCAACTCCGCATAGGATTTAGATACTGAGGCTCCATCTGCATCAACTTTTTTACTGGTCAACGACCCCATATCCGATTGCTGGTAAAGTTTACCTTTAGAAGCAACCTCAGCCGCATAAGCGCCTGCTTGTTTTATATCATCAGGAATGTCACCATGACCAAAATCACGAAGGTTCAGTGAGGTTAGCCACGTGTTGGCCGATAGCACGGATTTAGGCTTTTTAGCCTCATCAGTCCAATCAGCCCCCAGTTTTAAATCGACATCCTCAATCGTGATATATTCGACCATGAAATGCCCTTACTTAGCCTGCCAGCCCTCATTCGTCCAGCGTTCAACTTCATTGGGATGAACATCTGCATCAATACCACCCCGAGTCATCACAACCAGCTCAATGCTTTTTTCTTGCTGTTCATCGGGCGTTTCATTTGACTGTTCTACATCCGCTTTTTTATTCGGTGCCTTGGCCATATTCATTTCTCCAAAGAAAAAAGGAGCCAGAGCCCCTTTATGATTTAACCCAAGATAATGCAGCTGTGCTCTGCCTTAACAGGCGCAACACCCCATGACAGACCAACTTCAAAACGCACTTGGCGGTATTGGCGATAAAGTGCCACTTGGAAAGTGATACCTGATACAGGGTCTGTCACATTCATGACATCATTTGCGGTATCGCCACCTTCAGGCATTGCAGGAGTACGTGCTGCTAGCAAGAATGCGTTACGGTCAAAGGCCATATTGGCAGTGTAAGTTCCAAGAACAGTAATAACCGTGTCATCGGCTAAGTCCTGACGTAAACCAGGAGCCACTAAGGTGATAGTTGATGCTGTCGCTACCGCAACAACATATTGATGATCATCGTTTTCAAACGTGACAACATCACCCGCTTTAAACCCACCTGTGCCTGTATCAACGGCAATGAGAATATCACCCTCTTTCTTCTCACCATTGACCAAATAACCCGTAGCTGTCGAAGCGTGTTTTTTAACGCCCGCCGATTCGTGGATATTAAAGCCCTCTAAGCGACCGATAATACCTTCACGCAATAGCGCATCAGTGCCCGATTCGTTCACTTTAAATAGAACAGACTGCTTACCTCTCAAATTAGCAATTGCAGAAGAACCCAACACCATCTGTAAATCAGTGGTTGGTGACCCGTTATCACTCATAACTTGTCGTGCATTTGCAGCATCACTTAAATCACCCGCTACACCAAACGGTGTCGTTCCAGCCTTGCCGACTGCGCGAGAGGTTGCGTAATAAAGTGCGCCAAGGTCAGCATCTACCTCATTGGATAGTGCTCGGAATGCCTGCTTGAATTGGTCTGCAAGAATTGTGTTATAGGTTCCCGCTGGGCCTAATGCGAGTTGTTCCTCACCATTCCATTTGACAGGTGCCATTTTTGATTTGGTAATTTTGACTTCCACACTACCAATTGTTTGGTCACCATCATTTGGGGCGGTTGTACCTGGTTCAATATCTACTGTGGTTGCTGCAGGTGCGACTGGCGCTGTGACTGAAGTTCCTTTCGCTGCTGCATCCGCTTTTGCGTTACGTGATACTGCAGGGATAAAGCCGACTTGTTCGCGAGAGACGGTGTCTAGCGCGGTGTAAATAGTCGGGATAAGCCCTGTTAATGTATTGGACATGTATTATTCCTTATGGAGTTAAATATGATTTATTTTTTGATGGCCTATCCAGACCTAGCGATGCCCATCATCCGAAAGGCATCAGGAGGGTTAATCTACGATTGTTACTTTATCGGCTAATGCCGCACTTTTAGCTGACGGGTCAAGTGAATCAAACGCTGAGCGCTTCATTGTCTTTTGCCCTGCTTGGTGCTGACTTGCTTTTGACCCCATGCCGCTGTTATCAGAGGCCTTTAAAATGTGGTCTTTCTGCGGATACTGTTCCACTAAGAATTCTAACGCTTCATCAAATCCTGCTAACTCACCTGGCTTAGCACGAGAATAGATTTTGTTACCTGACGGGTCATAGGCTACGACATTGCCGTCTTCAATTTTGAATGACTGACCGAAACGAGCTTGAACAAAATCAGCAGGAATGGCCATTTTGTCAGTGATGAATTTAGAGCCAGCAAAGCTGCCGCCAATCATTGAGTTATAAAGCTGCTCTTGGAGTGTATTAGCCTTGCTGTTTGCTTCATCCAGCTGCCCTTGGAATGATTTGGTAATATCAGCTCTGACCTGATCCACTGCACCTGCATCAATCAATTTCTTTTGGTCGATTTTAGTTAACGTCTCAATAGCTTCTAACGCTTTTTTCGGGTCTTCAATACCCGCGAATTTAGCCAGATTCGCTTCCGCCGCTTCTTTGGCTTCACGATGTGACTTTGCCTCACCATTCAATGAAGCAATTTTGCTAACCGCTTGCGCCGCATCGAAACCGATTTCTTTACCATCATCGTGCTGATAAATAGGAAAGCCTTTATCATCAATTTCAGCATAGCTTTTGCCATTCACTTCGATTGTTTTTAACTTCATTTTATCTTCCTCGCCTTCCGGCTTTAAAAGGTCATCCGACCGTTCGTTATGGGTATCCGCCGAATAACAGGTATAAAAAAAGACCCCGTTAGGAGTCTTGGTAATCAATTGGTTTTACAGCCCAGCGCGACGAAACGCTTCACTGTCTATTCGTTTAAGTTGCTCTAGTGATAAATACTCACCTTTGTCGGTATAAAACTCATCAAACGATAAGCCACCGTCACGCATGAGTGAGGCGCGAGTTTTACCCAGTATTTCATTTTGCCTATCTGACTTTTGGTTTTTCAGCCAATCCGAATAATTAATCTCTGAGGGGATTTGTCCATCCATACTGGCTCTGGAGCTATCAGGAATATCGCGAATATCAAGGCCTAACTCCTTTGCCGATTTCAAAACAAGCACCTCAGTCGAACGGCAACAAAAATGTAGTTTCCCTGGTCCTTGCAGATACGGAATTTTATGGCCAATCGGTTTGTTGTCCATTGTGTACATGAGCTGATCACGAATTCGGCATTCGGGGGTTGTTCGATTATCTAACGTTGATATCCAGCGTTTGCCTTTCACGATATCACTGTTTGCATTAGCAAAATGATCGCGGCTCACGGATGCCATATGCCCTAATGCCGTTTTGGTAATGCTAATGGCATTTGAACGGCTTAATTGCAATGCGCTATCCTGATAGCCTTTATTGGCATGACCGCGTACCTTTCGGGCTATCTGCTCGGTGGTATCACCCAACAAAAAGCCCTGCCTCACCACATTTGATATTCTGGCCATGCGATCTGCTTCAAGGTTCTTCATCCAACCTTTCAATAATCGCCCTTGAAATGGTTGAGACATTGCAGCGGAATAGGCTTGTTGTGCAGAGATACTCTGCAGGGAAACCTGCTTAATAACTTGCTCAGGGATAGCGGTAGTAAATAACGACAACTGATAACCAGCTTCGTGTTGTGCAAAAGCTAACATTTCACTAGATAAGCTAGCCTGAATAGAATCAATCGCCTGTTTATTGACTTCTCGCACACTACCCAACAGGCT
Organism: Providencia sp. SP181; assembly: GCF_050446505.1. Classification (NCBI taxonomy): domain Bacteria; kingdom Pseudomonadati; phylum Pseudomonadota; class Gammaproteobacteria; order Enterobacterales; family Morganellaceae; genus Providencia; species Providencia sp. SP181. The sequence continues at coordinate 413,773 of NZ_JBBPXM010000001.1, forward strand.
TTCTAATCGCTCTACAGTGAAGCTCTTAGCATCTAGTCCGTCCATCGCCACCAACAACCGAGCCACTAGCTCAGCATCACTCTGGTTAAGTAAGTTAACTATTCGCTTAGCTACGCCAGTGCTGTACCGACTGACCCAAATGGCGTGAGCAATACTTCCATTTTGGATAAAGTCATTTGCTGTCGCCATACGCTACTCCATGAATGAGGGGGCTTGATTTTTTAACTCATCAATAACCTCTTCTGGCTTAGTATCCTGGTCAATTAAACCTAACGCTTGTAATGCGCGAGTCGCGTCAATACGACGAATATCCCCACCTTGGCGCAAGGCTTGAACCGCCAGCGCGGCTGTCGAGTTGATCTCTTTATCACTGATTTCTAGCTCGGTTCTGACATCCACATTACCGCCGCTTGGCAAACCTTTATATTCAGCAAAGATTTGTAAAATGTTATCAAGCGCATCCTCAAGCGAAATAGCCATCGTGTAGAGTGGCGAGTTTTCCTGCATTTTCTCTTCGTTGGTTTGCTCGACAGATTTTGTTGATGTGTTGTCACCCTTAATCAGCTTTGCGCCCGCTTGGCGCATTTGCTGCTCTAAATCGGCAATCGATTCTTTACCAGCACCAATTGCAGACCCAGAGTGTTCTACATATTCAAGGCCCGCTTTAGTCTTATCGTCAAACTTAGTGGCCGATGATGAGCCGATAGTGAGTTCCGCACCGTCATTCAATCCATAGGCAACCAGTAAAGGGACCCGTGCAACGTGCAAAATATTGTCTTGCTCGCTTTGGCTCTGCCAGTGTTTGATATTCAAGATTGCTAAATTGAGTAGTGGCGGTGACCCACGCATAAACCCAGTGCGCTTTGTATAAAGTGTAACGAGAGGAATATCGTCACGTGACGTTTTCCATTCTTCATGTGGTACCCACACATCGCTACCGTTATTGCCTTTATTTCGACGGTAAATGACAACCTGACGGGGCATAATGTGGCGTATTTGTTCCACCTTTGTTTGACCGAAGTCATCACCATCCACCGTGATAATTTCTTTCACTCGCAATTCAGTTAAGTATGTTTTCCCACCTTTGGTTTCGGATTTCCAACCAATAACCTGTCGAGGATTGAGCATGGTTACATACGGTCTAGCGCCAAGTTTCTTTTCATCACTTTTGGTTTTTACTGCGTTTAAATCCGCTCTCGGATAATCAACCAAAGCATGTGCCAAGCCGTACTGTAATGAAATACTGAAAAATTGTTGCGCCCAGACATCAAGGCGGCTCCCCTCCATGTCAACATCGGTGGCGATTTCTATCACTTCTGGTGGGGTTTCCTCACTCAACACTATAGGTGCCGCGAGAACACGCCCCACATTTTGATTAATGGTTTCCTCGTAAGCGGGAAGTAACGTTGCTGTCGCTAACCTTTCCTTATATGAATCGTTCTCTTCATTAGGCCACTTAGGCATGTATTGCTCACCTAATGTGCGCATGTACAACGTTCCGCCCATTAAGGCATCGTTGATATCCCAAGCCTCAACCATATCGTTATAGTCAAGGTTGGGAGTTGAAATATCAGGCATGATTTATATCCTAAGTTTAGTTACTGTTCCGGTAGGTTTATATGGCTTATGGAGAACGCGATAACGTGTGCTATCCCAGTCATGATCTTCTTGCTCGGTATCTACATCATCAGGGTTTTTAGAGTCGCGAACTAAAACAGGAACTCGACTGATCCAGCCTCGGCAATAGTCAAAGACATAAAATGCCGCCTTTTCTGGTATGCCTGACTCTTTTTTCTTGCCTTCAATCACGGCCTCGAGCATATCGGCAAAAAGTGATGCACCATTAATACGGGAGCCAGGGTTTTTATTTGCCATCATCCATTCGACACCTTGAGCCTCCATTTTTTGTGCAATGGAGTCCTCGTCATCGTTAGGGGTATAAATCGAGTTATCAGCAGGACCTTTAATCACCTTTTTACAGATATTAGGCATAATATTCATTTGTCCCTGAGTAATACCGTCTTGGATTATTTCGCTAGGGATAACGCTATCTAAGCCAGCCAAGCGCTCATCAATCCACTTAATGCCTTTAGCGACGTTAGTTGACGACATGTTCAACCCTTTGTTGAGTTCATCAGGCGGGCACCCATACCACTCGCCAATCAAAATTAATGAACCCGCAGGAGGGCAAAATATACGACCATCAGGTAACGAGGCTTCGGTTCCATCCGATTGCGCCCACCATAAGTTAGAAAATGGTTTTGACTCCCCCCAGTCATGGGAGCGGTCAATCGTCCAGCTATCTGGAATTCGAAACGGCTTAATAACGTGGTGTGTTGCGTTCCAAAGATGGTCAAACCGTCCACCGCTCGTCACATCCCAAGAGCCTTCTACCCATGCTTTTTTACGGTTAGGGTCTTTAATACTCATGAGCGTGGCGATGTATTGGGGATCTAAATATGGGTTTTCTTTAAATGAACCATGAATGGCAACGCGAGTTAATGTAATTTCTTCGTCGCGCTCAGTTTGGGGATTAAATACTTTTTGTGTTTCCCGAATCACCGTTCCACGAGGCTTAGGCTCGATAAATCGTTTTTTCACCCATGTATGACCAATCCCAAAAGGATTGGTGGTGCTGAATGTTTCTAGCGGTATCGGTTTTAGCAATGCACCATTTTCAAGTGGGTAATCTTCCGGTCTAAATGATGACCGACGACAAGAGAACATCGCTTCATAGAAATCGGCTGATTTTTGCTTGGTTAATTCGTTAAAGCCAATGAACGGGAACTCTTGCCCATGATAGTCCCAATAATCGTCCGCTTCTTTACCAAATCGGAATAGCAGCTCTTCTCCTGTAGGCCATACCCAACGTAATTCAGAGGCTGAAGCAAGAAAGCGAGCGCCATCTTTAAACAACCGATACATACGCTTAGATTGAGTAATGATATCTGCAAGATTTTTGTATTCCGTATCAAATATGATACCGCGCCAAAATGAACCGTAACCCACTCCGACATTGCGCCTAAATCTCGCTAATTGGGCCGCGGTTTTACCAGGACCTCGCGTGCCTTCATACAGGATTTCATTGCATGGGCAACTTAATGATAATGACTGCGAACCAGGTAAGGGTTTCCATACTACGTTGTAATTCATCCACCTAATACCTCACCCTGTTGCTGCTGTGCAGCCTTTTCCCAATCATCCACATTGGTACATGATGGAACTGGCATAATGTTGTGTGTCGCTTCAACTTTCTGCTCAATCTGTTCTTTGAATGCTTGTACTTTGACGTGCTTACCAAGTAGCTCAAGATTTTTCACTTTGTCAGGCCATTTGATCTTCTTCATGATACCAACCAAGTCACGCTCACCATCTTTGGACTCAAACATTTCAGCTAAGTCCATGCCACTTAATGACGTACGCCAAACTTTAGGCCACTCATGAATAGGCTTAATACCCCCGTCATCGTGAAGAATATCCAACACATCCATTTGGTCTATATCGACTAAACGCTTAAGCACGTAGTCAGCATCGATATCTAGCCTTTCGCTACGCCTATTCATCAGCTCTTGGATTCGTTTTTCAATGTCAAGTTTTGACAATAATTGAGCTGCTATTCTGTTAGCAGTTTTTTCGCTGTACCCCGCACGTATAGCCGCCTGAGTAGCGTTTAAGTCTACGAGGTACTCACGACAAAACATTTCTTGTTTATCGTTTAGTGCCATAGTTTATACCCAATAAAAAACCCGCACGAGGCGGGTCATATATTTCACTTCTTGAATTTTCAATAAAAAATATCAAAGCAGATAATTAAGAGGTAGTTCTATTGAAATATCAATATTTGCTTCCTATCAAAACCATGGTTACTTGCAAAGCTAAGGTATTCATTTAATAACTCTGGTGGCATAGTTGGCGTGCGAGATAAAACCCATAGATAATCTTTATTAGGCCCAACAACTAATGAATATTGATAGTTTTCATCAAGCTTAATAATATTATACCCACCGTAAAAAGGACCAAAGAAAGAAACTTTCAAAGCTCCTACATCAGAAGATTCAACATAATAGGCTTTCCCCACGCTTTCTTTCCATTTTTTATTCTCTGAATCCCACCCTCTATTCACTACTTTTACACCTCCGTCACCACGAAGAGAATAGTTAGCTGAGACCTTGATTAATCCTTTTTCAAATCGATTATCGATTCGGGCTATCTCATGCCATTCACCAAGGTAGCGAGATAAATCAAAATTCTTAACTGGTGATATATCCTTTGGTACTTTAACACTGCATCCGTTAAGTAAAAGCATGCTTAAAAACATAAAAACTGACTTTATCTGCATTGTAACCTCACTAAATATCACCGATAAGATACTTTCGCATAAAAAAGGTCTCCGAACGACCTAATCATCTGTAAATTCTAACTAAATATTTGATATTACTAAGAGCCATACTACACTTTCAAATACTCTTATTATGTGTTTTACATAAAGGCTCAATATGTATAGATTATTAATGAATTTAGTAGAAATTGAATCTATTGAATACAATCATGACAATAAAACCTTGGAAATTGGTTTCCATAACAAGCTAACTCATCAGTACAAAAATGTCCCCTACATAGAATATCAGAGATTAATCATATCTAAAGATATACCGCTATATATTAACAGGTGTATAAAAGATAAATATATCGAAGTTTCAAAATGTTAAGAATACTTTATCCACTCTTATTATTGGTGATATTTTGGTCATGTTTATTGTGGGAATTGGTATATTTTATCGCTGCTTATACTACCAAGGTGTTTAACCCCACCAATACTAAAAAATAGTTTGCATATACTGAAAAATTAACTACATTTAATACGATATTCAACTACATAAAGCAGCATTTTTAGCCCACTTCATCTTTGTGGGCTTTTTTTATTTCATAATCTTTGTGATTATCCATTTCTTCCATTCACTACTTTGGATACTACCCTACAAAAAAGACCGTGGCATTACCTAGCCAATTAGGTAATGCTATTGATGATAATAACAAAAGAAAACCAACTAATAAGTATTGGAAAATATGAAGCATACGGATAAATAGCTCTTTTAATATCATAGAGTGTACCCTTTTTTGCTAATGTTGATTAATCACAAAATAAGTATTAACACTTAGAATATAGCAGCTAATTTTCATTTGTCAGGTATCACTAATCATATTAACTCCACAAAGATATGATGGGTTTAATACTGAAACTCTTATTCCCTACAGATAAAAATAGTAAGTTAATTATTCTGCTATAATTATAAATGATCTTCTGTAGCTTATAACTTCACATTAAAAAGGAAGAAAATATGTTGAAAAAAATCAGTTTCCTCATCTGCTCATTAGCTGTTGCTTTCACACTAACTGCCTGTAACACAACTAAAGGTGTTGGTGAAGACATAGAGGCTGGAGGAGAGGCAATACAAAGAGCAGCTAAGTAACCTCCCCCCTTACCTAAAACACTAGGGGATAAGCTTACTTTGTCCTTCTAGTGTTTTCTTATACTTTTAACGACACTCATATTCGTATTTTCTTTTCCGTATTTGCTTACACTTAATCCATGTGGAAAATTTACTAATCATCTATGCTGATAGTGTATTCAAACTATTGCTTCGTTTTATTTTGCCCCAGTAATGGGGCATTTCTTTGTTGCTCAACTTTCCTTTAAGCAAAGGCCATCAGCTATTAACTGATGGCTTGAGATACTGAGGAAATAGTATTGCTGGGACCAACTTTAACAAGGTAATCATATGAAGTTTAAGAGATATATTTTCTGATATCGTATCCATTATAAAAAATCATTATCATCAAGCACCCATAATGGCTCTATATTACTATCCTTTTTGATAACTAATGATGGATCTGATCGTAAACATGCTCCTCCATAATGTCCCCCAACAGTAAATGTGCAGACTTGAATAAAACGACCTTCTATATTTGGTAAACACCATAATTGTTGGTAAATATTTTCCTGTTGACCAAATTGACCTGAAGTTTCATCTAAAACTGTATCGCACTTATCAACTAATCCTATGTTGTCACCACAACGGCCAGCTATTGGCTTAATCGCATAACCACTCAAACGTAATTCATCACTGATGTCAAAACTTGTATTCAAAAGATAAGGGTGATGAGGAAATAACGACCAAAGAATAGGTAATATAGCTTTATTACTTGGAATGACTGTCCATAAAGGCTCAAAGACGCGAATCTCAGGTTTTAATAATACATCAACTAGTCTGACGTCATTATATTCTGAGTGCCCAGTACGAATTTGTAGAGCTGAATGCTCATAATCTTTCTCACATTCTTGTCGAATTTGCTCAAGAGCAGTTTCCCACGCCCATGTTTTCCATACACACTCTAATATACGGCCATCACTATCAACAACTTGACCTGTTTCATTCCAAAATAATTCTTCTAAACCATGAATGATTTTATAATCGAATCCAGCTTCGGTAATTGCATATGCCATGTATTGCGAATGATAATCTTCTTCACTATCTGCATCCTGCATAATGTGAATAAAAGGTTTAGCAGAAGAGTGTTCCCATGTGCTAGAAAGTAATTCGGTTAAGTGGCCACTTGGGTTTTTGCCATCTTTCAGTTGCCCTGCTTTTGCCCACCTATCAATAATGACCCCTGCCTCTGTATGACAAGAAGCTGAATCCGCATTATATTCATAGACTTTTAATCCTCGTTCATCTAAACAAAAGTCTAATCTTCCTGTAATCATATCATGGCGCCGATTCTTCCATGATAAACGTATACGAGGCCAAAGCATTTCTGGAATGTTAAAAAGTTTCAATAGATTATCACTCTTTAACACTTTTTCTGTCGCATGCAGATACATAAGATGAACTTCATTGGTTGCTTGTATCAATTTATTTTCAGCTGTGCTAGATATTGTAAAATATTCATGAAGAGCACTATTTAGCTTACGACCTTGCCTAGCTTGAATATATTTATTTTCTATGGGATTTGATTCATTCAACCATTCTTTATTATAGTCAATTTTATTATCTATTTTTGCAGCATGAATTTTTAGCAACTCAGGATTAGTATACGGCCCTGAATAAGCATGTTCATCACTATCTGTTTGTATCATCCACCCTAAAATTTTAGTGTCTGGGAAAGTATCTGATAGTGTATATCTTTCTTTATCTCTTTTCAGAGGCAATTCCCGTGTCCACTGCTGACCTATAGGCAATTTATGATGGATGACATTTTGCTCAGCGATGCGAACTTTATCATCATAAACCTGCGTAATAATTGCTATATGGCCTGTTTTATTAAACTCGCCACCCTCATCCCAAATTAACAATGCCCCCGCGGTAGGCTTGATAGGACTCCCGTTAACAAAAGCTTTTAGCGGTAAAATGTCATCATCAACTACGTGCCGTAAAAAACGCAAAGAAAATATTTCATATGCCATACCGACATCACTAAAAACAACTCCATAATTGAGATATAAAAAACGACGAGCAAACTCAACACATTGCCATTTATAACCCATATATTCATTACCAATATAGCTACGAAAAGAAATATCATTTTTGCTATCAAAATTAGATAATGAATCGTAATCTGATGAATATATTGCTACACCTCCAGGAGCATATCCGAGTAAGGCCCCAAAATGCTCACGTTCATTACTAATTAATCTCATGCTCTAACTCCACCTTAATCATAAACCTATGCTGGCCATGAGCATCAGTGTACGCTTATTAAATATAAAAAATCTACTATTGATTAGCTGATAACTGTCTGAGTACAACATAATAATATTAACCAATCTAACTTAACACACGAATACCTGCTAATCCTGTAGGGTTATAAATTAATAAGTTAATATTATATAATTCTTGCATAATTAAATATTATGATGCTTTAATGTATAAAGTTTCAACGGAATTGTTTATTTTTATAACTTACACTTACTTAATCAAACATAGAGGTAGCATTATGGCACTTTTTGATAAAGCTGAAGGTAAAGTTGCAGAAGCAGCAGGCAAGGCCCAAGATAAATATGGGGAGCTAACTGAGTCAAATAAGCACCAAATCGAAGGTAAAGCAAAGGAAATCTACGGTAAGGGCAAGCAAGTAACTGCTGACATGCTAGAAACAGCACAAGATTATAGTCAAAATGCTCAGACAAAAATTAAACAAAATCCACTCACTGCAGTAGCCATATCTGCTAGTGTTGGATTAATTGTTGGTTTTCTCCTAGGCAGAAAATAACCCTCCCTTTATGACCTCCTCCTTACACATTGAGGGGAGGCATATTACCTCCTATTATTGTTAATTATATAAATTACAAAATAACTTATATTTATAATTTTAAAAATCTCTATAACTAACCCTTTCCAATTATAAATACTAATAATATCAATGAAGTATGAGGCAACTTTCATTCTTTGCATAGTCTCATAAGAATACTTATTTTTCTAGTATTAATACATTTCTTATTTAATTAACAATCTAATTTAGATAAATAGTCGTACTAGTTTGCATCTAGTTATTAGTGAAAATGTTATAAAGCAAAATTTAAAATAGTAATGTTCTCCCCAATTATCCCATGCTGAATATTATTTCCCTAATATGCTTACTTAATGAATCCTATTTACGGGCCTAAAAATGGCGCTCACCATAACTTGAAATATTTTTTTTCCTTTTGTTACACACTGACACCTATTAATTTATTATTCTATATTCGTTACTATAAAGGTAGTAAGAATAATGATAACCAAGATGTGTGCTGGTATTATGTTAGCCCGTTAGTCTTCCTGGCACGGGCTATTTTTTTACCTTATTCATTTTATACATAACTTTGTCATCGGCTAGTGCTTGAACTTTTCAATTTTCATTACAATCAGGCCTAAGATAGTTGAGGATATAATTTGGTATATTATTAATTTTATTATCCTTATATATACAAACAGTAGACGCAGAGTTAACAGCTGAAGATGTATCAAACATTTCATCATGTTCATGCAACGAAGCAACTATCTTAACCTGCTGCTCAGTAAGCATTTCAAGTATAAGTACTATTAGTATGACTAAGAATAATGCGTATGATAAATTGAACCAATCCACGGATAACCGTTATTTTTTAGCTAGACTGTTTCATTCATCACAAACACTCCGTTCTAATATAATCTTGCAGCCCCAATATCATTTGCGTTTGTTTTGCTATCCTGCTTCTGAGTAGCCAATAATTTCTGACAGCGGTGTCAGTAGGTCTGGCGGTTGTTGCATCATCCAAGCTGGGGGTGGTAATGCCTTCGGCTTCTTTACAACTAGCTTTGATGTACACCCGTTCAGGATTGCGCTCAGCAGCAATACGCAACTTATCAATTTCACTTTTTGCATTGGCTAGTTCCTGAATATGTTTAGCATCGAGTTTATGAAGTGATTGGACTCGTTCTTGGTAAGCTTCATTGATTTTGACTTGCTCTGTTAGCTCGACGAGTAGTGCGGCATTCTTAGTATTTAGCTCACCTATTCTCTCGTGTTGCTTCCACATTCCCCATATGGCTACCCACGCTGCGATAAATAATGCGACTCTGACTGTATTCATGGCGATTACCATATAGAAGATTAAAAATTAACTTGCTGACCTTTATAGTGATCGATGGCTTTCTGGCAGCGCTTTTCTAAGCTGGCTTTATCAATACCGCATGTATTATCTGTCATACAATAAGCACCGAAAGCAATTATTGATATCGCGAGTAGCATGAAACACATTACAACCACTATAGGTTTCCATGGCATATGGTCGCCTCCGCTTCTCGGCGATTAACGAGCCCACGCCATACCTTGCCACCAGCGTAAACCCATTTTTTAAGTTCTTCACAAGCACCGTGTTGGTCACTTTCGTTAAGCTTTTTAAGCATTGTCGACTTAGCGAATGCCCCAGTACCCACGTTAAAAGCAAATGAATAAAGGGCTGCTTTTGTATGTTCATCAACAGGAACTTTAACTAGGCGATCTACCTGCAGCTTAGTTCTCATAAAATCAAGTGCTAATAGCTCGTTGCATTCTTCTTTGGTATAAGTTTTATTGGGAACAATATCTTTCCCCGTGTGACCATAGCAAACTGTTAATACCCTGCCCACATCTTCATAAGGCTCATATCTAACACCTTCAAAATGCGCAATCACCGTTAAAGCGATAGCCGAAGCCCCTGCGCCAACAAGCACAGTTAGTTTTTGTTTGAGTGACATTAGATATCCTTAAGAGCTTTAGCCATAAGTTCGGCGGCTTTTCGTGCAGTGTCTGATGGGTTTTGTGGGTCGGTTTTATTAACAAGTTCTTCAAATAAACGGGTCCGCTTTCGCTGCTCTCGTCGATTCATAAAAAAGGTAGCGAGACCTAAAAGAATGCTAAACGCCATCCCGATAATAAAGCCCCATTCATAAAGCGATAAGCTAGCAAAAAATGCTGTAAGCCCAGCACTACCGTAGGCTGCGTTGCTATATTTATCCATACGCATGATTTCACCCCCTACGGAGTGTTCCGATGTTTAGTTAATAGAAAGCTACCAACTACAGTAGCCCAGGTTTAAATTCATGGAACTAATATTCATTCAAGATAAGTTAAAATTGTTTCTTGATTATTTCCAAGGAATTCATTTCAAATAAGTATATCAATACAGTACAATGAGCTGATTCTTATACAGGGCGTGCATATGAAACAACAAATTAAGCCTGTGTCAAATAATATTACCCAACCATATTGGCCCACGTTGAAGCTCATATTGAGCTCTCTTATTGTTTTTAATTTCTACTTAAATTTAGTCGATAAAAATAAAGCCTCATTTCTTATTAGTATTTTCGACTTAACATTAATTCCTATGTTTGTATTCATAGTTGCATTCGTAACGAAGAATGCCTCTTGGAAATCTTTGAAGCTTAGTTTGCTTCCATCTATTATAATTTATTTAATATTTCAAACAGTTGATGCAATCCCACTATACTTTTCCGGCCAATTAAGCTTAAAACTTTATCTCTTTGAACCTCAAAATGGAGTATGGTTTTTTTTAGCCATACCTGTTTGGCAAGCTTTTTTTTTATTGTTACCACAAAAGTTCAAATCTAACAGTTTAATATTATTTATTATTTTGGCGATATCATTATTTTTTTCTTATTTAGCAAGTAATTACTTAATTAGTGCATCCAGTTTCTTTTCCATTATTAAATATTTTCCATTCTTTGTAGTTGCTTATTTTATTAATGGTGAAAAAATATCTTCACTTAGAAAAAAACCTCATTATATGATTATAATCACTGCAGCCTTAGCTATAGCTGCACTTTATTATGAAGAAAATATCAATAGAACAATTTTAAATATTACTAAAGCTGATTTCTTATTATACTTTTTTGTTGTTTATATTTTAAAGTTCTTTATAAGCATAGTTTTAGGCTCTAGCATTATTTACTTTTCTTTATCAACTGATAAATATTCAAGGGTATCAAATAATGCTTTAGGTGTTTATTTAATTCATCCTATTATTTGTTTTATTCTTTTACAAACCTTAACTTACTTCCATGTAGAATATAGTTTATTATTAATAATATTACTAACACTATCAACTATTAGCATCGCTCTTTTATTGTCTTTTAACTCAACTATCCACTGGTTTATTGAACCTAAGTTAAATTTTAACAAACTAACACGGTAGGCCGGCTAGCTCCACCTTCCCACTTGGGATTCTCTACATTGGCACCAGTTATCAATGTAGTCTAACCAATCACAATGTTATTACATATTGATAACGATTTTCGGTGGCTATATATGAAAAAGGCCACGCAATGCACAGCCCTTGTGAGTTGATATGGTTAAGGAAAAGAAAAATTAATCTAGTTGTGTGGATATGCAATTCGAGAAAACAATATCACCATTTTCTTTTACTAACTCTGCTTTATCACCTTTAGTATGCAAAACTAGGTTTTCTTTTCCTGAATCAGATTTATAGCTGGCGCCAGATGCCATTTCAATTATTTTCATTGGTATGATGCGATTATCAAACCCAATTACAGCATAACTATTTTCTACATCATTAATAAATACTGCATTAAACGTTTGATTATTTGCACAGTTATAATTCACATTGATGAAGTCTTCTGACTTATTTGTGCTGGACCATGCTGAAACTGATAGTAATGACGTGCCAATTATTGTTGCTAGCATCAATTTATTCATGACTGTTCCTTACTAAATTTCTAGACTGGAAATAGTTGCACTTCAATTATAGTATAAGTCAGATATATAAAATTTATACAGGTTCATTATTAACCTGTAAATCAGTCATACAGTGAGAGCATGCAATAACAGTGTTTGTAGTCATACTTTCAACTTTCTGTAATGCACCGTATTCACCAAAATAGTAACCCACATAAGTCGCACTGCTATACTGAATAAGTTGTGGGCATGCTTTTTTGTGTAATATGACCAATCCGTCGCGGTCACTTTTTGTTAAATAATAATCCATATGCCCTGCCTCACTCTTTTTCCATCATTTTAACCTAGCAAATGGATGACTCCGTATCAACGAATAGATCTAAAACAGATAAAATAATAGTAAAAATAGATAGGTGACTAGGCTTGGCATTCTCCACAATGAAAAGGTAACTCCCAGCTTTACGGGTGGAGTTCAAGAGCGACAGGCCTACCACTTGAGTTACCTTATCGTTATAAAAAATAAATAAGCCGCTTTGGCCGATTTTATGAATTACTTTGCACTTCACGCTTAACCTTTAGTAGCATCAAGAATTACCCTTTAAAAATAGGATAAGTAGTATGCATAAAAATAAAGCTATATTGGCATGTTTTGTTATCGCTTTAGTAACTAGTTGTTCATCAAACACTAACCCCCAAACTAAGCCTGACACTTGCGTGATAAAGATGGATACCCCAGAAGGCAACTTGCCGGGTCAAATAGAGCAATCCAGTGGAAATAGTCCCGAATGTAAAGCGATTGAAAGAGCTATAGATAAAGCTATCTAGCATATGAATTAGGCAGAAGTTGGTAAATAGAGTTTTTTCAGTGCAGAAAAGCCCCCGATTATCCAATCATGGGGCTCATTAAATATTTAGAGCTACTTATTGATAATGGTTACTCGCTTCACATCAACTTCTAATGAAGCCCACTCTTTATCAATTTCACCATCTAAACGAACTTTTGTCTCAGGCGTCACAACCTGTCCACGCCAGCGCCTATCATCAATATCTACAGAGATTGAGCCAGTACTATCTTTAAACTCGTAAAGCTCTTTACCAATCTGTTTAACAATATGACCTTCAAGTGAGACCCACGCATCATCAGGAAGCTCTTTCGCTTGAACGACAGTTGTCACTGCTTGCGCCGTTGCAACAAACCCACCTTTTGGACCTACAGAACCATCATTAGAAACAAACCCACCAGCATGATTGTTAGCTAACACACCAAATGAAGCTGCTGATAATACGAGTGCAATAATTGCCTTATTCATAATAATTCCTTTTGTCTGTTAATTTTTTATAGTCTATCAATTAAATCTTAACAGGATCTTAAGGGAAATAATTAACACTTTTGATCGGTTATTGCATATAACTGCACATGTAATTCTGACAAATAGGAACCGCAAGTCTTATGTTTATTTAGGCATAAAAAAAACCACATTGCGAGGTTTCATTCTGTAAGTCAGGTGACAACGTATTCACTCTTATCACAATATCAGCTATTTTACGATCGTAAAGTGACTTAATGGATTATTTCTATGTATTTATCCATTTCCAAAGTAATATCCAACCACATCAACATACCATCAATTTGCCCCTCTGCCTTTTGTAATTTTTTACCGATGTGAGTATCAGAGCATCTATGTTTTTTTGCCAACTGAATGAATGTCTTACCAAATAGATAGTAATCAAGTAGCAGGTCGTGCATTTCGCTATCTTTCCTATTTAGCTGCGCCATGCATTCAGAGATGATCATTGCATCATCTTCGCAGCACTGGTCTCGTGACTTAACCTTGCTTGGAATTAAACTGCTAAATCCAGCCGCCACAGAATACCATTGCACTGACTCTGTATTATCCGCTGCCCAAGCTCCCCAGCGTTCTAACACTTGTTGAATATCACGCATTGTTCACCTCATGTTAATTTGCGAGCTTTTGCAGTCAGCTTCAGATTTAATATATTCAGTATTTGAAACGGTACTATCTAATTCTTTGGCTAGGCGCGAAGTGCCTTTTTTTAATTTAGTAATCATCTTACCCCCGTCGATACTGTTCCGTTTCCATCGTCTTTAGTGGAAAACATAACTCTCACTTTAGAGCTTTCACATAGCCATCTATGTTAGTTGGCTTTCATGAGACCACATCCTATTTGAACAACTGCATAATCTCGTCTGTTTTTAGCCCGAGACCATCTGACTTCTTTAATTGCTACGTCTTCAATATCCGTAAACATTAAGTTGCCTCCATGAGTTGCTTTCGCTTTTTCTCATACCAACGGGCTCTTCGAGCGAATATTGATTTCATTCGCTTGAGATATTCGATATCGAATTTACGGACCGAGTTATTGCGCTCTAAGCGTGTTACTCGCTCTTCGCCGATTTTATTGATGAGATTGATACGGTATGGAATTGGATTTCCTGACAGGTCCCTATTGCAGTGAACACAGCCAGCATGAATGTTGAGAAGATTAAACCTTAAATGACTTGCCGTACCTCTTGACCTGTAATGACTTGCATCTACGGCCCCACCTCTTACCCCGTAATTTAAGGGCCTACCACAAGCAATACATGGCTGACCGTAATCTCGCCAGAATATGTATTTGTTTACTGCCGATTGGGCCTCTTTGTTCCAGTCTGATTTTTTCTTTAACTTTTCCTTGCGGGCCCGCAATATTTTACGCTCCTCAGATAGTTTCTTTCGACGGGCCTTATTTTCAGCTCGTTTAACTTCTTTGGCGGCAAATAGTATTGCGCAGGATGTAGAGCAGACTTTTTGAGTTGATAGGTAGGGAGTAAATTCTTTATCGCATTCTTTACAGATTTTCAGCTTCGGCTTTTTAGCCTTAGCCATATATCGCCGCCTTAAATATCAAAATTGCAGCAATCAAACAGGCAAATATGGCTACCATAAATAACTTGGCTCCAAGGGTTAAATTTGGGTATTTACGCTTCATCATTACACCTCTTGGATATCAGCAACTTTGACTATTTCGTCGTTAAGCAATATGGATGTTTCCAAATCTCCACTAACCATTCTTATAATTACGTTGTGCAGTGGCTCCCCATCAGTTTCTCTTGGGTATGTAGAGTGGTATTCAGCTCGGTTATGCTTGTGGTAAAAATCCAAAGCCTGTTCTGATATCTCGTAGACCTTTCCTTTTTCTAGTTTCATCGCTCTTGCTGCTCCTTGAGTTTCATGTATTCGCTGTCGTTTGGGATGATGATTGGAATGCCTTTTTCAATACACCATGCTTCGTGTTTCTCCATCATGTAGAGCATCCGTGCTTTATCCATCTTGCGGGTTTTCTCACGCTCTCCGTTTTCATCACGACCTAGCCAGTGACCAACAAAATACTCGTGTGTTTCTTCGTTAGTGATTGGCTTTGATAGAACGACTTCGCCGTAACCATTTTTAATATCAATAACAACGCCGCGAGCACGCAGCCAATCGCCTGTGGTTTCTATCCACATACGCCATGTTTTGTTCATTGGTATTGTTCTGAGGTCACGCCATTCGGTGATTTTGATTCGGTAACGTTTACCGGTTTCTGTTACTTCTGAGAGGGTTTTGAAAATGCCTTTGAGATTGGATTTATGGAGACAGATGTCATCTGTCAATTAACCTCCCATTCTCTTGCCTTTTCTGAGCCGCTTTAAGCTTAGGGATGTATTTCTTCTTAAAGTGCCGTATTTGTTTCTTTGTTGGTTTGACTGGATAAATAATCGCATCATGTTGATTGTCGATGTAGATATTAAGTGAGAATAACCTTGGCAACTGACGATGGGCTAGATAGTAAAAATCTACTATTACCTTATCACTCACTGTTAGCTCTCCTGTTCCAACTATTATTTATTTAGACCTTCCCAAGTCCATACCCACCCAAGTAAAATGTCGTGTCTTATCAGGCCTTTCATTTCTAGTGACTTTAATGTTCTAGGTGAGGCATCTGGCTTTTTATTTCCCTTGCGAACTTCGCTCAATGCTATTTTCTGCTTTGATGTTAGTTTCATCATTCACCCTCTGGCATTGGTGGGAGCTCGTGCCAATACTTGATGTTTTCTAATCCCACTCCCGATAAAAACTCTCCATCATCCCATTTGCCATCAAAGTCACTGATGTGCATGATGTGAAGCATGGTTCCCAATTTAACAATTACTGGCTTACCAACTTCTGGCATTTTGTCGGAACACTTAACCCATTGTCCGTTAATAAATGCCTTGGCTCTTTCTCTCCAACTAGCTCTCCAAGCGCGATATCGCTTATCAATTTCTTCATGCTTGTAAGCAGTGCCACCAAGAATATTTTTATTGCGCTGCATGACCATATACTCAACTGTGTGCCCCATTTCATCAGCGCACCACTGTTCAAAGTCTGTTGGGTTAGTTCCCTGCATTAGATGCCTCCATCTGTTAACGTTGTTCCTTTCATCACTCAACCCTCACTGCTCCCACTCATAACCAACTTTAATTGCCTTGGCTTGCTTAAGAGTATTTGTTACCACTTCAGTGTTAGAAATGACCCCGTAACAATTGCACTCTACCTGCGTTAGGTAGTATTCAGTTTCTATCCCGTTGTAAGTAAATGTTTTACGAATCGGATCACCTAATACCTTGGTGACGGTATGCGTTAATAGATTCATCTAGAAGTCCTTATGATTTGGCGTGTTACTTGCGAAGTATTTTTAATCGGGCATCGTAGAATTGATGGCGATACTCTTCTAGGCTCAAGTTGCATCCCAGACTGCGCTTCAAATGCCACAAACTGCGTATTGCATAATCCTCATCAGATGGAGTGCGCTTTTTCTCAATCAGAGGAACTGGATCTGGTATTTTCTCGCCTGATTTGATTTTGTTGGCCATGACTTTAAGTTCAGATGCACAAAGTTTTATAACCTCTGAATCAGATAGGTTGCGGCTTCGCATTTCTGAGTAAATTTTAGTGACCATCCAGTAACAAGCGTTAGACTGCCAATTGAATCGCCGCCAACCTCTCACTGAGCAATATTCTTTGAACATATCGAAAAGCTCATCATCCGTAGGCAGACCCAGCGCTGTATAGTCACCCTGCTTGCACCATTGAACAAACTGACCAGGAGAAGGTAAAAACGGATTGGTTTGTTGCCTTGCAATTTTCATCCCGATATTTATTTGCTCCAGAGTCCTAATGCCATTTTCAATAAATGCGATGGTCCATTGGCGTTTAAATTCGTCAAGGTCGCTTTGTTCTTTGAAGTTGGCTATCGCCGCTGGGAAGGTTGCTTTGAGTTGTCTGAAGAGTTCGTTAAATACTTGGGCTACTTGCTGCTTTACAGCTTGTTTTTGCTGTGGTGGTGCATGTGTTGCCATTGCTTGCAGTGCCGTTGAATCACGTTGCTGGATTGCTGTAACTAGTGATTTCATACATCGATACCCTCCATCCATTCAGTGCTTTCGTAGTCTATCGATTGTCTTGCTGGCTGCTGGCTTCCTGACGCTCTTTGCGTGCGGTTTGGCTGCTGACTTTGAATAACCAGCGTTGCCCACTTCTCACGGAGTTTTGCTGGCGATAAAACATTGCTACACCAGAACGAATCTTTGCTCGCCCATTTGAACATTTTGCAAATGTCTTGGTGGGTATGCCCGTCTAGCTGTCTCATCAGTCGAACATCGTTAGCCCATGTTGCCCAGTTAGGTTCATTGGTTGCTGGGCTGACTATCAGGACCTGTGAGTAAATCCATTGAGCGGCTTTCAGGTCGTCAGCATTTCCCCACTTGTTACCTTTGGGTGAGCTAACAACCGCATCAGGCTTAACAGCTAAAACTTTTTCAGATGGTCGGTCAGAGGATTCGTTAGAATTCTCGGACGAAGAGTTATTAATATCTTTTACTGTATTTGAAATAATGTCTTTGGTGATCCCCTTTTTCGGGGATACCGCTACACGTTTTCGGGGATGGTTATCCCCGTTTTCAGGGATGGCTTTCCTTGTTTTCGTGTATACCCATTCTGAGACGTTTTTATTGATAGAAATGTATCGGTTTTGACCTATTCGTCTAACGTGAATAATCCCTCTAATTTCAAGCACTCCGACCGATTCAGATACAGGATTCCTACCTAGTTTAGTTTTCTCTTCAATCAAGATGTTTTGTATTCTGTCCTCTTTCTTTTGCCACCCCCACGTTAAGCGAATAATGGCGTTTAATACCTGCCATTCCCTACCTGCTAGTTGGAGAGCGCACAGAGCATCTTGAATTTCATTTGCTACCCGAAGGTAGCCATTATCAAGATCAGCCACCTTAACCTCTGGTTTGTCTGGTATCAGTTGTTTGTTAGCAAAGTCCACATGCTTAACAACGTTCATAACGACCTCCATATCGATTTGTTGTGTAATTAATATTCATGTATAATTACTCCCGTGAATGATTTACTAATGCGCCTCAACTGTTCTCGCAGCTGGGGCGTTTTCTTTTGTCCTCATCAAAGAAAGCTCGCCGATCTGCTTCCACAAAAAGCGATATTCTTCCTCAGATATTTTTCTCTCACCTTCCAGCACAAAATCTTTAATCCCCGAAGCTGCCAGCGTTTCGCATAGCTCAGGAAATTTGTCAGTTCTGCGTAGAATGGTTGAATCATGGACACCTAATGTTTTAGCCACTACCGATTGAGACTTAGCTCTCAATGCTTGTAATGCCGTAGCGATTAGATGATTTGATACGAATTGATTGAAGTTTTTGCGTGTTGTTGCGTAGTCCATAATTTAATATTCCATATTATTGATACAGTTAGTCCGTTACTCACGATCCTGTGAGTTGATTGGTTGCTCCAAGAGTGCCTAGAGCGATTTAAATTGTTTAAAGAGCGGGTGATTCTTATTTTTTACTACTTGGGAATGGCTTAATTTCTATGGCCTTAATTCCATTCTCAGTTTCAGTTAATAAAATATTTCTACCCTCACGAAGGGCTTTACTAATTGCTGTTTGGTGAACCCCAATTAGTGATGCTGCCTTTTCCTGACTGTTCTCTTTTACAAATTCAGATAAAGGAATTCTTTCCATGGTAAATCTCCTTTTTATTCCACACACAAATAATACTGAAAGTATTAATAAAGGTCAATACATATGGTATTAACAAATTTAATAGCTTTGGTATTAGAATTGGCGCTATGAGCAATAAGAACAAATTGACGACAGAACAGCTTGAAGATGCAAATCGACTGAAAGCTTTGTATGAGTCCAAGAAAAGATCATTGGGAATAACGCAACAGCAAATTGCTGACATGCTAGATATTAGCCAAGGCGGTGTAGGCCATTATCTGAATGGTCGAAACCCGCTTAATGTTCAGATTGCTTCTGTTTTTTCCAATGTGCTTCAAGTCCCTATCGGTGACTTTAGTCCAACTTTGGCTAAAGAAGCTGAGATGATCACTAATGCACTCTCGCCCAACGTCTCTAATCCTAGGCCATACAGACCTGCACCTAAATACCCTGTAATCAGTTGGGTGCAAGCTGGGTCATGGAACGAAGCGTGTGAGCCTTACACACTAGATCAGATTGATGAGTGGTATGAGTCAGAGGTGCACGTGCAAGGCTCTGCCTTCTGGTTAAGGGTTGAGGGTGACTCAATGACTGCGCTATCAGGCCAAAGCGTTCCAGATGGGTCATTAGTTTTAGTGGACACTGGTAGAGAACCTATAAATAACAGCTTAGTCATCGCAAAATTAACAGACTACAACGAAGCCACATTCAAAAAGCTAGTCATTGATGGCGGTCAGAAATTCTTAAAGGGATTAAACCCCGCATGGCCAATTACGCCAATCAATGGAAACTGTAAAATTATCGGTGTCGCTGTGCAGATGATGATGAAACTAGTCTAGTGGCCTGACGACACGTTTTAATATGAAGAGACTGCTAGAACTGATATCCAACGCTAACATAATGATACTGCTAGTTATTATTGCGGTGCTGGATATCATTCTATTGTTACTGATTGCTTTTGATAATTAGTGAGGGTTCGATATGAAAAAATTATTAGAACTCATCAGTAAAAATAAGCTGCTGATTGTTATGTTAATAATAGCGCTAGCAGTTGGAGCAGTGTTGCAGTTTGCAGAAGAGCCTTTTGCTTGGATTTCGATTTTCAATGCAGAGTGACGGCACGTTTTAGGGTGTGGGTGATTTTAAAAAGGACTATAATGAACAATAACATTCCTTCTTGGAACTCTATCGGGATATTACCTCCGGTAAATGAATTTGATCCTGTAGGGTTTGGACGTTCCCCGTATAAAACAAACACGATAGAGCTTGTTGATAGTTATGCTTTTAATAATAAAAGAGCATCTATTTTAATTGGCTTTTTAGCTTTTAGGGACAGATTATATAAAACTGGAATGAGCAATGGATTTCAGTGGGTTGATGGAAGCTTTACTGAAAATATAGAGCTAACAGAGTCAAGAAAACCGAATGATATTGATGTAGTTACCTTCTTTAAAGTTCCACCTGGAGAGACGCAATCATCAATAATTAGCAGAGAAATAGATTTGTTTCATCCAGCAAAAGGCGATTGGAGGAAAACAAATTTTTTGGTTGATGCATACTTTCAATGTTTAGATGTTGACCCTATTTCTCTGGTAGAAAGATCTGTATATTGGTACAGTATGTGGTCTCACAAAAGAGATATGTCTTGGAAAGGATTTTTACAGGTGCCACTTTCTAAAGATGACGATATTAAGGCTAACGCCTTGTTACAGCAACGGATATTAGGAGGCTTCAATGAATAAAGATGAATACATCTATGTTCTTAGTGAACGTAGCCAAGTATTATCCATGCTTGAATCAATGGATGAAAGTGATGTAATAAGCAGAATGAGTCTAGAATATAGACTATCCCAGCTTGATGAAGAGATAGAAAATGCAAACCTTAATATTCACTCTCCTGCAAAGGCAGTAATTACATTTAAAGGCGACCCCGTTTTAGGTACCGTTGGTATTTCGTCTGCATTTGGCGCAAAAATATTAAAAGCATTCAATGCCGCAATAACACAAGTATCAACATCACTAATGCCTGTCATTGGCAGCCAAAGAATTGAACCAATGATTATCACTGGCATCGCCAAAGGTTCATTTGGCTTTGTTTTAGAAGAGCCAGCACGTGGTGATGTGTTAGATTTTGACGATAAGTCAATAACATCCTTATCTCTTGAAAAAACATACAAAATATTAAGCTCTGCAATAAGTAGTGATGATGAATTATTATCTACTGAATTAGAAGATCTTGATGAAAAATCCATAAAAAAACTAAGAGAATTTATTGATATTTTAGTTAATGAAAGAACTATTTTCACAATTAAAAATAGTGATTTTTCTTTAGTTGTTAGAAATCCACAACAACTGGAAACTATCAGCTATAAGCTGAGCGTAGACAACATAAAAGAAGAAATTATAACACTGGACGTTACGTTTACTGGCGTATTACCAAACAGAAGAAGATGCGAATTTAAATTAATTAACGATGAGACCAACATAGAAGTGGCGGTAATAAGCCCTAACATAAAGTCTCCAGAAGTTATAAATACCTTAATCGGTAAAGCAGTCCAAGCCAAATTCTTATGTACCACTGTAGGTAGCGGCAAAACAAAATACTCCCTTAGAGACCTGCCTTAATTAAGCATACTGCTATATCAGCCCTCCCCGCGAGGGCTTTTTTGTGCCCGCAATTCCCCGCCAGTGTGATTTCCCTCGCAAGATAAATAATTTTTGAAAATAAATCCCCTTTAAATTCAAGCAAATAATACTTTTGGTATTTATTTTAATATCATTAGTATTGACCATCATTAATACCTTTAGTATTATTAATCACATCAAAGGCAAGCTGGATCCATTAGCAAGCCATGCTCTTTAAAAAATAGACAAACATGATTCAGGCATTCTTGAATCACCACTGAGTGGTTTTTGGGATTGGTTATCGCTCCGCTAAGCGTGAATGGTAGATGAGTGCGCTACCACCAATCACCAAAGATCACTTAGGAGGCAAATATGGCAACGATAAAAGTCATTGAAAGAAGTAATTACTCTCAACGCAGATATGAGCGCAGAGCTGCATTTCTAGCTCGTAAACGTGAAGAAGTAAAAACGCCAAGCCGCTCAGTGGAAGAAATATGGGACTCAATCATCAAACCAGTAGACGAAACCGATGTACTGGCCAACTTACTTATCGGGATAAAAGACATACCCGATGTAGAACGCAAGCAACCACGGCTACGCAAGCCGATTATGAGTGATGGAAGTGTTACAGCACGTTAAATAGGAGATAGAGATGGAAATATGGTTCAAACAATTTGAGTCACATGAACGTCAGATTCTGGTTAAAAAAGTACATAACACCGAAGAGTCAAAGGTCGGGGTTCAGTATTGTTGGCCAGAGAAGCTTTTTGAGGTCGATTTTGGATTATGGATAGATTACGACGACGATGATGAGGAAAGTTGTGAGGAAGCAGAAAAATCTCGCGATAAGCTGTTTGATTCCATCAATCAAGAATCAGTAGATAGCACGGTTAGCGATTTAATTCAAAAACTCAAGCTTGATGACTAGCATCGTGTTTAGTTAATAACGAATATGAGGTAGAGGTATGTTTCACGTAGACAGAGAAAAAAACTTTGAAATATGTGAGGGGATTTCAAGGTGGGGCTACAAGTGGAGAATAGATAAGCATTTTGGCGATACTGAATTTTTCTATATAGTTCAAAACGACATAGGTAAAGAGATCATTTCTGTAAACACCGCTATTGCTGGAAGAGATGGTTGTCACATGATTATGACTTCATATGACATTTTAAATATTACATCTAAGTTACTCAGTAAGCTAAAGGTACTAATTGATGATAATCCAGAAACAAAAACAAAAGAGGTCGAATGTGTTATAGAAAATGCTGAATGGGTAATAGGTGTTATTAATAATTCATTTGGGAGTAATTAACCGTGGGAAATAACAAGCATGTCAAACATGATTGGCATATTGAAATAAATAATGAAGATTTTGAGATAGTAAACAGCAATGGAAACTCTGTATGTAGTTTTCTTGATCATAAAGATGTGTTTAGAAGTGCAATTTTAGTTACCAATAGTCCATTTCTACTAAATTCATTAGTAGAAATTTTTTTGGAACTTAGAAGGCTTAATAAAATTGATGGGTTAAATGGCCTTAAAGGCAAGACAGTGCGGGGCGATAATAGTGATGACCTTGTATTCGCAAGAGATTTAATTGAATTTTGTCACGTTAAAATTCCAACAGAAACTTAGTTAATAGCGGAGGGAGTATGACAGATAAAACAGTGGTTAAAGAATTGATGTTGTCTGATATCTCTTTTAGAGATTACCTAGCTGCTGAGGCTATGAATGCAATGATTACAACAGCGGCTACACCAGTATTAACTTCAATGGCTGAGCTAGAGAATCATATCGCTATTAATAGTGAGGAATACGCACATAAGGAACATAGGAAATGGCAAATGAATTAGTCGTAATCGAGAAAGAAAATAGGCTCTCTATTTTTACTGAACCAGAGAAAGCTGGCAACTTATTATTAGCTATCAAAGTTAAGGCCAATCAAAAAAGAGAGGAGCTTGGCGAGCTGGATTTGTCTAAGGAGGTTAACAGAAAGAAGCTAGTTTCTTTAGCGTATGAAGTAACTCGCTCGAAAACTTATATTGAATCAAAAGGAAAAGAATTAGCCGCAGAGTTAAAAGAAATTCCGAAAAAGATTGATGCGGCTCGAGCTGAATTTAAAAGGGAACTTGATGCCTTAGCATCTGAAATTAAAAAACCAGCGGATGATTGGGAGTTAGCTGAAAAGGAAAGAAAGGCTGAGTTAGAGAGAATCGAAGCAGAAAAGCAAATGTTAGCGTGGCACGAAGAAGCGCTAGAAATGAATGAGGCTTTCGACAAGGCACTTGCTGAGCGTATCGAGTCAGATCATGAAATCGCCCTGCTCATGAATGAGAAATTCGACCGAGATTTAGCAGAAGCTAAAGCCGAAGCAGAACGCCAACGTATTGCACACGAAGAAGAGCTGAAGAAACAAGCAGCAGAGCAAGCTAGGTTAGAAGCCGAACAAAAAGCACAGCAAGAAATCGAAGCAGCAGCACAGCGCGAACGTGAAGCAAAGGAAGCCGCCGAACGTGCAGAGCGTGAAAAGCAGGAAGCTATTCAGCGTGCCGAGCAAAAAGCTAAAGAAGCTCAGGAGAGAGCCGAGCGTGAGAAACAAGCAGCTATCGAAGCTGAGCGCAAGAAAGCTCTTGAAGCTGAACAAACGCGATTAGCGGAAGAAGAACGCAAACGTAAGGAAGATGCTAAACGTCAAGAAGATAAAGAACATCGCCGCAAGTATAACCAAGAAACATTACAAGCTTTAGTCAGTAACGGATTTGATGAAAAATTAGCGACTGAATTTATTAAGCTAGTCGCAAGTAACCAAATCCCACACATGACAATGAATTACTAATACCCATCGCACCAACACCAGAACACTTTAAATAACTATGTGAGGACATCACATGGGCGATAACTATTACTACGCAGCCTTAATCATTATGACTGCAATCCTATTACCTCTATTAACGAGATAAATCATGCAAATCGACAAACATTTTCTACGTCTGGCACAGGCACAGGCGCGAATCGCTATAAGCCAACGTTGTGATGATGTTTGGTGGTTAGCGATGGAATTTCTCAAAGCGAGTTACGGGAGGTCTGAATGAACAAGCTTATTTTTGAATCCAAAAACATGTACACGCAAACGGAACCTGCGGCATGTGGTGGAACAAGAGCAATCATTCACATGGATAGTGGATATCTCATTGAAACGGACGACCCTGAAACTCTTATTTTAAGCATGAATGTAACAAAGGAACTGTTGCAAAAAATACTCAAGGAACGGCATGAGGACGCAGCATGAAACAGATACTAGATATGTGCTGCGGTAGTCGCATGTTTTGGTTTGATAGGCAAGACAACAGAGTAATTTACAGTGATATAAGGGTAGAAAAACACATTTTATGTGATGGCAGGAAGCTAAACATAACACCAGATATTATCGCTGATTTTAAAAACCTACCCTTCCCTGATAACTCATTCCATCAAGTTGTATTCGACCCACCTCACTTAATT
The DNA here is from genome assembly GCF_050446505.1 of Providencia sp. SP181. Classification (NCBI taxonomy): domain Bacteria; kingdom Pseudomonadati; phylum Pseudomonadota; class Gammaproteobacteria; order Enterobacterales; family Morganellaceae; genus Providencia; species Providencia sp. SP181. The sequence goes on from NZ_JBBPXM010000001.1 coordinate 439,161, forward strand.
CGCGCTGGCCACAATGGTTGGATGTTTAAAAAGTACGGGCGATTAAATAAAGAATCGTGGAAAGAGGATTTAGCGAAAGGATTTAGTGAAGCATTTCGAGTGCTGCGGACAAACGGAACACTGGCTTTCAAGTGGAACGAAACCCAAATTCCAACAAAGCAAGTGTTAGCTCTTACTGACTATAAACCAACGATAGTTCAGCGCGTCGGCAAGAACGACAAAACTCACTGGATATTATTCATTAAGGACGCAGCATGAGAATTTCAGAGTATGAACTTAAGCAAAGGCAGGATGCCGAAAGACGACGCAGGGAGCGTGAGGAAGAAGCTGAATACTATCGCATGGAAAGCCTTGGCATTCAGACTCAGTCAACTCCTAGTAGGTGGATGAGAGGTGAATATGGGTAAGTATTTAATACCTGCATTCCCTAGTCATAAAAGCAAGGATGCTGCCCTGAAATATGCTTTATCAATGATTGATGAAGATATCGAAAGGCGGAGAGTGCGCGACCTAACGGACGATGAAATTCAACCAGTTGAAAGGATTTCAACACTAGAATTAGCTCTCGCCGCACTAGTTAAAAGTCAAAACTTAGAAATGTCTCAATTCTACCCTCCTCTACCTGAACACATTCAAGCGCAACGAAGACAGGCTAACTTGGAGAGATATGCAAGGCATTTATCCAAAGATAACTTTGACCCATATCGTGGCGCCACAGAGATTCCATTAGGCGGCAGGGTTGTAGGTGACTAATTTTCGGAGGGAATTATGAGTGAGGTATACAAAGCAATAAGTAATGTTGCCAAGGAGTTGGCAGAAAAAGGCATTAGCAAGGAGAAGCCAAAAGGTGGCGGCGTAAATTATGCGTTTAGGGGTATTGATGCGGTTTATAACGCCCTAGCCCCTGCATTAGTTAAGCATGGATTGCTTATCTTAACTCGCTGTACTGAGCGCTCGGTATGTGAGCGCCTTAGCCAGAAAGGCACACCATTGTTTTACGTAACCGTCAAAGCTGAGTTTGATTTTGTATCTGTCACGGATGGCAGTAAGCACACAGTCATGACTTATGGTGAAGCTATGGATAGCGGGGATAAGGCTACAAACAAAGCAATGTCGATTGCATACAAGTACGCAGCATTTCAAGCGTTCTGTATACCGACCGAGGAAACAGCGGTCGATGCTGACGCAGAGGTACATAACGTAGCACCGAGAACACCAGAGCAAATATTAAGTGATTACACAGGCTTTTTGCATGAAGCAACTAGCGAACTTGCGATCACGAATGAGTACAAAAAAGTATGGAATGAATTAAGCGGTACTCATCAAGAAGAGTGCAAGCGACTAACTGGAATAAGAATTAGCGAACTTAAAAAGGCGGTGTAAATGGCAAGTAAAGGTGTAAACAAAGTAATTCTCATTGGTCACTTAGGCCAAGACCCTGAAATACGCTACATGCCTAATGGTGGCGCAGTAGCAAGTCTAACACTAGCCACATCAGAATCATGGCGTGACAAACAATCGGGTGAAATGCGCGAGAAAACTGAGTGGCATAGGGTGTGCATCTTCAGCAAATTAGCGGAAGTTGCAGGTGAATATCTGAAAAAAGGATCACAAGTCTATATCGAAGGTTCTCTGCAAACGCGCAAATGGCAAGACCAAAGCGGTCAAGACCGATACACAACGGAAGTGGTAGTAAATATCGGTGGGTCTATGCAAATGCTAGGCGGTAACGGTGGCAATCAGGCAGGAAGCCAACAACCAACGCGACAACCTCAGCAACGGCAACAAGCGCCAACGCCACAAAATAACGAACCACCGATGGACTTTGACGACGACATTCCGTTCTAGCCACCATTCCCTATGTGATTTAACCAAAAGATATAACCATTACTCAGTGCAAGGATGCAAACAGGAGATAGATATATGAATAATGAAAATTGTAGTTTTGAAGAATGGCACGATTTATTAATGCAAGTTGCTGCAGACCACGGCGGTAGCGCAGCAGATGCAGATGCATGGCGTGATGATTACGAAGCAGGAAAAACACCACTTGAAGCGTGGGTTGATGAATGGGGTGAGGATTAATCAGGGAAAGGCTTAATTTAACTAGCAGGGATGCAATGAAAGTGAAGACACATATGTATTAATTCAGTCTTTTGGGTGTGGATTAGTCACATGGATGTGAGTATGATTCCTGCTTTAAATAAGGAGGGATTATGAATAGAAGTTGGTTGTTAAACATAGCTTTGGGAGTCGCTATTTTTTTTGCTATAACTTACGCAATTTTCTTTTATTGGAATATTGATAACAATAATAAATGGAGTACATTTTTTAGCTTTACATCTACATTTGGTATAGTTGCCACAATTACTATTTATTTTTTACAAAAAAAACACTCAATAGAGTTAGAAAATAAAAAAAATGAAAGAATAGATTCATCGATATCAAAAATATTATTAATGGAATGCCAGAGAATTAGTTACGATGTAGAATTTATGCAAAAATCATACATGTTTTTATCGCAAAAAAAACCTGATAATCCAGAGGTAAAAAAGGAGGGGATATACTACTATATAATTTCTGGATTCGGTGAACGAAAAACGCATGCGAGATGTTTTTATAGCATGGACACATCAAAACTTATGGAGGCTTTGAGACTAGCTGTAAATAATAATAGCAAACACTTTGATACTATTTATCAATTCATTGATGCTATTGAAATGGCAAATAAAAACTTAAATGACTGTCTATTTGATATAAAATATCTATATCAAGAAAATAATCTGTACAACATGAGCTTAAATGATATTAATATAATAATTCATGAAATTTATCATTAACCCTGCACTAGCAGGGTTTTTTATACCTAAAATTCAGACTAACAATTCATGCAAATAATCGGATATGTATTACTCATGCTAATACAGGGTTCTGCTGTGCCTGTATCTGAGCAAATATTCACACAGCAAGAATGCGAGAGCCGTGCGTGGCAGGTAATGCAAGTTGAGCTCATCTACAGCGATGAAATGAAGAAAAATGAAAAGAACCGCCAACTTAGACGGTATGAATTCAAACAAAAGAAATCAATCGTTAATTGAAACCTAGCAAACACACTTCACCAACGATACTACACTACCCCCAACAAATAGATAGAAATTTATTAATTGAAATAAAAAAACCGCCACCTAGGGGTACCCGATGACGGTAAGGATTGTGTAGGGATAATTATATTTTCACTGTGTTAGCTATTTAAGGATAGTTGGCTGGGCGAATTTAACAAGGAAGTTAGACAAAAAAATGCCGAGGCATGGGCGCATCGGCAAAGACTACACAGCGAATACTTGGAAAGATTGAATTAACTATAGTTCATACATTAAGAATGCTGATGAATTATTTTAATCGTTGAGATTAAAGAAAAAATAATATTGGGCTACTACGTCCATAAACCGGAAAAGGAATCTAATTATGGTTAGATACTTCACAGTAAGAGAGTTTGCAAGTAAGCATCGCAGAAGTGATGAGACAGTTAGGAGATGGATAAGTGCTGGGAAAATATACCCTTCACCATCATTTGATGGATATCAATATTTAATTCATCCATCAGCACAAAAAATAAGTAATTACGAAAAAATAAATCCAACTATTTTATTAAACAATAACTGTAAACTGTTAAAAAGGATTGAAACAGATGGCAAGAAACAGAAAACCAAAAAACGCATATTTACCACCTAACTTATATTGCCGTAAAGGCTATTATAGCTATAGAAATCCTGAAACTGGCATAGAGTACGGTATAGGAAGGAATAAAGCAGAAGCAATCAATGAGGCTATTGCTGCAAATTATCAAATTTTATCTTCAAAAGTAAAACCTAATTTAGTCGAACGAATATCAGGGAACGGAATTCTTTTGCATGAGTGGATTTTAGAATATATTAAGGCTCTAGAGGATAGAAACCTAAAGAAAAGCACATTCAAAGGTTATATCAGTAAATTAAATATAATAAAAGAGCATATCCCCAATATAGATATCTCATTGATAACCACACAATTAATATCTCAATTAATAGATGAAGTTTATAATAGTGGAAAAAAATCTATGGCAATGCACGTTAGATTAACAGCCATTGATTTATTTAAAGAAGCAATAATGAAAGGCAACTTGAAAGAAAATCCTGCATCACCAACAAGAGCACCCAGAACTCAAGTAGAACGTTCAAGACTATCTTTTGATGATTTTATTAAAATAAAAAATGAGATAAAAGCTTATGGTAGGCAATACGAACTTATAATGGAACTTGGATTACTTACAGGTCAGCGAATTGGCGATTTAATCAAATTACAAAAATCCAATATTACTAATGATAGATTGCTGATTATCCAAGCCAAAACAGGAACCAAATTATCTATCCCTCTAACCTTATCTATGGGAAAAATAGAAAAGTCAGTAGGTGACGTTGTAACTGAGCTAATTAGTAGCTCATTTTCAGATAATTTATTTACTAATAGTAACGGCAATCCCTTGCGGTATGAAAGTGTATTTCGCCAATTTTCTACTGCTAGAAAAAACACTGGGTTATCTTGGGGCGATAAAACTCCTCCCTCCTTCCATGAAATACGAAGCCTTGCGGCTAGATTGTACAAAAAAGAAAAAAATGGGGAGTTTGCCCAAAGCCTTTTGGGGCATAAAAGTATAGCTATGACAGAAAAATATCAAGATAGTCGCTCTGATGACTGGAATATCATTTCGGAATAATTTAGAAGAATTTTGGAGAGGCAGTTATATAGTATTGATTAAATAGCACTTTATTTAAAGTCATGTTAACTTCCTTAACATTAAATATGATTAGTATATTCTTATTTATCAATTAGATAATTGATTTTTAGCCCTAAAATATACTACGTAATACGATATTTTGCTTTGAATATGTCAACGGCTATTGTATGAAAAAAGAGGGGGAATCCCCCTCCTTTGATTTGCTACTATTGTGACTTATTTATGATTCAAGTCAAACAAAACTATACCTTGTTTTATAGCGAAACATCATTTTCACTAAGAGTATATTGTCTATATTTAACGGTGATCTATCTGCCAATTTGATGTCTTTAACAATATGTTTAACTTCATATTTTGCTAATTGTTTTGCATTAATCTAAACAAATAACAATAAATCAACGTGAGGGTAGCAATAAAATACGGTATAACTATACTTAGCAACGTAAATCTACTTGATATGCCCCACATAGCTCTCTCATCATACTTGCACAACTCTGCAATAAGGATAGAATTATATTTTTCTAAAATATGAATCTTATGCATAGCAATCCCATTACAACCTTACTAATAGTCATCCCATTTTTTGTATTTATGATATTTTTTATTATTAAAGATCGGGTGCAACCAGACATAACCCCTCTTTTCTTCAAGGCTTTTATCTACTTGCTTACAACTATCATTTTCATCAATGTCATTTTTTTGATTAGAACTTTCATTGGCTGGAACTAATGTCAACCACTGGCAAATAAATACTAAAAATTCAAAGTATTATGCCAATCCTCTGCAATATTGCCCCCATTGATGACAGTCCTTTAGAACCACCCTCGCTCGTTATTATTTCTACATGTTCTCTGTATGCAAGAACCGAACACATCACTTAATCCAATAACAATAAAATATTATTCAAACATTTTATTGTTAACATGCGATTAACGCGATTACATTTACCCTTTGTAGGGTTAATCGTGTTACTATTAATATATTAAGAATCATACAGGCCATTTGGCAAAACTGTAGATAAACAATGAAGTACGACACTTAGCTCACTTTACGAGCAAACACCCATATGTTTTGATACAAAAGCAATCAAGGAGTACGTTATGTCATTTGAACTTCCCGCTCTACCGTATGCAAAAGATGCTTTAGAACCTCATATCTCTGCTGAGACCTTAGAATACCACTACGGTAAGCACCACAATACCTACGTTGTTAACTTAAACAACCTAATCAAAGGCACTAATTTTGAAGGTAAATCGTTAGAAGAAATCATTAAGACTTCTGAAGCTGGGGTATTTAACAATGCGGCTCAGGTTTGGAACCATACCTTCTATTGGCACTGCTTAGCACCAAATGCAGGTGGCGAACCAACGGGGAAAGTTGCAGACGCTATCAATAAAACCTTTGGTTCTTTCGCCGAGTTTAAAGCACAATTTACGGATGCAGCAACCAAAAACTTTGGGGCTGGCTGGACTTGGTTAGTGAAAAAAGCCGATGGTAATTTAGCTATTGTTAACACATCTAACGCAGCAACACCAATCTCTGGTGATGATAAACCTGTGTTAACATTAGATATTTGGGAACACGCTTATTATATTGATTACCGTAATGCACGCCCTAAATATTTAGAAAATTTCTGGGCACTAGTTAACTGGAAATTTGTAGAAGAAAATTTAGCTTAATTATTAAACAGTTATTCTAGATCGATTAAGGGCGAGTTAAAACTCGCCCTTATGCATTCACCCAATGAAGATGAAACACAAATTAGAAGATATGTGCAGCAATAAAAATAATCATTGCTAATGAACCCAGCGCAGCTAGTAATCCATATTTAACATCTGTATCCATGAGTTCCTCTCATCCTAACAAAATTGAATTAACAATAACCACTCAAACTATAAGGTTATTAAGTATACACATCCAAAAAAGCGAAACCAGTGTCTATATCACATGTTATAACATCAATTATTTCTTTCGTTTTTGCGCTAGATCAGACAAAATCGACAACAAATCGCTAAATTATTGCCAGCGAAGGATCTATGCATCAATATGCAGGTAATTTTTTAACTAGAATTCTTAGAGAGACCTATAGTTGGTCAGGAGTTTTATTCCCCCATGGCAACGATTAAAGATGTGGCGAAACGCGCTGGCGTCTCTACCACCACCGTATCCCATGTTATTAATAAAACGCGCTTTGTGGCTGATGACACCAAGGCTGCGGTTTGGGCTGCCATCAAAGCGCTCAATTATTCACCTAGTGCGGTTGCCCGTAGTTTAAAAGTGAATCACACGAAATCAATTGGTTTGTTAGCGACGTCGAGTGAGGCGCCTTATTTTGCTGAAGTTATCGAATCCGTTGAAAACAGCTGTTATGAAAAAGGCTACACACTGATCCTCTGTAACTCTCATAATAATTTGGGTAAACAAAAAGCCTACTTGCAAATGCTTGCACAAAAACGTGTCGATGGCCTGCTGGTAATGTGTTCTGAATATCCTGATACACTCATTGGCATGCTCGAAGATTATCGCAATATTCCGATGGTGGTAATGGATTGGGGCACATCGAGAGGGGATTTTACCGATAGCATCATCGATAATTCATTCCATGGGGGCTATCTTGCAGGACGTTATCTCATTGATAGAGGACATCGTGATATTGGTGTGATCCCAGGCTCCCTTGAGCGGAATACTGGGATTGGGCGTCTGACTGGCTTCCAAAAAGCAATGGAAGAAGCCAAAGTGACCTTAAAAGACGAATGGATTGTCCAAGGGGATTTTGAACCTGAGTCTGGCTATAAAGCGATGATGCAGATTTTGAGCCATAAACAGCGCCCTACCGCCGTTTTCTGTGGTGGTGATATCATGGCAATGGGGGCGATTTGTGCGGCAGATGAAATGGGCTTGCGCGTTCCACAGGATATCTCAATCATCGGTTACGACAATGTGCGCAATGCGCGCTATTTTACGCCTGCATTGACTACTATCCACCAACCTAAAGAGCGTTTAGGGCAAATGGCGTTCGCTATGTTATTAGACCGTATAGTGAATAAGCGCGAAGACGCTCAAACTATCGAAGTTCATCCTCGTCTTGTTGAGCGTCGTTCGGTTGCTGATGGACCATTTATTGACTATCGTCGATAATCAATATGATGTTGATAACCATTCTGCGTTGAGCGTTTCATTATCGCCAAGATAATCTAATAACCAGCTCAGTGCGGGAGAGGTGTTTTTTTCTACCCATGTTAAACAACATGGGCTGGGTGGAAATGGCTGTGCTAATGTCAATTCCACCAGTTTACCTTCTGCGCATAAAGGAGCTGCTCGATGTTCGGGCACCATCCCCACACAAAGGCCATTTGCCAAACAAGCTAAGCCATTTTCCCAATAGGGAACCACTAAACGCCGTTGGTTATCCAGCGCCCAAGTATCTCGTTTAGGTAAACTTCGAGAAGTATCTTCTAAGCACAAACTTGGATATGCACGCATTTCATCGTCTGTTAGGCTATGTTCTATTTTTGCTAATGGATGTTCAGGGCTTGCGACACACATCCACGACATAAACCCCATATCACGAAAGCTGTAACGTTCGCCAATCGGTGAAGCTCGGGTGGCACCAATCGCCACATCCACGCGGCCATCCGCTAAGGCATCCCAAACACCATTAAATACTTCTGGGTGTATATACAATTCAATGTCAGGGAAATGGCGATAAAAATCGAGAATAAGTTGCTCAGTCCGCTGTGGTTTAACGATGCAGTCAACTGCAATGCTGAACTGCCCACGCCAACCATTAGCCGCTTGTTGGCATTGATGACGTGTCTCTGTCATTTTTTTGATAACAGAACGGCTTTCTTTAATAAAAATCAGCCCTGCTTCGGTTAAAATGACGTCCCGGTGTCGACGTTCAAACAAGGGAACGGCTAACCATTCTTCAACTTGTTTGACGGTATAGCTGATTGCTGAAGGTACGCGGTGTAACTCATCTGCGGCACCACTGAAACTCCCCGTTCTTGCAACGGCATCAATTACTTCAAGTGCATGAGCTGACCACATAGTCTCTCCTTTCAAATATTTTGATAGCAAGATCCAAATATTACCGTTTCACAAGACAAAAAAATAGCCTATACAATGTCATCACCGTTAACATTTTTTTAAATATCAGATAAGTAAATCATTATGACGACTGTGAAAAAAAATTCCCCTGGATTTATGCTGTACCTTGCAGGATTAAGCATGTTGGGGTTTTTAGCCATTGATATGTACCTGCCTGCTTTTGGTGCAATGCAGACCTCTTTGCGCACAACAGAAGGGGCTATCAGTGCTTCTCTCAGTATCTTTTTAGCAGGCTTCGCGTTTGCTCAGCTACTTTGGGGCCCACTTTCAGATAAACTTGGCCGCAAGCCTGTGCTCATCGTTGGTCTTACTATCTTTATTGTGAGCAGTTTAGCGATTTTTTGGGCCACGACAGCAACACAATTATTAACCTTGCGTTTTTTACAAGCCGTTGGTGTGTGCTCCGCCGCCGTTTTATGGCAAGCCCTTGTTATCGACCGTTATGATGAAGCAAGCACACAAAAAGTTTTCGCATCTATCATGCCATTAGTCGCGCTCTCCCCTGCGCTTGCGCCGTTATTAGGTGCATGGGTGCTGGAACACCAAACTTGGGAAGCTATCTTTTTAATCTTAATGGCTGTCGGTGTTTTATTACTCTTACCGACATTTTTCCTCAAAAATATTTCTGTAAAAAAACACGAAGATGAAAACCAGCCTCAAACCAAAATCTCATTTGGTAAGTTACTGAGCTCTCCCATTTTTAGTGGCAACGTCTTAGTCTATGCCTCTTGTAGTGCAGGCTTTTTTGCTTGGTTAACTGGCTCCCCCTTTATCCTACGTAATATGGGCTTTAACCCAGCGGATATTGGATTGAGCTATATCCCCCAAACACTTGCTTTCATTGTTGGTGGCTATGGTTGTCGCCTTGTTTTGGCCAAGGTGCGTGCTGAAATCTTATTCCCACTACTCTTAATTGGTTATGCAGTTAGCATGTCTATATTATTCATCATGGCTATCTATACTAAACCATCATTAACCATGATTTTAATTCCATTTTGCTTTATGGCTGCCATGAACGGAGCATCGTATCCAATAGCTGTTTCAAAAGCATTAAATACCTTCCCTACAGCAAGTGGTAAAGCAGCGGCATTACAAAACGCTTTACAACTTGGCTTATGCTTCTTAGCTAGCTTGTTAGTTTCCGCTTTAACTTTTGACCCACTTCTTGCAACAACGGGTGTGATGGCCTTTACCATTATTCCAATGGCGATTGGTTATTTTATGCAGCGCTGCGCTGTCAAAGATGAAAAAACGTTAAAACCAGTTGATTGCCAAGCAAATTAATTCCTTTAGATTCGTTATACGCTGTGCCGCTACTATGCGGTACAGTTTTTCACTATCACTTCCCCATTAATCAAATATATTATTCTTAAGCTAACTGTAGGCATTGACTACGCTTTTGTCATATTCCGTAGCAGGTGATATTTGCTTAAAAATGCGGTTTAACGCATTATCCATTAGCGAGCTTTACCTAATTAAAGCGTATTTCACTAAAAAAAAGCTATTTTATTTTTTTATCTTCTAAAACTCATGCTTTCAATGGTTATTTTTCTTGTCAAAAAACGCTATCATTACCATAACAAATAATGAGTGCTCAAGTATGATGTTGAAACAGTATTATCCACCAGATGAATTGAAAGGCTTTGTTAGTTCTATTTTGATTATCAAAGAGTTCACCAGTGCGATTAAAATTTTTCCAGGGACAGGGGCTGAAATTTGGGTTTCATCGGATCCAATTTGTATGTCTGCTGACGGCCACTCTACGACTAACTCATTTCAACTCATCATACCGAGAATCAATACGTTTACAGCAAACCCTAATCATGCAAAAACCATGGTATTGCGTATTCGCCACGACGCATTACGCTTTTTGTTACCCCAACGGACATTCAATTATACGGATAGGCCCATTGCCCTTGCTGATATTTGGCAAGATAACTGGTTTGAAGCGCTTGCCTGTTCATCTTTTAAAGAGCTATTAGATTGCTTTACTCAAACTAAAGCGACCAAAAAACCGCATTTCACGGATGAAATCATCGAATTGCTCTACCGTAATCCAACAAAAAAAATCACCGATATTGCCGATGAGACAGGTTTTCATCTGCGTGTCATTCAAAAAGAGTTTTTAAAAGAGTACGGTATTACACCCAAACGCTACCAGATCAATTGCCGCTTAGAACACGTTTTAAAAAACATGGTAATAGATCATGATACTTATCGCTGGTTTGAAACAGGCTATTATGATCAATCTCATTTTTATCGAGATTTCAAAAGATACTTTACTATGACCCCGTCCGCCTTTTTAAAATCAGATTATTCGCTTTTTTACAATACAAAAACCAAGTACCCATTAAGATAGTTCTTAATACATAAGGAGAACGGAATGAGTATTGTTGTGTATGCCCAAATTACAACTGAAAGAACGGATGGGTATTTAACGAGAGAAATCATTCGTGACTTAGCAAAGCTGAGCCGCCGCGAGAAAGGATGCATTCAATATGATCTTATGGCTAAAGAAAACGGCTATATTGTTTTCGAAGAGTGGGAAAGCACTCAGGCACTCGAAATGCACAAAAACAGTCCGCACTTTAGGCGCTTAGTTGAAGCGATTGAACGTGATAATGCCAGCTTTTCTGTTAATTTTAGTGAAAAGTAACCGATTAAAAAACAAGGTTTTAATCAAATTAGCTATTTTGGTAGTCTGTGGTGTTATTGACTTGATGTTTTTAGCAACTTTACACTTGATTAAACACCTTTATCCTAACAACTCTAAAATTTTCATGTTATTAAGGCTATAGTATGACTATATCTACTATAGCCTCATATTCTTCCGCTGTTGATGAATTATTCTGATTTAGCCTTTTCGACAGCGTCATTTCCTTGTTGCAATAACTTTTCTTGTTCTTTTTGGTTGAGCACTCGCTCAACAGTATCCACTATTGCTTGAGTTTGTGGGTCTATCTCAATATTAATCTTATCCCCTAAACGCTTTTGCCCTAATGTTGTTCTTTCTAACGTTTCAGGGATTAAATGTACACAAAAACGGTTATTGATAACATCACCAACCGTGAGGCTAATTCCATCAATGGCAACAAAACCTTTGTGTAAAATATATTTCATCAATGCTTTATCATGAATAGATAGCCATATTTGATGGTTATCTTCTGAAGTGAAAATTTTACTGATTTCTGCGGTTGTCATAATGTGTCCAGATACCACATGACCACCAATTTCATCACCGTATTTCGCTGCACGTTCAATATTGACAACATCCCCCTCTTGTAGCGCACCCAAATTTGTCAGACGGAGCGTTTCTTTAATTAAATCAAAGCTAACCCTTTCACCATCAATTTTAGTGACCGTCAAACAGCAACCATTGTGGGCTACTGAGGCTCCCGTTTCTAAACCAACCAGTAATTCAGGGGTGAATTTCATGACATGAGTGCGAAAATTCGCTCTTTCCGTAATTTCAATAATTGGAGCGGTCGCTTGAACAATACCTGTAAACATAATGACTCTCTGTGTCGTGAATTAATTTGTCCAGTTTACCTAAGAATTTTTTGAGATCTATCTTATTTGAGTGATGAGATACAGACTGAATAACTACCTGTAATCAAATACACTAAGAGACAAAAGTGCTCTTTCATCAATAAGCAGTATATCTTTATTGGAATACATTGGTAAAAGGGATAGAATAAAGGGTTTTTAATAACATTTTGATTTATTGCTAAATCATTTATTTTTCTCGTTTTTCTTCTTCATTATTTTTATTATAAAGGTGTATGCGTGCAGAAATATTTTACAGAAGCGCGTAGCTTGTTGGCTCTCGGGATCCCTATCGTTTTAGCTCAGTTTTCACAAACCGCCATGGGGTTTGTCGATACGGTTATGGCAGGTAGTGTCAGTGAAATCGAGATGTCCGCAGTTGCAGTTGGGTTTTCCATCTGGCTGCCAGCTATTCTTTTTGGTCAAGGTTTACTAATGGCATTGACCCCGATCGTTGCTCAAATGAACGGGTCTGGCCGCCGTAACTTAATTGGCGATCAAATTCAACAAGGTCTGTGGTTAGCGCTATTTTTAGCCTTGGGTATTATGTGTTTGCTTTATAATAGCCAACTAATTATTAGCAACATGCCACACATTGATCCAGAACTTGCCGACAAATCCGTTCGTTTCTTACATGCCATCATGTGGGGTGCGCCTGGGTATTTATTCTACCAAGTCTACCGTAGTCAATGCGAAGGCCTGTCGAAAACTAAGCCGGGGATGGTGATTGGTTTTCTAGGCTTAATGGTCAATATCCCAATTAACTATATCTTTATCTATGGCCACTTTGGTGCACCTGCTCTCGGTGGGGTTGGTTGTGGTGTCGCGACTGCATCAGTGTATTGGGCAATGTGCATGATGATGAGATGGTACGTGAAACGCGCTTCAGCTCAGCGCGATATTCGTCCGACTGTACCTTTTACATCGCCAAATCCATTAATTTTAAAACGAATTATTGTATTAGGTACGCCAATTGGCTTAGCGTTGTTCTTTGAAGTTACATTATTTGCCGTTGTTGCACTGCTAGTTGCACCATTAGGGGTTGTTGCCGTTGCAGGCCACCAAGTTGCACTGAACTTTAGTTCAGTCATGTTCATGTTCCCATTATCCCTGGGGATCGCCGCGACAATTCGCGTCGGTTATAACTTAGGCCAACAATCTACTGAGGCGGCGAAAGTCTCTTCTTATACTGGCCTTGCTGTTGGTTTAATGATTGCAACAATTACCGCAATTTTTACCGCTGTTTTCCGCGAACCGATTGCAATGATGTATAACAAAAATCCAGAAGTGGTTGTTTTAGCAACTAGTTTGATGCTTTATGCCGCTATCTATCAGTTATCCGATTCTGTGCAAGTTATTGGCGCAGGGATTTTACGTGGCTATAAAGATACGCGTTCAATCTTCTTTATTACGTTCACTGCATATTGGTTATTAGGTTTACCAGCTGGCTATATTTTAGCACTGACCGACTATGTTGGACCTGCAATGGGCCCCAAAGGTTTCTGGATAGGCTTTATTATTGGACTCAGCGCCGCAGCGGTGGGTATGGCAACACGAATTATGTGGATCCATAAGCAACCTGAGCAAGCTGTTCTGTTACGTTCAACACGCTAATCGCCAGTTTTTTAAGCAATTAATTGTGTGGGAAGATGTATTTCGCACCAGATAGTTTTAAATACGAGCAAACTGTCGCAAAATTACATTTTCCCCTTGCCAGATTCACAGCATAACGTTAATATTCGTCCCCGTTGTCACCTAGAAGTTTTAAGCGCGTCCGTAGCTCAGTTGGTTAGAGCACCACCTTGACATGGTGGGGGTCGGTAGTTCGAGTCTACTCGGACGCACCATTCTAGTTAGCACAACACGTTAATTTCAGTGCGTCCGTAGCTCAGTTGGTTAGAGCACCACCTTGACATGGTGGGGGTCGGTAGTTCGAGTCTACTCGGACGCACCATTTCAAGTTAACACAATAGGTTAATTTCTCAGTGCGTCCGTAGCTCAGTTGGTTAGAGCACCACCTTGACATGGTGGGGGTCGGTAGTTCGAGTCTACTCGGACGCACCATTTCCTAACTACTTCATTTATATTCCAATATTTTCCTTGATTGTCACTTAAAATTGCCTTATTTTGTTGCGCAACAAAATAACCCACACAAAATCAACCGAATAATTGATCTTAGCTATCTCTTCATTCAATTTAGTAAAATTTGATTTGTCTCACAGTTTTTTGTTGTCTATAATACTCTCGCTGGCTGAAAGGTTTCACCAGCAATAAATCAGTATGTTAGCTTTAATGAAACTTGTCGACTACACTATTATTAGAATCAAATTGTGACAAGTTTCATTATAGTATTGAATTTAATACCAGACTGTCGCCTATTCTTATAAATGAGTTGCGCAACAAGTTTTATCATGCGCACTAAGCGTCGGCGGCAATACCGATTTCCTTTATAACCTTAGATAGACTGCCATGAAAAAAACCAAAATTGTTTGTACTATCGGCCCAAAAACCGAATCTGAAGAAAAACTGACCCAACTCTTAGATGCAGGCATGAATGTCATGCGTCTGAACTTCTCCCACGGTGACTATGAAGAACACGGTCAACGTATCAAAAATCTTCGCTCTGTTTGTGCAAAAACTGGTAAGCAAGCAGCTATCCTGCTAGACACTAAAGGCCCTGAAATCCGCACCATGAAACTAGAAGGCGGCAACGATGTTTCCCTCGTTGCAGGTCAAACCTTTACCTTTACCACAGACACATCTGTAGTCGGTAATAAAGATAAAGTAGCCGTCACCTATGCTGGCTTAACAGCTGATCTAAAAGTAGGTAACACTGTTTTAGTCGATGATGGCCTTATTGGCATGAAAGTCACCAATGTCACCGCAACTGAAGTGGTTTGTGAAGTATTAAACAATGGTGATCTTGGTGAGAAAAAAGGTGTCAACTTACCAGGCGTTTCAATTGGTCTACCTGCATTAGCAGAAAAAGATAAAGAAGACCTTGTGTTCGGTTGTGAACAAGGTGTTGATTTCGTTGCTGCATCATTTATCCGTAAACGCTCTGATGTTGAAGAAATTCGTGCGCACCTGAAAAAACACGGCGGCGAAAATATCCAAATTATTTCTAAAATTGAGAACCAAGAAGGTTTAAACAATTTTGATGAGATTTTAGAAGCCTCTGACGGCATCATGGTTGCTCGTGGAGACTTAGGCGTTGAGATCCCAGTTGAAGAAGTTATCTTCGCGCAAAAAATGATGATTGAAAAATGTGTTAAGGCTCGCAAGGTCGTTATCACAGCAACACAAATGTTAGATTCAATGATCAAAAACCCACGCCCTACTCGTGCTGAGGCTGGTGACGTAGCGAACGCCATTTTAGACGGTACTGATGCGGTTATGTTGTCAGGTGAAAGTGCGAAAGGTAAATACCCAGTAGAAGCTGTGACCATTATGGCAACTATCTGTGAACGTACTGACCGCGTGATGCCAACCCGTATTGATAACCAAAAACCAAGCCAGCGCTTACGTGTTACTGAAGCGGTATGCCGTGGTGCGGTTGAAATGTCTGAAAAGCTAGACGTTCCACTGATTGTTGTCGCGACCTACGGTGGTAAATCAGCGAAGTCTGTTCGTAAATACTTCCCGACTGCGCCAATTCTTGCCTTAACCACTAATGAAGAAACTGCACGCCAGTTACTGTTAGTTAAAGGTGTGATCCCAATGATTGTCGGCGGTTTCACTTCTACGGATGATTTCTACCGTGAAGGTAAACGTGCTGCATTAGAAAGCGGTTTAGCGGTTGAAGGGGATGCCGTTGTGATGGTGTCAGGTGCACTTGTTCAAAGCGGAACAACCAATACCTCTTCTGTTCACGTTCTATAATTAATATTATATAGAATACGAAAAGGCCGATAGTTGTTAATTCAGTTATCGGCCTTTTTTATTTTAAGTTAACATTTAGTGCTACCTTGACTTAACTATTTACCCGTTTAGGTTTCTTTAGCAAATATCCTATCTCTATTTAAGCGTAATATCACAAAATGTTCTTTGATTGTTCAAATAACAACCTTCATTAATCTTAATTTAAATTTTTCTTCTTTTTCCTACGACTAAATGTAAAGTATTTCTAGCAAATCTTTAAATTAAGTACTAGCATAAGACTTAGTAAGTGCCATACCCTAATTTTCATTAGGTTGTTTTAAAGGGATATAGCAAGCTTAAAGATAATCGTCTTGGCTCTATTATTTGGTGACTTGCTCTTTATATTTTCAAGATAATCAATCTAGAGGGTAAAATAATGATTCGTACTAAAATTCTACTGGGCTCTATCGTATTAGCTTCAGCATTACTAGCGGGTTGTTCTAACAGCACTGAAGTGCAAAAACTCTCTTCAGACGTACAAACTCTGAATGGTAAAGTTGATCAGCTGAGCAACGACGTTCAGTCACTGCGCTCTGATGTTCAGACAGCTCAAGAAGAAGCAGCACGTGCTAACCAGCGTCTGGACAACCAAGTTCGTACTTACAAAAAATAAGTTCGAATTGGTCGTTATCTAGTTAAAACGACGCTTTTTAGAAGCTGATAGTATTTATGAGGGCCTATGAAAATAGGCCCTTATTTTTTGTGCTGATTATTGAGCAGCTAAAGAGGAGCGGTATTTTGTGGGTAATAATGCGCCAATTTTACCATCGTAAATCGGGCCAGGCTGTGAAATGGTGAATGGCTCAATAGGGGTTAGCCCTTCATATTGGTTTTCATGCACAGGTTCATTAGTGCCCTGATCATTATTTATACGTACAGGCATTCCAGAACGCCTAGCAAGCTCTTTTTGTACTAAAGCCTTATCAATCCCTTCATTTTCAAGAAAACGCTTGAAATCATCAGAGAGCTTGATTGGCATAGTTTGTGGATCATCGTGACTCGAACGGGATAACGGTTGATGCACCTCAATGTAATAGCTTCCATCTGCTTCTTTAGAATATTTCACCGCTTGGTCAATAACTTGGACACGAGTTCCTCTCGGAACTGTTTTAAACAGTGCTTCAATATCATTGGGGCGTAACCGGATACAACCAGAACTTACTCGCATTCCAATACCGAAGTCAGCGTTAGTACCATGGATTAGATATTCGCCACGACCATAGGCTAAACGTAAGGCATACAATCCCATTGGGTTTTCAGGGCCTGCTGGCACTACAGCGGGTAATGTAATCCCTTCTTTTGCATAATTCTTACGAATATTTGCTGTCGGTGTCCATGTTGGGTCTTTAATCGATTGACTGACTGACGTGACCATTTCTGGGGTATCACGACCTAATTGACCAATACCAATTGGATAAACAACGACATTGTCGCTATTTGCAGGGTAGTAATATAAACGCAGCTCTGCCAAGTTAATCACGATACCTGTTCTTGGCGTTGACGGTAATAACATTTGCGCAGGGATAATCAGCTCTTTACCTGCTTCAGGCAGATAAGGGTCAGTACCTGGGTTTGCCTCAAGCATTCCCAACAAGCCAATTTCATGCTCACTGGCAATCGCCTCAAGAGGACGGCCATCATTCGGCACCACATACGTGTAATTTTCTCCGATGAGTCGGGTGTTACTGTCAGGTAATGGGTACTCTTTTGCCTGAGCTGGCGCTAACAACGCGCTCATGACAAATAAACTTGCCACCGTTAAAACTCTTTTCATACCTACTCCAAGGAAAATAGTGTGCTTACAATAATGCAATGATTATTGCTCATAATAGCAACTATTCTTAATATCTTTAATACTTAATGAATATTTTAGTTAACTAATATTATTGAACAAATCTTTATTGGATGATAGAGCGTTGACAAAGCACTAAGTTAGGGGGGAAATAGACGAGGGAGCTGGGTTACTCCCTCGGTAAAATTAAACTAATTCATTTGCACGGGCTAAGATGGTGCGGATCATCGCATTCAACCCTTGTGTTCGCGAAGGGGTTAAATGTTGTTCTAACGCTAATTGCTCAAAAAAAGATTTTACATCTAACGCTAAAATTTGCTGTGGTGTTTTACCTTGAAAAAGAATAATGACAATCGCCACCAGCCCTTTAACGATTGCAGCGTCGCTATCCCCTGCAAAGGCAATTGTGCCATCAGATTGTAACTGCATATCAATCCACACTTGGCTTTGGCAACCCGCGATAAGATTGCTCTCGCTTTTTTGTGTTTCATTAAGTTCAGGCAAGCGACCACCCAGCTCAATCATATACAAATAACGTTCTTCCCAATCCTGGCAACGCGCAAAATTACGTAATAATTTATTTTCATCGGGTAATGCAGGCATACTCACTTCCTTTACCATTCACTTATTTCTTTGTGCTTAGCCTAACAATTTTTTAATACGCTGTAACGCATTGAATAACGCATCAATATCTTCTTTAGTGGTATAAATTCCCACCGAAGCACGGCACATAGCAGGAACGTGGTAATGTTCCATCAATGGTAAAGCGCAGTGGTGCCCTGTTCGAATAGCAATACCATACCTATCCAAAAAAGACCCCACATCGTAGGCATGGTGTTCACCAAGGTTAAAAGCCAAAACGCCTTCACGCTGGTCGTTACCGTATAACCTGATGGACGGGATGTCTTTGAGCTTTTGCGATGCATACGCCATAATTTGCGCTTCATAAGCAAAAACATCGCGTAAATTTAATGCAGTTAAATAGTCAAACGCGGCACCTAACCCAATAATTGCACTCACATTTGGCGTGCCCGCCTCAAAACGCCAAGGCGCATCCGCAAAGGTAATCCCCTTAGTTAGGCTAACTTGGCGGATCATCGCCCCGCCGCCTTCCCATGGTGGCATCACATCTAAGATAGCCTTTTTCCCGAACAAAATACCAATACCCGTTGGCCCGTATAATTTGTGCCCCGAGAACACATAAAAATCACAGTCCAGATCCTGTACATCAACCTGTTGATGCATCGCACCTTGGGCACCATCCACTAAAATTGCCAGTTCACTGCTTTTTTGCGAGGCAATATCACGTGCTTGCTGGATAATTTCTTTAACTGGGTTTACAGTGCCTAGCACATTCGAAATATGTGTGAAGCTCAGTAACCGTGTTCGTGCATCGATAAATTCATTGAGTTTATCTAGCTGCAAGGTTCCATCATCTGAAATAGGGATCACTCGCACTTCAAAACCAATTTCTTCGGCTAATAGAAACCAAGGAACGATATTGGCATGGTGCTCCATTTCGGTGATGACGATATTGTCGCCTTCAAAGAGATGTTTGCGCCCGTAGCTATTGGCAACGAGGTTAATCCCTTCTGTGGTACCTTTAACAAAAACAATTTCTTCGTTTGAGCCTGCATTGATGAAATCTGCGGCCTTTTGGCGCACCTCTTCCATCATGGTTGTCGCATTGGCACTGAGCGTGTGAATGCCGCGGTGAACCGCGGCATACTGATGTAACGTAAATTCACTCTCTCGCTCAATAACTTGCAACGGTTTTTGTGCACTCGCTGCACTGTCTAAATAGACGAGTGGATGGTTATTCACTGATTGTGATAAGGCAGGAAAATCCTGCCTGACTAACGCAACATCAAATGACATGGGATTAAACCTCCGCTAAGCGCTGGCGGATGTTTGCCATCACAGCGTGTTTTAACTCTTCTGACTCAATAGACTCAGTCAATTCCGCAGCAAATGCGATGATAATCATATGCTTAGCAGCTTTACCATCAATTCCTCTTGAGCGCAGATAAAATAATTGCTCGTCATCGATTCGACCGACTGTCGCACCATGGCCACATTTCACGTCGTCTGCATAAATTTCAAGCTGTGGCTTGGTATCAATTTCAGCCTTATCACCGAGCAACAAGGTATTGTTCGTCATTTGGCCATCAGTTTTCAGCGCATTTGGGGCAACTTTGATCATCCCATTAAACACCGCTTTACTGCTGTCCATCGCAATCACTTTATGCAATTGACGGCTGTTACAGAAACTGTTGTTGTGTTCTAAATACGTCCGCGTATCTGCAATTTCGCTATCTTTTGGCAACAATAAGCTATTAAGCTCAAGCTCTGTATTTTCACCATCAAGACGAGCACTCGTGTGGTTACGTGTTAAACCCGCACCCAACAAGAAACTGGTACTTTTAACGCGGCTATCACGCCCAACTACAATATCATTATGGGCGAAATGTTGTGCCTGTGAACTTTCCACATTGAGTTTGAAGTGGCTAAAGTCTGCATTGTCACCCACTTCGGCGGTTAAACGACTCCCCGTCATGTGCGCTTGACCATTTAAACTAACAAAGTGCTCAATGACCTGCGCTTTACTGTTGGTATCGAGTGTTAAATGATAACGATACTGGCTGATATTCATCGCCTGTTCATCATTTTTGCCACTCGAAATATTCAGTAAATACAACGGTTTTTCTGCTATTTTATTCGCGGCCAAGTGAATCACTAACGGCTGTACTGCCAAGCTTTCCGTTAAATGCAAAAAGATTTCGCTATTGACTGGCGCAGGGAGTAAATCTTGATTATCGAGCAGAGACACTTGGAAAGGCCCGACATCAATAGAACTCAGAGCTGAACTATAGCGCCCATCAATTAATACAATACGGTAAGCATCAATTGGTAAGGCTAACTTTTCACATTCACTCGCGACGGCATCTGCATCACTAAACTGATATTGAGTATTCAGTACGCTATTTAGTGGTGTGTAGTGCCAATCTTCATGGCGAAACGCAGGTAAGCCGACCTGTTTAGCCTGTTCCCAATGGTTTTTTGCGTGCTGTGAATTTTCGCCTAAGCGTTGTTCGAATAGCTTCGCAAAGCGTGACATAGCTTGCTCATTCAGTGCAGCAACTTCAGCACGCTTTTGTGCTCTTTCACTGTTGGTCAATAAGCCAGCCATAACCCTGCTCCTCCAGTTTTTTCGCCAAACTGAAATCACCTGATTTGATGATTTTCCCTTGATATAAAACGTGGACGAAGTCAGGTTTTACATAATCTAAAATGCGCTGATAGTGTGTCACAATAATAAATGAACGTTCAGGAGAACGCAGTGAATTCACACCGTTAGCGACAATTTTCAAGGCATCAATATCCAGCCCCGAATCCGTTTCATCAAGAATACACAGTTGTGGTTCTAATGCGGCCATTTGCAGGATATCATTACGTTTTTTTTCACCGCCAGAGAAACCGACGTTAACTGAACGCGCTAATAAATCCTCTGGCATTTCCAATAATTTAATTTTATCTTCGATAAAATCTTGGAAATCAAAACGGTCTAATGCATCTTGCTGGCGATATTCACGCACTGCGTTAACAGCTGTTTGTAAGAAAAATTGGTTACTCACGCCAGGAATTTCAACTGGGTATTGGAAGGCTAAGAAAACACCTTCGCCCGCTCGTTCTTCAGGGTCTAATTCAAAGAGATCTTTACCTTTGAAAGTCACTGAACCGCTATCAATTTCATATTCTTCGCGACCCGCAAGCGTTGCCGATAATGTACTTTTGCCTGAACCATTTGGGCCCATGATAGCGTGAACTTCCCCTGGTTTCACTTCCAGAGATAACCCTTTTAAAATTTCATTACCTTCTACACTCACGTGTAAATCTTTAACACTTAACATATTTACATGCCTTTAGCGCTCACGCGCAAATAAACTCGATAAGGATCAGCCAACGCTGTGCTCTAAGCTGATCGCCAGCAATTTTTGTGCTTCTACGGCAAACTCTAATGGAAGTTCCGAGAACACATCTTTACAGAAACCATTTACAATCATAGAAATAGCATCATCTTCGCTAATTCCCCGTTGTAAGCAGTAAAATAGCTGGTCTTCGCCAATACGTGAAGTTGTGGCTTCGTGCTCAAGCTGTGCAGTATTATTTTTAACTTCTACATAGGGGAACGTATGTGCCCCACATTGCGTGCCGATTAACATGGAATCACACTGCGTGAAGTTACGTGCATTTTGCGCGCTTGGCAGGATTTTGACTAAACCACGGTAGCTGTTTTGGCTCTTACCCGCAGAGATCCCTTTTGAGATAATCGTTGAACGGGTATTTTTCCCGATGTGGATCATCTTGGTTCCCGTATCTGCTTGCTGGTTACCGTTTGTCAGTGCCACAGAGAAAAACTCACCGACTGAGTTATCCCCTTTAAGGATCACGCTTGGGTATTTCCAAGTTATCGCCGAGCCTGTTTCAGACTGCGTCCACGACATTTTAGAGTTTTCGCCCTCACACAGTGCACGCTTAGTCACAAAGTTTAAAATACCGCCTTCTTCGCTATCCCCACCAGAGAACCAGTTTTGAACAGTGGAATATTTAACTTCGGCATCTTTATGAATAATCACTTCGACCACCGCGGCGTGCAACTGGTAGCTATCACGAACAGGAGCAGAACACCCTTCGATATAGCTGACGTAACTGCCTTCATCTGCAATTAAAATGGTGCGTTCAAATTGCCCCGTTTTGGCTGCATTAATGCGAAAATAGGTGGAGAGTTCCATTGGGCAATGTACCCCTTTCGGGATGTACACAAAGGTGCCATCAGAAGCCACCGCCGCATTTAACGCTGCAAAAAAGTTATCGTGGCTTGAAACGACGCTACCCAAGTATTTCTGAACTAATTCAGGGTATTCTTGGATAGCCTCGCTAAATGAACAGAAGATCACGCCATGTTTAGCAAGATCCTCACGATAAGTCGTAGATACTGATACGGAGTCAAAAATCGCATCCACTGCAACCGCTTTACCTTCACGAACAGGCACACCTAATTGGTTGAAAGCTTCTTCGACTTCTGCCGTTAAGTAATTATTGGTCTCGGCAACGCCCGTTGCTTGGGTTGCCCCAGATTGGGAACCACAGGTATCATCACACGAGCCACAAGATGGCGCAGAATAATAGCTGTAATCCTGATAATCAAGATTTGGGTAATGAGCTTTGAGCCAATGGGGCTCTTCCATGCCTTTCCAGTGATTAAAGGCATCAAGGCGGAATTGTAACATCCACTCAGGCTCATTACGTTTCGCTGAAATAGCGCGGACAACATCTTCGTTGATCCCTTTTGCCATTTCATCTGTTGCGACTTCCGTAAAGAAGCCCTCTTTATAACGCTGGTCATCAAGCCAGCTTTGAACATCATCGCCAACTTCTACATTGCTCTGTGACATAATCTGACTTCACATGTTAAACGCCGAAGCTTTCACCACACCCACAGGCATGTTGGGCTTTCGGGTTATTAAATTTGAAAATTTGATTCAGCCCTTCTTGGACATAATCAACGACTGTGCCATCAATAAATGGCATTGCTTCTTTTGGCACATAAAGGTGCGCGCCATCGAGTTCAAATAACAGATGGTTGTCGGTTGGATTTTCGATCATTTCAAAAACATAACCGAAACCCGCGCAGCCAGACTGTTTAACGCCGAGTGAAAGCCCTTTGGTATTTGGGTTTTGCACCATCAATTTTTTGATTTGTTTTGCAGCGCTTTGTGTCAGGCTAACTCCCTGCCAATTGTTTTCATCAAATGAAAATGTCTCTACACCGTCAGTCATATTGACCCCACATTTCTTATGGCTTTTCAGCCTGTTATCAGGAGATTAACTCTGTCTACCCTATGGTAATGATTACCTATGCTACTTCAACCATTTGTTTTAAGAGGTTATAGCTATTTTAGCGTTTTTTTTATTCAAATTGAGCTTATTTATTAACCAAAAACAACCGACAACCCACCTAACACAATGAAAAATAACAGATAAATAGAGTTGCATTTTTTATTCAATTTTGTACTAATAAATACACAAAAATGACACAAATTAATAAAGATGCATTTATTATACAACTTAATTTATTTGAGAAAAATGAAAATGCATTCATCTGAATATATAGATGGGGTCAGTTAATAAAAACAACAACTCGTTTTCGAGATATTTTCCCGAAAACGAGGTAGACAAAGAAAGGATTTACTCAAATAACACAGCGGTTGTCAGACGTGATGTACAACATAGCTTGCCTTGTTCATTGAAAATTTCAATGTTCCAGACTTGCTGACGGCGACCTAGATGAATGGGCTTGCAAACGCCACGCACAATACCTGAACGCGCTGCGCGAACATGGTTAGCATTAATTTCAACGCCCACCACGCGCTGTTCACCTTCAGTACACATATAACCTGCGATAGAGCCTAGTGATTCAGCCAATACAACGGATGCACCACCATGCAACAAACCAAAAGGCTGCTTCGTTCGTTCATCCACAGGCATCGTTCCTTCCATATAATCATCACCCACTTTGGTGATTTCGATACCAATGTGCCCTAACATGCAAGTTTTTGCCATTTCAGCTAATTGCGTTAAATCAAATTGACGTTTCCAAATCATTAAACAATCTCCAACAAGGCTTGAATTGGGTGTTTTATTAATGTATTTTCCATGCGTTTTACTTGGCTGCGGCAAGAATAACCTGAACTTAAACAACGCTCTTTTGGCAGTGACGACATAGCCCCTTTCCAAGATAAGTTATAAATTCCTTTTGAGTTTTCTAGGTTTGCAACCTCGTGCCCATAAGTCCCCGCCATTCCACAACAACCCACACTCACATTATTAAGCTGATGCCCGAAGCGCGCAAATAAAGACGCCCATTGGTTCGCACTATTTGGCAGTGCTGTCGATTCGGTACAATGACCAAAAAAGTACCATGGCTGTGCTGCGCTTGTTTGTACAATTTGTGGTTCAGGCAAGGTAATTAGCCATTCATGGGCCAACATTACCGTAAATTGGCACTGGTCTTTGCCTAAGATTTCGTGGTATTCATCGCGATAACACAAGACTAACGCAGGGTCGACGCCCACCATTGGCAATTGCAATTTTGCCACGCGATTTAAGAAATCTGCGGTCTTACGGGCTGTTTTCGCGAATTTAGCCAGAAAACCTTTGATATGTTGCGCTTTACCATTCGGTGAAAACGGCAACAACACAGGTTTATAACCCAATTTTTCGATTAAACGCACGAAATCAGCAACAACTTTCGCATCGTAATAGCTGGTAAATGGGTCTTGCACCACTAGCACATAGCTTTCCCGTTGGCTTGCCCCCATCCCTTCAAGCTGCTCTAATGTCATGGATACTGCAGCATGGCCTGAAAGCTCTTGTTTTAAAGTTGGCTGCGAAAATAGCGGTAAATCCACCATACCGATAGTGCGCTCACTGAGTTTCTGCACAATGTTTTGGCGTAAAAAAAAGTTAAAAACACCTGGCGCTTTTGACAGTAATGGCGCACTTGATTCCACATTCGCAACAATATGATCACGAACTGGGCGCAAATAACGGCCGTGATATAACGCTAAAAATTTCGCTCTAAACGATGGCACATCAATTTTGATTGGGCATTGTGTTGAACACGCCTTACACGCCAAACACCCTGACATCGAGGCTTTTACTTCATGGGAAAAGTCATAATCCCCTTGCTTAGCTCGCCAGCTGTTGCGCGTTTTCTCAATCAACCCGCGTAATGATGGTTGGCTTTGCGTGATGCCTTTTTCAAGATGCTCTGGTGTCACACCTTGCTCGGCAAGTAATCTCAGCCATTCCCGCACCAAGGTAGCACGCCCTTTTGGTGAATGAATACGTTGCCCACTGATTTTCATTGATGGGCACATCGGGCTCTTCACATCAAAGTTAAAACAAAGCCCATTACCATTACAGTCCATTGCCCCACGAAACTCTTGACGCATCTGTATAGGAATTTGCCTGTCATAAGTTCCTCGTTTAATGCCATCCACTTGTTTCATTGGCACATCTAAACCCGCTGGCGGGCAAATTTTACCTGGGTTCAAACGGTTATCAGGGTCGAAAGCTGCTTTGATATTGCGCAACTCACCGTACAGCACCTCACCAAAAAACTCAGGACTGTACTCCGCACGGAAACCTTTACCGTGCTCCCCCCAAAGGAGCCCTCCGTATTTCGCTGTTAATGCAACAATTTCATCAGAAATTTGTTTCATCAATATTTCTTGCTGCGGGTCACACATATCTAACGCAGGACGCACATGTAAAACCCCTGCATCCACGTGGCCAAACATGCCATAATTGAGTTTATGGTTATCCAACAATGCCCTGAATTCAACAATATAATCAGCAAGATGCTCAGGGGGAACACATGTATCCTCAACAAATGGGATAGGCTTAGCGGCCCCTTTACTGTTGCCCAGTAAACCAACCGCCTTTTTACGCATATTATAAATGCGCGTGATATCTTCAAGATCATGACAAGTTTGGTAGCCAATCACGCCTGCCTGGTTGCTTGCCATTAATTCATCTAAGCGCTGGCACAGGCTTTCCGTCAATTGATTAATTTCATCTTCATCGTCACCACTAAATTCAACAATGTTTAGTCCTAACATTTCTTTGTTTGGCACATCTGTAATTAACGCTTTGACGGAGTGCCAAACGATGTCTTCTTTTGCAAGGTTAAGGACTTTTGAATCCACCGTTTCAACCGATAACGCTTTGGCTTGTACCATAAATGGTGCATTACGCAGCGCAGACTCAAATGAATCGTATTTCACATTCACTAAACGGCGCACTTTAGGAAGCGGCGTAATATCCAAAGTCGCTTCCGTGATAAAGGCAAGAGACCCTTCTGACCCCGTCAAAATACGCGTAAGGTCAAACTCCGTTAATTCATCATTAAATACATGACGTAAATCGTAGCCCGTTAAGAACCGATTAAGTTTGGGGAATTTTGTTTCAATTAATTGACGTTGTTCAAGGCAGCGTTCTAAAACCGTTTTATAGATACGTCCTATTACTGAATCTTCAGACGCAATCGTTTGGGCGAGAGCAATAGGCATAGCGCGTGTATCAAGGCATTCACCTCCCAATACCATTGCTTTAACGCCTAATACGTGGTCCGAGGTTTTACCGTACACCAGCGAACCTTGCCCCGATGCATCTGTGTTAATCATCCCGCCTAATGTGGCGCGGTTACTGGTCGATAATTCGGGCGAGAAAAAATAGCCATAAGGTTTAAGAAACTGATTAAGCTGGTCTTTAATAACACCTGCCTCGACCTTAACCCAGCCCTGCTCAGGGTTAATTTCTAAAATGCGGTTCATATAACGAGACATATCGACAACAATCCCTTCTGTTAAGGATTGTCCGTTCGTTCCCGTACCACCGCCACGTGGTGTGAAAGTGAGCTCACGGTATTTTTCTTGTCCAGCAACACGTGTAATAATTTGCACGTCAGCACTGGAACGCGGGAAAACGACAGCTTGGGGCAGCAACTGGTAGATACTGTTGTCTGTCGCCATTGATAATCTTTCTGCATAACTGGTGCCATTATCACCCGTAAAACCTTGTTCTTGTAGCTCATGCAAGAACGTGATGACGAGTTGGCTGAGATGAGGTGCTTCTGATATACGCGGGATCATTATTAACGATGACTCTTGTTGTTTAGTGTTCGCATTACTCGTTATGTACTATCTTTATTTTAAGTTGCACAATAGTGTCTTAGGTTTATGAAAAATGGTATTCACAGCCTGTAAAGACAGTACAGCCGCTGATGACATTGTCGTCATGAACCATATCACAATATTGTTTTTTTTAACCGTGAAAAATAATTACGTTATTTTCACCTTAAAAAAGGCCATACAAGCAGAATTTTCATTTGTTAAGGATCAATCATTAATGGAAAAATCGCAAAAACGTTTGGACCTTCCCAAACTTATTTTCGGGCTGTTATCCATCGTTTTAATGATAGCGGCCTGTTTTTGGGTGCTTAACCCCTTTATTCTGGGTTTTGTTTGGGCTGGAATGATGGTCATTGCGACTTGGCCGTTGTTATTACACCTCGAGGCGCGCCTATGGAATAAAAGATGGCTTGCTGCCTTAATGATGGTTCTCCTCATTTTACTGCTGTTTGTTATTCCACTTGGTATCTTAATCGGCAGTATCATTGAGAATAGCTCCCCACTCATTGAGCTAGCAAAATCGCCATCTAGTCTCACATTACCAGACTTAGAGTGGTTAAATACCATTCCAATGGTGGGTGAGAAAATTTATTACGCATGGCACAGCTTGGTAGCAAGTGGCGGTAATGCCCTGCTGGCAAAAATTCAGCCATACTTTGGGCAAGCAGCAGGTTGGTTTGCCACACAAGCGATTAGTGCAGGACGCTTTGTTTTCCACTTAGTATTAATGTTGCTCTTTAGTGGGCTACTCTACCTAAAAGGCGAAACAGTCATGTTAGGCATGCGTCATTTTGCCGTTCGCTTGGCGGGGATCCGTGGTGATGCAGCTGTTGTCTTAGCCGCACAATCCATTCGTGCAGTTGCACTTGGTGTGGTGGTGACCGCATTGATTCAAGCGATTGTCGGTGGTATTGGCCTTGCACTCTCTGGCATCAGCTATGCGGCTATTCTGACCGTATTGCTGTTTATTTGCTGTGTAGCGCAATTAGGGCCCTTATTAATCATGATCCCTTCAGTATTATGGTTATTTTGGACTGGCGACACCACATGGGGCATTATTTTGGCGGTTTGGGCTGCAATAGTGGCCACCATGGATGGTGTACTACGTCCATGGCTGATTAAAATGGGCGCTGATTTACCGATGGTACTGATCCTTGTTGGGGTTATCGGCGGAATTTTATCATTTGGTATGATAGGGTTATTTATTGGCCCTGTTGTTTTGGCGGTTTCATACAGCCTATTAAAGGCTTGGATGAACGAAGTCGCCCCTCCTAATGAAGACCTAAGCGAAACCGAAAAGTTTCTTGAGGAAGAATTTTTGATTAAGAAATAGTTTTAGCTAATTGAAGCAGATATGTTTATCAATAGACATGTCTGTTTCATTAATGATTTCCTTGCCATTAATATTTAGAAACAATATTTAACACTCTAACGTTAGTATTCAGCTTAATTTATGTTAACATAAAACAACTGAATATTTCTCTTTACGTAACAATAGGTAACATTAATATTGAGAGTGTTCTTAATGATTGTATAATGTAATTAGCTTATTATCTAATTATTGAATCAAATAAATTTAATCACTATGCCAACCTTTTATAGGCGTAGTGATATAAACGAATTGCTGTGTGTAGTCTTTGCCTGTCAGCCCATGATAGGCTTTTTTTTTGCCTAAATATTCAATATGAATAATATTCACATCCAAATTAAATCATCAGTTTACAAACATTGATTGAAATCAATTTTCAGTTTACGTTAAATAAGTGAATATACTCCTTTAGTATTATCTTCCCCACTTTCGTTTTAATTAATCACGCGAATTATTAACTCAATACTCATATTATTACACATATTAAGAGTATTAATGTGTATATATTTATAATGCGCATGACATATTAAATGCATAATCATTCGCTACTTTTTTATATCTATCGTATTAAATAATCGTTATTACCAATTGCAATTATCGGTATTTTAAATGAGTAAAAAGGCCAATTGGGAGATACCCAATCGGCCTTTTCAACTAATGGTAATAAATCGTTTTATTATTGGTTTTCTGCGATTGTTAGCCACGTTTGAACCACAGTATCTGGGTTCAATGATAAGCTATCAATACCTTCATCAACTAACCACTGAGCAAAGTCTTGATGGTCAGATGGGCCTTGTCCACAAATTCCAACATATTTATTCTGACGTTTTGCCGCTTTAATCGCCATAGAAAGCATCGCTTTAACAGCATCATTACGCTCATCAAATAGCTCTGAAACAACACCAGAGTCTCTATCCAAGCCTAATGTTAGCTGAGTCATATCATTAGAGCCGATTGAAAAACCATCAAAATGCTCAAGGAATTGTTCAGCTAATAGTGCGTTTGAAGGAATTTCACACATCATAATCACTTTTAAGCCATTTTCACCACGCCTTAAATCATGCTTCGCCAGCTCAGCAATGACAGACTCAGCTTGTGCAACAGTACGCACAAACGGGATCATCACTTCAACGTTAGTTAACCCCATGGTGTTACGCACACGTTTAACCGCTTCACACTCCAACGCAAAACATGCGCGGAAGCTATCAGAGACGTAACGCCCTGCACCACGGAAACCTAACATTGGGTTTTCTTCTTCTGGCTCATAAATATCACCACCTACTAAGTTGGCGTATTCATTCGATTTAAAGTCAGATAAACGAACAATCACACGTTTCGGCCAGAATGCTGCCGCTAAAGTTGAGATCCCTTCAGTTAATTTGCCGATATAAAACTCAATCGGATCTTCATAACCTGCCATCATTTCACGAATTTCAACTTGTAATTCAGGGGATTGTTTATCAAATTCCAGTAATGCTCTTGGATG
This sequence comes from Providencia sp. SP181, assembly GCF_050446505.1. NCBI lineage: Bacteria > Pseudomonadati > Pseudomonadota > Gammaproteobacteria > Enterobacterales > Morganellaceae > Providencia > Providencia sp. SP181. Next base: position 469,917 of record NZ_JBBPXM010000001.1, read on the forward strand.
AACTCCAATCATACGGTTAATGATAAATTCCAAACGTGCCAAACCCACACCTTCGTTTGGTAAACAAGCAAAATCAAATGCGCGATCAGGGTTACCCACGTTCATCATAATTTTGACGTTTAAATCAGGCATATCGCTGACTTCTGAACTGTGAATTTCAAATGCTAACTCACCGCCATACACAAAACCTGTATCACCTTCTGCACAAGAAACCGTCACATTTTGGCCTTCTTGTAAGCGCTCTGTTGCATCCCCACACCCCACTACCGCAGGGATGCCTAATTCACGAGCAATAATTGCAGCGTGGCATGTACGTCCACCACGGTTTGTGACGATAGCGGCAGCCTTTTTCATGATAGGTTCCCAATCAGGGTCTGTCATGTCAGTGACCAACACATCACCAGGCTGAATTCTATCCATTTCGCTAAGGTTATGGATAACTTTCACCTTACCTGCACCAATACGATGACCAATGGCGCGGCCTTCTACCAATACTTGACCTTGCTGTTTTAACTGGTAACGCTCCATCACTTGTTGATTAGAGCGCACAGTTTCTGGCCTTGCTTGAACAATATACAGACGCCCATTATGGCCATCTTTTGCCCATTCTATATCCATTGGACGACCATAGTGTTTTTCAATCTGTAGTGCTTGGCGAGCCAGCTCTTCAACCTCAAGATCAGTCAAAGAGAAACGATTGCGTAACCCTTCTGGCACATCTTCAATTTGCACTTGTTTACCGTGCTCTTTACTGTTGGCATATACCATTTGTAATTTTTTAGAGCCAAGGGTACGGCGCACAATTGCAGGACGGTTATTTTTCAGGGTTGGCTTGTGTACATAGAACTCATCAGGGTTCACAGCACCTTGTACCACCATCTCACCTAAACCATAAGCTGAGGTGATGAAAACAACCTGATCAAAGCCCGATTCAGTATCAATGGTGAACATAACACCCGATGACGCTAAGTCAGAACGAACCATTCTTTGCACACCTGCAGATAATGCCACACCACGGTGGTCATAACCTTGGTGTACACGATAAGAGATTGCACGGTCATTAAACAAAGATGCAAATACGTGTTTAATCGCAACTAAAACAGCATCAATACCTTGAACGTTCAAGAATGTTTCTTGTTGCCCTGCAAACGAAGCATCTGGCATATCTTCTGCAGTAGCAGACGAACGCACAGCAAATGAAGCTTCAGCTTCACCTTCAGAAAGCTGAGCAAATGCATCACGAATATCTTGTTCCAACTCCTTCGTCAGTGGAGTATCAATCACCCATTGACGGATCTGAGCACCTGCTACAGCCAGTTGGTTCACATCATCAATATCCGTTTCATCTAGCAGGTTATAAATGCGCTGATTTACACCGCTCTGCTCCAGAAAATCATTAAACGCCTGTGCGGTTGTCGCGAAACCGTTAGGTACGGATACACCCAGATCAGATAAGTTAGTGATCATTTCACCGAGAGAGGCATTTTTGCCACCAACACGGTCAACATCATTCATCCCTAATTGGTTATACCAAAGTACATTACACGGAGTGAGGCCATTTGTGGACATTGAAAGCGATCCTTTTATAGCAATTTAGTGACAGAGTACAAATCGTAAAAAATCTCGTTGGCGAAATATCGCCTCGTGAAATAGACTAGCACAGACGGTATGAGAAGATGGACTGGTGAATCGTTCCATCAATTAAGAAAACTTTTTTGTTCTAAAAATCGTTCAAAAAATGGCTATACTTCCCCTGATAAACTAATTTTTAAACTTTAAACAAAGATAATATCCCTCAATATCCAGTGATAAATACAATAAGAGGCTAATAATAATGACCGAATTAGGAGCAATGAATACGATGGCAAGCCAAGTTCAACGCACTGTTTTCTTTATTTCTGATGGCACAGCGATCACCGCTGAAACTATAGGGCATGCAGTACTTTCGCAGTTTCCTCTTTCATTTACCTCTTACACATTACCGTTTGTCACCACGCCGACTCGGGCAGAAGAAATCAAACAAAAAATAGATACACTTTATGCAGAAACACAGATCCGTCCTTTGGTGTTCTATTCCATCATCTCCCCAGAAGTTAAACAGATAATCACTCAGAGCTTAGGGTTTTGCCAAGATATCGTCCAAAGTTTAGTCGCTCCGATCCAAAAGGAGGTTGGTCTTGAACCCGAGCCAAAGCTAAACCGAACCCACGGTTTATCTATGCAGAATATGAACCAATACGATGCACGTATTGCTGCCATTGAATATACACTGGCTCATGATGATGGTATTTCCTTAAGAAATCTCGACCAAGCTCAAGTCATTCTGATTGGCGTTTCCCGTTGTGGTAAAACCCCAACTAGCCTTTATTTAGCAATGCAATTTGGTATTCAAGCGGCAAATTACCCTTTCACCGCTGATGATATGGATAATTTGCAGTTACCTGTCGCGTTACGTCCTTACACCCACAAATTATTTGGTTTAACCATTAGTCCAGAGCGATTAGCGGCAATCCGTGAAGAGCGCCGTGAAAATAGCCGTTATGCATCGATTAGGCAGTGCCGAATTGAAATTGCTGAAGTCGAAGCCTTATTTAGACAAAATAAAATCAATTACTTAAATACGACGAACTATTCTGTAGAGGAAATTTCTGCCAAAGTGATTGATACCATGGGGTTACAAAGACGTATATTCTAGTGAATATAAAATAAAAAAAATTATTCATTCAATTTACGCTGGAGGTTGAAATTAAGCCATATTCGTTTATTGTGATCTTTATCACTTATATGGCGACAGCCTATTCAAGTTTCTGAGAACAAAAATGCACAAAACTGATGAGTTACGTACAGCGAGAGTGGACAGCTTAATCACACCACAAACTCTTGCCGATGAATTTCCTATTTCCGCAAAAGTTGCCGAAAACGTGACAGCGTCACGAAAACGTATTGAACAGATTTTATCAGGCCAAGACCCTCGTTTGCTGGTGATTGTCGGCCCTTGTTCTATTCATGATATTGATGCCGCTATTGAATATGCAACGAAATTAAATGCATTAAGAGAACGCCATCAAGACCGCTTAGAAATTGTCATGCGCACCTATTTTGAAAAACCGCGCACCGTTGTGGGCTGGAAAGGCTTAATTTCTGATCCAAATTTAGACAATTCATGCCAAGTCAATACGGGTATTCGCCTTGCACGAAAATTACTGATTGAAGTTAACCAGTTAGGATTAGCCACTGCCACCGAGTTCCTCGATATGGTGACGGGTCAATATATTGCTGATTTGATAAGCTGGGGCGCAATTGGTGCGCGTACAACCGAAAGTCAAATCCATCGTGAAATGGCTTCAGCACTGTCTTGCCCTGTCGGTTTTAAAAATGGCACCGATGGCAACATTAATATTGCTATTGATGCTATCAGAGCGGCAAAAGCCCAACACATGTTTTTATCCCCAGATAAAAATGGCCAAATGACCATCTACCAAACCAGTGGTAACCCACACGGGCATGTCATTATGCGTGGTGGTAAACAGCCAAATTACAGCGCTGGTGACCTTGCAGCCGCATGCGATAAACTCCGTAAGTTTGAATTACCAGAGCATTTAGTGGTTGATTTTAGCCATGGTAATTGCCAAAAAATTCATCGTCGCCAACTTGAGGTTGCACGGGATATAGCGGAGCAAATTAAAGATGGTTCAACCGCGATTAGTGGCATAATGGCAGAGAGTTTTTTAGTTGAAGGCACGCAAAAAGTAAGCTCTGAACAACCATTAGTTTACGGTCAATCTATTACCGACCCTTGCCTTGGTTGGGATGATACTGAACAACTGATTGAAATTCTTGCTCAAGCTGTGGATCACCGCTTTAAATAGTTTTTCACTGCATCTCTCTCGCTTTGGTAAATCACTCACCAAAGCGAGCCTCAAACATCACCAAAAAAAATAAAAAAACAAAACCAATAAATCCCACGATATTAATATCTATTAATTTTTAATAATCATTTAATTTAATCCAAAAAATTCTTGACCCCCCATACATTAACGATAATAATTCTCACTACTAACACGCAACTCGTTAGAAAGCACATGAGAACAATTTTATGACCTTATTAAAAAAGACAAATCAAATGGTAACGAAGGATCTTTTTTTAGCTAAGAGAGAAGACCCCACTCTGGTACCTATTGAAGCAAAATCGACCCAAGCGATGTTAGCAACACACATCGTTGATAGTCAGCAACTACTTAATAAGGAAGGAAAAGTTGAAATTCTACACCGTGGGGAAATTTACCAACTAAAGCAAACCCGCTCAGGTAAATTAATTCTAACGAAATAAATAAGTTATATCGATAATCTATAGCACGCCACCCAGACATCATCAAGGCAGCCAGCTTAAACCACACATAAGGAAAGGATTTCCTATGCCATTTAAACTGATGCCTACATCAATTTCTAACCCTCAACACCAATATAAATTCCGTTTTTCAACGCTTGCTACCGCTTTGGCAATTTCGAGTACGAGTCATACTGCACTCGCCCAAAATGAAGCAAAAGACGTTATGTATGTATCTCAATCGCCATTTAGTTATGAAAAAATTGCTGTTGCTCAGCAAGTTGAGGTTATTAATGCCCAAGCCCCTGAATTGCAATCTGCGACTTCAGTATTGGATTTACTCAAAGGCCAAGCAGGGGTACTCGTCACGGGTGCAGGTAGCACATATGGGCAGAGTCTTCAAATGCGAGGCTATGATCAACGAGGCGTAAAAATTACTATCGATAATGTCACCCAAGATTTTAACTCTGGCTTATTTGATGCCACTTTTATTGACCCTGCCCTAGTTAAAAAAGTTACCGTTCATAAAGGCGGTGGTTCGCTTCACCATGGTAACGGTGCACTCGCAGGTGTCGTCTCCATAAAAACCCTCAACGCATCTGATTTATTAAAACCTGGGCAACATTTTGGTGGGCATGTTACCACTGGTATTAACCGGAATGATCATAGCTATCATGCAGGTGCAACTCTGTTTAGCCATGTCGATACTTTCGATACCATCTTAAGCTACCAGCAACGTAAAATACAACTCAATAACCCATACGTAGCCCAAGGCCTAGAGACCAATGAAGAAATTCATAATTGGATGTTGAAAACAACGTGGTTTGCTCACCCAGCCTATCAAACCACAATACAACTTAAAGAATACCGTAATAACAGCATTGGCCAAAAACAGCCAAGTATATCTTTTAATCAAACCCTCTTTCCAAACACCCCACATGAAAGGAGTTCACTACAACGAGATATCCACATTGGCCAACACTTCTCACCCAATAATACGCTTAATTGGCAGGCAAACTGGGACTTTTACTACTCAAGTATCGCACTTAATCAGTTAGACCTCATTAAAGTGAAAAAAACACCAAACGATTACCGTGAAGAAGATCGAGACCAATATACATACGGGACCAAATTCACCAATAGCTTCATAGTACCTATGAATAATTGGGCGAATAACGCAATTCAAAGTGGCTTCGAATATTATCAACAAGAACAAAAATCTAATGAGTATTCAATCAGCTATCCTAATGCCCATCTATTAAATAGTTCAGGGTGGCTAAACAACGATCTCACATTACACCACTTACCTATTACATTTTCAGCAGGAACACGTTTTACTTATTATAAAACCTCTCGTAAAGATATCGCGGAAGATAGTCATACAAATTGGTCATCAAGGTTCGCTGTGAGTGCAACACCATCACATTGGCTGAATCTATTTTCTTCCTATTCAGAAGGCTACCGAACACCTCGTATGGCAGAGTTATACAATAACTCTCATCATTTTCGTGTTCCATTTATAGGATATACATCGGACTTTATCCCTTCACCAGATCTAAAACCTGAAACAAATAAAACAGTTGAAGCAGGTATGAAATTCAGCTTCGACGAACTAGCATTGACAGGGGACTCACTTCAGTTTGGTAGCACGGTGTTTCATACTAAAGCCAAAAATCATATTGCCCTTGATGCTCAATACAAAAAAAGAATTGATCGAAGCTTAAAGTTTTTTTGGCTACCTGAAAAGATTTATTATATCAATGTGCCATCTGCGACCATCAAAGGTGTTGAGAGCTTCGTTCACTATAAAACACATTGGTTTGACCTCGATGTTAGCCATAACCTCATTGTTGGAAAAGAAGATGAAACACACCATACCCTTTCCTCTCTTCGCCCAAATTCCTTAGTTGCCCGTTTTAATGCACCGATAGCACACACAGGGGTCAATCTTGGATGGGTTGGTGAATTTGCAGCACGCAGCAAATTTGATGGGGACGATACTTACGTATTACCTGGGCAAAAATCAGTGGAGAAGTTAGATCGCTATCGCCGTGAAGTCATTCAATATCCTGGTTATAGCCTTCATGACTTCTACATTAGCTATCAAGCAGACCAATTCATTAAAGGTCTCAGTTCTACCTTAGCACTCAAAAATGCGTTCGATAAAAATTACGTTTCTTCCATGGGGGTTCCACAAGAAGGCCGTAATTTCTATTTTAACCTGAATTATAAATGGTAACGAAATAATTAAGTAGGCTAGTTGGGCCTATTAACACAGTAAATAAGCCCAACTAATTATTATTGGATACAATATAAATAAGGAAATAATTGTGAACTCAGTATATTACAAAGACTACTTACAGTTAAAGCAACAGTTTCCAAATAAGTATGCTCGGGATTTAGCTACTCAGCTTAATATCACTGAAGCTGAGCTTTTATATCGCCGAGTTGGTCATGACAATGTAAAACGGCTTTCAGGTCATTTACCTGAACTACTTCATACGCTATCAACGATAGGCCAGGCTAAAGCCATTACACGCAACAATTACGCCGTCAGTATTCAAACTGGCGTATATGATAACCCACGTTTTAGTGACCATGCGGGCCTATTCCTTAATCCAGGAAAACTGGATTTGAGAATGTTTTTTGCACAATGGGATTCCATATTCACGCTCTCGGAACAAATAGGGAATGACATTCGGCACAGCATTCAATTTTTTGATAAGAATGGGGATGCCATACATAAAGTTTATTCCTGTGAACACACTGACATGAAAGTGTGGCAAGACATTATTACTCACTATACGTCCATCGATAACCCCCCACTACAACTCGATACTGTTTTATCATTTTCAAATAGCGAAATTAGTGATGAAACTAAGCAACAAATTGAACAACAATGGCGCGATATGTCCGATGTTCATCAATTTTTCACCTTATTAAAAACGCATAATTTAAGTCGCCAGCAAGTTTTTCGTATAGTAAGTAACGAACTCGCTTGGCAAGTCCCAACAAATTCACTATCACAGTTACTCTCTCTCGCCCACCAAGCCAAAAATGAGATTATGCTTTTTATTGGTAATCGTGGATGCGTCCAAATTTTCACGGGTGTTATCAACAAACTCTCACCACTGAAAATTGAAAGCTCACAAACAGATTGGCTTAATGTGTCTAGTAATGATTTCAATTTGCATATTATTGAGAATGGTATTTCTGAATGCTGGGTGACGAGAAAACCGACACAAGACGGGTTTGTGACAAGCCTAGAAGTCTTCGATAATCAAGGTAACCAAATCATACAAATGTATGGGCAGCGCACTGAGGGGGTTCCTGAGCAAACTCAGTGGAGCCAACAAATACTTTCTTTACATCGAATTTAATTACTAAATTATTTTATGCAATATTGGCTTCTAATGTTCATAACACTTTGTATCTCAAATTGTACATGGTCAAAAGAACGCATAGTGTCTTTGGGGAATGATATCACCGAAATTATTTTTGCCCTTAATTTCGGTGGCAATATCATTGCTCAAGGTACTTCGGGTTCTGTAGAACAGCAACCTCCAACTATTGAAGATATAAAACAAATTAATCCTCAACACATTGTTTCAATGCAACCTACCCTTGTTTTAGCCAGTGATCAAGTCAGGCCTTCTTCTGCCCTGTTACATATACAAAGCCAAGGAATACACGTTATTAAAGTTGCTCGCGGAATGACATTAGAAGCCATTCCTAAAAAAATTCGTACAATTGCCAAACAAATAAATCAAGTCCATTTAGGGGAACAACTTATCCAAAAATTTCAGAGTGACCTTAGCAAAATTAAGACATCACCAATAAATAAAAATGTTCTCTTTATTATCAATAAAGGTGGTGTTATCCCCTTAATTGCTGGGAAAAATACAACTGCAGATAAACTTATTACCGCAATTGGTGCTAAAAATGCGATGGCAAACATTGAACTATATCAGCCTCTTTCTCCCGAAGCCATTATCGAAGGACAACCTGATTTAATCGTTGTATGCCATGAGAGCGCAAAAACTCTCGGGGGCGCAAAGAGTATTTGGCGGCTTCCAGGTATCTCAATGACACCCGCGGGTCGAAATAAAGCATTAGTCATCGTCGATGATATAGGAATGCTAAACTTTAGCCTAGGAACTCCCTTAGTGATGTTACAGATACGTCAAAAATTAGAACAGCTACCTGATTAATATTTCATAGATAGAAAATGACTCGACCTATAATTTTATTACCTATTGATTTTAAATGGTTTTTACGAAAACCCTTTCTTCGGTTTTTTATAGTAAATAACCCTCATAAACAACAATATCGCTCTTAAAAATATTGCGTTTCCACATATTTATCTAGATAACGTTAATTCTTTTAACATTCGTGATAAAGATGATATTTAATCTTAATTATGCTGTATTTTTAGTTGTTTTCACTAAAACAATTACCTCGGAATTTCCTGTCTATTGTTATATAAAATCTATAATATAATTTTTCAATTATTTACTTGGTTAATAAATTAGAACTGCTTAGTCAAAATATTTGACTGATTATTATAAAATAATTTTTTATTGGAAATAAAAAACAAAATTCAAGCATAACTATTTGTATTTAAATAAATTTAAACATACGTAAGTGTATGTTTAAATCATTGATTTTTTCAACGACTATCATATCAATAGTTATTATCATATAAAAAAAGCACGTTTGGCCTATCGATATATCGGAAAAAAAGGAAGAATAGACCCTAATTTCGTGAGTTATTATTAGTTATTAATGAACAATAGCCTACTTGAGTAGGAGGTAAATATGTCAGAAAGTGTAGTCAACGATATCGTGAAATGGCTTGAAAGCCAGTTGCAACGCAATGAAGGCATCAAAATCGACACAATAGCCGATAAAAGTGGTTATTCTAAATGGCATTTACAGCGTGTTTTCAAAGAAATGAAAGGATGCACGCTTGGCGAATACGTCCGTAAACGTCGTTTGTTAGAGGCTGCTAAATCATTACGTGAAGGCAACTTACCAATCCTTGATATTGCTCTGCAATATGGATTCAGTTCACAAGCTACATTTACTCGTATCTTTAAAAAACATTTTGATACGACGCCAGCAAAATTCCGTCAAACTGGTGAACTGCCTGAATGCAAAAGTTTTATGACATGCAGTTGTCATAACTAGTTAGTTTCAAGATCATTCCTTCCTATTAGTTGTTAGTATTTTGAAGTCTATGTCTGAGCCGACCATGTCGGCTCATTTTTTAACTTAGTTCATGCACTAACCAGTTCTCTAAATCGTTAAGTTGATCTTGTAACTCAGGCCACTGTTGCTTCATCTGGCAACATAATTTTTTGATCGTTTCAGTTTGATAAACTTTCCCCAACATTTGCTCGCTCAGCCACTCAAGGGGCGTTGGGTCTAAACTATCGGTAAAAAACTGACAACGACTAATTACCCCTTTTTCAATATCAAAATGAAATTCAATCCCACCCCAAGGAAAACGAGTATCTGAATAATGGGAAAATGCAGGCGCTTGGCCAAAATTCCATTCCCAGCTACTTTGCTTGGCAAATGTTTCCGTGAAATTAGGCAGGTCAGGCAGTTTTTCAGGAGAGATATACTCCGCTTTAACTGTTTCACCAAAATGATCAAAAAAGCTTTTAATCACCCCTTCACAGACAGTTTCATGGCTGATGTTAGGCACTAGTTCAGAAAGATTCGCAACACGCGAGCGAACCGAGGTAATTCCTTTTGCCTGTAATTTTTTGGGATCAGGATTAAGGTAATTGGCTAGTCGGCTTAAATCTGCATTAATCAATAGTGTACCGTGGTGAAACCCGCGATCTTTCGTTTCGCGATAAGCAGAACCCGAAATTTTGCGTGGGCCATTTTCCGTATTGAGCACTAAATCATTACGCCCTGAAACTTCAGCCACAATGCCCACATTAGCCAATCCATCGACAATAATTTGTGTAGAAACCGTTTTATCGTATTCAGGTTTACCCGCCATAAACGTAAAACAAGTATTGCCTAAGTCATGGAAGACAGCTCCACCGCCACTACTGCGACGTGCTAAGCGAACATTGTCTTCTTCCATTCGGCGAGTATTACATTCTTTCCACGGGTTTTGGGCACGACCAATGACCACCGTATCAGCATTACGCCATAAAAACATCACACGCTGATCGGCAGACATTTGCCTAAAAATAGTTTCCTCGACCGCAAGGTTAAACCAAGGGTCAAACGATTCTGAAATGAGTAAACGCAATGTTGACATGGAGCTATCCTAAAAACAAAACTTGCTCTTAAGATAGCATAATGACTGAAAAAAATTGCGCATTTAAATGCGCCTTGCCTGCCAGAACACTTTTCGCCAATACACGTTGTCCATTGACGAGCGGATCACACCTTTACTGGTTGATGCATGAATAAAAGTGTTATCGGTATCATAAATACCAACGTGTAACCCATTTTCGCCAGAGCCAGTTTTAAAAAACACGAGATCGCCAGGCATTAAATCCGTTTTATCGATACGCGTACCAAGCTGTGTTTGGTCGACGGTAGTTCTAGGTAGTTGAATAGCAAAGCGATCATTAAAAGTTCGATAAACAAAACCTGAGCAATCAACACCGTTTTGACTCATCCCACCATAATGATAAGGCGTGCCATACCATTGTTCTAGCTGGTCTTTTAACTGAGCGATGGTCATGATAGGGTCTGATAGCTGGGTTTTTAACGGTGGCGGTGCAGTGCGCTTAACGGATGTTGATGAACAACCAATTAAAACCAAGCACAGTAATAATGGTAAGTGTTGTATTTTAATCACCATAAAGCACCTTAATCATCCATCTTATTGCTATATTTAACTTATATCATAACGTGCGATGAATAAAAAACAAACAATTCATCACATTATGCTATTAATGCCTATCTTGTGGTTTAGTTGAGCGACTAATTAACCAAACACCCAGCAAGATAAATGCAATTCCAGCGACTTTCAACCATGAAGCTGGCTCATTAAACCAAGGCAAGACAACCGCTAAGATATAGACAAATACATAACTCAAGCTAATTAGTGGATATGCTTTATTTAAGGCTATATATTTTAGTGCAAACAGCCAGCACAACATCGATAAGACATAACACACTAACCCTAACAAGATAATGCTTAAACTGGTGATATTTGCCAACAACCAATCAACTTGCAACCAATGCCAACCTAAAGAAAAAGACGGTAATTCAACTACCCCCATCTTTAAGCTAAGCTGAGCTACGGTCACTAATAAGGCGCTACCAATCACCCATAAATAGCCTTTATTCATACGCTAATACTCATGAGTAATATCCCTATCATAATAGCAACTACACCAAGCCAATGGTTTAACCCTGTTTTCTCTTTGTATACAAATTGGCCAATCAACGTGATCAGAATAAAATTAATGCTAAGCATTGGGTAGGCAATACTCAGGGGCATGGTTTCAAGGAGTTTTAACCAAAACAACATGCCTAGGCCTAGCATTAAAACAGCCAACACCAGCCACTTTATGGCTGATGCGGTTTTATTTACTTTTTCACTTTGCCAATTCACCACAGCTTGCTTTTGAGCTACTTGCCCAATACAGGTCAGTACACTGACAAGCAGTAACAACAGTAATTGCGCAATCATTGTTGATGATAAACCACAATTGCCATACGTGAATTTTTGATGACTTCATCTGGCTTAGGTATATCAGGGAGAGCTTCATTACGGCCTAATAAAAACACCACCGTAACCTGCCCTTCTTTACGTGCTTTGCTTAACCACTGTGCAAATGCATTTGGCTTAACGATACGATGCTGGCTATCTGGGTACTCTAAACCGTAGCTAAGTTCACCACTGCTATTATAAAGATAAATATTGGAATTCTGTGTTTCCCACGCTAACCCAGCCGCTACACCTACATTACTTGCCATCAAATACTTACTATTCATTAATAAATCATGATTTTGATGAATAAAATTCTGCGGCAGTTTGGAGTCGATGGTGTTATTCGGCAGAGCGCTACCAATACATAGGCTGATCGCTAAGGAGCACGAGGCCGCCCACAGCCAATATTTAGCATTTAGGACAGTACATAAATAACCAATTATCGCCCAAATAGAGAAAGCAACCACACCCAAAACCATTTTCGACCATTCGTCAGGCTCATATAATGGTTTTTTAATGACAGTACTCACTACAATCACGGCAATAACCGCTGCAATCCCCAATATGATATTAATGATGCCATTCGCTTTTAGCGCTCGCATGGTACCATTTCGTACACAATCAACACCATATTTTGCCATCAATAGCGCCAGTGGAGCCATAAACGGCAGCATATAAGTAGGTAGTTTGCCACGTGAAACACTAAAAAATAGAACGGGAACAACAAACCAACACAGTAAGAAGAACATATCAGGACTTGATTTGCGTTCTTTCCAACCTTTTATTAGAGATCCAGGTACTAACCCCGCCCATGGGAGTGCACCAAGTAGAATAATAGGAATATAGTACCAGAATGGAGCTATGTGCTGCGCGTCATCAGCGGTAAAACGCTTGATGTGTTCAATCCAGAAAAAATAATTCCAATAATCAGGCTCTTGCTTAGCTATTGCCAACGCCCACGGCAAGCTAATGATAACTGCTGAAATAATAGCGAGTGGGCCATATTTTATCAGTTCAAGGAACCGTTTTTGGTAAATAGTAACAGGCAACATAACAATGACAGGAATAGCAAGGGCTAAGAACCCTTTCGTCATAAAGGCCATACCACAGGCTAACCCTAAGCAAACCCATGCAGCAAGCTTTGTTTTGACCTCCCTCGCTTTCATTGCCCACAAGCAACAAAACATACTGGCTGCAATCCACAACGATAGCATGGGATCGAGCACACTGTAGGTCCCGACAGAAAAAACAAGGAACATTGAGATATAAATTAAGCTTGCAACATAAGCAACATGGTTATTACGCCACATCATTTTTGCCATGCGATAGACGAGCAATGCACTGAGAAGAATACAAAAAACTGAACCAAAGCGAACCGCAAAATTCGTTTCACCAAAAATCATTTGGCTAATGTTATTTATCCAATACCCTGCCACTGGTTTTTCAAAATAGCGCACATCCAACATGTAAGGAACAATCCAATCTCCACGTTGAAGCATTTCTCGGCTAATTTCCGCATAGCGGGTTTCATCTGGTTGCCAAAGTAAACGACTATTCAACGGCAAGAAATAGGTTAGGATAAAAAAAAGAGCCAGCAGAGAGGCTCCTACTTTGCTCGCTCGATTATTTAACATGGTGTGTTTATTCCTCTTCTTGGCAACCCAGCCAACCTTCACGTCCTGGGAACGGTGCTCTCACCACTCGCCCCTTTGGTAATGAATTCAGATCGTCAGGTAGCAATTCGCTTAATGTACAGAATTGGATTTCTTCTTGTGAAATTCGTTCCAATAATTGTGAAAATTGTTCTGACTTAGACATTCCTTCCACTTCAGTGTGGATAGTATAAACGGGAACACCGCTATCATCTTTAATCGCTTGAAGAATATAATCATTGAATGCTTCGTCAGCAACTACCGTTCCAACGACTTCATCGTAAGTCGGTAATGTGACAGGAATTTGCACCGTCCCTAACGAACCATCACGCAAAATAGGCCTGAAAGGAAATTTCCCACGACAATCGCTGTTATAGTCAAAATTAAACTTTTGTTTAACCTCTAACACACGCTCATCGCCTCGCCAGCCCGCAACCGCAGAGCAGGTAACACGCTGCCCAATTGCGCACTCAAGGGCATCCACACCAAGCTTAACTTGCTCAGCGAGTTGGACCTCACTCCATTTAGCCACTTTGGCTTGCCAGCCTTGATGATCCCATGCATGTAAGCCAACTTCATGGCCTGCATCCAAAGTTTGTTTCATCAAGTAGCCTAAATCTTTAGCAATTTTTTTGCCTGGCCATGCTGTACCCGCTAATAATATATCTAACCCATACAGGGATGCTGCATTAGACCTGAGCATTTTCCACAGAAATTTAGGACGCAAAAGGCGCCATAAATGGCGCCCCATGTTATCGGGTCCTACACTGAAGAAAAAGCTGGCCTGAATGTTGTGCTCTTTAAGCACTTTGAGTAATTGTGGAACCCCTTTTAGCGTACCTTGGTAGGTATCCACATCAATTCTCAAGCCAACTTTTTTCATTAGTCTTTGTTACCTAACTCTTCAACAGCACCCTGTAAGAAGAAATCTAACGTTTCTTCGATAGTATCTTTCATGTCGATAGTCGGAACCCAGTCAAGTAGACGACGCGCGTTCTCAACACTTGGTTTACGGTGCTCGACATCTTGATAGCCTTGGCCGTAGTAGCTGCTGCTTTCAATTTCACGGAAGCCCGCAAACGGAGGGAACTTGCTGCGCTCTGGATGATTTTCAAAGCTTGCTAATAGCATTTCTGCTAGTTCACGAATACTTGCTTCGTTCGTTGGGTTACCGATGTTGATGATTTGCCCATCACATTTGCCGTCTTTGTTTTCGATAATGCGGAACAGTGCTTCGATACCGTCTTTAATATCCGTAAAGCAACGTTTCTGTGCACCACCGTCAACCAATTTGATTGGCGAGCCTTCAACTAAGTTTAAAATCAGCTGAGTAATCGCACGTGAACTACCAATACGTGCAGAGTTTAGGCTGTCTAAACGTGGTCCCATCCAGTTAAACGGACGGAACAAGGTGAACTTCAGGCCTTCTTTCGCACCGTATGCCCAAATAACTCGGTCAAGTAACTGTTTAGAAACAGAGTAAATCCAACGTTGTTTGTTGATTGGACCAACAATCAGGCGGGATTCGTCTTCATCAAACTCTTTATCATCACACATACCGTAAACTTCTGAGGTAGATGGGAAAATAATACGTTTGTTGTATTTCACGCAGTAACGAACTACTTTCAGGTTTTCTTCGAAGTCTAATTCAAAGACACGCAGTGGGTTACGGGTGTATTCGATTGGTGTTGCAATCGCAACCAGTGGAAGAATGACGTCACATTTTTTGATGTGATACTCAATCCACTCTGTGTGAATGCTGACATCGCCTTCAATAAAGTGAAAACGTGGGTTACCAATAAAGCGTTCAATTGCAGATGAGCCAATATCCATACCATAGATATCATAGTTGCCATCTTTTAACAGGCGCTCAGTTAAATGGTTACCGATGAAACCATTCACACCTAAAATCAGTACGCGAGTACGGCGTTTAACTTGTGCAGTTGGTTTAGCACCTACACGGACATCAGTCACGATACCCATTTCGTTTGCAAGGCGGTTACCTTGCATGTAAAGACCCGTTTCGCTTTGACCGCTAACAACTTCAATCGCGCCTTGGCCACAAGCAATACGCAGTGGGTCATTAGACAGTACAGTACCTGCAGCTTTACCTTGGTTGTCATCCAACACGCGAGCGCGCCAAATAATCATTTTACGTGCGCCCAAATATGTGAATGCACCTGGGTATGGCTCAGTCACTGCACGAATTAAGCAGTTAATTTCTTTTGCGCTACGGTTCCAATCGATTTGACCATCTTCTGCAGTACGGCGACCAAAATAAGTCGCTTGGCTTTCATCTTGAGCAACAGCTTTGTAGCTACCCGCTTCAATCAGAGGCAATGTTTTGTCTAATAATGTTTCCGCTGCTTCACGAACTTTAGCGTGTAATGTTAAGCCAGTGTCAGTATCAGTGATTGTGACTTTCTCTTGCGCAATGATGTCACCCGCGTCTGCTTTCGCAACCATTTTATGTAAGGTTACACCCGTTTCGCTTTCACCGTTTAATAATGCCCAATTAATTGGTGCACGACCACGGTATTTCGGCAGTAATGAGCCATGTAGGTTGAAAGCCCCTTTCGGTGCGATTGCTAGTAATTCTTCACTTAACATATCGCGGTAATAGAAAGAGAAAATCACATCAGGTTTCATTTCGCGAATACGTTCAATCCATAATGGGTGGTTGACGTTTTCTGGCGCAAAAACAGGAAGTTCCATATCGGCACTTAGGCGTGCTACGGAAGAGTAAAAATGGTTTTCATTAGGGTCATCAGTGTGTGTAAATACAGCCTGAATATCAAAACCTGCTTTTTCAAGCGCTTTTAGCCCTACGCAGCCAATATCATGATAGGCAAAAACAATAGCTTTCATTAGTCTTCTTCCTGATTTTTGTCGGATTTAAGGTCTGCACCGACGACTTTTTGAATAAAATAACGAGGTCTCGCACGTACATCATTGTAAATTCGACCGATGTATTCGCCCAGTAGACCCATAGCAACAAATTGTGCACCAATAAACATAAATAGCACAGCGAACAGAGTGAATACGCCATCTGCGGCCCACTCTGCACCAAAAATCAAACGTAATGCAATTAATAGTACCGCAAGCAAAAAACCACCTGCTGCAATCACACTACCGACCACACTGAGCAAACGCAGCGGTGCTGTCGTTAAACAAGTCAGTAAGTCATACATTAAATTAATCAGCTTCATAAAGCTGTATTTCGAATCACCAAATTCACGTTCCGCATGCGCCACATCAATTTCGATGGTTCTACGAGCAAATGTATTAGCTAAAATCGGTATAAATGTACTTCTTTCATGGCATTGCAACATCGCCTGAATAATATGGCGACGGTATGCTCGTAACATACAGCCATAATCCCCCATTGAGCGGCCTGTTGCTTTAGTGATCATCGCATTAATCATCTTAGATGCCGTTTTACGGAACCAAGAGTCTTGACGATTAGCACGGCGAGTCCCAACAACATCATAACCTTGCATCGCTGTTTGCACTAAGCGAGGAATTTCTTCTGGTGGGTTTTGTAAATCTGCATCAAGCGTAATGACTAAGTCCCCATCCGCTTGGTTAAACCCAGCCATAATCGCAGAATGCTGCCCATAGTTACGGTTAAGGATAATCGCAATCACATGGTTATCAGGGTTTTCTGCTGCTTGAGTTAACATCGCGGCTGACCGGTCACTACTGCCGTCATCCACTAAAATTAATTCGTAGCTTTGTGTTAATTGCTTGCACGATTTAATCGTGCGTTCAAGTAATTGCGGCAAGCTCTGCTCTTCATTATAGACAGGGATTACCACTGAGACTTTTTTTATCTCATCAAATTCATCTGCGTGTGACACTATTTTGACTCCAAAAGAACTGCTTCTACCGCATTAACAACCCGCTCAACATCTGCATTTGTCATATCAGGGAACAAAGGCAACGAACACAACGTCGCGCTATTCCATGTTGATTCTGGCAGTGTTAATTCAGGATATTTTTCACGGTAATATTTTTGCGTATGTGCTGCACGGAAGTGTAGCCCCGTCCCTATATCATGTGCTTTTAATTTTTCCATGAATGCATCGCGGTCAATACCACAAATATCTTTATCAACACGCACCATAAATAAATGATTGGCATGTAAATGCGGATATTCAGGGACACTGAGCATTTGTAACGGGGAGTTTTTCAGCAATTCGCGGTAATGCGCCGTTAATTCAGCACGACGTTGGTTTAACTGCTCCACACGGGACAGTTGCACAACCGCTATCGCAGCATGAATATCGGATAAGTTATATTTAAAGCCAGGCTCAACAACCTCCGCCTGTGGTTTACGTCCTTGCATTTGTCTATCAAATGCATCAACACCTAAACCATGGAACTTGAGTGTGCGAACACGTTGAGCAAGTTCATCGTCATCAGTGGCAACTAAACCACCTTCTGCACATGTCACATTCTTAATGGCATGAAATGAAAAAATAGATGTACCTTTCTCACCAATCCATTCATTTTTATAGCGTGTACCCACAGCATGAGCAGCATCTTCAATTAGCGCAACACCTGCTTTTTGTGCGATTAAACGCAACGCGTCTAAATCACAAGGTGCCCCCGCATAGTGAACAGGAATAATCGCTTTTGTTTTTGCTGTTAAAGCGTGTTCTACGGCTTCGGGTTGGATCATCAGTGTATCGCGATCGACATCAATCATGACAGGTGTTGCACCGAGCAACTCAATCATATTAATAGTTGAAACCCATGTTTGTGAAGGTGTGATCACTTCATCACCAGGGCCAATACCCAATGCCATCAAAACGACATGCATCCCCGCGGTTGCAGAGGACAATGCAATTGCATGTTTACAGCCATAACGTTGGCAAAAATCTTCTTCTAACTGATGGTTCTGTGGACCTGTGGTAATCCAGCCTGAACGCAGAACCTTTTCAACTGCCTTGACCTCTTCATCACCAATTGCGGGTTTTGAAAATGGTAAGAAATTGCTCATATTGTTTATAGCCTAGTTTTCATTGTGAATAGAATATTCTAGTTAATTGTACTTTAACCGAACCTCAACACCGACAAACATTGCTGCATTATCCCGCATAAAAACGAGTGATTAAAACAACTTTTTGGCTAATCGTCAAAATTTATAATTTGCCATTGTCTATAGGATGTGCTCTGACTTATCTTAATTTCAGTTTTAAAAATGTCAGATAAATTATGTTCCGTCATCACCTCAGCAGGTTTCCCTGAAGCAAATAATTGGCCTTGTTTTAATAGCCAAATTCGCGATGCATTTTTATAAGAATGATTCAGGTCATGCCCACTCATTATAACGGTTCCTTCGCAATCACAAAAATATTTAATCCATTTATCTAGCATCGCCTGTTGAATAATATCCAAATTATTGGTTGGCTCATCAAATAAAATAATTTTCCCTGTTAAGTCTCTATCATCCCAAACTTGTAAAAATGCTGCGCAAACTCTCACTCGTTGCCATTCCCCTCCAGAGAGTTGATAAATGCCTTTATGTAAAAGTGGTGATAATTGAAAATCATCACACAGCCGCACAAAAATATCCGCAGCAACAGGTGTTAATGGCAGAAACAGTTCGAGGTATTGAAAAACTTTTATGATAGGTGCATTGCTCGCAAGCTGAATAAAATAAGCCCTTTGCTTAGCTAACTGAGCAATAGAACAATGGTGAATATTTTCACCATTGAGCCAAATTTCACCTGTGACAGGAAGATAGCCACTTAGCGCAGAAAGTAACGTACTTTTCCCAGCGCCATTGGCCCCTAAAAGATGGATTTGCTCACCTGAAAACACATATTCAGTAAAATTGATTAAGCGGTTTTCTGAGGTAATATTCTTAATATCAATAATTATCTGTGTATTCATTTGATTCACCGCCATTGCTGATGACGAATAAGCAACAGAATAAATATTGGCGCACCCAATGTGGCAGTAATAACGCCAATAGGCACTTCAGCATTCGCAATTAATAACCGTGATAATAAATCAGCTAATAACAGGCCTAATGCCCCAGCGATTGCACAAGCAGGTAACAGTAAACGATGATTGGTTAAACCACTTAATCGTAAAATATGCGGGATCACTAAACCAATAAAGCTAATGGCACCAGCAATAGCAACGCTCAAACCAATTAATACACCACTAATGATAATGAGAATAATACGCCACTTATGTACTGATACACCTAATTGATAAGCTTGTAGCGAGCCCAAAGAAAGGTAATTTAATATTTTACCTTGGCATCCAGCCCACACTAAAAATGGCATACAGGCGACGACTAAACCAAATTGCCGCCAATCAACACCGCTAAAGCTCCCCATCATCCAATATAATAGTTGGCGCAGGTCGAGGTTACTGCTCATATACACCATCCATGTCATACAAGCGCCACTCACGACGCCTAAAGCGACGCCAACCAGTAATAAACTGGCATTATTCAAGTTTTTTCGTTTGGCAAAATAGAGCAATAAGGCCGTGAGCAATAAAGCCCCTGTAATCGCGCTAGCACTCAGTATTCCATAGTGTGTGATGCCTGATGACATTAGTATCGTGAATACGACTGCAACACCAGCGCCATTACTGATCCCCAAGAGACCAGGTTCAGCCAGAGGATTTTCAAATAGAGCCTGCATAATCGCCCCCGTAACCGCGAGCCCTGCCCCTACGACGATTACAGCAAGCATTCTTGGCAATCGTATTTGCCAAACAAACAGCTGTGCGGAGTTATCCATCCATTGATTTGGCCAATACCATATCTCTCCAGCGCTGAGTGAAACTATCGCCACAATACAAAGAGTGAACAACAAGAAAACAATCAAGCGAATGTCTGATTTTTCCTGTTGTTTTTGTAGCTGAAATAAAGAGTAGCTCATCGATAGATTGACTTATTTATTATTAAGTTAAGCAATTATAGCTTTTTATGTAAGAGATAGCACATGAATGAATTTAAACTTATTTTGGCTTTTTAACTTTGGAGTAATGCACATGTCATCTTTAAAAATAAATACGAGTCTAGTACACACTAATAAAGAAAAACCACCTGAGAAGATACAAAATACGTCTTTTATTCACTCACTAAAAAGCGTTAAAAACACAGTAATTCAATCCATTATTTCCACATATCATAAACTCAGATTTATGCTAAAACAGAAATTGGCAAAGATTGAAATTGTAGAGAACCCCGCATATCTTAAAAATACAACAGCAAGCTTACACGTACCTATCAATAACCAATATACTGAAAACTCAGTAAATCAACGTCTTGAGCCACATCATACCAAACAGCATCAAAAGATAGGAAAAGAATTATTAACTCAGCAGCAACCTCAAAGAGCCCAAGAAGCCGAACAAGAAAAGGCTAAATCCAACAATATCAGCTCAAAGAACATTGAATTAATCAAGCAGTATGCTGATATATCAGAGGATGATAAAAAAGATTTTATTAGCATGAACAAAGCCATTTCAGCTTTACAGAGCAACCCAGCATTTATTAAACAAGAAGGTATCTTTAGAAGCAATGGCATTAACTCTAAGATATCTGAGCTCTTATCAAGACTTGCTGATCATCCGACTCTTGGTCAACAGTTAAATACAGAACAGAGTTTTAATCAAAACGAACTTACGGGTGCGATCAAGACATTACGAAACAAAATACTCACCGATCATCCAAAGGAAAAAGACAAACTTGATAAGTTAATTAGTACATACAAAGAATCTATTAATCAGGAAAATGCAACAAAAGAATATGTTGCAAACATGCCCCCTGACAAGCGAGATAAAATTTTACAGATAGCGAAAAACAACGCAGATAAAAGATTACCTAGGTTGCAAGAACTGCCATTACATTTACAAATTTGTATGCCTCTGTTTGTTGAAGTTGCTAAGCATTCACAAGAAAATAAAATGGAACCAATGAATATTGCCATTGCTTTTGGAGGGGGTTTGCACTCAACTAAAAGAACAATTGCTGAAGAAAAAGCGTTCAACAAATTAAACAACGAGCAACAAAAAGAATTGATTAAGCAAGAAACTGCTCATATTGATCTCGCAAATAAACTCCTTATGGAGCTAATTAATAAACAGCTTAAATAGTTTAGGTTTCAATAAAACAAAAGACCGCCTAGGCGGTCTTTTTCTATACCAAATTGAATTGATATGATTACTCTTTTGGCGTTGCTTTTTCCACGCGGCTTTTTAATTTTTGGCCTGGGCGGAAGGTAACAACACGTCGTGCAGTAATTGGAATATCTTCCCCAGTTTTTGGGTTACGTCCGGGACGTTGATTTTTATCACGTAAATCAAAGTTACCGAATCCAGATAATTTTACTTGCTCACCGTTTTCTAAAGAAAGGCGAACCTCTTCAAAGAAGGTTTCGACTAGTTCTTTAGCATCACGTTTGCTAACACCCAATTTTTCAAACACATTTTCTGACATTTCAGCTTTAGTAAGCGCCATAGGTTTAGTCCCTCAAGGAGGCTTGGAATCGCTGTTTTAACGCAGCAACACACAGATCAACGGTAGCGGTAATCTCTTCTTCTTCCATCGTACGCTGGGTATCTTGGAAGACGAGACTGATAGCAAGGCTCTTATAACCCTCCGCTATCCCTTCACCACAATACACATCAAACAAGTTTATGCCAACTATATGATTTATGCCAACTTTTTTACACTCTGCTAAAACTTCTGCAGCAGCTACATTTTCTGGCACGACCACAGCGATGTCACGGCGGTTCGATGGATAGCGTGAAATCGCCTTAGCTTCAGGGATGACACGTTGTGCTATCGCATCACTACGAACCTCAAACACCACCGTACGACCATTTAAATCGAGTTTACGTTCTAATTCTGGGTGAACAACACCAATAAAGCCAATATGTTCATTTTCCAGATAAATCCCAGCACTTTGGCCTGGATGTAACGCAGGATGTGCCTCAGATTTAAATGTAATTTGATTTAGTTTCCCAGTCAATTCAAAAACAGCTTCAAGATCACCTTTTAAATCAAAGAAGTCAACAACTTGTTTATCTAATGACCAATGTTCTTCAAATCTATTGCCCGTGATCACACCTGCAAGCATAGGTTCTTGGCGAATTCCATATTCTGCTTGATTATCAGGAATAAAGCGCAGACCCGTTTCAAATAAACGAATTCGATTCTGCTGACGATTTTGATTATAGACAACCGTCCCCAATAAGCCAGTCCACAGCGACAAACGCATCGCTGACATATCCGCTGAAATTGGGTTTGGTAACAGTAATGCTTCTTGTGCTGGGTGCAATAAAGCCTGAACTTTCGGGTCAACAAAGCTATACGTAATCGCTTCTTGATAGCCACGGTCTACTAACATTGCTTTAAGGCGTTTTAATGGCAAATTGGCTTCTTTATGATTGGTCATAATGAGGTCAGCACGTAATGGCACATCAGGAATACTGTTGTAACCATAAACACGTGCAACTTCCTCGACTAAATCTTCTTCAATTTGCATATCGAAGCGCCAGCTCGGAGCAACAACATCCCATGTATTTTCCGAAGCAGTCACTTTGCATCCTAAGCGAGTTAAAATATCGGTGACTAAATTGTCCTCAATAAAATGACCAATTAAACGGTCTAATTTATGACGAGTCAGTTTGATATTTGCCGCTTTTGGTAAATACTGTTCGCTAGTGACATCGATGATCTCACCCACTTCACCACCACAAATATCTACAATCAACGCTGTTGCACGTTCAATCGCTTTGAATTGCAGTTCTGGGTCTACACCACGCTCAAAGCGGTGTGATGCATCAGTATGTAAGCCATAGTTACGAGCACGGCCAGTAATCGATAGTGGATTAAAGAATGCGCATTCTAATAGGATATTTTTCGTTTCTGTGTTCACACCTGAGTGCTCACCACCGAAAATACCCGCAATACCCAGTGCTTTAGACTCATCCGCAATCACTAGTGTGTCTGATTTTAGCGTAGCTTCATTACCATCAAGCAGAACCAGTTTTTCACCATCTTTCGCCATACGCGCAACGATAGCACCGTCTAAACGGTCTAAATCGTAGGCGTGTTGTGGTTGCCCCATTTCCAGTAAGACATAGTTGGTGATATCAACAACTGCATCAATAGAACGAACACCACCACGGCGCAGTTTCTCTTTCATCCATAACGGCGTTGGTGCAGAAACATCGATATTTTTAATTACACGGCCCACAAAACGCGGACAGGCTTCTGGCGCTTCAACACGAATTGGGAAAGTGTCTTCCGTGGTCACTGGAACTACATTAATTGCAGGTTCTGTTAATTCTAATTTATTGATAACCGCCACATCACGTGCAACCCCTAAAATGCTTAGGCAATCTGCACGATTTGGTGTAATGCTGATTTCAATCGCATTATCATCCAATTTTAAATATTCACGGATATCGGTACCAATGGTTGCATCGAGTGGTAATTCAATGATGCCACTGTGGTCATCTGAAATACCCAGCTCTGAATACGAGCACAACATCCCTTCAGATGGCTCACCACGTAATTTAGCGGCTTTAATTTTAAAGTCACCAGGTAATACTGCGCCGACTGTTGCTACTGCAACTTTTAAGCCTTGGCGGCAGTTCGGGGCACCACAAACAATATCTAATAAACGCTCACCACCCACGTTGACTTTTGTCACGCGCAGTTTGTCTGCATTTGGGTGTTGACCACATTCAACCACTTCACCAACAACAACGCCGTGAAATTGACCAGCTACACCTTCAACGCCATCAACTTCAAGGCCAGCCATAGTAATTTGGTCTGATAATGCTTCGCTACTGATCGCCGGGTTCACCCACTCGCGTAACCAGAGTTCACTGAATTTCATGAGATAAACCCGCCTTATTTAAACTGTTTGAGGAAACGAAGATCATTTTCGAAGAATGCACGCAGGTCAGAAACACCGTAACGTAACATTGTCAGACGTTCCATTCCCATACCGAATGCAAATCCAGAGTAAACTTCTGGATCAATACCCACATTGCGCAATACATTTGGGTGTACCATTCCGCAACCTAATACTTCTAGCCATTTGCCGTTTTTACCCATGACATCAACTTCTGCTGAAGGCTCAGTAAACGGGAAATAAGATGGACGGAAGCGCACTTGAACTTCTTCTTCAAAGAAATTATTCAAGAAATCATGCAGTGTACCTTTTAAGTTGGTAAAGCTAATGTCTTTATCAACTATCAAACCTTCTGTTTGGTGAAACATTGGCGTATGTGTTTGGTCGTAGTCATTACGATAGACGCGACCAGGCGCAATAATACGAATTGGTGGCTGCTGTCCATTCATAGTACGAATTTGCACACCAGAGGTCTGGGTGCGTAGCAGACGTTTTGCATCAAACCAAAACGTATCGTGATCCGCACGTGCTGGGTGATGGGCAGGAATATTTAATGCATCAAAGTTATGATAATCATCTTCGATTTCAGGGCCAGTTTCTACGGAGAAACCTAACTCGCCAAAAAACTCTTCAATTCGCTGAATTGTGCGGGTAACAGGATGTAACCCACCATTTTCCATACGACGCCCAGGTAGTGACACATCAACTTTTTCAGATGCGAGGCGCGCATTAAGGATCTCAGCTTGCATCGCATCCTTACGGGCGTTCAGTGCATCTTGAACCTGTACTTTGGCTTCATTTATCACAGCCCCTGCTGCTGGACGTTCATCAGCAGGCAGATCACGCAACGTTTTCATCTGGAGTGTGAAATGGCCGCTTTTGCCTAAAAATTCAACACGCACTGACTCCAACGTAGCAACATCTTGGGCCTGTTCAATGGCTGCTTTTGCCTGTGCAACCAACTCAGCGAGATGTGGCATTGTTTCCCCTTTATGACCACTTGGTCTTTTTGCTAGTTATTCACTAAATTTATTAAGCTTCACATTCCATTACATAATGGATGAGTACTTAACTGATTTTACTGCATTTAATCTTAAACTAAAAACAAAAAAGCCTCCCTAAGGAGGCTTTAGCGTAACTTTTCGTTTCTTCTTTATTTACGCGAAAAAGCCCCCGAACCTCAGGTGCTAAAGTAAAAAAAGAAACGAAAAATAACAGTGTGCATGTGATATCTTTCCAATAAAATTGTATTTTAAAGTAGTAACACAAATAGCTATAAATGAAAAGAGGAAGTTACCTTCCCCTTTTCAAGCAAACAATTAAGCTAAAGCGCCTTTCGCTTTTTCAACTAAAGCAGTGAATGCTGCTTTATCGAAAACTGCGATGTCTGCTAAAATCTTACGGTCGATTTCAATTGAAGCTTTTTTCAAGCCATTGATGAAACGGCTGTAAGACAGACCGTTCTGACGAGCCGCTGCGTTGATACGCGCGATCCACAGTTGACGGAACTGACGTTTACGTTGACGGCGGTCACGGTAAGCATATTGACCAGCTTTGATTACCGCTTGAAACGCTACGCGGTAAACACGTGAACGTGCACCATAGTAACCTTTCGCCTGTTTCAGAATTTTTTTGTGACGTGCACGTGCGATTACACCACGTTTTGCGCGAGCCATAGCTATCTCCTATCGTCTTTTATCTTAATTAACTAAATTGTCTACTTATGCGTAAGGCAGGCAAGCAACTACCAGACCCAGATCGCCTTTAGATACCATTCCTTTCGGACGTAAATGGCGTTTACGCTTAGTTGACTTTTTAGTCAGGATATGACGAAGGTTTGCATGCTTACGCTTAAAGCCACCGCCTGCAGTTTTTTTAAAGCGCTTTGCTGCGCCACGTACAGTTTTAATCTTTGGCATTTCTTTAATTTCCAACTTCGCATTGTGATTAACTACGAATTAATTAGGCGAATAACAACCATATTGCTATGGATGCGTATTACTTGCAGGCCTAATTATTTCTTCTTCGGTCCCAGCACCATGATCATCTGACGACCTTCAATTCTTGAAGGGAAAGATTCCACAGATGCCAGTTCTTCAAGATCAGCTTTGATGCGGTTAAGCATTTCCAGACCAATCTGTTGGTGAGCCATTTCACGACCACGAAAACGTAGCGTGACTTTTGCTTTATCACCATCTTCCAGAAAGCGAATCAGGTTGCGTAGTTTGACCTGATAATCACCTTCATCTGTACCAGGGCGGAATTTAATTTCCTTCACCTGAACAACTTTTTGTTTCTTTTTCTGCTCTTTTTGAGACTTGCTCTTCTCATAAAGGAATTTGCCGTAGTCCATGATACGACAAACTGGCGGCTCAGCATTTGGACTGATTTCAACGAGGTCTACACCTGCTTCTTCAGCTTTTTCAAGCGCTTCACGCGCGCTCATAATGCCTAACTGTTCACCGTCTAAACCTGTTAAACGGACCTCAGGAACACGGATTTCATCGTTAATACGATTTGGACGTGCTGTTGGGATTCTTTTTCCGCCTTTAATACTTCATTCCTCCAACTGGGTAAAGAGATTTGCATATTCTCTCAAGCAAATACACCCGTTATGTTGTTAAAACTTAACGTGTATACGATATTCTTTGTTTGTCTTGGCTCTATAAGCCGTCGACAATATGATTCGACCGCGGATTTTAATGCTTATTGTCCGATTACTCAAGTAAATCTTGAAATAAATCACGCTAACATATTTGAAAACTTAGCTTTTGCGTAAGATTTTTAATCTTAGGAGGGTCGAGAGTACCAGTTTTATACTCGAAAAAACGCTATGAGCATGCGAAAAATCGCCTCATATTACTAAAAAATACGTTAAACAGCGTTCAAATGAACGCTGTTTAACTATTACCATACTGGCTTAATTATTTTTTCTTTGGTGCCAATACCATGATCATCTGGCGTCCTTCAATTCTTGAAGGGAATGATTCCACTGATGCCAGTTCATCCAGATCAGTTTTGATGCGATTAAGCACTTCCAAACCAATCTGTTGGTGTGCCATTTCACGACCACGAAAACGTAGCGTAACTTTAGCTTTGTCACCATCTTCCAAAAAGCGAATCAAACTACGCAGTTTAACTTGGTAGTCACCTTCGTCTGTTCCTGGACGGAATTTAATTTCCTTCACTTGAACAACTTTTTGTTTTTTCTTTTGTTCTTTCTGAGACTTACTCTTCTCATAAAGATATTTACCGTAGTCCATAATACGGCAAACTGGCGGCTCAGCATTTGGGCTGATTTCGACTAAGTCGACACCCGCTTCTTCTGCTTTAAAGAGTGCTTCACGCACGCTCATGACACCAAGTTGCTCACCGTCTAAACCAGTGACACGGATTTCGGTTGCACGGATCTCTTCGTTGATACGATTAGGACGTGCTGTTGGGAGTTTTTTTCCGCCTTTAATACCTTATTCCTCCATCTGATTGAGTTGACGACTGCGGATCTCTTTTAGCAGTTCAGTCGTGAATTCGTTGACATCAATGCTGCCTAAATCTTTACCACGACGGGTACGTACGGCAACTTTACCTGACTCAACTTCTTTATCACCACAGACTAACATGTAAGGGACACGACGCAGTGTGTGTTCGCGGATCTTAAAGCCGATTTTCTCGTTACGTAAGTCCGCTTTCGCACGAATGCCAACACTTTGCAGCTTGCTTACTAATTCTTGAACATAGTCGGCTTGACCGTCCGTAATGTTCATAACAACCACTTGTTGTGGTGCTAACCATGTAGGGAAGAAACCTGCATACTCTTCAGTTAAAATCCCGATGAAGCGTTCTAATGAACCCAACACTGCACGGTGGATCATAACAGGAACAATGCGCTCATTGTTCTCACCCACATAGGAAGCTGTTAAACGACCTGGTAAGAAAAAGTCTAGCTGAACAGTACCGCATTGCCATGCACGGTCAAGGCAGTCGTACAGTGTAAACTCAATTTTCGGGCCGTAGAATGCACCTTCACCTGGCTGGTATTCAAATTCAATACCTTTTGATTTCAGTGCATTCGCTAAATCTTCCTCTGCCTTATCCCACATCTCATCAGTTCCGATGCGTTTTTCAGGACGAGTTGACAGCTTAACGACGATTTTTTCGAAACCGAACGTCGCATAAACGTCATAAATCATTTCAATACAGCTGGTCACTTCACTTAAGATTTGCTCTTCAGTACAGAAGATATGCGCGTCGTCTTGCGTAAAGCCACGTACACGCATTAAGCCGTGCAGTGCGCCTGATGGCTCATTGCGGTGACAGCTACCAAATTCTGCCATGCGCAGTGGTAAATCACGGTAAGATTTTAAACCTTGGTTGAAAATCTGTACGTGACCTGGGCAGTTCATTGGCTTAACACAATATTCACGGTTTTCAGACGAGGTTGTGAACATCGCATCTTTGTAGTTTTCCCAGTGGCCTGTTTTTTCCCACAGTACACGGTCCATCATAAATGGGCCTTTAACTTCCTGATAGTTATATGCTTTCAGTTTTGTACGTACGAAAGTTTCCAGTTCACGGAAAATTGTCCAACCATCGTTATGCCAGAATGCCATACCTGGCGCTTCTTCTTGCATATGGTATAAGTCTAGTTGTTTACCAATTTTACGGTGGTCACGTTTAGCCGCTTCTTCTAAACGTAATAAATAAGCCGCTAATTGCTTTTTATCAGCCCATGCTGTGCCGTAAATACGTTGCAGCATTTTGTTGTCGCTATTGCCGCGCCAGTAGGCACCAGCCACTTTTTGTAGTTTAAAGTGGTGGCAAAAACGCATATTAGGAACGTGCGGGCCACGGCACATATCCACATATTCTTCGTGATGATATAAACCTGGGCGGTCATCTTGGCTAATGTTTTGGTCCAAGATTTCGACTTTATAGTCTTCGCCGCGAGCGACAAACGTTTCGCGAGCTTCAGCCCAAGAAACTCGTTTTTTCACCACGTCATAATCTGTTTTGGCAAGCTCAAGCATACGCTTTTCAAGCTTTTCCAAATCTTCCTGCGTCAGCATGTGGTCTAAATCGATATCATAGTAAAAACCATTATCGATAGTTGGACCGATAGCCATTTTAGTGTTTGGCCATAATTGTTTGATTGCATGACCCAATAAGTGGGCACAAGAGTGACGAATAATTTCGAGTCCGTCATCATCTTTACTCGTAATAATGGACACGTTTGCATCATGTTCAATCATTTCACATGCATCAACACGCTCACCATTAATACGGCCAGCAATACATGCTTTAGCTAAACCCGCGCCAATATCGCGAGCAACATCCATCACAGAAACAGGATGGTCAAACTGACGCTGACTTCCATCAGGAAGAGTAATAACAGGCATTAAAAAATCCTTATCAGCAGTGGTGACCCACACGCCAGATCACTTGCTTGATTATTCCAAAGTTTATAAATCAATACGTTACTAACGATTTCTCGCTTCACTGTGCGAGATATGTACACAATTATAGATAATTTAAGACAACATAAATTGATACATCGCTAGTTACTCAACTATCAATGATAACACAGACATATTTTATGGCGATAGCGCAAAGCCGTTTATTGTGCCTCAATATATGAAGAATCAACACCTTCCCGATTAAATGGCGAATAAACTCTCCAAGGCAGGAATTCGTTTTCCTTTTTTCATGAATGAAAGGCGATACCAATGCGATCCACTAGGCGCGACTAATTCTTCAGTAATAATCTTATTTTGTTTCATCGCAATGAAGTTTTGGATGGTATTCCATAACGAATACAAAATATATGCTTCAAACATTAAAGCGAATACCTGCACATAAATATTATTCACAAAATAGATTTGCTGAAAAATATACACACAGAAAAAAGCTTGAATCAGCCCTCTTAAAATAAGTGCTTTACTAAAGAATGATTGACCTTGCTGTAAAATTGCAAAACAAGGGTTCGCTAAAGACTGTCTTTTTTCCTCAACAGGAATACCTTGGATATAAATCATCCAATCAGATACATCACTATTTTTTAAAACAATCCCCTTTTCTTTCATTGCATGGATTTTAAAAGAAACGACTACAGCCCATACCACCCCGATAGCCAGTAAGTATACAATAAACCCACTAACTGAAAAAAAAACCAAAAAAAGACTTATCACAATCAAACACGCTAACTTTGCAGAATTAATCCAAAGTGGCGCAACTTGGTAGTTCATTGAAATTCCTAATTATCATAAAAAAACAATGATTCATCATAATTGAGAAAATGTCTCATTAACATTAATTTATAACCAACGTCGAGTCTGTTTGCGATAACGTTCCCATTCTTCACTGAATGTGACAGATAAAAAACGTTCTTCTTGCGGGATGGTGTATAAATCTGTCATTAGCCAGAAGACTAATCCAGAAACCAAAAAGTAAGGTGAGTGTGTAAAAAATGCCAACGCTAAGCTCATGGAAGTAAACGCTAAATACATTGGATTTCGAGATAGTCGATAGGGGCCATTAGTGACAAGGTGCGTTGCTTGAACACTTGGATTTGGTGAGGTCTTATGTTTATAAAAATAAAATAAACTCGTCGCGACCCAGCTAGCACTTTCAAAAGCAACTAAAATGCCAAGTATTCCCATCCAACCTGAAAATTGCCAAATTAATGCATCCTGTTTGAATAGAAAATAAATGGCCACACCATTTGCGATTAGCCAGTTTAACAATGGATATTTTAAAATTCTCATTATGCACCTTAAACTCTAAATGAGGTTAATTAGCATACCATAAAACAGCGAGGAAACTTTGTGGTGTCTATTGTGAAGTGGAAGAATGGACTCAAAAAACTAATTATTGTGCCCTAATGAGAACACACTTTTTAAGCCTTCTAATTTGCTGTATTCCTGTTGGCATACTAAATTACGGACATCCGCAGGCATTGAGTCTATCCTCACCTGTATATTGGCTAATTGCTCATCTAGGCTATTCATACCTTTTATATCCACAATATCCTGATTCACTTTCAGATAGTTAGCGAAACTCTGTAAGTTATTTTCCAAACTATCACAAACATTATTACTGACAAGTCCTTGAGGCAATACAGAACTTAACGATGCAGGGATTACTTGTGACAAACTAGGATAAATGTTTTCTTTCCATTGCTGGGGAAAAACAATGAGCATTATTGCGATAGCTAAAATAAATAACATTGATGCCCCAGCAAACGTCGCTATCAGCTTTTTCATACTCATTCCTACTGTTCAAAATAACTTGAACATAGGATATACAATTGTGCGTAAAGCAATTTTTAAAATTAAAAATACTTTGTAAAGAAAACTCTAGCGACTTTCGGCTATTTAAAGAAACATCATCATTGGAATTTATTCAGTGTGCTTTAAACCAGCAGCTTATAAAAAAATGTCGTCCCTTCAAATCGACCTTGTGAATTAACCACAAAATTTGGAATTTCACCAACCTCTTTATACCCTTGTTTTCGGTATAAAACAGATGCAACATCCTGACTACGAGTATCTAATACTAATAATGTACGATTATTTTTCAGTGCTATTTTCTCAACAACATTAAGTAATTGAGTCGCAATTCCTTGTTGACGAAATTGACTATGAACCATTAATTTTTCAACATCCGCACGGTGTAGCCCATTAGCCTTTAGGCATAACGCAATTTGTACGGCGCCCACAATTTTATCATCATTAATACATGCTATAAGAAAGCGTTTTTGTTGCACTAAATCTGGCTTTATTTGCTGCCAATAACCCGAGGCTTCATCAATAGATAAAGGGGCGAGAAAGCCCACAGAAGCACCATGTTCTACACTATCAATTAATAACGAAGCAAGCTGCTGTTCATAGTTATCAAGTGAAGTAATTGTAACGATTTCCATATTCACCTCATTATTGATTAATAAAATTCCATACCGTCATAAGGTGAACTCTGGCAACTTTTTAAGCGTTGAGTTAAATCACCTACATGCAACTCTAATTTGTGCCCATCTGGATCGAGAAAATAAAAAGAATCCCCTTCACTCTTATTTTCCTTCCACACCACAACTTCGTTCTCTTTTAGCTTATTGACGAGTAGAGCGAAATTGCTCTCTGATATGGAAAATGCATAGTGAGTGTAATCTGTTTCACTCGGCGCTAAGTGTTGGCGTGATATATCGACAGACAAGCACAACCATAAATCACCACAAGAAATATACGCTCCATGTTTCCACTTAGCGTGTAGTTTCATCCCTAATAACGATTGATAAAAATAAATGCTTCTTATTATGTCACTCACGGCCAAGGTTAAATGATTAATCCCATTTAGCATATTATTTCTCTCTTTTTATATACTTTAAAAATATCTTTTAATGAATTTACATAAATTATCAGTACATCACATTGCAGAAGGTATACTCAATAACACATCGACATTAGATAACCTGTTAATAGATGCCCTTGACCTTTTTATGACCCCCCATAAGAAGGTTTTTTTTTGCCTATCAAAATTGCATACTTTTAGCACAAGCAGCTATCCAATTGTAAGTTAAGTATTTATCTTGGTTATTCACAAACGAATGCGGCAGTTATCCACAGTAAATGTGAACAACTTCAACCTCCCCCTGATTCTTTATAATAGTAAGCACTTATTCTGAATATTCATTGCATTAATTCCTATTCAATAATAAAACATTAACCTAATTAAAAATGCTAAGATACAGATCTATAACAATTTTCGTTATTATTTAGGATAAGGAAAATTACTTACATTTATCAGGAGATTGAATTTAATTACTATGACAAATTTCCTAGAACTCTTTCAAGCTGTTGGTATTGGCCTTGTTTTGCTTCTCCCCCTTGCTAATCCATTAACAGCAATTGCAGTTATGCTCAGCATCTCAGCAAACATGACCAAAGAGCAACGCAACCACCAAGCTTTTCTCGCCTCAATTTATGTTTTTGCCATCATGACCATTGCTTTTTATGCGGGTCAACTTGTGATGAATACATTTGGTATATCAATACCAGGTTTACGTATTGCTGGTGGGTTAATTGTTGCTTTTATTGGTTTTGGGATGTTATTTCCTAATAGTGATCCATCAGATGATTCACCGACAACCCCATTAGATGACCCCAGTGTTCCCAAAAAACGCCAAGAATCCCCCAATATTGCCTTTGTTCCCTTGGCTATGCCAAGTACAGCGGGGCCTGGTACCATTGCGATGATCATCAGTTCAACTGCGTCGCTGCAAGGAAACGTAACCTTTGCGCCTTGGGTGCTTAAAGTCGCCCCCGTCATTACCTTTCTTTTAGCCAGTTTAATTGTGTGGATTGGTTTGCGAGGGGCAACGTCAATTATGAGATGGTTAGGAAATAGTGGTATTGATGCGATTGCTCGCGTAATGGGTTTTTTATTAATTTGTATGGGAGTGCAATTTGTCATCAACGGGATTGTTGAAATTATCGCGCAGCTCCCACACTTACTCACAGAATATCAATAAGACATCGCTAAAGCATTGTAGGCATTTTTCACTTTCCACAAATATCGTGGTGCCTGCGGTGCTGGGTGCTTAGATTGTACATGCTGATAAAATTCTTCAGGCGATAAATTATTAATCATCGCGATCGCCCGACCTTTATCATTATCAAAGGTTCTTAGTAATGCCCCAGCGCCATTGACGTATGCAACAACAGTTGCATAATACAACGTTTGCGGATGATTGATCCCAGCAAGGTGCTGATCCCTTAAAATTCGAATATAAGCTGTGCCGATATCGATATTTTTTTGCGGGTCTTTCAAATCATTGGAACTTGGTTCCCCTGATTTGCCTTGGAAACGATAAGCATCACGCCCTGCTGTCGAGGCTTTAATTTGCATAAGACCAATTGCATTTGATTTACTCACCACTTCTGGCCTAAAGTTTGATTCAACCTCAATGATTGCCCTAATAAGCGTTTCATCGACGCTATAACGGGAAGCAGAGTCACGAATAAATTCATCAAAAGGCGTACGTGGAAACGTGGTATTTTGTGCCGTTGTTGGCAGCGTATTACGATTGTCCAACATCCGCGTTTTTGTTGTTTGCCTATCAGGCTCGCTAGAGCAACCGGCAAGTAGCAGTAGCACAAAAGTACCGCTGATTATTTTTTTCACTGTTGTATCCTCTGCTATCAAAGCCACTGGGAGAATAACTAATCCCAAGAAAAATAAAATAATTTTTACTTAACTTTTACTTCAGGACGTGTTTTAGTCATACAAAATAACAGTAGGAAATCAAAACCCATAATAACTATAGATGTAATTCCCCATTTTTTATGTTTATTTTTACAAATGATATTGATAATCATTATCAACTAAGTTATAAAGTATAATTGTTATCAACCTTAACAACTATACTGTTAAAAATGCTAAGTCTATAATGTCAGGGTCAACTTTTATGAAGAAGAACTTATCTCGATTATCCGCACCTTTACTTACCACTGTATTTGCGCTCGCGGCAATGCTCTTTGTGAGTCAACCCGCCTTTGCTAAAAAATTTAAAGTGGTCACCACATTTACCATTATACAAGATATCGCTCAAAATGTAGCCGGAGATGCCGCTGTTGTCGAATCAATTACAAAACCTGGCGCTGAAATCCATGGCTATCAACCCACACCTAAAGATATTATGAAGGCCTATGATGCCGATTTAATCTTATGGAATGGCATGAATTTAGAGGTTTGGTTCCAACGTTTCTTTGAAAACCTTAACAATGTTCCCGCTGTTATTGTGACCGAAGGGATTGAGCCAATGCCTATTCGTGAAGGGGAATACAAAGATAATCCAAACCCACATGCTTGGATGTCTCCTGCAAATGCCAAGATTTACATCGAAAACATTCGTCAAGCCTTGGTCAAGTATGACCCTGAAAATGCTGAAACCTACAATACAAATGCCAAAAACTACACGCAACAAATTGAAGCCCTTGATGCACCACTGCGTGAACGTTTAAACCGCATTCCTGAAAATGAACGCTGGTTAGTATCCAGTGAAGGCGCATTTAGCTACCTGACGAAAGATTACGGCTTTAAAGAAGTCTATTTGTGGCCAATCAATGCGGAAGAGCAAGGTACTCCTCTACAAGTTAAAAAAGTGATTGATACTGTTCGTCAATATAATATCCCTGTTGTATTTAGCGAAAGCACAATTTCTGACAAACCCGCTCGCCAAGTCAGCAAAGAAACAGGGGCTAAATATGGTGGTATCTTATATGTAGATTCACTTTCCACCGCTGATGGCCCAGTACCAACTTATATCGACCTGTTAAAAACCACTGTAGACACGATAGCTAAAGGATTTTCACAGTAATATGACTCACTCTAATCAATTTGAGCACCCCAATCTGGTCGTTGATGATGCAACCGTAACATACAATAACGGTCACACCGCAATTTATGATGCGAGTTTTAATATTACGGGAGGCTCCATTTGTGCACTCGTTGGTGTAAACGGTAGTGGAAAATCGACGCTCTTTAAAACCATTATGGGGCTTGTCACCCCATCATCTGGCAGCGTGACATTAAATGCCCAACCGATTAAAACTGCTTTAAAAGAAAACATTATTGCTTATGTCCCGCAAACAGAAGAAGTTGACTGGAACTTTCCTGTTTTAGTGTCGGATGTTGTCATGATGGGGCGCTACGGGAAAATGGGCTTTTTCCGTATTCCCAAAAAAGAAGATAAAGATGCCGTGAAGATGGCACTGGAACGTGTTGACCTTGCTGGCCTTGAACATCGTCAAATCGGTGAACTTTCTGGTGGGCAGAAAAAACGGGTGTTTTTGGCTCGTGCCCTTGCCCAGCAAGGTAAAGTTTTGCTTTTAGATGAACCATTTACGGGGGTTGACGTAAAAACCGAAAATGCCATCATCGATCTGCTACGCAGTTTACGTGATGAAGGCCACCTCATTTTGGTTTCCACTCATAACTTAGGGAGCGTCCCTGAGTTCTGCGACCAAGTCATCTTGATTAACCGTACCGTATTAGCCAGTGGCCCAACTGAAACGACGTTTACACAAAGAAACCTTCAGCAGGCCTTTGGAGGAGTACTACGCCACATCAATCTGTCAGGGCAAGAACTGCATGATGATGATGACCCTCGCTCAATTACCGTCATTACCGATGATGAAAGGGCTGCGGTTTTTTATGGTCATGATCACGATGCGCCAGTGAGAAAAAATCAGCCAAAGGGTGAAGAATGATTGATTTGTTATTAGAGCCCTTTAAATACGATTTTATGATAAAAGCCATTTGGGTGAGCGCCATTGTCGGTGCCGTCTGTGCATTCTTATCTGCGTATTTAATGCTAAAAGGCTGGTCATTAATGGGTGATGCCCTTTCCCACTCCGTTGTTCCAGGGGTAGCTGGAGCTTATGCATTAGGCTTACCTTATGCTGCAGGTGCTTTTTTTACGGGGATCCTCGCGGCACTTGCCATGACGCTGGTAAAACATTTAACTCGCCTGCGTGAAGATGCTGTTATCGGCTTTATCTTTTCCACTTTCTTCGCTGCGGGATTATTAATTGTTTCATTAAACCCAACCTCGGTAAACGTGCAAAGCATTATATTTGGTAATATTTTAGGCATTGCAGATGCGGATGTGCTTCAAGTTGAAATAATTATCGGTGTTTCATTCATCGTTTTATTATGCTTATGGAAAGACCTTTTAGCCGTCTTTTTCGATGAAAGCCATGCGCGCTCCATCGGTTTAAACCCCTTACGCTTAAAAATCATTTTCTTTACATTATTAAGCGCCTGTACAGTCGCCGCACTGCAAACGGTTGGGGCTATTTTAGTGATAGCAATGGTTGTCACGCCTGGCGCCACGGCCTACTTACTGACTGACCAATTTAAGCGATTGTTAATCATCTCCGTGACTATCGGTACTGTGACCAGCGCAGTTGGTGCATATATCAGCTACTACCTTAATGGCGCAACAGGTGGGTTAATCGTCACGTTGCAAACCATAATTTTCTTATTGGCTTTCTTCTTTGCACCGAAGCACGGCATTTTTGCCTCTCGTCGCAAGGCGAAAAAAGAAGTCGCCCGATTACACCAGCAAGGAGCCTCTCATGAGTGATTTTATTGACTTATTGATGGCACCATTCGCATTTCCTTTTATGCAGAAGGCATTAATCACCGCTATCGTAACAGGAACTGTGTGTGCGATTTTATCTTGCTTTTTGGTGTTAAAAGGCTGGTCTCTTATGGGAGACGCTATTTCCCATGCTGTTTTACCAGGGATCATTATTGCCTCGCTGCTGGGTATCCCATTAGCAATTGGGGCATTTGCCTCAGGGTTATTTTGTGCCGTCGCTACGGGTTATCTCAAAGAAAACAGTCGAATAAAAGAAGATACGGTCATGGGGATTGTGTTTTCAGGAATGTTTGCTATCGGTTTAGTGATGTTTGCTAAAATCGATACAGAGCAACACCTGACGCACATCTTATTTGGCGATATTCTGGGGATCACCGATAGCGAATTTAAACAGATTTTACTGTTTGCTGGGATCACGATTGCAATTATTTTACTGAAACGTAAAGATTTTATGCTGTATTGCTTCGACCCAAACCAAGCTCGCGTGATTGGCTTACCCGTTAAGTTGATTCATTATGGTTTGTTATCGTTATTAGCGTTGACCATTGTTGCCTCACTGCAAGCTGTTGGGATCATTCTTGTCATTGCCATGCTGATTTCACCAGGAATTATTGCGTTCGTTCTTTGTCGTAGCTTTGGCAAAATGCTGGTCGTCGCCATTATCGCTTCAGTGACATCTAGCGTCATTGGTACTATTCTTAGCTTTCATATTAATGCAACAACAGGGCCAACCATCGTGGTGACTCAAGCTGTTTATTTTGTTATTGCCCTAATCTATAGCAAGCTGGTATTAGCCCGTAAACGGAGCCAGACAAATCCCCAAAGTATGCACACAGCTTAAACTAAAATCATACGTTCATATAAAAAGGCTGATCTAAGCTATTGAATTTACCCTATATAGTTAGAGCAGCCTTTTTTTGAAATATGATAAATTATGAGTAATCGCTTATTTACGTAGTGTGCGAGGTCGCTGGTGTACAACGGTATTTCTCTGCAGTTCAGCCGCTTCCATATCATAAACTTTCATTTCGCCGCTTCCTGCGGGCAATGCACGTTCAACCACTAGCTCGGCGTCCGATTGAGCAACTAACGCTTGCAATTGCTGATGCTGACTACACCAAATTGCATCAATATCTTTGTCTCGTTGAGTGTCCCTTTCTGTGGATAATGCCACTGTACGTGTTTGAAAACGAGCTTGTTTTCCCCCCAACTCTAAACCATATCCTGGGGTTGCAGGGTGCCTGACCACGACTTTACCATCATCCATCCAGGTTTTAACATCCGTTTCTTGGACTTGATAACCCAGCTTACCTAAGCCGTCTAGCACCGTTCTTCTTTGCGCCTCTGCGACAAACGCCTGTTCCGCGAAATTAATTCGTGCATCTAATTGTTCAGCCAGTGACATCAACTCAGCAACTGAGCTTAAATGCGTTGAAGCTAATGCCTCATTAATAATTATTGTATTTTCCTCATCAGAAAAAATAGCAAGCTCAGCACAAAGCTGTTCAATTTTTTCAACTAACTCAGTATGTTGCTGGCTTTCTTTCAACTGCTTAGCCAACATTAGGATGAGTGAATCGGCTCGTAAGTGGCGCTGTGGGCTTTCATTCATGGCTTGAATTTCAGTGAGCTGTTGCTGTGCACTTTGTACTTCAGACAAATATTCCACCAGTTTAAGCTTTTCAATCATCAGTAAAATTTGCTCACATTGCTTGGCAAATGGTGATAATGGTGCTCCGTGCTGCCAAAATTGAGGGACACCATCAGATTGTGCTTTTAACTGATCTAATAATTGATTAGCAAATGGTGAAAGCTGATTTTGCACGTCATTTAATACGGCGAGTGCGCGGAAAATGAGTGAGCTCGTGGCCTTTTCGGTCATCGTATCTGCATTTTCTAACTCCGCAATTAGCTGTTTTTCATGGGGAAGTTTTTCACGAACTAACGCGGCTAAAGATTCAAGGTTGTGCTGTCGGTGCGCGTTTGTTCTTGCCACTAATGCCTGTTGTTCAAGTTGTTGTTCGCGAACGGTTTGAATCTCGTGTTTCAATGTGCCATTCAACTCACTTAATTGATTTTTCAACACCGTTAACTGGCGTGCAGGCAATGTGGCAGTGTCACTCGTTGAAAGCTGCTGAAATAATGTGGCTAATTGCTCAATACGTGACTGATGATACTGGGTTGTATTGGCCATTTTTTGCCATTGTTGAAACATTTT
This sequence comes from Providencia sp. SP181, assembly GCF_050446505.1. NCBI lineage: Bacteria > Pseudomonadati > Pseudomonadota > Gammaproteobacteria > Enterobacterales > Morganellaceae > Providencia > Providencia sp. SP181. Next base: position 509,867 of record NZ_JBBPXM010000001.1, read on the forward strand.
ACTTGTCACAGCCAATTGCCGACGGCACTGGATTTCATTCATTTCCCTAACGCTGATACGATGCACAGATGAACTCATAACTCGCCCTCTTGATTAGTCGCCATGCTCTTAGAGCCATTTAAATTTAATGATGCGTGGACAATCGCGTCTTGTAACTGTTGCTGCGCTAATGCTCTATTGTTATACCAGTCAATAATCGAAATGCGGTGACGTTGGGGGATCACGCGACTTAAAATATTGCTGCGCCATAACTCTCGCGCTCTAGCCGTATGCAAAAGTGGGTGTGAGGGCATGTCACATTCAATACCAATGAGTAATTGCCCAGTTATTTTATCTTCAATCAGGCAATCAAAATGAAACACTTCTTTTTTTGTAGATACCGTTACCTGCCAACCATTTTCCTGAATAAATTCAACGACTGAAGCGACAAACGCACTTGGTTCCTCAAGTGTATCCTGCACGGCAAACTGAGTTTGGCACATTCGGTTAAGCAATTTTTGGTTTTCTTTCTGTTTTGTCGGATCACATGCGTCTTTTGCATAAGCTAAATAACCTTGTAAGTAATCTCGCGGGCTTTCAGGCTTACGATAGGTTGTCAATAAATCCGATATTTCTTCAATAGGCATCGAAGACATAATGACCACACGTTGTCGTGCCCGTGTGACCGCAACATTTAAACGACGTTCTCCCCCTGATTGCCCTAATACGCCAAAATTACGCCTAAATGTCCCTTGTGTATTACGGCCAAATGTAGTGGAAAATAAAATCACATCACGCTCGTCTCCTTGCACGTTTTCCACATTTTTGACAAAAAAGGACATGTCTTCTTCATCTAAAAAACGTTGATTTTCTTGAGTATAGGCAGCCAAGAATTCGTCGTCCTGCTCCGCACGCAAACGAATATGTTGATTAATCAATGTTGTTTGCTTTTGGTTAAAGGTGACCACGCCTACTGACGGGCGTTGTGCAAAAGGTAATTGCCATAATGTTGCAAGATGGTCGACAATCGCTGCTGCTTCTGCCTCATTTGTTTGATTTGTATACACACCATTAACCGCCACAAGTTGTAGCGGCTTAATTTTATTAACTAATTTTGCTGAAAATTGTGCTGGGATATTTAACCGGTTTTCATAGAAAGCAAAGTTTGAAAAGTTGATCAGTTCCCGATATGCCGAACGGTAGTGGATATCTAGAGTATGCACAGGCAATACGGTACGCGCTAAATGCAGCAAGTCAGGGCAATCACTAATTTGCCGATAATCCCATTCCTCATCGGCCTCTTCCTGCTGTTCATCTTCATCATCATGATTGTCTTCTTCAACCAGCTTCCCTGTGAAGAATTTCGATGGTGGCATTTGCTTCTCATCACCACTGACAATGGCTTGTTTCGCTCTAAACAAGGTAGATAATGCAAATTCAATCGGCATTTGAGACGCTTCATCATAAATTACACTATCAAACATTGCCGCTTGCAATGGCAATACTTGGCTTGCCACATCAGGTGTCATCAGCCAAATTGGGCGTAATTGCATCAAGCCAATTTCGCGTCCTTCATTAATAAACTCCCTTAAACGGCGCGCCCTTGGCCCTGCAAGGCGTGTAATTTCTTCCCATTCACGGCGCCCCCCCATTTTAGCTAAGTCATAATTGCGTGTCAGCGCTGTACGATTAAACGATTGCAGTTGTTTCTGTGCGCTTTCAAGTTCCGCTAAATCCGCCATAAATTGTATATTATTAGTTGAAAGTGCAGGTAATTTGGCATCAAATTGCGCTTTGACAAAGTGATAGAAACCGTAGCTAATGGTTTGGCTCAGTACCGCAACCCAATCTTTTTGGTGGCTATTCTCATGAATATATTGCGCAGCGACAGGGTATAATATTGATAAAACTTGCCAATGTTGTTGAGTAAAATTAGCCGTTTCCATTCTAAATAATTGATATTTTGATAAGTTATTTTTTTCTTGGAATATTTGGGCTAATTCGTCCGTAAATGATTCTCCTTTATTAATGGCACATTGGAAACGTTCAACCGTCTGAGGTGAAAAAACAGACGCCATACGTTTTAATTGGCTCGTGCTTTCACGTTGTGCTTTAACTCTTGCAATCGCAGACTGCACCTCAAGGCACTGGCGTTCAAACCCGATTTGTTGTTCATCAATAATAGCGAATAAAAAATGTGAAATTTCAGGGTATTGAAGTAATAATTGGCTCGTATTATCCACCCATTTTAATTGCTCAATTAATTGCGGTAAGTGAGCTCGCCAATCCTGTTCAAAATTAACACCCATTTTTTGATAAATAGGCATAATTTCTTGTGCAATCAAACGCCATTGTTGCTCTACCTCAATCGTTGCTTGCAACACAGGCAAACTCGTCTGATTTACCCCACTTTGCGCTATAAATTGCTGTAACAGGTTATGGCGCCCGTAATAAAATGGGTTGAGGAAGCGTAACCATGAACCTTGCATTGACTCAATTGCTGCGCGAGATAGCTGAGCCAGTTTTTTCGACTCAATCCCCTTAAACAATGGGAACAACAGTGAATCTGTATTCACCACGTCAATCAATAATAAGCGTTGATAGTATTGTTCTAATTGTTCAATAACTGTTTTACCTGTGGTGACTGAACCCTGTAAATTGATAAACAAAGCTAGCCACTGGGATAAGCTTTGCCACTGCGCCTGCGTTTGCAGGCCCAAATGCCGTTTTAGTTGTTCCAGAATTAATTCATGGCTTGTCAGTTCAGTGAGTTGAATACGGTGATAATCCGATTGGTACACCTGATCACGCTGCTTTTCAGCCTCTATAAATAATGCAATATATTGATTAAACAGCATATATTGATGGTCGTTCACAGAAAACAGGGCCAATGCTTTTAGTGCACTATTTTCATAATCGAGTTGCCACCAGGCCTGAGCATGCTGGTTTACATCATCAAAAAGTTGGGCAAATTTGGTTTGATTAAACTCATTAAATACTGGGGCTAACGCATCATTCTGGATGTTTAAGCGCTCTGAATCTTCAACCTCAATTAATTGACTTAAAATTTGCTTATAAGACAGCTGCCAATACTCATCAACATGGTTGAGTGCATGGTAATAACCATCGAGTTTTTGCTCAAAAAATTGTACTCGGTAGAGTAAATTAGCGCGTTCTTCCTGCCAATCTTGTTCAAATAATACGCTGTTTTCTTTGTTCCACAGTTGCTCGATTTGTTCACGTACCGCCAAAATAATATCACGGCCCTTTTGGTTCTGGTTGATGAGCAACGCTCTGTCGCCTAAACCATTGGCAACCAATCGCTTATATACCACCTCAAGCGCCGCAGGCTTTTGGCATACCACTAATACTGTCTGTTGATGGCCTAATGCATCTGCAATTAAACTAACGATGGTTTGGCTTTTCCCTGTTCCTGGTGGCCCTTCAATCAATAGTCCAGTTTGTTGCTGTGCCGCTTGAACGACACGTTCTTGAGAGGGGTCAGCAAGGGACAACGCAAATGGGCTCAGGATATTTTCGGAGTCCATAACAGGTTCTTGAATATTAACTGAATTCACTTTCAGTAAGGTCGACAACGCCGTTTGAGCAATAGAGGTATTCGCGATTTGCTGTAGATCGCTACTCATCGCCTGCCCAATAAATGAGGTATGAAATAGCACCGCGGAACAGGCAATTTGCGCACAGTTTTCAGCAACTGGGTCGGTTAATGCAGGTAATGGAGCTAAATCAAGGTCTTGTACTGGCAGCAATGCTGACAAACTTTCCATGACTTCACCAATGGTCAAGCCTGCTTTAGACAATAACGTGTCTAACGCTCCCTGCCATTGACTCATCGCAGGAATACCGACAAAACTCGCTAATGCAGGGTTAAGACGGACGGCTCCTCGTTCGTGGTCAAAATTCAATTGGATGGGACTTTGTTGTGCAATAGCTGATTGCATTGAAATTGGCCATAAAAATAATGGGGCAATTCGGGGTTTAATTTGGTTTGGCTGGGTATTCAGTACTAAAAAAGGAAATCCCAGATACATTCCATTTATACCTGTATCCCTTTGATATAATTGCGTATCTGCTTGCAACATTCTTAAGCGGCTATTCACACCTTTTCGCTGTAGCAACATATCGCTATCAATCGTTATCAACCCTTTTTTACGATTAAGTAGATGTTCCAATAATGTGCTTGCACGGCGAACTGCACTATCACACTCAGTTAAATCAATACGCCCTGTATTTGGCGTTAAACACATGCGAACTAAATTACCCCGCTGTGTCACCGCCGTTAGTTTTTGGTTAAAAAAGCGCAACACTTCTAGTACATATTTTTGTGATTCAGGAACTTGCCAGTGTTCTACGGGTACTGCCAGTAATACCAATATTTTCTTAAGTGAAAGCCTACGCATCAATAAAAACTGGTCAACCCAACTGTCTAAAACGGCCAACCCAATACGCTTGAAGTCACTTACTCGTTCACTAAGCAGTAAATACAATTCCTTACGCGTTAGTGAAAGCTGCTTTTTGGCGATTTCATGATCAAAATTATGAATATCGTTTTGTTTAGCGAGTTCAAATGCCTGTTCAACTAATGCTGACACTGAAATAAATTGGCCAATATCCGCACTCAATAATAGAATGTAATCAATTTCTTGTGGACTTTGCCTGTCAAATAGCCCTTGTAAACTTTCATTATGTGAATCAGGGAATTGGGCATGAAAGAGCGCCCATCTTGCCGATAATTGATTGATTGACGTAATCAATAAATACAATCTGAGGCTTTCTTCATTCAAAATGATGTTTAACTGATTTGCACGTTCACGCACCAAGTATTGGCGATGATAAAGCTGTACTAGCCAATGCTGTGGGTCAATATCTTGAACGTATTGGTTAAGAGGTTCGCTAATCAATGCAAAAGCTAAATTTGGGTTTTCTAACAACCATGCAGGGGTAATTATCTCACCGCGGTAAATCAACGGAATGTTTTCATTCAAGATTTTTAAAGCGAAGGTCAGCTTAATATCATCGAGATTTTCTTGATGAAAATCACTATCCAGCAATGCCTGCAATTTTACTAATTGCGCTTGGCTATTTTCAAATTGTGCGAGCCAAGAGCTTATATCCCCCCGAAATAAAAGTGGCAACGCATCATCCCAATGGCTAGCTTCCGCGGCCATCAATGCAAATACATCAGGTTGCTGGAATTGCCGCCCTGCAAACGTCAGCGTGTGGAAATGGCTTTGTCTATTGGTTTCTTGAATTTGAGGAGCTTGTTGAGGCTTCCCTTGTAGCCAAGCTGATACTTGTGGCCATTGCCAACGTAAAAAACGATCACGACACAACAACCCGCGTAATAACAACTGAATATTCGGATGTAAATCGTCAGGTAAATCAACGCCATTCGTCATAACCTGGATAAGAAAGGCATTATCTTGAACCTGGGTAAAGCACTGCCCTTGGGTGAGTTGTTCCAAGAGAATAATTCCTAGGCTCCACCAATCAGATGCTGCGCTGACACCACCCGCTAGCGTTTCAGGTGCTGAATAACGAGAAATATCCAGCGGTGTAACAATATCAAGGTCAAACTCAGATAGGCAGGCGGAACCATATTCAATCACAACGATATCTAAGGGATGACGACGACGAATAAGTAAATTAGCGGGACACAAATTACGATGACGCAGCCCATGTTCTGCAAACGCCGCAAGAGCCTGCCCCATTTCTTCCACTAATCTAGGAATTTCATGAGGTTGCCAAAATTCACCTTGTTGTATAAATTGGCTTAATGATCCCCCCTCAAGCATTTCAGTCACATGCCATGCACGGTTTTCATAGCGGCCTATTTCATAAAACTCGGGAACATGCTCAGTTGGGGTACGCTTAATGACTTGATAAATATTGGGATCTGGCTCCTCCCCTTTTTGATACAGGGTCAGTACACCACGTTTTTCTTCAGTACAATGCGTGACAAAGTAGCGTTCTCGGGGGCTATCACTACCATTAATCCGTCTTTCTATACGCCAAGAGCCTATTTGAGGATAGGATGACGATACAACTTCAATGACGGGTTCTACTGCGACATCAGCCCCACACTCGAGGCAAATAAAGTCATCTGCAGCTATTAGGTGTCCATTTTCACAGTAGCGTACTTGACGGTTATCTGTTTCTCTTTGATGACTGTTTGAAGCTGAAGTTTCGAGCGGAGTCACTTGCTCTTTTTCTGGTCGCCATCCTTTTGGATGAATAGGCTCTAATGTTAGGTCCCAACTACAGCGTTGGAAACTTCCTTGCTCTGTTTGGATTTGCCCCGCACAAAATATTTCCGTCAGCGGCCGTTCTGTTAAACAATGCGGGCAAAAGCGTATCATCGTCATCCTTCTCTCTCGTTGCTATTTTTTGAGTTGTTTTAAGGTGTTATCTTGCAGAGCAAGGAGTTGACTCAACCGCGACATATCATCACGTTCAGGGATCCCCGCCAGAAACAGTCTCCCTTGTTCATCGAAGGCTAAATCCAATTTCTTATCTTCTGGTGTTATAACGCGTTGGTATTGCTTAAATAATGTCTTTCCGAGCGGTGTTAGAAGGTGAAGCTGTTGGTTATCACTGCCTCTTAACATCAATGTTTGCGGTATTTCGACTTTAAAGGGTTCGCTGATCAACGCATCAATGTAGGGATTCATTCGCTTAACTCTATCTTCAATCACATCCCATTCATAACCGCTATATACTAAGATATCCCCTTGAAATCGCTGTTTTATTTCACGTATAAGTTCAAATAAAGCATCTGGCTGCTCGAATGGCTCGCCCCCTGAAATGGTGATACCATCCGCAACAGGATACCATTCTACAATTTGGTTAATCAGCTTTGCCACCGTAAGATAACTTTCTTTCACATGCCAAGTATCGGGAGATAAACACCCTTTACAGCGCAATGAACAACCTTGAAACCAGATACCAATACGCTTCCCTGGTCCTAAGGTTGTTACAGGAAAATGAATACGTGAGACGCTAATATTCATTAAGTTAATTACCAACCGCGGTTAACATGATTTGCGTATTTTCCCCCATTTGAATGGACGTAATTTGATAAGCGCTATTGGTTTGTATGTCTTGATCAAAAATTGCTCTCGATAATGGATTAATCAAATGCATTTCCAATTGATTACGGATCCCACGTCCACCATTAGAAAGATCCGCCAAGCAACTCACTTTTAACGCCTCTTTGGCTTCAGCGGATATTGAAATAGTTAAAAGCTGCTTTTCTAAGCCTAACAAAATGTTATCCACCATTTGCTCAAAAATCTGCTCAGCAACGTCTGGACGAATAAAGTCAAAAACAATAATGTTTTCACCAATACGGTTAAGTAGCTCAGGGCGATTAAGTACCAATTTAAAATGGCGTTCTATTTCATTTTTTACATTACGCGTAACCGTTTCAAACGGTTCATGTGGCTGGACGTTGGCCACCCGCTCCCCATTAGTATCTAAACGGTAGATACCGAGGTTTGACGTAAAAATAATCAACGATTCCGAAAAATATACGCGATCACCACGCCCAGATGTTAAAACTCCATCATCAATAATCTGTAAGAATTTATCCATTAAATGAGGGTGGGCTTTTTCAATCTCATCAAACAAAACCACGCTAAATGGCTTTTCACGGATCGCATTGGTTAATTCACCACCAGAATCATACCCCACATAACCTGGGGGGGCTCCAATCAGTCTCTGGTCTGCATGTTCGGCACTAAATTCAGACATATCAAAGCGAATATAAGCACTTTCGTCACCAAACAGTAATTGCGTCACCGTTTTGGCAAGTTCCGTTTTACCAACACCTGTAGGCCCTGCTAAAAACAATACACCGCGAGGACGCCCACCTTTATGGCTACCAACCCCTGTCATTGCACGTTTGATAATATCTAATAAATGCGTAACAGCATGTTGTTGACCTTTTACTCTACGTGAAATCACAGCTGGAGCATGATGAATTTTTTGCTTATCAATTTTTTCCACGGATCTTCGGTGATCCCCACTTTATATCGGCGAACGGCATCGCGAATACTGGCTGCAGGCACCTGCTCAATACGCGCCAACTGCACAATTGCCGTTAAATCCAATAAAAGCAACCCTTCGGTTTCATCAACAAAGTCATTAATTATCTGTGGCTTATCAGCTTCTTCAATACCATTAAAATCCACCAGCGAGCCTAATAAACTTTGGGCTAATAAACGGCGCACTTGACCATCAGGTTTGGCAACAGGAATAGCTCGAATACGTGGGTTATTAATGACAAACCAATCGGGTAAATCTGTTTCTTTTTCGACTATCCAAAACACCGTATTATAGAACGGCTGATGATGCTGCCCTGCTGGCCTTGCCTTGCTTTGATGTGATGCAACTAATGCACGAGTAAATAAACTGTGTTCTGCAGGGGTGAGGTTATCATGATGGGAAATTAAACAAGAAGCGAAGTCGATACATAAGGCAATAGGCTCTTGTTTATCTTGAATAAGCCGTTCAAGCAGATGATTCAACATATCAATGCCACCAGCTGCTTTACCCTCAGTAATATTTAACCCAAGCCGTTGCATAACGGCCTCAGTTTCTTGAGCATCTTGCGCGGGGTTTGCTAAGCATTGAAAGCCCACTAATGGCGTGTAAGTCAGCGCATATGCATATCCTGCTTTAAATAAGCTATTAAATAAAGACTGGTTAAATGGTAAAGGCGTGACAACTGAAGGTGCAATTTCACTGGCTTGTAAATCGCGAACATTACCAAATAACACAAACTGACTTTTCAGCGGGATAAATCGCAGTAAGTCCCTTAACCAACGTGGATTTTGAAAATCAGTATGCATGGCTTCCCCTCATTATTTCATTTTTTGCAGTTTACCTGAATAAAACAAGGAACGCGCTGGCATATCGCTTTAATAGACAAATATCTGAACATTCTCAATCTGTTCAAAAACAGCTATCTTTAAATTTGTGATAATTTATTTTAATGAATAAAATTCTTAAACGGTTATTTCGTGATAGGTGCTTCTTTTTAAATAATTATCACTGTTAATTCCCAAACTGCCGCTATAGTATTGTGTTAATGAAGACCAAAGCAGAGCGAGGTGAGTCATGTGGCAAGCAATGTGTCGTTTATTAAGTGAACACTTAGGTGAAGCGGAGCTGCGTAACAAAGTCATTCTCTCTGGTGGTGATATTCACCATACGCTAAGAATCGACTATGGCGAACACACAGTATTCGTTAAACAAAATCGACGTGAGTTTCTACCTTTGTTTAAGCAAGAAGCTGAACAGCTTGAAATGCTCGCCAAAAGCCAAACAATCACCGTTCCCAAGGTATATGGCGTGGGGAGTAATAAGCACCATAGTTTTCTTCTTCTTGAATACTTCCCTTTAAAACCGTTTGATACCACCAACGCTTGGCATTTTGGTCAACAGCTTGCCCGTTTACACCAATGGGAAGAACAGCCTAGTTATGGTTTTGATTTTGACACCATGTTAAGTACTATTATTCAACCAAATGGCTGGGAAAAACGCTGGAATTCGTTCTTTGCGGAAAAACGCATTGGCTTACAATTACAATTAGCCTCTGAAAAAGGCATGGTATTTGGTGATATTCAGCGAATTGTCGATATTGTTAAAAATAAATTAACAGGTCACCAACCACAACCCTCTTTATTACATGGTGATTTATGGCCAGCTAACTGTGCCATTACCCATCAAATCGATGGAGTTCTTTATGATCCTGCATGTTATTGGGGTGATAGAGAATGCGACATTGCGATGTTGCCATTGTATAAAAATATTCCCATTCAAATTATTGATGGTTACCAAAGTGTTTGGCCGCTGCCAAATGGCTTTTTAGATAGGCAACCTATTTACCAATTATATTATTTACTTAATCAAGCCCATATTTTCGGTAATGAGCAAAGCTACCTGCACGCCCAAAAGATAGTTGATTTGTTATTAAAGGAATAAAAAGGAACAATAGGCAAGTGAAGCCAACATCGCTACAGGTCAAAGTATGACCAAAATGTATTTTCTAAATAATTCGGACTGCAGCTAGGCGGCAAACGAAGGCACCCTTAATCACATACATAAGTATGTGACTAAGGTAACTGAGTGCAGACAACAACGCTGCGGTTTGAATAACACGCGGGATCCATCCCCTAAATAGTTCAAGCTGCAGCTAGGCGACAAGTGAATGAGTCGTTAGGAGCATACACAAGTATGTGACTAGCGCGAATGAGCGTAGTCAACAACGCTGCGGTTTGAAATATGACGGGGATGAGGAGCATACACAAGTATGTGACTTAAGATACTGAGTGAGGCCAACACCGCTACAGGTCAAAGTATGACAAAAACGTATTTTCTAAATAATTCGGACTGTAGCTAGGCGGCAAACGAAGATAGCTTGGGGAGCATACACAAGTATGTGACCCAAGTAGCTGAGTGAGGCCAACACCGCTACAGTTCGAAGTATGACGAAAATTACCAGTTAAGTAATTTAAGGATAAAATACAGCCCTATTAAAAGTACAACTGGCCAGAAATAAAGAATAAAAAATTGGGTAAAAATGGTGTGCCTTGGAATGGTGACGTTTGCTTCCAGCTCTGCTTTGGACAGCTCGGTACCTTTGGCTTTTTCCAAAATCACATGATCTTCAAGGCTTTCGCGAATAAATTTAATTTGTCGGTACATTCTTAGCCCTGATGCACTGAGAGCCAAACCAACAAAAATAAAGATAAAGATAAGAATAAAGCCAAGGTTGCTACCTGAAAAACCATTGGCAACTTGTGGTACAGGCGAATTATTCCAGAAGAAATTTAAAAATGGTGTGGTTTGCCGTGTCATTTCCGCCATTAGTTTAATAAAATCATTGGCAACAGCGTTGATCCCCTCACCTGTCAGCCCTTTCATCCCCGCGAGTTTAACTAAAGACGTCAACGTCGAAATTAAAGCTACCAGAAAAACAACCCAACCCAGAATACGTTTGCCGATTGCGACATAATTAGCATTGTGGTAATTCATTACTGCTCTTCCTCAGAGTTATTATTCTCGATAAATTTTCATGGTGACTTTTCAGGGATAATAATAGCCGAAATTATTAAATGCCTCCAAATTTACCTTGTAAAATGATGATTGTGTAATAACTTTCAGAACTTTAAACATTTTTAAAAACACATTAGATAAACAACTTTCACCATCTGTGCCTATTCGCTTTAGTGTTGAGTTGTTACAATCACCCATTCAATTAATACGAATATTTGTTCGTTTGCTGATATCATAGTCAGTTAGTAAATAAATACTATTATCGCTGGGTAAGTTCCCTTAATTCCTACTGCCACAAGGGTAAAGCTTATTGGCAATAGGGTTTACATGAATGGAGTTTTAACATGTACCATAACCTTCCCATCCAATCCGTTATTTTTGATATGGATGGTTTATTGATCGATTCGGAACCTTTTTGGGAGCAAGCTGAACTTGAGGTCTTTTCACAGTTAGGCGTTGACCTTGCGATTGCCAACACTCTGCCTGATACTTTGGGTTTACGTATTGACCATGTTGTTGAGCTTTGGTACCAAGCCTCACCTTGGCATGGATGCAGCCAACAAGAAGCCAAACAACGGATTATCGACCGCGTTGTGGGCTTAGTTGAAGAAACCCGCCCTATTTTACCTGGTGTACAACATGCTATGGAACTGTGTCGTTCAATGGATTTAAAAATTGCACTGGCATCTGCATCACCATTGTATATGCTTGAAAAAGTGTTAAATCTGCTGGATATTCGCGACTATTTTTCTGCTGTCATTTCAGCGGCTGACTTACCATTGAGTAAACCACACCCTGAAGTTTATCTGAAAGCTGCTTCTGCACTATCAACCAAACCAATTCATTGTGCATCTTTAGAAGATTCATTTAATGGTATGATTTCAGCCAAAGCCGCGAGAATGCGCTCTATTGTCGTGCCAGATAGCAAACACTTTAATGATCCACGTTTTGGTTTAGCGGATATTAAATTAAGCTCTCTAAATGAATTAGAATCAAAACATTTACGCTAGTTATAGCCATGTGTGTAATTTATGTTCACCCCTATCTGACTTAGGTAGGGGAATAACCAAAAAATATTAAATCCTTTCCTTATTTGCTAATAAATAAGAGTTTTTTTACCTTGTCTCCTCTATCTTATTCTTTTCAAACACTTTATACTGCCAATTAACTGTATAGATAAACAGATGGTATTTTATCCACCATGACCGCTGAAGGGCATCTGCTTTTTTCCGTCGCCTCTTTGATAATGGCCCATAAACTCCAAGTCACCCCTGAGCTTGCTCAAGGTGATTGGCTGCACTTGGTTCCAGGCGCGTTATTAGGTGCATTATTACCCGATATTGATCATCCATCTTCTCTACCTGGACGGCTACTACGTATTTTTTCACTTCCCATTTCTAAGCTATGTGGTCACCGCGGTTTCACTCATAGCTTACTTGCATGGTTGTTATTAATGCTTTCATGTTATCAGTGGATCCCCGTGCAATGGCCTATTCCTAATGACCTCATTCACGCTTTTTTATTAGGCTATTTGAGCCATTTAGTCGCTGATATGCTAACACCGTCAGGGGTGCCATTTTTATGGCCATTACCTCAACGTTTCTGTTTTCCCATTATCCGTGGCAAAAATAGCAAACGTAGTGAACGTTTTATTGCAATCGTTTTGACGGTTTGTGCCTGCTTATTGCCTACAGGGTATCACTTTGATTTTTATTCTCAGGTAGAAAGTGTAATAAAATATATACAAAATCAGCTAGATATACGCTTCCCTACATAATTTTCAGTTTTGTAATATAATGTAAGCATGAATAATACTATCTTATTACTATTTAGTATAAGAAATGTGTTTTCTCTGTTGATATCATATAACCAGTTGTTAGAAGCAACTAAATCCTTATAACTAATAAGGATTAAAGGGCTAGTCACATACCTTATAAAAAACGATTTGGAGTTCGGAATGAATATTCCTCTAATTATTAATGTGCTCGGCTTTGTAGCACTGCTGATACTGTTGGCAAAACTGGGAGCAAAAGGCTGGAGTCTGTCTAAAAAAGTGTTAGTCGGTCTGGTCTTTGGTGTCGCTTATGGTGTCGTGCTGCATCTCGTTTACGGAAGCGGCCACCAGACAGTAAAAGACTCCATTCTTTGGTTTAATATTGTTGGTAATGGTTATGTGCAGCTATTACAAATGGTGATTATGCCATTGGTATTCGCATCTATCTTAAGTGCTGTTGCAAGACTGCACAAAGCGTCTTCCTTGGGCAAAATTAGTTTCTTAACGATTGGAACATTACTGTTAACGACCGCAATCGCAGCCCTAGTCGGTATTTTGATTGCCAACCTGTTTGGCCTGACTGCAGAAGGCTTAGTACAAGGTCAGTCAGAAACTGCACGTTTAAGCGCCATTGAAACTAACTATATTGGTAAAGTTTCTGATTTAACCGTACCGCAACTGATTTTATCGTTTATTCCAAAAAATCCATTTGCGGATTTAACTGGAGCAAACCCGACATCAATTATTAGTGTGGTTATTTTTGCAGCCTTCTTAGGGGTAGCTGCATTACAACTGTTTAAAGACGATAAAGAGCGCGGTGAAAAAGCGTTAGCGGCAATTGATGTTATGCAAGCTTGGGCAATGAAATTAGTTCGTTTGGTCATGCGTTTAACACCTTACGGTGTCATGGCCCTGATGATCAAAGTAGTCGCAAGCTCGAATCTTCACGATATCATTAACTTAGGCACCTTTGTTATTGCGTCTTACGTCGCTCTCGGCATTATGTTTGTTGTCCACGGTATTTTTGTCGCAACAACTGGCTTAAATCCAATTAAATTCTTTAAGAAAGCTGGCCCTGTTCTGACATTCGCCTTTACCAGCCGTTCAAGTGCTGCAAGTATCCCTTTGAATATTGAAACGCAAACACGCCGTTTCGGTATCCCTGAGTCTATTGCAAGCTTCTCGGCATCTTTTGGTGCAACAATTGGCCAAAACGGTTGTGCAGGTATTTACCCTGCAATGTTAGCAGTCATGGTCGCTCCAACCATGGGAATTAACCCGTTTGACCCACTTTGGATCGCAACGTTAGTCGGTATTGTCACTGTGAGCTCAGCAGGTGTTGCTGGTGTGGGTGGTGGTGCGACGTTTGCTGCATTAATCGTCCTGCCTGCTATGGGCCTACCAGTAACCTTAGTTGCGCTGTTGATTTCCGTTGAACCATTAATTGATATGGGCCGTACAGCCCTTAACGTCAGCGGCTCAATGACAGCAGGAACAGTGACTAGTCAATTAATGGGTGAAACAGATAAAGCGGTGTTTAATCAAGATGATGATGCTGAACTAAAACACGTTTAGTCTCTTAGCTTATTTTTACTGGAAAAACCTGCCGACACAGCAGGTTTTTTTATGACTGTAAATTGCCGTTTAATTTTATTTAAATCAAAAATAACTATCTAACCTAGTCTTTTCCACTAAAAACCATTGCAATTCACTGGATTTACATAAGATAATAAAATTCGAGCAACGTTTTCTTGAGCTTCCTGCTTGTGTTGCGTCAACCCGTATTCTACGGGGATATTATCAACATCAATATCTGGTTTTGTTATGTCAAATATTCATATTCTAAAAACCGACCCTTCAGAGAACCCTTGTATAAGCTGCGGTGCTTGTTGTGCCTATTTTCGTGTCTCTTTTTATTGGGCTGAGGCAGAAAGTGGCGGTGGCGTTGTTCCACAACATTTAACCGAGCAAATCACCCCTTTCATGAGCTGCATGCATGGCACCAATCAAAAGCAAAATACACGCTGTAGCGCGCTACAAGGCACGGTAGGGGAATGTGTGTCTTGCTCCATTTATGCACAACGGCCTACGCCTTGTCGTGAATTTGAGCAATCTTGGCAAGATGGTATCTATAATGAGGCATGCGACCGTGCACGTGCAGCTCATGGGCTACCTCCCCTTGAACCACATCATCCACAAATCGCTTGCTAACCCGTCAATGACCCAGAGTTTTTCTGGGTTATCTTTTGATTCATTTTTAAATCAAACAATTGCTTCCCTGCAAATATCGTCCTTTCAAATAAATTAGATCAATTCATTCATAACTTGCATCGCCAGTTCAAACGAATATAGGCGCGATTGATGATCAAAAATTTGCCCATTCACCATGATTTCATCCGCTTGTGTTTGCCGTAAAATTGTTTCTAAGCCATGTCGAACTTTGGATTTATCCCCAACCAATGACATCCCAAGTGCTTGCTGAACACCATATTCTTCAGCTGGAGACCAAATATTAGCCATGTTTTCAACGGGTGGTGGTAATTGGGAGGTCTGCCCACGACGCAGCATAACAAAAGCTTGCTGCATCGAGGTAAATAAGAATTCGGCCTCACGCTGTGTATCTGCCGCAATGATATTAATACACACCATCGCATAAGGTTTTGCTAGCCTTGCCGATGGCTGGAAATTAGTGCGGTAAACCTCTAATGCTTGCAATAGCAAATCAGGGGCAAAATGGGAGGCAAATGCAAAAGGTAAGCCTAATTTTGCAGCAAGTGTCGCGCTATAAAGGCTTGATCCTAATAACCAAACAGGGATTTTTTCACCAAAACCAGGAACAGGGCGAACTCCTGGGTCAGGATTAGTCGCATCAAACCAATTGACTATCTGGGCAATATCTTGTGGGAAACTGTCAAGATCCGTGCTCATATGGCGGCGCAGAGCCTGCATCGTTTGCTGGTTACTCCCTGGTGCACGCCCTATCCCTAAATCAATACGTTCTGGGTAGAGTGTATTAAGCGTACCAAACTGCTCGGCAATCACTAAAGGTGAATGATTCGGTAGCATGATTCCTCCCGAACCTAACCGTAACAATTGCGTATTCGCAGCTAAATAGCCAATGAGTACCGATGTCGCTGCACTGGCAATCCCAGTCATATTATGGTGCTCAGCAAGCCAATAACGATGATACCCCAGTTTTTCTGCTAATTTAGCAAGGTCAAGAGAATGGGAAAAAGCCTCTTTTGCCGTTGATCCTTCAGTTATTGGAGCAAGATCGAGCAAAGAAAGAGGGATTTTTTTATCTGACATATACGCTCACTTTGTTAGGATTATGGTGATATTGAACCTAACTTACCATCCTAGTCTATTGCGTCCTTAGCCTCCACAATAGAAATCCTCATTAGCACAACTGGAATAAAAATGTAAACTTTAGTCTACTAACCCACTGTTTTTACTAAATTATGAATTAAGCATGCATAAAAAGTGCAGTAATTATGAAGCTTCAGTCAAGGGAGGTAAAAGCGATTGAGCTACGAAAAATTTTCGTGAATGATGGTTTCATCAACCAGATGAGGAAATTGAAATGAAAAAATTAAATGCAGGTTTATTCGCTTTAGCGTTAATGTCAGTGGGTTTTGCAGCAACCGCAGCGAATATGGGCAATGGTGGGAATAACAACATGCAACGCCCACATATGGGTAATCATCATAATATGGTGTACAGCGTAGCTGAACAAACCACGACGCCAAATGAAACAGTGAAAAAATTGGCGAATAATGCGCCTAAAATTGAAGATGGCAAACGCTATGTTGTAAAAGTTACTGTAATGGAAGCCCCTGAATTTACTACGAATAACACACCTATGCCAAAACCTGCTAACGCCTCCACAGCGCAGTAAAGGGTAATATTGATTAACCTTGTTAATGGTATCGGTAAAACCTTTTTTATTGATAAGCATAACCAAATAGCATAATCAATAAGATACCGATATGCTGAAAGGACAATAAAGAGTTCTATATATCCTACGATTGCCTCTGTTTATCAGGGGCTTTTTTTATAGTTTCTCTTAAATACTGTCCCCTCACTAGTAATAATACCTAACAACAGCTAATCTTATTTTAAGTGGAACGTTTTTTCTGCTTATTTCCTTATTTAGATATTTAGTTTTCCATTTAAACGCAGGAGCTTATCATGGGCTATTATGAATTGAAAAAATCCACGAAAGATGTGGCTCAGCCTTATTACTTTGTATTAAAAGCGGCTAATCATGAAATTATTGCCACCAGTGAGATGTATGCTTCTAAACAATCTGCACTAAAAGGCATCGCCTCCGTGCAAAAAAATGGGTCCTCTGAAACCATTAAAGACCTCACCGTATAATTCGTTTGCCCCTATATACCAATAGGGGCAATTTTTTATTAGATTAAGCGTAATAATGCCGTAACAGCAGCAGCAGACAATACAATAAGAATAAAGGGCTTTTTATACCAAGTAAGTACCCCTGCCACCAAAACGCCCAAAACCTTTGGCCAATCTGAAAATGCATCCCCAGCGAATAACGTCGAGGTCACTGCAACAGAAAATAAAATCACAATCGCAGCAGCAGAAAACAACACTTTACTATTTTCTGATAACACCACGCGCCCTTTAAGTAAGGCCCCTGAGGCTCGCATAAGGTATGTGCCAACAGCTAATATCATGATGCCTGTAAAAATTAACCACGGATTACCCATCATGATTATTTCCTTATATAAATAACTAAGCTCAATAGCGCCAATAAAACAGGGATACCAGCAGGTAAATAAGGAGTGGTTGCAACAGCAATCACCGCACCAATAATGGCGGTTAACCTTAATCGTTTATCTTTTAATGCGGGTAATGAAAGTGCTAAAATAATCGCAGGGAACATAGCATCCATACCGAATACGTGGGTATCATCCATAAAACTACCTAATACCTCTCCGATAATCACCCCAAGTGGCCAACAAAGTAAAATACCGATACCACACAGCCAAAAAGCAGCACGCTTCTCTTTTTCTGTTTCTTGAGCAAGACCAAAAACCACACTTTCATCGTTCATAATGTGGTAACCCAAAAGTGCCTTCTTTCCCTTCCCTGTTAAATCACCCACTGCAAAACTAAATGGAATATGACGTGAATTAACCAGCAAACCAGCTAAAGCAGCGGAAATAGGGCTTCCCCCCGTAAAGATTACCCCGATAAATAAAAACTCAGATGCTCCCGCAAGCACTAATATTGATAGTGTTAAAGGCACCCAAAAGTCAAACCCCTGAGAATGTGCCAATGCACCGTATGAAATTCCCACAATTAAGTCAGCAAAACACACAAGAGCGATGTTTTTCACTGTGCTATTATTCAGTGTGGAATTGAATGTTGAAGTTAGCATTTCCAATCCGTTCGATATAAAATACATTTGTTCATTATGATGATCATCACGGCGAAGTGCAATCTAAATAGGATATGAAAATTGAATTTACCCACACCACCCATTGACCTTATCGCAAAAGCCCTCGCTCGCGAACGGCAAAAAAGTGGGTTGTCGCTCTCTGAATTGTCACGCAAGGCAGGCATTGCCAAGTCCACCCTGTCACAACTGGAGTCGGGCAGCGGAAACCCAAGTATTGAAACATTGTGGGCACTTTGCGTTGCGTTAGATATCCCTTTTGCACGTTTAATTGAAGAAAAACAAGAGACTGTAACCGTAATACGCCACGGTGAAGCAATTCCTGTCAGCGCAGAACACGCCAATTATTTAGCCTTTTTATTATCATCAGCCCCAGATAACTCTCGTCGCGATATTTACACTGTGATTGCACAACCAGGACGTGACCGTGTGTCAGAACCGCATATGCGAGGTGTTAGTGAGCACATTATTATCACTGCTGGTAGGGCCTTAGTCGGCCCATTAGATAACCCTATTGAGTTAGCTGTTGGGGATTATATTCACTACCCTGGTGATGACCCCCACATTATGCGCGCATTAGAACCTAATACCATGGCAGTTATGATCATCGATAAACAAAACTAATCGCATAACCATCAATGCTGTTTTGCATTATGATTACACCAAAACAAATACGTTGGAGTTGTAACTATGTCCCACTATGATGAAATTGTTAAAAAAGTGAATTTACTGCTTGATGAAAATTCCGTTCACAATATGAACGAAATGCTTATGCAGCTTTCCCATGATGCAGAACTCAACCAAGAGCAACGCTTTGAGCAGCAACAGCGCTTAAGAGAGGCTATTTTTGTGCATCATGATGTATAAGGATTTCACCCTATACTGAAACTTAATGGCTAATCAGTATAGGATGCCATGCTAATAGCAAAAACACTATTTACGAGCTTATCGTATTTTTAAAAATCCGTTTGTTGCAAGTACGCCCATGCATATTGTGCGTGCAACTCAGCACCAGTGACCATTGTGTCTTCATCAATATTAAAGCAACCATGGTGATGTGCCCATTGCGTGTCTTTTTCCGCATTTCCTGTGCCTAACAACGCGAAACAACCTGGAATATTTTCAATATAGAAACTGAAATCTTCCCCACCTGGCGTTGGTCTTTCCGTGATTAAGGATTGCTCACCAAAGGCTTCAGAAATAATAGATTGTGCCAATAACGCACTACGTTCTTCATTGATCACAGGCAACGTTCCATAGATATAATCAACCTGAGCTGTAGCTCCGTAGATGGCGGCTGTATGTTCTGCATAACGGCGAATAGCGGCTTCAATGCGATCGCGTGTCGCGATATCAAAACAGCGAACAGTACCATCCAGTACCGCATTTTCCGCAATCACGTTAAAACGCGTACCGACATCCATTTTTCCAATTGTCACAACCGCAGAATCTAATGAAGATGTTTCACGGGAAACAATAGCTTGCAAATTCATCACAAAGGCCGATGCAACAACCGCCGCGTCAATTGTAGCTTCTGGCATAGAACCATGACCGCCACGGCCTTTGAACGTGACCTTTAATAGATCCGCGGAGGCAAAACTCCCCCCTACATTACAAGAAACCTTACCTGATGGCGTTGTCGTCCAGATGTGCATCCCAAATACGTTATCGACATTTTCAATAGCACCTTGCTTGATCATCGCCAGTGCACCTTGTGCAATCTCTTCCGCAGGTTGAAAAATCAAACGCACATTACCCTCAAGCTCGTCTTTAACCTCAACCAATGCTTTCGCTGCAGTTAATAACATCGCCGTGTGGGCATCATGGCCGCACGCATGCATTTTGCCTTCAATCGTCGACTTATATTCTAAAGAATCATTAAGTTCCAACACTGGCAGTGCATCTATATCCGCACGTAATGCGACGGTTTTACCTGGTTTTCCACCTTTAATTTCAGCAATCAGACCCGTTGGCTCTGTGAGACGATATTCGATACCGATTTTGTCTAGTTCTTCAGCAATTCGCTGTGTTGTACGCACTTCTTCGAATGGCAATTCAGGGTGAGCGTGTAGATCACGACGAAAAGCAATCATCTCTGATGTGTGTTTTTTGATTGCAGCTGTAATAATTGGACTGATCATTTTTCTACCTTTACCCTTTTCAATACTGTACTTTGGTGTTTTTCTTAATTATTAACATTCAATAAGTGACTTCACAGTGGCAAACATCACGTCAACGCCACGTGCAATTTGCGCATAATCTGTCCATTCATCAGGGTGATGGCTTAACCCATTACGACTAGGCACAAAAATCAATCCTGTTTGAGTGATCCCTGCAAAAATCATCGTGTCATGCCCTGCACCACTGACCATAGTTCTAAATTTTAAATTTTGTTCACTTGCATGCTGCTGCATTAAGCCAATGATTTCATTATTTAACTCAGTTGGTTGTACATAAAGTGGTTGAATAATCTCGCTATCAATGCCTGCTGACTCACTGGTTTTTTCTGTCAGTTCAATGATTTTCTCAATGATTTTACGCAAAGCAGTATCATTTTTTGAACGAATATCGACGCTAAATACCACTTCACTTGGGATAACATTCGCGCCATTAGGGAGAACATTGAGCCGGCCAACTGTCGCAACCGTATTGTCCCCTGCGGCTTTTGCCAGTGCTGGGATTTCGCTGATAATCTGACTTGCGCACACTAAAGCATCCGCACGCATATTCATTGGGGTTGTTCCTGCATGGCCCGCTTTGCCAGTCAGCTTAATCTCTAACTGGCTAATACCCACTATGGTCTCTACAATCCCCACATCTTCACCCGCCTGTTCAAGCACAGGGCCTTGTTCAATATGTAGCTCAAGAAATGCTTTAACATTTTTTGGGTCTAATACCGCATCCGCCGCTTTGTCTGCATTAAATCCCGCTGCAGCCATGCGTTCTGCAGCGCTGACGCCTTGCCTATCTTTAAGTTGATAGAGCTCTTTAGTACCGATTAAACCCGTGATCACACTGGATGCCATCAAACCACGGCCGAAGCTGGTGCCTTCTTCTTCCACTAGTGCGATCACTTCGAGTGGGTATTTTGGCGTTAAATTTTGTTCCCGAATACGCGCAACCACATCCAGTCCAGTCACTATCCCCGCAGGGCCATCAAACGCGCCACCATGGGGAACAGAGTCAAAATGTGAGCCAATAATCACCGCAGGCAAATCCGCTTGCAGCCCTTCTAGACGACCATAAATGTTGCCAATTGCATCTTCACGAACTTGTAAACCAAGCGCCACCATTTGCTGTTTTAAATATTGGCGGGCCTGTTTATCTTGCTCACTATAGCTCATACGCGTTGTGCCTTGGCCTGGCGTCGCGGTGTATTCTGCCAATTGTTCTAAATGACGTTGAATTCGAGATGTACTTGTTTCCATAATTATTTACCCTGCAACTGGAACAATGTAAGCGACCATAATGCCCGCTAAGACAACAGACACCATGGTGACGGAAATGAAACCACCGACTAACATTGGTCCTAACATATGGCTAGTGAGAATTTGACGCTCTTTTTCGTCTTTTGTTAGTGCGTTAATCGCTTCGTTAGTAATGATGTAATCCGCTGGAAAGCCATACAGGGCAGTTAATGCCACCGCAAAAGCCATCTCTTTAGTGACACCCAACATTTTGCCAACTATCCATGACGCGAGGTACATTCCAATAACGGCGGCACTAATTAACACCACCATTGGATAAACAAGGCGCAATAACATATCTGGTGTTGCATGGTTTAAAGTATCAAAGATAAATAACATCAATGCCATGATAGCAAAACCAAACCCATTGGCTTTTTGCAGAGGTTGCCTTTCTAAGAAACCTAATGAAGATGCAATAACTCCAAATAATAAGCACAGCACGAATGGGCTGATATTCACGTAAGGTGCAGCATAAGATGATGCTAAGTAGGCCAAATACCCTACCGCTGCCAAACGTAAGAATTTGAAATAAC
Organism: Providencia sp. SP181; assembly: GCF_050446505.1. Taxonomy (NCBI): domain Bacteria; kingdom Pseudomonadati; phylum Pseudomonadota; class Gammaproteobacteria; order Enterobacterales; family Morganellaceae; genus Providencia; species Providencia sp. SP181. The sequence continues at coordinate 532,127 of NZ_JBBPXM010000001.1, forward strand.
TCGTGTTATAGTGATTAGGGATTTTTTTAAACATGCGCGGCATTTCGTCTTCCGATACCACGGTTTTCACTTCGACCTCTTTGGCACCCTCTACAGAAAGTGTTTCTTCCCACTGCCCACTACGGTATTTTTCCAGTACGCGACGCCCTTCTTTTTTCAGCATCACTGCCGTCAGCGGATAACCCGCAAACCCTTGCATAACATAGATTAATATTGCAAAAACGGAGAGATCTACTAGCCCTGCTTCCGCAGCACCTTTTGACATAATCAATGAAGAAACAATACCACCTACCAATGGTGGAACAGCAACTAATACCGTATTCATATCAAACAAGGCAACACCGATAATAAAGGTGAGAAAAATAATGCCTAGAATACCCGCCAATGAAATAAGAATGGTTTTCCATTGGCGTAATAATTCTTTCAGGGACAATAAAGTGCCCATATTGGTAATTAATAAGTACATTAGGGAGACAGCAACAACCTGTGGAATACCCGCAATACTAACGATATCTTTCGGGAAGATTGTCCAATACCCTAATAGAAACAATACTGCGCACACGAAAACGGAAGGGATCCAGGCTTTGGTGCGTACCGCTATCGCATCCCCGATATATAATATTCCGACTATCAAAAACAGAGCTAACATCTGCGACATAACTTTTTCCCCGCGTATATCTTTTTATTTGTTTATTTTTTTAGTATTAGAAGCCATTAATATTAGTTAATTACTAATTTACAGCTTATTTATGAATGATAAACCATCAATATAAAGAGCATTTCGCTGCAAACATACAATTTCGCAACAAAATTCATCATAACATTGAAAATACAGATGTATAGATAACTGAACAAGATTAAATCAGGCAGGAATAATGGCAATAAACTTATTAGACAGTGAATTATTACACTGAAAAGCATTTAGACATAAATATTCTTTTATTACCGAGGCGATTCAGTAGCGTAAAATATCAACACAGACTTAATTGAGAATCAGATTCACTTTCGTTTATTTTTTAGCCTTTTAAATTATATTCTATTGTAAAAGGATCAAATTTCAATAATTCACACAATCCATGGCGGAAAAACAAAATAAACACGACCAATTTTTACATTTAAATAAAATATTATACTTAATTTTATCGTTAACTATTTTCTCTACAATTAGGACAAACAAAGGCAGATAACCCTTTATCAATGTATAGAATTATTGACAGCAAAAATAAAAAACCCATAAATCACAATTTATGGGCCATTATAAAAACAGATTTAGTTATTAGCTTGCTGCTCAGTCATCATTTTAACCGATTTAATTTTACGGTTATTCTCAAAGCCTGGCTGAGGAACTTTTATAAAGAACGTCAGAATTCCTGCAAAGATATACAACCCAGTATATGCCCAAACAACCCCGACAATATCGAAGAAAGGCAATACCAAGCTCGCAATCGCTGGGGCAGCAAAGTTACTTAAACCCGCAGATAAATTATAAATCGAAACGGCTGCGCCCTTATGGTGTGGTTCAATACTTGGGAATACCGCAGTCATTGGCACAAAGGCCGCAACAAAAATACCCAGTAAAATGGCTGGGATCAGGGCAATCGCAAAATTGTGCCCAAAGTAAACAGGTAAATAATAAAACAGCAGGCTTGAAACAGCCATACCTAAACAACCAAACCACCTGACTTGGCGGATCCAGCCGATATGTTCCCCAACAATGCCCCAAAAAATATTGGTAAAAATAGTCACAAAGAAGAACACAGCCCAAATTTGTAGCCACTCAGAAATAGTAAAGCCTAAGCGGTCAACAAATAGCAATGGCATGATAATCGCAAAGCCAAATAACGAAATCGTATTGATGATACGGATCAAGCTCGCCATAAAAATATTTTTATTGGTAAATAAGATTGTCGCTGCCCGGGATAACTCCGCCATTTTGTCTTTCATTGGCAAATCCACTTTCGAGCGGTCAACAGGGATATTACGCAAGCTAAAGTAAGCAATTATACCGCCGATTGCCACCCAACCTATCGCCATCCAAAGTGTACCTGTTTCCCCCATCATCGGGATTGAGAAACTGGGTAAATAGCTGCCGATGACGCCAATTCCCACTGAGTACATCGCCCAGAACCAGCCCGTTGCGGCCGCGAGGTGAGCACGAGGAATAACCTGCACCAACATCATCATAAAGGAATAAATAAACAGCGGGTAAGCCAACCCACGGATGCCATAAAACAGCAACATCATGCTGTAGCTTTTCATACCTAAGCCAAAAGCCATAAACAGTGCATGCATGACAATCCACAAAACAAAACCGATCATCATGGCTTTTAATGGTGTGATAATTTCAGCAACCACACCCGATGCCCATGCGGCTACTGCAGCCATCAAGCCATAAACGGTGAACACCATTGCTGATTGTGTCGGCGTAAAACCTAAGTCAGTAATATGTTTCGATAAAAAAGCCATCTCAAAACCATCACCACTCATAAAAATAGCGATGGCGATAAACCCCCAGAACAAATGCTTAGGTAGACCAAGCCAATACTGCTGTTGTTCCATTGCAGTTTCCTCATTTTATGTTGTTGTTTTAATTAATTGCGAAGCGCGAGCGATAAAAGCGGTAGGTAGGGAATACCGCCTTTTCGGCCTATTGCGGCATAAGTTCTCTTGCTTGTTTTTGTTGCTGATACAATAAACGGAATACCTCAAGCCGTTGGTTAAGTACCTGTTGATTAAGAGATTGCGGCAAATAGGTGTTAAGAATGTCAGGTTTTTGACACACCTTATCCACATCGCCCCCGTCAGCTAACCATGCAAGGCGTGCAGCACCTAAAGCCCCTGAAGAACTTGCAGGGTGTGTAACGATAGGCACATTAATCACATCTGCAATGAGTTGTGCCCAAATTGGGCTGCGAGCCCCACCCCCTGTTAAGCTACAACGCGGCATTTTTGTCCCTGTTTGTTGTAATACATCCATGCCATCCGCTAAGGCAAAAGTTACCCCTTCAATCACGGCGTAACCCAACTCTGCTCGTGTTGTTTCATTGCGCAGAGCAAAAAAGGAACCTGTGGCATAAGGGTCATTGTGCGGTGTTCTTTCCCCTGAAAGATAAGGCAAAAATATCGGCGCGCGTTTTTTCTGCTCATCCGTTAATTGACCAACCTCGTCCATCAGTTGGTTTTCCGTCGTTGACAATAACTGGCAGGCCCAACGCAAGCAGTTTGCGGCACTTAACATCACACTCATTTGGTGCCAACGGTTTGGCAAGGCATGGGCAAAGGCGTGAACACCATGTTGAGGGTCGGCTTGTAGCTGGTTATTCACCACAAAAATCACCCCTGAAGTGCCAAGGGAAATCAGAGCATCTCCTTCATTAATCGCCCCGACACCTACCGCAGAAGCCGCATTATCACCACCGCCACCCGCGATAATTACATCTGCACTCAGCCCCCAATGTGAAGCTAAGTCAGCACGCAAGACACCACTTTTTTCAGCCCCTTCGACCAAAGATGGCATCTGTTCACGGGTTAAATTTGTGGCTGCTAACAATTCATCAGACCAATCACGTTTAGCGACATCAAGCCACAGTGTGCCTGACGCATCCGACATTTCACTGAGAAATTGTCCCGTCATCTTCCAGCGCAAGTAGTCCTTCGGTAACAACACTTTGCTAATTTTACTGAAAACCTGAGGCTCATGTCGCGCCACCCACAAGAGCTTCGGCGCAGTAAAACCAGGCATCACCAAGTTCGCCCCAACGGTCAGGAATTCTGGGTGCTGCTCCATCAACCACTCGCACTCTTTGGCACTACGAGTGTCATTCCATAAGATGCAATCACGTAGCACCTTGTTGTGCTTATCCAATAAAACGGCGCCATGCATTTGCCCCGATAAGCCAATCCCTTTGACTGCCGCCCACGCTTCTGGTGCTTTTTGTTTTAACGTTGCCACGACTGCATTTGTTGCCTCCCACCAGCTATCTGGGGATTGCTCCGCCCATTGAGGGTGAGGCCGTTGCACCGTCAGCGCCATATGGCTTGATGCAACAATTTCCCCTTGGCTGTTAATCAAAACCGCTTTGAGCTCAGAGGTGCCAAGGTCAATTCCAAGGTACATTGCCTTTCTCCTTACAGCGATTGCTGCGGTGATTTTAGCCAAGTGTTGATATTGGCGACCGTTTTACGTATGAGTTCATGGAATTCAGGTGAATGCGCAAGGGAACCAAAAAGCATTTCGCTCGAGACAAATTGCGTTAATGCATCTGGTGAGTTCATCATTTTTTGGTAATATTCCTCATCTAACACACCATCTTGGTATTCATAAGGCAACTCACCTTTTGCCCAGCGTTGCAAGTAAACAAAAAAGAGCGCGGGCAATACCGCCGTTGCCGCGGGCACTTGGTTACGTTGGTAACATTCTTGCAGTGTCGGTGTAATGAACCCAGGAATTTTCGATAAGCCATCAGCGGCAACACGTTGATTAGTGTCTTTAATATAAGGATTACTAAAGCGCTCGAGTACCACATCACGGTACTGTTCTAAATCCAGCGGGCTTGGCGTCAATGAAGGGATTACGTCTTGAGTGACGTAATTCCAGGCCATTTGTTTGATTGGCAATTCGCGCGTGCTGTCGTCGATAAAATTCAAGCCGATTAGTGTCCCTGCCCAAGCAATACAGCTGTGACTTGCATTCAGGATTCGAATTTTAGCTTCTTCCCACGGCAGTACAGACTCCACCATTTCGACATCCACATTTTCCAATGCAGGCCGTCCGTTAATGAAATCATCTTCAATTACCCACTGAATAAAAGCCTCACCCATGACGGGTGCTTTATCGTCCCAGTTAGTGTGCTGTTTCACGCGTTCTGCCACATCAGGGGTTGGGCGAGGCGTTATTCTATCCACCATGGTATTTGGTGAACGAGTATGGTCTTTCACCCATTGGTAGAGGTCATTTTCGCCTTTTAATTGTAAGAACGATAAAAAACCATGGCGAAAACGTTCACCATTATGACGTAAGTTATCACAGTTTAATAAGGTGACTGGCTCGCCGTGGGCTGTAAGCCGTGCACGCAGGATCTCAGTTAATGCCCCATAAATTGTGATCATTTTTCCCGATAAATCTGCTTGGATATCGGGTTGCTGGACATCTAACTCATGTTGAGGGGTTAAATAATAACCTGCTTCGGTTACCGTAAAAGCGATTACGCGAGTGGCTTTATCACGGCCTTGCTCAACAAGTTGGCTTAAATTTTCATCCCAGTGCAAGATTTTGCGCACTGACGTGATTTTTTCGTAGTGGCGCTCACCTTCTGGCGAAACAGTTTCAAGGGTGTATTCGCCATTTTGCTTCGCTAAGTTATCAAGCAATGCATTTGCATCATTACGAATATTACCTAGCGCAATAGACCAGCTGTCATCGCCCTGTGCAATTAAGCGGTGTAAATACCAAGCTTGGTGAGCACGATGGAATGATCCAGCACCAATGTGCATCCATACGGATTTCTGCTTTAGCATTGTGACTCCTTAACTTAAAAGTAAATATTTGCCATTTTTATGGGCATCTGCCCGTTTGTTATATTTTAGTTTCAATCTACCAAGAATTACTGCGATAATGGTCACAGTAATAACTTTTGCCCTTTTAATAAGCAATTGCCCAGAATTACAATGATGAAAAAAGGCAGGAGAGCGTCCATGCAGAAAGAATTAAAAAAAATGGAACAAGCCGCGAGAGCCGCGTGGCTGTATTTTGTGGCAGGTAAAACGCAACAAGAAATTGCACAGGAATTGGGGCTATCACGCCAAGTCGCTCAGCGACTGATCTCTTTAGCTAAAGAGCAAGGTATGGTGCATGTGCAAATCACCCACCCTGTTACTGAATGCTTACGGCTGGCCAATGAGATACAGCAAAAATACCATCTCACCCATTGTTATGTAGTACCTTCAGGGCAACTTGATACCGATGCTACGTTGGATATGATCGCCGTTGCGGGCGCAGAATTAATGGAACAATTAATTGAGCAGGATAAACCCCAAGTTATCGGTATCGGTTCAGGTAGAACATTACGCAGCATTATAGATGCACTGCCTTACCTTGAGCTGCCTCAACACCAATGTGTCTCATTAATTGGCGCAATTGCCCGCGATAGCTCTGCAACACGTTACGATATTCCCTTACGTTTTGCAGAAAAACTGCAATGTCGCCACTATATTCTCCCCGCGCCGTTGTATGCGGACAGCCCAGAAGACAAGGCCATGTGGTGCCAACACCGCGTCTATAAAGAGGTCACTGAAAAAGGCTTAAATGCTGATATTACCTTTATTGGTATTGGAGAGGTGGGAAAGAATTGCCCACTAAATTCAGAAGGGTTTGTCACTGATGAGCAACTAGAAATGTTACTGGAAAAAGGTGTCGCGGGAGAACTCTTAGGCCACTTTATTAAAGCCAACGGTGAGCGTTTAGCCACCAGCTTAGATGACACACACACGAGTGTGCCACTATTTTCCCCTCCCATACACCCAGTGATTGCTTTTGCTGGAGGATCACATAAAACGCAAGCGATTCAAGCCGTCCTCAACGGCGGTTGGATAACGGGTTTAGTCACTGATGAAGCCACGGCTCAACATTTGTTAGCGAATGATTAGTCCAAATATTCAAGCGGCAATAATGTCGCTTGAATATTTTATTGCTCAAACTTATCCTTGAGCCAGCCAGTTATGGCATAGCATGCCAAGCAAAGTAAAGATCAACGCGCCAATCACATGAATAGCGATAGCGCTAATCGCAAAGCCCAATTTCCCTTCTTGGATGAGCACTAACACTTCTAATGAAAAGGTCGAAAAGGTGGTAAAGGCACCGCAAAAGCCTGTCACAATAAAGAGCTTATACGCGGGACTGATATTAGCACTGGCAAAATAGGAAATGGCAAAGCCGATGACGAAGCCACCAACAAGGTTAACCGCAACGGTACCAAGGGGAATATTCGGATAGAGGTGGTTCATTTTCAGGCTAACAAACCACCGAAGCCAGCCACCAAGAACAGAACCAATCGCAATTGCAAATAAAGAGGCGTACATAGAAACTTCCCATAAAGCGTTAGGAGGGATAAATGAAAGGAAAGTCTCCCTGTTATACTCTAAATAATTCGAGTGGCATGTAGGCGACAAGCAAAGATAGTTCGATGAGCATACACAAGTATGTGACTCGGCTATCGTAGTACAGTCAACACCCATGTAACTTGAAGTATTTCGAGTATCGTTCATTTATGCCCTAAATTCAGGGCACATAAACCTACGTACCCCGTCAAATTAACAGGTTAACGTAGGCATCATTAGCCCAACTGGGCGGTTTCTTAACAGCAGGAGGAATGCCATCTCCCTAAATACTTACCTTAAAATAATAAGGCAACTAATTAGGAGATGTAAACCTATTTTATAATAGATGCTATTAATAAGCCGTTAGGCACATACATCAATATGTGGCTAATGCGAATCTGCGGTTTGAATAACACGCGGGATCCATCCCCTAAAAAGTTCAAATTGCAGCTAGGCGTCAAACGAAGATATCCTTAGGAGCATACACCAGTATGTGACTAAGGTACTGACCGCTGTCAACAACGCTGCGGTTTGAAGTATGACGAGCTATTGGGACATTTTTAAAATCGTCCGCACATTACTCGCACTGGTTGCGATAATATCAATCGCCCCTGTGCGCAGTGCGCCCATAATCGCCATAGATTTGGACGATTCAGAGGCAATCGCAATCACACAGGGAATTTTTCTCAGCTCATCAATACTCAAACCTATCACGCGGTCATTCATGACGGTATCCACATGCTGCCCTTGTGCATTGAAAAAATCATATCCTGCAATATCACCGATTACGCCTTGGTTTAAACTTGCATCCACGATTTCGCGGGGCGTAAACCAGCCCAGTTTGACCATATAACTATCTTCATTCATATCGCCTATACCGATTAAGGCAATATCCGCTTTACGAGCACGATCTAGGGTTTCTTTTATGGTGCCATTTTTCATAAAAGCTTGTTTAAGCTCGTTATTTTCCACATACGCTGGGGCGTATAATGTTTCACTGGTTCCCCCAAATTTTTTAGCAAGGCGGCGGCTGATATGGTCGGCGTTTATCGAATCGCCAGGACGATGCGTACCGCCAATACCACAAATAAACCGGCAATCTTTTTCAGGTACGGCACCGCCACTATCGGCAACAACCGCCACATTACGCCCTTGTCCCACCGTGACAATCATATTATCTCGCAGTGTGGTTGATAAATAATTCGCAACCAATGTCCCCACCTGATTACGCTGTTGTTCTTCATCTGGGTGATCTAACGCAATCAACGCGCGGGAAATAGGAAAACGAGAGAGTAACTGTTGCTCAAGCTGGGTACTAAAAATTGGGTGATAGCGAACATTAATTTCAACAATCCCCTCTTCTTTTGCACGCTTTAATAAGCGCCCCACCTTAATTCGCGATATTCCAAACTTATTGGCGATCTCTTCCTGTGTAATTTCATCGCGATAATACGCAATCGCAATTTCAGTCAGTAGCTCGATATCGGAAGATGCTTGTGATCTATCCATAAGGTAGTGGTTTCCTCTCAATTGGTGTTAATCGCGACAAGGATAATACGATTTTAGTATAGCGTTTCTAGTGACAATTAATAAGCGAGTTGTCAAAGACAGTGGATATAAAGCAATGTTTTCGACTCTATATCCACTAAAAAAATAGAATAAACTGTTATGCGCTGGCTAAAGCGCCATGTTTTTCAACGCTTTGGGCAAGTTGGCAAAGTAATAAACAGCAAGATGTGGCCCCTGCATCTAATACCCCACGCGAACGTTCCCCTAACCGACTCGCGCGTCCAATTTTTGCCACTAAGTCTAATGTTGAATCACGTCCTGCAATAGCCGCAGTTTGCATTGCATCTAGCGCTTGCTTGAAATCCTTACCTGCATTAGTTGCAGATTCAAACGCATTAATTGCAGGGATCAGTGTATCCATTAAGCATTTATCCCCCACGTTTGCGCTACTAATGTCTTGCAACTCCGATAAGCCGTTTTGTAGCATCGCCAGGAAATCTTGCTGTGAAAGCTCACTTTTACCTGAAATACTGTCAGACATCCCCATAAAGAAGCTGCCGTACAGTGGCCCCATCGAACCACCGATACCTTCCATTAGCGCATCCGAGATCTCTTCAAAACCTTCACTGAGGGATAATTCACGGCCTTCAATCGCTTTAGCGCATAGGTTGAAACCTTTCGCCATATTAATACCGTGGTCACCATCGCCAATTGCACCATCGATTTCACTGAGGTATTCACGGTTAGACACAATGATGTGGACTAAATCCAGCGTTATTTCATTACCACGTTCCGTTGAGATAACTTGCATAATGAGCTCCTTTACTTAACCTGTGTTAAACCTAATGAATACGCAGGGACATCCATCAATGTCTTTAATTCTTCATCCACTTTCATTAATGTCAGTGTGACGCCCATCATTTCGAGTGAGGTAAAATAATTGCCCACATAGTTACGCACGATACGAACGCCTTTCTCACGTAATAATTTTTCGACTTCAGCGTAATAGATGTACAACTCCATCACAGGGGTCGCACCTAACCCAGAAACCAATACGACAACCTCATCCCCTTGTTTTGCCTGCATATCGCTTAAAATTGGCGCTAACATCGTTTGTGCCATTTGCGCCGCTGATTGGATTGGCATAATTTCAATGCCTGGTTCACCATGGTGACCGATGCCAAGCTCCATCATACCATCTTCGATATGGAAATTCGGGTGCCCCACCGCCGGAATTGTGCAAGACGTCAAACCAACACCAATTGAGTGGCAATTATTAATGGCTTTTTGTGCCGCATTAATCACCCCATCAAGGTCATAACCTTTACTTGCCGCCGCCGAGCCAACTTTCCACATTAAAATTTCACCCGCAACACCACGGCGCTTCTCTTTTTCACTTGCGGGTGCAGAGGCAACATCGTCAGTCGCAACAACAGTTTTAATCTTCATGCCCGCTTTTTCGGCTTTTTTCATCGCCATTTTCACGTTCATGTTGTCGCCTGCGTAGTTACCATACAAACAGGCAACACCAGCACCACTATCTGCGGCTTTGAACGCATCTAAAAAAGCCCCTGCGGTTGGTGAAGAGAAAATCTCACCGATAGCCACCGCATCTAACATGTTTTCACCCACATAACCTAAAAATGCGGGCTCATGACCTGATCCTCCCCCAGTGACAATCCCCACTTTTCCTTGGATTGGCGCCTTCGGATATTTCAGAACGCGGGCGTTATCGGTCTGCGCAAAATATTCAGGGTGCGCTTTTAAATAGCCTTGAATAGCGTCTTCAACAACTAGGTCAGGTTCATTAATGATTCTGTTCATAATTCCCTCTTTTACTTATTTTCTGGTGTTAGCTGCATTTTTGCTGACTGATCAAGAAGTTCTTGCGGTACGGTGATAAACCTCATCAATATCGCACTGAACAAATAAAGCCCTGAGAAAATCCAAATCACACCAAATGCCCCGACACTGCTAATAAATATCCCAACAAGTGCAGGACCAACGAAGGTACTGAGCCCCGCACCCAAATTCAGTACGGACATCGCAGCGCCTTTATTTTCAGGTGCGAGTGATGGCATGATGGCAGAGAGCGGTACGTAACCTGCAAGGCACGCCCCAAATAACCCAGCCGCTATCATCATCAGGGTATAGTTATGGCCGAAGTAATACGGCACGTAATAGAACATTAGGGTACAAAGCATACAACCGACGCATCCGAACCAAATCACAATATTGCGCCAACCAATACGATCACTGACGACACCGAAAATGAGGTTGAAGGCAATATTCACGGTCCAAAGTGCGGCATAGATATGTAACCATTCTGTGCGGGAAAAGCCAAAATCAGCAAGAAACATTGGCATGAAGATCACAAAACCGTAAGCCGCTGATGTATTTATGGTTCTAACAATTCCCCCTAAGCCAATTTTAGGGTTTTCAAATGCAATGGTGATCCCTTTAAACACATAGTTAAGCGACACTTTTTGTTTTGGTTGTTCGCCGCCCTCATGGTTTCGGTTAAGGGCAATCGCAATAAATGCCCCGATGGTGACAAAAATCAGCCCGCTCCATAACGTTGCCATTTCACCTAAAATCGGTAAGGCATAACTTGAATACATCACACCCAAGACACCTAACCCGCCACTGTAGACGAACCAGAAGATCCCCACGGCGGAGCCCAATTTTTTAATAGGCGCTTCATATGCCACCCAAACTAAGAAACCGTATGCAAACATTGGGTAACCGAATCCACGTAATGCATAGGTTGGGATCATGATAGATAAGCTGTTACTTGGCAGGCCAATCGATAAGAAAATGACTGAACCAATCACAAACATCACAAACCCGAAAATCATCACTCGGCGAGCAGTATAAATTTCCGCTAAAACGCCAGACAACCACGCCGCAACCGCAGCAAAAAAACCATATACGCTGAACAGTAATGAAGATTGTTCAATACTCATTCCGCGGCTAATGATAAAAGGTGAAAGCCACCCTTGTTCGAGCCCTTCCCCCATCATGAAGATAAGAACACCAAAATAGCCAAGGAGCAACTTTGGCGAAAACCCCGTTACTTTAGACAGTTTATTGATTATCATATTGTTAACCTCAGTGCGTGTTCGCTGGGCTAGGACCTGAATAACAAGCCTTGGTAGGGTGACATTTATTCAGGTCCAATTTTTCTCATTATTGTTTTATTTGCTTGTGAACCCACGACAGCATTACAGGTTCGGGTCTAAGACCACCTTGATATGCGGGTCGCCCTTCGCCATCATGGAAAAACCTTCCGCAAATTTATCTAACGGTAAAATATCCGTTACCACACCTTTTGTCGGGAAATCACCATTGCCGATACCTTCGATAACCAATGGATAGCAATATGGGCCTAAGTGAGAACCTAATAAATCCAGTTCTTTACGGTCACTGATAATGCTCCAATCAACGGTAACAGGGTCTTTAAAGACAGAGAACTCAACGAATGTACCGAGTTTACGGATCATTTTGAGTCCCTGTTCAACAGATTTCGGTGCACCAGTCGCTTCAATGTAGATGTCGCAACCATACCCTTCCGTCATCCCTTTAATGATTTTGTCCACATCATCACGTTTAGGGTTCAGAACCATATCTGCGCCAAATTCTTTAGCGAGTTCTAATCGCTTATCGAATAAATCCAGTACCACTAATTTGCCTGCACCCGATTTTTTGATTGCACCAATCATGCCTAAACCAAGCGTTCCTGCGCCCGAAAGCACCACAACATCGCCCAGTTTCACATTCGCGCGTTGTACTGCATGCAATGAACAGGCATACGGCTCAATCAAAATTGCGTCTTCAATCGGCATATCCACAGGCACATGGTAGTTGATGGCTTCTTTAGTAAATTTCATATACTGAGCCATACCGCCATTGACATTATTCTGGAAACCATACAGGTCGTGTTTTTCACACATCCAATATTCACCCCGTTTACAGAAACGGCATTCCCAGCAAGGAACTATTTGCTCGGAGATTACGCGGTCACCTAATGCAAAACCTTCTACTTTTGAGCCAAAGCCAACAACGTGGCCGATAAATTCGTGCCCTGGGATCATGGGCGCTTTAATATAGGCAGGTTGCTCAGCATCTCCCCAAAAGCTTGGAGCTCCTTCAAACGCTTTCACATCACCAGCACAAATCCCGCACGCTTCGACGCGAACTAATATTTCTTCTTCACCAATTTTTGGAACATCGACAGTTTCTAAACGGTAATCTTTCGGTGCATAAGCCACTACCGCTTTCATTTTTTCTGGAATGCCTTCGCTCATCGTGGCTTTTGGATCACAGTGTTCACACATAGTTTTACCCTCGGCGGTTTGTTAAATGAACATAAGTTCAATGAAGATACAAATTAACCATACCTTCTTTTAATCATCGATGCACATCACCAGATTCTCAAAGTGTGATTCAGAGCAAATATTCCTATAAAATCGACGTAAAATGATGACTTTGAGCTTTTTTAGCAAAAATAAGTGGATTTAAGGCCGTAGATCACAAAATAAAGCTTATTTAAACTAAAAACATATGTTCACCTATTGATTATTTGTTCATAAGATCCTATTTTCTAATCAGTACATTTGAATTGCAAATGAACTTTTGTTCAACCATAAGGATCTCAATCATGCTATCTATTGCCATTGGTGCAGACGACGCCGCATTTGAAATGAAAGATTTGATCAAACAACACCTCGCAGCGCTGAATATTCAAGTCACCGATTATTGTTTAAATACAGGGGTTAAGGATGAAATGTACCCAGATGTTGCCCATGCCGTTGCAACGGCTATTGCCCAAGGAAAACATCAGCGTGGGATACTCATTTGTGGAACAGGGATTGGAATGTCTATTGTTGCCAACAAAGTCACTGGCATTCGAGCCGCACTTTGCCACGATACCTACTCCGCAGAACGTGCCCAAAAAAGTAACGATGCGCAAATTATTACCTTTGGTGCTCGTGTCATTGGACCTGAACTCGCAAAAACTATCGTAGATACTTGGTTGGCTTCACATTATGAAGGTGGTCGCTCTGCCCCAAAAGTGGCTCGCATCAGTGAATATGAAAATGGGGAACGTTAGTTTCACGTAGACAGTTTTTCAGGAGTGTTTTCATGTACACGCAGATACAAAATCCGTTAGCAAATGCCATCCGCTTTCTTTCCATTGATGCTGTGCAAAAGGCCAATTCAGGCCATCCTGGTGCGCCGATGGGAATGGCGGATATCGCCGAAGTGCTCTGGCGGGACTACTTACAGCATAATCCTGCCGACCCAACTTGGCCAAACCGTGACCGTTTTGTCCTATCAAATGGGCATGCTTCGATGCTGCTATATAGCCTTTTACACTTAACAGGCTACGATGTTTCTATTGAAGACTTAAAACAATTTAGACAGTTGCACTCAAAAACCCCCGGCCACCCTGAACTCGGCTATACCCCTGGTGTTGAAACGACGACAGGGCCACTCGGGCAAGGTATTGCCAACGCGGTTGGAATGGCCATTGCAGAAAAAACGCTCAGTGCGACATTTAACCGCTCAGGTTTCCCTGTTGTTGACCACTTTACTTATGTTTTTTTAGGTGATGGCTGTTTAATGGAGGGGATCTCCCACGAAGTGTGCTCTCTTGCTGGCACCTTGAAACTGAATAAACTCATCGCTTTTTATGATGATAACCAAATCTCTATTGATGGAGATACCAAAGGTTGGTTTACGGATAACACCGCTGAACGTTTTGAAGCTTATGGCTGGCATGTTATTCGCCGAATAGATGGCCATTCAAGGCCTGCTATCAAAGCCGCTATTGAGCAAGCTCGCCAACAAACAGATAAGCCGACGCTAATCATTTGCCGTACGACCATCGGTTATGGTTCACCTAATAAAGCGGGAACCGCAAATTCACACGGCGCACCACTTGGTTCGGAAGAAATAGCCCTCACACGTCAACAGCTTGGATGGGAATATCCACCCTTTGAAATTCCTGGTGAAATTTATCAGTCATGGAATGCCATAGAGCGGGGTTCGGAGCAACAATTACAGTGGGAGCAAGCGATTAGAGAGTATGCAAAGCAATATCCAGAACTTGCTGAGCAACTTATTAAACGGTTATCCAATCAAACGCCACACGCGTTCACGTCTGTCATGGCAGATTACATTCAAAAATTGAATGATAACCCTGAAACAATCGCCACTCGTAAAGCATCGCAAAATACCCTCAATGTCATTGGCCCTGTTTTACCCGCATTAATCGGGGGATCCGCAGATTTAGCACCCAGCAATCTAACCTATTGGTCTGGATCAGTGCCGATTAATGAACAACCTGCGGGTAACTATATTCATTATGGTGTCCGGGAATTTGGCATGACCGCCATTGCTAACGGCATCGCATTACACGGTGGTTTTCGCCCTTATACCGCCACATTTTTGATGTTCTGCGAATACGCACAAAATGCCGTGCGAATGGCAGCATTGATGAAGTTACCCCAAGTACTTGTTTATACCCATGATTCTATTGGGCTAGGGGAAGATGGACCAACACATCAGCCAGTAGAGCAACTCGCCTCTTTACGTGCAACCCCGAATTTGTCTGTCTGGCGCCCTTGCTGCCAAGTGGAAACAGCGGTTGCTTGGCAACAAGCCATCACCAACCAACAAACACCAACTGCTTTGATCCTGTCACGGCAAAATTTACAACAACATTCCCGTACTCCCCAGCAATTAGCCCTTATTCAACGTGGGGGTTATATATTACGCAGTAATTGCCAAACCCCTGAACTGCTGCTTATTGCAACGGGCTCTGAAGTCACCTTAGCGGTTGAAGCTTGGCAATATCTCACCGAGCAAGGCTTCAAAGTGAACGTTATTTCCATGCCATCAACAGATACCTTTGATAAACAGCCCATGGACTATCAACAACATGTATTACCTAATCATGTTCGCAACCGCATTGCTATCGAAGCCAGTATCAGTGATTACTGGAGAAAATATGTCGGCCTTGATGGATTAGTTATGGGAATGAATAGTTTTGGCGAATCCGCACCTGCTGAGCAGTTATTTGATTATTTTGGCTTTACCGTGGAGAAACTTATTCAGCAATCTTTATCATTATTACAGCCTAAAGCGGTAATCAATCGCGACATTATTTAAATCTGTTATCCTACTTTGTAATTTATATTACAGGCCAAATAATAAAATCATTATTTGGCCCTTTTTAATGACTCTTATTAATAAGCGAATAACGTATATTCTCCGCATATTAAATTTAATCACTGAATGCTATACCCACCATCAATCACTAAATTATGCCCAGTGATCATATCGGAAGCATCGCTGGCTAAAAAGAGCGCGCAGGCAGCAATTTCTGACGGTTCCGCAAAACGTCTCGCTGGAATTTTTTCTTTCATTTCATCACCTTTAGGCCCTTCCCACGCTTTTTTTCCCAACTCAGTTAAGACAATAGTCGGTGAAATTGCATTAGTTTGAATACCTTTAGGGCTCCATTCTAATGCCAAAACTTGGGTTAAACCAATAATAGCAGCCTTACTCGCACAGTAGGCTGCATGCTGATCCAACGCAATGACCCCAGCCTGTGATGCCATATTGATTATTTTACCTTTTCCTTGTTTAATCATGATATTACCTGCTGCTTGGCATACAAGGAAAGTACCTTTGAGATTGACATTCATGGTCAAATCCCAGTCCTGCTCACTTAAGCTTTCTGCGGGTGCCAATGCAACAATCCCCGCGCTATTAACCGCAATATCCAATGCACCATAATGCTTTACCACCTGCTCAACCATTTGCGATACAGAATCTGAATTTGTAATATCACATTGAATACCAATAGTATTTTTCATTCCATTAGCAACATCAATGACTTTATCTGACTTATCCACCAAGGCAACTTTAGCACCTTTTTCCACATAGAGTTGTGCGATTGCCAGACCGATCCCCGCAGCGCCCCCCGTAATCAATGCAACGTTGCCATCAAGAGAGAATTGGGTATTAAAACCATTAAATTTTTTCATTTTAATTCCTTAACATCATGACGTGATATATAAGATTGGGAAATATAGATATTGAGTCTCTTTCAAAACCCTAATGACCTATAAACGTGTCGTTATTTAATTAAGATAATATATTATTATTTAAATGTTATGGCTATATCCATCATTTAAAATAAAGCGCCACATCCCATTATTTAAATAATAATAAAAGTCATAAGAACATATGTTCAAAATAAAATTTCATTTGATTATTTGTTATCTATTTTAAAATCATCCAATAATTTTTATTGCCTAAAATAACATCATATACACATAATAATCGTATTCAAACTGACCTTAAATAATCTGCCTTTACATAATGCAGTGTAAATTTCACAATAACTAGCGCATACTATTAGTTATATCTAAATTGATATCAGACAAAACTAACATGCTGATATCAGATAAAATGAAGAAATAGCTCTCATTCGCGTTAATCACGTGAATTGATTACATAGGTCATGGAAAAATGGAAAAAAACTGCTCACTACTGCAACTAAAGGATATTAGCTATTCGATTGATGGAAAAACTATTCTTGATAATGTGCAGATTAACCTACGTGCAGGTGAATTTAAATTAATCACGGGGCCATCAGGTTGCGGAAAAAGCACTTTATTAAAAATTGTAGCATCCCTAATTTCTCCAACTCAAGGAAATATCCTCTTTAACGGGCAAGACATTAATGCACTCTCTCCGGAGACCTACCGCCAGCAAGTGTCTTATTGCACCCAAACCCCCTCATTATTCGGGGCCACAGTGTATGATAATGTCGTTTTCCCTTACCAAATCAGAAAGCAGCCTTTTGATAAAACAAAAATTATCAGTGACTTACAGTATTTTTCATTACCTGAAACCATCCTTGAAAAAGGAATTAATGAGCTTTCTGGGGGCGAAAAACAGCGCATTTCATTAATTCGAAATTTACAGTTTCTTCCCCAAATTTTATTGTTAGATGAAATTACGAGTGCCCTAGATGAAGAAAATAAAGTGAAGGTGAATGAGTTAATTCACAAACTGGCTATAGAAAAAGGTATTGGAGTTTTATGGGTTACTCACGACCAAGATGAAATTGCCCATGCAAATGAAGTCATCACCCTTCCCGTTTATCTGGCTAAATAATAGGATATCATCGTGCATCAGCCTACCATTTCCAATGAGTCGCTCACTTTTTCTATCATGTTAGTCTTAGTGGCGATTTTTATTAGTCACAAAGAAAAGCTTTCTTTGGAAAAAGATATTATTTGGAGTACTTGTCGCGCTATTGTTCAATTATTGATAGCTGGTTATATTTTAAAATATATTTTTAACGTTGATCATGAACTTCTCACTGTAGCGTTGGTGCTATTTATTTGTGTCAATGCTGCGTGGAATGCCAAAAAACGTAGTAAGTATTTAGATAAAATCTATCTCACAGCCTTCGTTGCTATTACCTCAGGTACTTTCCTCACTCTACTGGTTTTAATTCTCACTAAAGCCATTGCGTTTACACCAATGCAAGTCATACCGATTACAGGGATGATTGCAGGAAATGCGATGATAGCCGTCGGGCTCTGCTTTAATAATTTAGGGCAACGATTTGCCAGCCAACAGCAGCAAATTCAAGAAATGTTAAGCCTTGGAGCAACCCCTAAAGTAGCTTCTGCATCAATCATTCGGGAAAGTATTCGCGCCTCGTTAATCCCCACGGTTGATTCGGCAAAGACTGTTGGTATTGTTAGCCTACCAGGAATGATGTCTGGATTGATTTTTGCAGGGGTCGACCCACTACAAGCCGTAAAATACCAAATTATGGTAACCTTTATGTTATTAGCCACCGCGAGTCTTTCGACAATATTAGCAGGCTATATGACCTATATTAAATTTTATAATCAACGTCATCAGTTATTGGTTGAAACTTTAAATAAATAACCCTCAGAGCCTTGTGTTGCCTGTTTTACCACAGGTAACACTTAATTTATATTTTGCATTTATCTTATACCTACAGGTAATACTTCAATCAATTGCGCCTGACTATTTCCATCATCAATCAATTTGAAAATATGATTGAGCATTGTGGGTACGTCCTGTTTTACCATCTCAATATCATTACCTAGCAACGCGACAAATGGATCCCAGTCAAAGCATCCCAAATTAGGTTGATTTTCACCTGTATACCCTTGTGTTCCTAACCAACGCATTACCCCTTCTAATGAAATAGTGGAGTTAATAAATAGGCCACCTTGGGCTATTTTTTGCAGATTTTCACTGCGTTTCTTAATAAAAGTGGACAATGCTTTTTCTGCTTTTTCAGGCGCATAGCCGCACGCTAAAATATTTTCATTTGGAACCGTAATACCCATTTCATTATGAGCATCAATGAATCCGCGTATACGTTCACGTGTATTATGGTCATGTTCACGCCCACCAATAAAAATTAGCGGCTGGTTTAATACTTGACTACGGCTTTTTTTACTTAAAATACGCTGAGTGAGTTTTTTTGCACCAAGGTAATTATCTGAAATCACTGATGCTGCTAATGTGCCTGGTAGATCTAAATTTAGTGTCGGTACGCCAGAAGATTGGCAAATTTGTGTGATTTTATCTGGGTTCGTTGCCCCTGTCGAAATCAGCCAGTCCACCTGATAAGATAACATGGTACGTGCAGCTTCTATCTCCAATTTAGGATCACGGCGCGTACAGGTAATAATCGGAAACAGCCCCCTTTCTCGTGCCATTTCTTCAAAATGTTCCACTATAGAGCCAAAGTACCGGTTATCATATTTTGGCACCAGCATACCAATGATTTTTGATTTATTGCTGCGTAGTAAGCTAGCTTGTTTATTAACTGAGTAATTTTGCTCCTGCGCAATGCGCATCACTTTTTCAGCCAATTGCGCACTAATACGCCTTTTTTGCCAATTTCCATTGAGCACAGCACTCACAGCACTCGCTGAAACACCCGCCAATTCCGCAAGGTCATAGATCGTTGTTTTCTTATTTTGTCTGATCTTTGTCACAGATTCATATCTCCATTTTTTCCTAGCTTGACACCAAAGTAAAAAAGTCGCAATACTGCTCCATCGATTGAGCAATATTGAAATTGATGAAGCATGAGTTGGTATAATGAAAAAGACTTAATATCAATCCATCCTATGCAGCCACCTTAACCATTCCCGTGACTCATTGTCATCTCATTGATTTCATTATTTTTCACTTACTTTTCCGCTAAAATCCGATTGGAGTAAATCATTATGGCTATTTCCATTGAAAACAAAGTCGCAGCAATTACGGGCGCAGCATCTGGCATTGGTCTTGAATGTGCTCGCACGCTGATCAATGCAGGTGTCAAAGTGGTTCTAATTGACCGTGCTGAAGATAGATTAAATCAACTTGTTGCTGAACTAGGCGAAAATGCGATCCCTCTAGTCATTGATTTAATGAACACAAAACAAGTCGATGGCATGCTAGATGCAATCCTCGCTAAAGCAGGCCGTTTAGATATTTTTCATGCAAATGCAGGTGCTTATATTGGTGGCCCTGTGGCAGAAGGCGATCCAGATGTTTGGGATAAAGTTTTAAATCTCAATATTAATGCTGCCTTCCGTAGTGTTCGTGCCGTTTTACCTCATTTTATTGCCCAAAAATCTGGCGATGTATTATTTACCAGCTCAATCGCAGGCGTTGTGCCCGTTATTTGGGAACCCATTTACACCGCGTCTAAATTTGCGGTTCAAGCTTTTGTTCACTCAACTCGCCGCCAAGTTTCAGAACACGGGGTTCGTGTGGGTGCCGTTTTACCAGGTCCTGTAGTCACTGCGTTATTAGATGATTGGCCAAAAGAAAAAATGGAAGAAGCACTGGCAAATGGTAGCTTAATGCAACCTATTGAAGTGGCTGAAGCGGTACTCTTTATGTTAACTCGTCCAAAACATGTCACTGTCCGTGACCTTGTCATTGTACCAAACAGTGTTGATCTGTAGCGTTTTTCTTAGTTCATAATGATTAATTTTTGGAGGTAAAATGCAACGTTCAACCCCTCAAAATGATAAAGTGGTTATAGGCATTGATGTTGGTACAGGCAGTGCACGCGCGGGTGTATTCGACATGACAGGCAAAATGTTAGCATCTGCTAAACACGATATTACACTCTACCGCGACAGTGCTCATTTCGCAGAGCAGTCTAGTAACCAAATTTGGGAGGCAGTTTGTTATTGTGTTAAGCAAGCTGTAGCAACTTCAAATATTTCACCACAACAGGTCGCAGGAATTGGCTTCGATGCAACCTGTTCACTCGTCGTGATTGGCCACGATAAACAGCCTATTTCCGTTAGCCCAAGTGCTGATCCAGACCGTAATATTATTGTCTGGATGGATCACCGCGCCACAGAACAAGCTGAACGTATTAATCAGCTAAAACATCCTGTCTTAAATTATGTGGGGGGTAAGATCTCCCCAGAAATGGAAACGCCAAAGATTTTATGGTTAAAAGAAAACCTGCCTCAATCCTATGAAAAAGCATGGCAGTTTTTTGATTTGGCTGATTTCTTAACATGGAAATCAACTGACTCGTTAGCTCGCTCAACCTGTACAGTCACCTGTAAATGGACTTATCTCGCTCATGAAAAACGTTGGGATACTGATTACTTCCATCAAATTGGTTTATCTGAACTTGCTGATGAAAAATTTGCTCGTATTGGCCAATTGATTGTTGAACCAGGCACTCCTTGCGGTTCTGGCTTAACGAACGATGCAGCAAAACAGATGGGCTTATTAGTCGGTACCCCTGTTGCATCAGGCATGATTGATGCCCATGCAGGGGGGATTGGTACAGTGGGTGTCAATGGTGATGCAACAGCCAACATGGCGTATGTTTTCGGAACCTCATCTTGCACAATGACAACGACTAAAGAGCCTGTTTTCATACCTGGTGTTTGGGGGCCTTATTACAGTGCGATGGTACCAGGTATGTGGTTAAACGAGGGTGGGCAAAGTGCCGCTGGCGCTGCGATTGATCAACTTCTTTCCCTTCACCCTGCTTGCATAAGTGCAAAAATTACCGCAAAAGAGCAAGGAAAACCACTTCCCGTCTATTTAGCTGACCTTGTGTTAGAAAAAACGGTCTCTGCATCTCAGTCTGTTGAACTCGCTGAAAAAATTCACGTTGTCCCTGAGTTTTTAGGTAACCGCGCACCATTCGCTGACCCACATGCAAGGGCGGTAATTGCAGGCCTTACCATGGACAATAGCTTAGAAAATCTGCTGTCATTTTATGTTGCTGGTGTGTGTGGTATTGGTTATGGCTTAAGGCAAATCATTGAAGCACAAGCAAAATCAGGCGCTGCAATTGAAAATATTGTGGTGAGTGGTGGCGCAGGACAGCATCCATTAATTCGCCAGTTATTAGCAGATACATGTGGCGTTCCCGTGATTTCTACACAAGCGAGTGAACCTGTTTTACTTGGTTCAGCCATTTTAGGTGCCGTCGCGGGTAAAATTTGTGATAACGTCGCCCAAGCTATGGATCAATTTAGTGAAATTGATTTAACTTATTATGCAGAGGAAAGCTATCAAACACGTCATGATTTACGTTTCGCTTCCTTCTTACAGCTTCAGCAATGTGCGAGAGAACTAAGAGGATAAACTCACATATCACCCTTTAAAGAAAGCCAATTGGCTTTCTTTATTGAGTGCTTTTCGTACACATAATTAGAAGCAATACTTGTCCCATAACGAATTCATCATTTCCATTGGTAATAAGTCATAATCCCCTTCCACAAGTGGTATGGACATCGTGACTCTTCCATTCTTATCATTATAGGCTTTCACAACAAACTTTTTATAGCCCTCTAACCGCGCATTCTTCACACGAAATACCTCTCCACAGACATAGCCTAAGTCTCCTTTGTTGGCTGTTTGTCGAATGAAATTATATTTCACATTTCGAAAAGAAGCCGATTCAGG
This sequence comes from Providencia sp. SP181, assembly GCF_050446505.1. NCBI lineage: Bacteria > Pseudomonadati > Pseudomonadota > Gammaproteobacteria > Enterobacterales > Morganellaceae > Providencia > Providencia sp. SP181. The sequence goes on from NZ_JBBPXM010000001.1 coordinate 554,747, forward strand.
ATATGACAAATAATCCTCTACATTAGCCTTTGCCATTTTGACCAAATCAGGAGTTGGGGAATAGTTCAGAGTGACCCCCAAAATAAAAGAGCACCCCGTTAACAATAGAATTGTGAGCAATTTGATTATGTTCATATAGTTAAGCTCTCATAAACACAGTAACACATCCAATTGACCAAAATTGTTCACCACACCTTTACATAAAAGGTATGTAAGTAGATATATTTAGTTAATTGTAAGAAAGTAATAATTATTTTAATAATAGGATTGATAATCCACATAAGAATATCTTATTAGAACGCTACTATCTCTAATATCTATTATAGATAAAAATTATGGTTAGCAAAAAAATCGATTTACTCTAATCAATGCGACCAAACCCGTATTTATACTTCATTTTACCCATTACATGAGTAAGTATACCAGTATTAAACCTTGAATATAAATAGTACCTTAAAGATTAACTGTTGCAATTTGTATTTTTTATACAGCAAAGGTTTCATACTTACAGAACCAGAAACAATAATTCACCTTAACAGTTTAATACTGTTTAATATTACTTATATTGAATATATTATTAAATAATACAATGTACATAATAATGTTGCCAATTGTGAATAAACTCCAATTATGCGTAATAATACCCAGATAATGCGTAAACAAAATATCTAACATATACTCTCTTTTAATCAACCAAAATTAAAACAAGAAGAAAAAAATAGAAAAACACAATAAATTCAAATGGATAAAATTAATTGAATAATTAATTTCTTTATCAGTCAAAATATCTTTTAGGATATTTTTTATTCCTATTATTTTATATTTCTTATTAACAAAACTGCAAAACCCTCAAACCAATAATGCATAACACACTGATTATTATAAATAAAAATAAAAACATTGCAGACTGGGCTTTATTAACAGCTTGAAAAACAAAAATAAATAACAATATATTAACATAACAATCATAAGAATATTTAACTTAATTTTAATTTAAAACACTATTGCATTTTTAATATAAAGTTATTAATCCTTGTCCTGTCATATCATAAATCGCCAAAAATACAGAATATTCTTACAAACTCTAAGTATTTAACGAAAACATAAAATTATCCGACGAATATTGACAAAACAAAATTATAAAATCAGGTAATATTTTCCGCCTATAAAAGGGGATTCCATGACTAACATTCAACTACTATTGCTTGCAACAAACAATCTCACGAATAATACGGAGCTCAGCCATTCACAAGAATCCTATGTCTACCAGTATTACTACACACATGTGGCTAATCAATTTAAAAGCATTGCAGACTTCATGTCTGATTTTGTCTATAAAACGACTGATGCTATAAGTGATAACAGCTTAGTCTCTATACCCCGTGAAAAAATCTATCAAACTATTGAGGAATATCTGCTCATTGTTGAAAAGCGTTATATTGAAAGACAAAGGTTATTGAAAAACTCTATAGAAAAAAAATAAAAAAGACCCCATAAGGGGCCTAGCTTATAAACATCAAGTTTATTTATTGCTCCTGTAATTCCAACTCAGCAATAATTGGAAGATGGTCGCTAACACTCGACCATTGGAACTCTTCACTGTCAGTTGGGATCTGCATATTCTTCACATCCCATACTTGACCTTTAAATGTGAAAATATGGTCAATATCAATCGCTGGGTTTACTGCTGGCCAACTACGATAATCAACCCCTTGCTTCTCGACAGGGTTCCACATATAACGAATTTCCTGAATAGGCTGCTCATTTGCCGTGGAATTAAAGTCCCCTGCTAATATTTTTATTGAAGCCGCGATATTATCAAAACCTGTATCTGTATCACCGATACTCGCATCTAAAATATGACGAACCTGACCGATACGAATGGTCGGATCTTTTTGCCAGTCAAGGTGTGTGCCCATCACAATAATCGGTGCATCAAAACCAGGCTTAGTTATTTGAGAGATTAATACCACACGCTGCTCTGCATCACCTGATGGCAAATTAACAACTTGGGACTTATCTATTTTATATTTTGATAAAATTCCGACCCCATATTCACCACCATCGAAATCCAATGCTTTACCAAAAGCAAAATCCATCTTATTCGCTTTCGCGATTTCTTCTAGCTGATGAACTTTTTTACTGCGCGCAGTTTTATTATCAATCTCCGTTAAAACAATAACATCTGCGTCTATCTTACCAATTGCCTTACTCAAATTATCTAAATTCGCCACATCTTGAGCTAATTCATTTTTGCCAATATTGTAAGTTGCGACTTTAATGGTTGGTTTATTTGCTGTGTAGACTTTATTCGGTGTACCGCCATCTTGTACTTTTAAGACTTCAGAACCTGTTGTTGCAGCACTAACACTACAAGAAACTAAAATTGCAGTTGAAATAACAGTTTTAAGAAATTTCATGGTGACTCCCCAGTAATGACTCAATCAATTCATCGAGTAATAGACTTCTAATATGCAGGCAGTTAACCGCCCTCTTTATACATTAGCAGGGAATAAATAGGATACAGTGACCCAGCCGACAATCTTATTTCGAGATACAAAAAAACAATCCTATTTTTCATCAAAAAGTGATTTATACCACTATATCTTGTCGGCTAGAGATTAAATTTCATACTGCAACGTTAATTTAAACTGGAGAGTTATATTTTATGCACTTTGTCTGGCTTCAAACTTATAGGGAAAAATGATTTCATCTTGAGTTTCAGAAAAGTCAGTATCAGGATCGGCTAACCACTTCTGTAATTTTTTAGCCGTTTCTCGCGCCATTTTACTGTAATCAATACGGACAGATGTAAGTGATGGCTGGATATGGTCGCAATTTGATGAGCCTTCTACGCAGGCAAGCGCTAGCATTTTTGGTACTTGTATTAACCGCCTTTGACACTCAAAAAGCACACCAAGTGCTATCATTTCATGACTACAAATAACAGCTTCAAGTTCTGGTTGCCGTGTTAACATTTCACTAATCGCCTGACGGCCAAAGTCCATTGTTGCGACATACGGCGTAGTAATACTTTGTTCAGCACTTTGGTTATAAGCTAGCATCGCCTTATTCCAACCGCTCAGCTGTTGGCTTTGCATTTTGCTATCCATCTGAGCCCCGATATAGCCTATTTTTTTATAGCCTTTTTGTAGCAAAAAATGGGTTAAAAAATTAACCGCTTCGCCAATGTTACTTTTAATATTCAAAGTAACAGGATGACTGGATTCCCCAGCCACGTTAATAACTGGAATATCTAAATTTTTAAGGTAATTAAAAACGCTTTGTGAATTAACTGCACCAAATATGATCAGCGCCGCAGGGTTACTTTGTAATAAGGTCGATAAAACTTCTGATTCTTTTTTCTGCTGATAATCGTGGCTACCAATCACAACTTGATAAGTGTTTTTGTTAAGCACTTCCTGTAATGCTTGCAGAAAAACTGAACTCGCATTGTCACGCAAAGAAGGAATTAACACGGCAACAGTTCGGCTTTGCCCTGAAGCTAAAATCCCCGCGGCAGAATTTGGAATATAGCCAAGCTCCTCAACGGCTGCGTTAATTTTTTCACGCAAATTATCTGATACTAACTCAGGCGTTCGCAAAGCACGAGATACCGTCATAGAGCCAACGCCTGCGTATTTAGCGACATCCTGTAATGTCACTCGCCCTGTATTTTTTCTTTTTCGTGTTTTTTGCATGTAATACTTTTATTTAGCCTAAACTTATTATTCAACAACACTAACTTAGCACAGGTTGAATTTGTTAATCAGCTTACAAGTCTATTCATTTAGCCTTTGTTCGCAATATTTATTCAAAATGATAGCGCTATCACGAAAATGAACAAATCAGCTAGATAGCGCTACCATAGATCACTACTATTCACTCAACCATTAAAAAGATAAAAATTTAACCAACCAGGAGCAACCCGATGCTTACGACTTTACTGACCTCGAACGTTATTCAGGTCGTCGAAAGTGCCACAGATTGGCAAGATGCGATCAAAATCGCCTGTAAACCATTAATTAATAATAAGTTAATCGAACCGCAATATATCGATGCGATTATCAAATCACATGAAAAGATTGGCCCTTATTATGTCTTAGGCCCAGGGATTGCCATGCCTCATGCTCGTCCTGAAGATGGTGTAAACCAGCTATCCCTTGGTTTAACCGTGATTAAACAAGGCGTTGAGTTCGGTTCAGATGGCAACGACCCAATCAAACTGCTTATCGTTCTTGCTGCTACAGATAGCAATAGTCACATCGGGGCTATCGCAAAACTTGCTGAACTTTTTGATAATCAAGAAGATATTGATAGCATCATGCACTCAGAAAACGTCGATGACATTCTTCAAATCATCGCTAAATACGAATAATTACATATTAAGGTAAACATTATGAAAATCACCGTTGTTTGTGGAAATGGCTTAGGCACCAGTTTAATGATGGAAATGAGCATCAAAAATATTTTAAAAGACATGCAAGTCAGTGCTGAAGTTGACCATGTGGATTTAGGCTCAGCAAAAGGCACTGTTAGTGATATTTTTGTTGGTACAAGTGATATTGCAGAGCAGCTTGTTGCTCAACAAGTGGGTGGTGAAATCGTCGCACTGGAAAATATGATTGATAAAGTTGCCATGAAAGAGCGCCTCACTGTTGCATTACAAAAACTTGGTGCGATGTAAACGGAGGCTCTATGTCATTTTTTCGTTTTCTGATGCAGGATGTTTTATCTGAACCTGCTATTTTAGTCGGTCTTATTGCCCTTATCGGTTTGATTGCACAGAAAAAACCAGTAACAGAATGCATTAAAGGTACCATTAAAACCATTATGGGTTTTGTGATCTTAGGTGCTGGTGCAGGTTTAGTGGTTAGCTCATTGGGTGATTTCTCTGCCATCTTCCAACATGCTTTTGGCATCAACGGTGTAGTACCTAACAATGAAGCCATTGTGTCTATTGCACAAAAAAGCTTTGGCCGTGAGATGGCAATGATCATGTTCTTTGCGATGTTAATCAATATCTTGATTGCTCGCTTAACACCATGGAAGTTCATCTTTCTGACAGGTCACCACACATTATTCATGTCGATGATGATCGCCGTTATTCTAGCAACGGCAGGAATGGAAGGAACTATGCTGGTGACTGTTGGCTCTTTAATTGTGGGCTTCTGTATGGTGTTCTTCCCTGCCATCGCACACCCATATATGAAAAAAGTTACAGGCTCTGACGACGTTGCTATTGGGCACTTCTCAACCATTTCTTATGTATTAGCAGGTTTTATTGGGAGCAAATTTGGTAATAAAGAACATTCAACAGAAGATATGAATGTACCAAAAAGCTTGCTATTCCTACGTGATACACCTGTGGCTATTTCATTCACTATGTTCATCATCTTTATCATTACTTGCTTATTTGCGGGCGGTGATTTTGTGCGTGAAGTCAGTGGCGGCAAAAACTGGTTTATGTTCTCATTAATGCAGTCTATTACCTTCGCAGCTGGGGTATACATTATCCTGCAAGGTGTGCGTATGGTCATTGCTGAAATTGTTCCTGCATTTAAAGGAATATCAGACAAACTCGTGCCAAATGCAAAACCTGCATTAGACTGCCCAGTGGTATTCCCTTATGCCCCAAACGCCGTATTAGTCGGTTTCTTAAGTAGCTTTGCAGCGGGCGTCATCGGCATGTTCTTATTATATGCCTTGAATATGACAGTGATTATTCCAGGTGTTGTACCACACTTCTTTGTAGGAGCTGCAGCTGGGGTATTTGGTAACGCAACAGGCGGTCGCCGTGGCGCTATTTTAGGTGCATTTGCGCAAGGCTTACTAATCACCTTCTTACCTGTATTCTTATTACCTGTACTTGGGGATATTGGTATCGCAAATACAACATTCAGTGATGCTGACTTTGGTGCTATCGGAATTTTATTAGGTATTATTGTTCGCTAATCTAATAAGCTCCCCAAGATATATTACTTGGGGAGCTTTATTTCTATTCTACTTTCCCAACCATGCACCATCCTTAAATAAGAATTCCTGCAATAAAACTAAGTCATCAGGAACAACGTGGATCATCCCCTCTCCTGGCACATCAATTTCAGCAATCATGAATAATGCCAATGTGGTTAATGAGGGTAAAATTAGGATCAACCAATTTTTCCCCTTAGTACCGCGAATATTGTAGCCAATAAGGACATTGGAACAGACAGCAAAAAAGATGAGGAGAAACCAAGTCGCATTCGGAATTTGATGCCGCCAACTTGCCATTGTTTTTTGCTGAGAAAGATAAAGATCACTAAATGCGCTTAATACGGAGGCGACAACAGGGTTTGGTGATTGATTTGCTTCTTTGACAGCAATTTCCCAAAGCTGGTTTTGTTTCTCTAGCGAGACCATGCGCCATTGGTTATTTTCATCACTGATCCCTGATTTAAAAAACTCAACACGCGCTTCTAAATATTGCTGGATAAGGTGGGATGCTTTATTTCGATCATCAGCATTCAATAGCTGGGCACGTTGATATGCTGTACCAATCGCGATAGCTTCATTTTCTTCTGTCTGTTGGCGGTTATTATAGCCATTAATAGAAATAGAGAGCACAAAGCCAATTAGCAAACCTAACAGTGATAAAATTGCCCCTAGAATAATTTTAGCTTCATCATCAGCAATTTCTTCATGAACTGATTTACGCTTAAAAATATATTTGCCAATGTAAGCAGATAAAATTAACAAAACAAACGTGATTACAAATAAAAGAATCGAATCTATTGGCGAATCATTAATCAACTCAGAGATATTAAACATTATGTTAACTCATCAGATTTATTTTCCGATGATATACCATATCTATAAGATAACTATCTAGCAGACAAACAGATCCACATTATATTCAAACGAAAATACTGATAAGGCATCCAATAATGACCTTAATAATTCTGTGTTAAGCGAAAATAATCCTCACGCTAGCATTATAAAACATGAATTTAACCTAGGTGTAAAAATAAAAGTATTTTAAAGTTCAACCGTATAAATATGCTCTTCATTCACTATTTCACCCGTAAACTTAAAGCCATGATTCATATATACTTTCTTAGCTATATTGTTTTCAACCGCTAAACCCAAAAAAATCCTTTTTATTCCGAGCCGTTTGAGATATTCAACGATCGCAAAAAAGATTGATTGCCTAATCCTTGGCCAATAAATTTGTGGTCTAACATAAAACGACAGATAAAGGCTTCATTCGGTTTATCAGCTAATATTTTGTACATAAAAAAGCCTATCAATACTTCCCCTTGGTAAAGCGCACGCGGCTGATATTCAGGATAAAAGTGAGACTCTGCGATTGAAAAGGCATTGCAACAGATATATTCCTCTAAAACAGTAGCAACTCCATCCGCATTAGAAGTGAGTTCCCCCAACATCCCAAAAATTGAATTTATCGACAGCACGGATTTGTATCATAAATTATCTACCTCCGTTTTTACGCTTTCCTGATCAAATAAAGCATTGACCACTTCAATTAAATTTGGGGAGTTTTCATCCAAAATTTGGATACCATTTTGTCTAAATAAGGCCGCGCACACACCCATACCGTCTTTTAGTGAACCATTAAACTCACCACTATAAATCTGTTGGCTACCACACGATGGACTATTTGCCTTAAGAACAACAAAACGAATATTTAAGTCTTGTATTTTTTTTAATGCAATCTTAGCACCTTCAATAAAGGCTTCAGTAAGATCAACGCTTTCACTATCAATGACTTTTGCTTGACCTAATAGGACATCATTGCCATTACCACCCATAATTTCAGCGGGTGCTCGTGGTGTGGGTAACCCACCAAACACTTCAGGGCAGATGCTAATCACTTTTCCTGCATCATAAAGTTGTTTTAAAGGTGTATAAAGCTGATGCTTACCATCATACCTTACACAAAATCCTAATAAACATGAGCTGACCGCTATCACGTTAACCTCATCATTGGTTATTTCATCTCAGAATTTTTGCATTTAATATCATAATAGCGACTATTAAACACTGTTTCATACTGGCTCTTCGCGCCAATAATGCTTATTTTAAATAGAAAAAAACCCCAGTAATTGGTTATCCAACTATTTGGGGTCACTTCATAAAAATGGGTTTCTGTTTTTATTTAGCCTTATAAAACTAGCTTATTGATTACTGCGCATATCCATAATCATCTTGCCATCATAATCAGCACCAACAACAATATTAGGCACTTCACCTTTATATTTATGCGCTTTAATCTGTTCAATCTCTAACTGTTTCCAATTGATCATTTCGCGGGTGATTGTGCGCTGTAATATTGCATTAGACTCTGATTCTTTTTGTGCTGCATATAATTTTGCATCCGCCTCTTGGCGCATTGCAAATGCATTTGCTTGCGCATTACGTTCTCTAGCTATAGCTTGTTGCTCCGCAGACTCACGTTCAGCTTCTGCAATGACAACCTTCTTCTGTGCTAACTCACGTTCTTTTTCTGCTTCTGCTTTCGCTTGGTTAATTTGCTCTTGGCGCATTTTAGTATTAACCACTTGCTCTTGAACCACCTCTGGCAAAGTAATATCTTGGATCATAATTTCTTTAATCGTGTAACCATATGGCGATGCATAGCTTTGAATTGCGTCTCTAATGGAGTCTTGTAATTTTCTTTGCGTATCTGCAGTATAAAGATCTTGCGCGTTTGCCACATCTTTACCAAATTCTAAAATTGTCGAGATTAACTTTTGGCGTACATATTTATCCAATGCTTCACTCTCGGTACCACCATTAATACGCAATACAGGGGCTTTTGCACCATCAAATTGCAACATAACGGTAATATCAACAATTGATTTTAATTTATCTTGTGAAGGAACTCGAAGTTCCTTTAACGAAACACGAATATCTTTCGTTGAGTATGTATCGAAAGTTGTAAATGGGTTAATAGGGAAGTGCAGTCCAGCATCATATGCTACAGGATCCACTTTTCCTAAAAATGTTCCAACTTTCACTGACCCATCTTGAACGATAGTATATGAGTTAATCCCAACCAATCCAAGAACAAGCAGCACCGCTGCGCCAATAACCAATTTAACCATCGATTTAAATTGCATGAGTAGATCCCTATCTGACAATAACTAATAATTATAATAAAACGTCTATTGTCGCTACTCTCCCATTAACTACAAGTTAAAAAAGTCCTAAACTTTCAAATAAATTAAAAAAATGTTTTTTCACAACTAAAAGATGTCAATGAAACATATAGATCTTCAGTTTATTTATCAGCCCATAAATAAAAAAATTAAATAACACCCACCTATTAAATTTATATTAATTTAACAGTTAAATTTAAAAATCACCCTGATGTTGGCTATACGAAACAATTAAAATAACTATTGATAATTCTCATTTATCATTTCTTTTTCAAATCGTTCATCACCAAAATTATACCAATCAATAGCCTCTTTGATTAAAGCCTCAGTAGCATCAATGAATTCATCGGGTGAGCAATTAACTACCTCATCTAAGATTAAAGGTATCTCTGTACATCCCATAACAAATTTATTTACGCCATCAGACTTTAGCATATTAATATAGGGATAAATTAACTCCTTTGCTTTATCAATATCACCTGCTTTATAGGCAATAATACTTTGCATTATTTTATACTGATTAATCTCATCAGGAACAATGCACTCCACATTATTCAAACTGAGCTTTTCCTGGTATAATTTCGTACGTATTGTTGCTGTCGTTGCTAATAAAGCTACTTTTCTAATTTTATTAGAAATAATATTTTTACATGCTGCATCTATAATGCTAATAAAAGGAACTTTAACTTCCTTCATTAAATCCTCATACCAATAATGCGCGGTATTGCAAGGCATAACAATACAAGAAACCCCTGCATTCTCAAGTAGTTTTAATGAGTTTATCATAGCAGGTAGTGGTGATGGTCCATCATAAATAATATTTTCTGTTCTATCTGGAATATCAGGAATTGAGACAATAATAACAGGTATGTGCTCCTGATCTTTAGATGCTTTAGTATTATTGATTAATTTATAAAATGCATCTGCCGTTGCACCTGGCCCCATTCCCCCGAGCATGCCTAATATTTTTTTCATAATCCGCCCCCATAAAATATAATAATATAATCGCATAATGATCACCTTTCGTAATTGCAGAGTTTCTATAAGTTATGCTAAATTTGCATAGGAAATAAATAACTATAATCAAAAGAGGATACAATGATCAGTAATCTAGAAATTAAATGGTTGCACGATATTGTTGTTCTAGAAGAATGTCGAAGTTTTACTTTAGCGGCAGAGAAAAGAAATATATCGCAATCATCCTTTAGTCGAAGAATTCAATCTATCGAATCCTCTGTTGGTTTTGAAATATTTGATAGAAACACCAATCCATTGCAGCTCACCCCACAAGGAAAAAGCTTCATTGTTTATGCTAGAAACTTACTTGATGATATCTATTTTCAAATAAATAGAATTAAAGGTGTCGATAACGACAAGCAGAAAATTAATATCTCAGCGGCACATTCACTTTCTGTTTTTCTTCTTCCTGATTTTATTTCCCAGTTCTCACAGAATATTGATAAGATTTTTTTTGTTGAATCAATTAATGTTGATGAAGCCGTCCATAAGCTAAAAGAAGGGCAAAGTGATTTTATTCTATCCTTCTATAACGAAGAATTAATGTCATCTCCATTTCTGCATGCGAAAATTCTTGAAAGCCGTTTACATCTTGTTTCATTGTGCGACAGAAACAAGAAACCTCTTTTTAAATTAGATGGTACAACCCTGCCTTTAATGAAATATACCGATGAAAGCTACATGGGGAGACAAGTCAACCAATTAATGGATAAATCTACTGACTTGCCTTTTGAACTATCATTTGTCTCATCTATGAGCGACGTCCTGAAGCGTATGGTGCTTAACGGAAGTGGCGTGGGCTGGTTGCCGGACTATTCAATTAAAAATGAACTTCAAAAAAATGAACTTGCTATCCTAGATAACACGCTTTCCATCACGATGGGAGTATATATTTATCGAACAGAAGCGAGACTCAATATTTCATCAGAACGTTTTTGGCAATTTATGCGTAACCAAACAAGTAAATAATATTCTACTATTCATCTGAATAAAGCAAAAACCCTTCTAAAGTTAACCAACTCAGAAGGGTTTCAATTGCTAAACGCTCTTAAATTTTATGATGTTGATGTCACTTTTTCATTAATAATCACATCTGAGTCTTCTTTGAAACCGCCTTTTCTTTCTTCCAACTTGGAAATAACTGCTGTAGAGATACTGTTACCAACCACATTCGTTGCAGTTCTTCCCATATCAAGGAATTGATCAATCGCCAGTAACAACAGTATTCCTGCTTCTGGTAAACTAAACATTGGCAATGTTGCAGCAACGACCACGATAGAAGCACGAGCAACCCCTGCCATCCCCTTACTTGTTACCATCAGCGTTAACAAAATGAGAATTTGTTCAGTAATACTCAAATCAATACCGTACGCATTAGCAATAAATAACACTGCAAATGACTGGTACATCATCGAGCCATCTAGGTTAAAGGAATAACCCAGCGGTAAAACAAAGCTAGTCACTTTTTTCGGAACACCATATTGATTCAGAGCTTCCATTGTTTTTGGATAAGCAGATTCACTACTTGCGGTGGCAAAAGCCAGCGCAACAGGCTCACGAATTAATTTTCCTAAACTAAATACAGATTTACCTAGGAACACATAACCTGCAAAGAACAGTACGCCCCATAATACGGCTAACGCAACATAAAAAAGACCAATTAATTTTCCATAGTCGTACAACAACCCTAGACCTTCAACTGTTACCGCAGATGCAATCGCAGCAAACACGGCAATTGGTGCAAAGCTCATTACATAGTCTGTAATACGGAACATGATACGCGACAAGTCTTCGATTAATGTCACAATCGGACTTTTTTTATCTTTGCAGATAAACGCAAGGCCTGATCCAAAAAAGATAGAGAATACTAATATTTGTAGAATTTCATTGTTTGCCATCGCTTCAGCAAAACTTTTTGGAAAAATGTGAGTAATAAACGCTTTTAATGTAAAGCCAGAGGTATTTAACCCACTATCAACAGCAACGGCTGGAACTGTTAAATTTAATCCCACACCTAATTGGAAAACATTAACAAAAACCATTCCAATTAATAATGAAATAACAGCGGCTGAAATAAACCATACCATAGCTTTGATGGTAATACTCCCAACAGAAGATGATCCTCCCATGGAAACAATACCAGAAACAATCGTAGCAAAAACCAGTGGTGCGATAATCATTTTTATTAATCTTAAAAATACATCAGTAATAATATTGAGATAAGATGCAATATCTTTTGCTTCTTCCACTGATGCAGCATAATTATGACATCCCCAGCCTAATATAATACCAAGCACAATCGCTATCATAATTTGTTTCATGAGTTTATGTCTGTTCATTCGTACCCCTATTTTATTTATGTAAAATTATAGTTGGAGCTATAACCTTTTATCGGATGCGACTCTTGAGCCTGATTTGGATAGTTACATTTTTTTAACTTAAAGAGAAATGCAAATGGACTTAATCTTATGCAAAAATTGCATACCTAGAAAAACAAAATCAACCTATTGATTTAGTTTATAAAAATAAATTTATTTTGTTATTAAAATTTAATTACAAAGCTTAAAATTAAGTTTCCAATTTAAATTAAACAATAAAAAACCACCTATAAATACAACTTAAGTTAAATAAACCAAATTTTCTTTATTTAGATCTTCCTGATGATAACAACTTCAGGTTAATTTCCTTTAATTTTTGACACAATATCAATGCTTCCTGCTTATCTTTTATATTGGTAAAACCCAATAATAAAAAAGCACTTTCTTTTTTATTTATCAACCAGTCATCTAAAGCTTCAACTTTTAATCCATGATATGCGGCTGATTGGGAAAATTGAATTGCCGATATTCCATTGATAATTTTGACAACAAGATGCATGCCACCAGCCTGTAATTCTATGTCAAAAACATCACTCAATTTTATTTTTATCGCCTCTATTAAAAAAGATCTTCTTTGGTGATAGAGATGGCGCATTTTACGTAAATGACGGGAAAAGTGACCTTCTTGAATAAATACGCTGGTAATTTCCTGCTGCCAACTTGGGCATTGATTCCCCATTATCATAGCCGTGGAATGGAAATGATCATGGTAGCTAGAAGGAACGACAATATAAGATAGGCGTAATGCAGGGTACAATACTTTGCTAAACGTCCCACAGTAAATAACACGTTCTTGGCTATCCAAACTTTTCAATGCAGGTAACGGGCGGCCTTGATAGTGAAATTCACCATCATAATCGTCTTCAATTATCCAACTACCTTGTTGGTTTGCCCATTCAAGTAATGCTAATCTGCGTTCTAAAGTTAATGTTGCGTTTGTTGGACTTTGATGTGTTGGTGTGACGAGCGCAAATTTAGCTACTGGTGCCACTTCAACACCTTGCGTAACATTAATCCCTTGGTCGTCCACGCTTATAGGCATTAGTTTTAATCCTATTTGCTGTAAAAAATCACGCGCAATATGGTAGCCAGGCTCCTCAAACCACCCCGTATCTCCTGCTGTAAATAAGCTTTGAGCAATTAATTGTAAACTTGCACGATGACCAAAACTAATAAATATTTGTTCTGGGGAGCAGTCAATTCCTCGTGATATCATTAAATAACGAGCTAAACCTTCTCTTAACTGTTTTAGCCCTTGAACATCAGGGTAACTTAGCAAATTAAAATGGCTATCACGTAATATTTTTGCAGAAATTCTAGCCCATAATTTATGTGGAAAAGCATCTAACGCTGGAATACCTAATTGAAATGCTAAAACTGTATAATCACTAAAATTCCGCTTTGAACGATTATTTACCAGCACGGCCTTATTCGAAGCTTTCTCTTCAAGATACAAGTCTTCTGGATCTTTGAATTTATTTATTGGAAGGTTTTTTATCGTTTGGGAAATAAAGGTTCCTTTCGCACCTTTAGTTTCAAGTAGCCCTTCACTAACTAATAACTGATATGCCAATTCAATCGTACCTCGAGCAACATTGAGTTCACTCGCTAATACTCTTACTGCAGGCAAACGCTGCTCAGCTTTTAGTTGGCCACTTTTAATTCCCTCATTAATTCTCTGGTAAATTTGCAGGTAAATTGGTGTATTAATATTGCTATCAATTTTTAAAAACATACGCTCCCCCAATGACATTCACCTGAAACTTGTCCTAGTAAAATCAGTTATTCTTGTCCCTTTAAACTAGGCCAAGATAACCTTAAAATGAGGCCATAACAATCGCTATTACTGTACTTTGCATTTTATCTACTGATTAAATATATGAGGAAACACCATGAGCGCACTTAGATTAGCGTATAACACATTATCTCCTGAAGCCTATAAAGGACTCATTGATTGTAAAAACGCCCTCGATAAAAGTGGATTAGGTAAAGAACTAGTTGAACTGGTTTATTTAAGAGTGTCACAAATAAATGGCTGTGCATTTTGCCTTGATATGCATGCGAACTCCTTACGCAATGCTGGCCTAAGCAATAAAAAAATTGATACCCTTGCAGGGTGGCAAGTAAGTCATCATTTTAGTGTTCAAGAACGTGCCGTATTAGCATGGACTGAAGCGGTTGTTAATATTGTCGAAAGTGGCACTCCTGATAACTTATTTGATGAGCTAAAACGCCATTTTAGTGATGTACAGATTTCTGATTTAACAATAGCAATTGGATTAATGAGTGCATTTAATCGCATTGCGATTGCATTAAGACAATAGTTAAGACTCACTGCAAACAAAATGAGTTTGCTACCCTTTTGGCTAACAAACTCATTATAATAAGACTTAAAAACTATTTTTCTTCATCACGCAAAGTTAATACTTCATATCCTTCTTTCGTCACTAAAATGGTATGTTCAGATTGTGCTGACAGCTTTTTATCTCTTGTAACTACCGTCCAACCATCTTTTTTCGTTTTAATTTTCATACCCCCTTGGTTAATCATAGGTTCAATAGTAAATGTCATACCTTCTTTTAACTCTATGCCTTTACCTTTAACACCATAATGCAGTACTTGTGGATCTTCATGCATTTCGCGACCAATACCATGCCCACAGTATTCACGAACAACACTATAACCTTTTGATTCTGCATAATGTTGAATAGCAGAGCCAATGTCTCCTAATGTTGCACCAGGCTTAACTTGCTTAATACCTTCCCACATTGCAAAATAGGTGTCTTTAACAAGCTTACGTGCTAGTGGCGATGCATCTGGCATGACATACATTTTACTTGAGTCGGCAATAAAACCATTTTTTTCCAAGGTAATATCAACATTAATGATATCTTTATTTTTTAAGATTTCATCTGTCTTAGGTATGCCATGGCATACTACTTCATTTAATGAGGTATTTAACACATACTGGTAACCATATTGCCCTTTACTCGCAGGGCGTGCTTGTAATTCTTCAATAATATAACGTTCTACTTTGTCGTTAATTTCCATGGTCGAAATGCCTGGTACAATAACTGAATCAAGCATTTTAAATACACGCGCCAATAGTTTCCCTGACTCACGCATCAGTTCAATTTCTTCTGCTGTTTTTATTGTAATATTATTCATGAACTTTCCCTTTTACCTCAGATAACTCTTTTTCTAGCATCTCATTGATTAACATTGTAAATGTCTTATCTGGATTTAACTCCGCTTGCATACCTATTTTTATCCAAAACTCAGCTTGAGAGTTTATAGAGCGTGACATCACCTGGCTTGCATGACGCAAATAATCATGCAGTTCATCTGAAATTTTTACGATCCCCAAAATGCCCTCGACTCGACAATACGAAATATATATAAATTATAATAAATCATATAACAATGACATCGCAATGCAAAGCTAAGGCGATTTAAATAGCACAAGTAGCATGAAAAATAGCAGGTGTTTTTCTATTAACTTGCTTAAGATGAATCCGCCGTCAAAGTATTTATATTGTTAATCGGCTATGATCAATTTGCGAAATTTTGGTTGACTCGCTTGCTAGCCTTTTCGCGTTTCATTTAGCAAAAGGCTAATATAAATTAGCATCTATTTATAATTCTAAATTCGATTACAGCATGGACTCATTAAATGAAAGCTGGAGAAAAACATGTATAATAAAATCTTAGTACCTATTGATATTACAGAGAAAAGCTTAGCTCATCTGGTCATGTCACATATTCAATATTTAGCTGAATATGAAAATGCACATATCCATTTTTTAGCCATCATTCCGACTGTTCCTTTTTATACTACGATGGGTTTTGGCTTTGCTGAAAAAGCAGATAGTGAACAAGAAAATG
Source organism: Providencia sp. SP181 (assembly GCF_050446505.1). Taxonomy (NCBI): domain Bacteria; kingdom Pseudomonadati; phylum Pseudomonadota; class Gammaproteobacteria; order Enterobacterales; family Morganellaceae; genus Providencia; species Providencia sp. SP181. The sequence continues at coordinate 571,188 of NZ_JBBPXM010000001.1, forward strand.
TAACTAAACAGCTTGCTGAAATCATCAAAGAATTTAATATTTCCACGAATAAATATAGCGCTCAAGTATTAATGGGCACACCAAGAGATGAAATATTACGCGTTGCTGAAGAAATTTCAGCCGATTTGATCGTAATTGGCTCAAGAAGACCAGGGATGTCCACCTATTTCCTCGGTTCAACGGCGTCGATGGTTATTCAAAACTCAAAAATCTCTGTTTTAACTGTCCGCTAGATTATCACTGATACTTATTCGTAAGGTAGCTCATTGATTAGAGCTATCTTAATTTTCATGTTATTCCTAGAGACAAAAATGTACAACGGAATTACCTTGTTTTTATACTCAATTTTTCAATCAAGGAATGTAATGAAAAAGTATTTTCTCGGAATTAGTATTAGCATTAATATTATTTTACTCGTGGCACTGATTATTGCTATGCTCATGTTTTTCAATATGAAAAATAAGGTGTTAACCTTAGTTGAACAGGTTAAATCTGGGGAATATATTGAGATTATTAAACAAAATTCAGAGCAATTAATACCAAATACCTTAAAGGACTTACAAGCGATAGAAATAAGTGATAACCCTTGCGAATATTTTTATCAAAAAGTCGACACTGCTGTTGAATACTTAAACAAAAATCCCGATATTATCGGTGCAGAAGCATACGCAAGCCAATTGTCTACACTTAAAAGTACTATTGATAAAACACCCTCACTTTTAAAAGATAAAGCCTGCAAAAAAGGGATCTCAAGCTTTAACTATATTATTGAAGCAGTACAACCTAACGAAAAATAGTCGTTCAGAATTTCGTTATATGATCTCTTTCATACGAAAGCCAATTCATAAATTCATATAGGTGAAAAGTAAACTGCTGGTCATGAGCAGATGGTTCCCTTGCCTGAGCTAAAAAATATTGTATTGGCCTTTTTTGTTTAGGATAGCGCTGTATTATTTTTTGCACATAATCTTCAAGGCTATCAGGCCAGTCTTTATCTGCTTCTTTGCGTAAAAGATCGGTAGAGCGGATTAACTTCCTAGAAGCAGCTCTTTGCAAAAACTTTCGCTTAGTTAAATCACGACAAGTGTCGATTTGATGTATATAGCCATTTAATACCTCGAGGAAATCACCATTGACTGCATCCACAATTTTCTTTGAAGGCAAAAATGGCATAAACTTTTTGCTCAGATCATCACCATAAAGGCAGCGACAGTGGTGTTTTATCCAATAACCCCAGCTATATAAATTAGTCTTATCCATGACATCTGAATAGGTGCCAATATCAAAATCAACTTTACTAGCGACTTGGTAGTCTGAAGCCAAGATCACTTGCAGTTGCGCTAAATGAGATACTTCGATTTGGTTGACAGGTTGATTAACAATGACACAGAGATCAAGGTCAGATTTATATGGCGTTGCTTGCCCTTTCGCCACGCTACCATAAATATAAATACTGTGAAGGTTCTTGTTTAATAAAGCACTAAGGCAATTGATTGACTCAGTTATTACTTGCTGAAATTCTGATTGATAAGGCTGCTCGCCAAGAACAAGAATACAACCATTTTTATCTAAAGCCACTATTTCACCATTACCATCTAACCGAATTTTTACGACCTTAACACGTTTTAAAGCAAGCACAATTACTGTTCATAACTGATTAAGTGACGCCACCAAGCTGGCGCTAAATCAACAAAAGAATGATATTCTAATGGTAACTCTAACTGCGCAGGATCATCCATCACGCCAGTTAGTAAAGCAACTGTAGGTTCGTCATCAATGGCACCCAGTGAGCTACCACATAGCGAGCAAAATGCCCTACTTGAATGATTAGATGAACGATAGGTTGCAGGTTTTCCACCCTTTCCTACCCATTCAACATTTTCAGCTGCAAATTCAAGCCAGACTAAAGTCTGTGCACCTGTTTGCTTTTGGCAAATATCACATGAACACGAGTGAACATTACGAGGGGCTTTTGCCTGAAAACGAATATCACCACAAAGGCATCCTCCAGAAATCAAGTTGCTCATAAACCACCTTAATTTATTAATAGTTAAGTCCGTATCCACTAATTATCCAAAATAAGTGATTCAGTTTGAACCAACCATTCATAATACCCAATGACTTCACGACCATTTAACCAACGAGAAAGCATATCTAACATAAGCATCACACTGACTTCTTGCTTTTCTTTCTTTGAGTGATTATTGGGTAAATAATGTACCCTTTGTGCATAACACTTTTCAGGGGTAGATAATGCGAAATTTAAAAACTGACCATCAAACTCCCCTATTACCAATCCTATAGAAGCTAATTGAGCTTTAGCGATATTTTTTGCTCGGTCTATTAATGTTGTGAGTGTTTGTTCTGGATCATTCTCAATCACATAGCTCATATTATTCAAAGCTTCTGCTGAACTTAGTGTCCAACTTAATAGCCCCGCACTAAACTGCTCACTCACTGCAACTTTTAATTGTCTTTCTTGTAATTGTTTGCTGATTTTCTTAGCAAAACCCTCAGTACCTTCAAAAATCAGGTTATCCCCGACACTTTGCTTAATGCTGTGCCAGTGTTGTTCCATAAGCACTTTTTGAGAAGCTGGCCCAGTCAATTTTAATTCAATTATTGGCATAGAAGAGCGATAACCGAGTACGCATGCATCAGGCAACTCAATATGATCGAATTGTTTTGCTAAACTGCTTTCACTACGTCCAAAACTGGTTAAACGTAAGCAGATGGGCGGCTCAGGTAAGGTAAAACGCGCCCGTAATCGAGGAAGTATTTGGTCATTCACCATGACTTTAAATTCTGACGGTACACCTGGAGTAAAAAATAACAAACAGTCATTAAGCATTATTGAAAACCCACACGCTGTGCCCACTGGATTATCAATTAATTCTGCATTTTCAGGAAGTAATGCTTGTTTACGATTAGTTTCAGGCATGACTCGCCCACGGCTAATAAAATAGCGCTCCATCACTTCAATCCACTGCGTATGCTCAATCAATGGTACACCCGCTGCTTTTGCTGCGGCTAATGCACTGAGGTCATCACTCGTTGGCCCAAGCCCACCGTTCACAATAAGAATATCCGCATGCTGACTACGCTCTAAAAAAGCATTAACTAAGCTTTCTAAATTATCCCCCACCGTCGTTCTTGTACTTAAAGGGATACCTTGCTGGAAAAAACAATCAGCCAACCATGCTGCATTGGTATCAACGATTTGACCATGTAGAACTTCATCACCAGTGCTTAGCATCTCAACAACTAACATTCGCAACTCTCTTTATCACAAAATAATATTCTAACGCTAAATTACCTTATTACCTCAGCGACTAAAATCACTATTTTTAAATTCATAAAAATAGACAATAACAAAATAAATAGTTTAAGAAAATTCTCACCATAATTCGTCATAAAACGTCTATAGCCATATAGCTAATTGAATAAACTAATTTTTCACAGCAATAGATAGGGTTAATATGTTAAAAATAAATCAATTAAAATCTGTCGCATTTTTTCTTTTGCACTAATTATTTCTGGCTGCCAAGTTGGGGGATTATCCAGCTCAAGTTCAAAATATGATTCACTTGAAGAACTCCGAAAAATTGAATTTCCTTCAACTGAAGCCCCAGAAGGAATTCATGATGGAGCATTTGAAATCAAATACGATAACGGTAAGATGGAATCTGATATTAGCCTTAAAAACTGCCAAGTTGATGGTTTAGTCCGTACATATCATGATGATGGACGTATTTATATTGAAATGACAGCTTCCAATGGAAAATTATCAGGCTCATTTAAAATTTACCACAATACCCCCTCTAGTAAGCCCCATATCATAGGTACTTTTAATAATGGTGAGCTTGCGGATGAAATTACTGAATTCGATGAAAACGGATCTGTGACAACTAAAGGCTATTTTCGTAACGGTAAAGTTTATTTAGACCAATAATTTTTTCCCCGAACTCCGTTCGGGGGAATTTATCTAATTGTTAACCCTATTCCTATCTAACCAATTTACACCCGATACGCTTACCGCTATTATCCCAACAACACCTATTCTCTAACAAAAATAATTAAGATATCCGTTTATGATAAATCCAATTTTGGTTTCACTTAACCGCACTGATTACATAAGGTTTAGCCGTTACTGTTTTAAAAACAAATATTTTTCGAAAAAGAAAACGAGTAGCTTACCCTTTACTCTTTTTATACTTGTTTTTATTGTCGCGTGCGCCTCTGCCTTTCGATATTTTCAAGCAACCTTACCAATCATTTTCATTTCTTTTTTATTGGCTGTATTGCTATTTATTACCTTTACGCTACGTATAGTACAAAGCTTTAATAAAGCTATTCCTGATGATGATGGATTTCTATTTATTGAACGTGAATATCGGTTTGATGATGAAGGTATGCATGAGACCAGTAATCAAGGTTCTTCATCGATAAAATGGAGTGCAGTGCAGTTTATCCGAACGGATGGTGATTTATTGTATCTATTTTTAGATAGAGTCTATGCAGTGATTATTCCTGCTCGCAGCTTTACATCAGAACAAGAAAGCCAGCAATTTATTTTGTTTGTTAAAAGCAAAATATCCTCACCACTAAATTAGACTATAAAAAACCCGCATGCATATGCGGGTTTTATGTATTAAATGAATGATGAGTAGCTTATTAAACCAGTTCAATCACTTCAAAGTTAACTTCGCCACTTAAATCTGCATCATAATCGACGCCATTCAAGCCAAAACCAAATAGACGCAGGAATTCAGCTTTATAACCTTGATAATCAGTCAACTCATTGATGTTGTTATCATTAAGCTGTTTCCAAATTTCACGGCAAGTATTTTGGACATCATCACGTAATTCCCAATCATCTAAACGCAGACGGTGTTTTTCATCAGTATCTGGTGCAGTACCGCTGAACAACTTAGTTGCAAATAAACGTTGAATTTGTTCGATACAACCTTCGTGAATGCCTTGTTCTTTCATTATCTTAAACACGATAGAGATATATAATGGCATAACAGGAATAGCTGAAGATGCTTGCGTAACCACTGATTTTAATACTGCGACATAAGCTGAGCCGCCTTTTGCCTGCAATTTTTGGTTAATTGCATGCGCTGCACGGTCTAAATCTTCTTTGGCCTTTCCTAAAGTACCATGCCAGTAAATTGGCCACGTTAAATCGGTACCGATGTAAGAATAAGCCACTGACTGCGCGTTATCCGCCAGAACACCAGCTTCATCTAACGCATTCATCCACAGTTCCCAGTCCTGACCGCCCATCACTTTAACAGTATCAGCGATTTCTTGTTCATTCGCTGGCTCAACAACCGCTTCAATCAATACATCTTTGTTAGTATCTAATGCAACAGATTTGTACGGCTCGCCAATCGGTTTCAACGCAGAACGTACGATTTCACCCGTTTCTGGCATTTTACGCACAGGGGAAGCCAGTGAATAAACAACTAAATCAATTTGGCCTAAATCTTGTTTAATTAAATCAATGACTGTTTGACGGCACTCATCAGAGAAGGCATCACCGTTAATGCTTTTTGCATATAAGCCTTCTTCTTTGGCAGCCTTGTCAAAACCAGCTGAGTTATACCAACCGGCTGAACCTGTTTTGCTCTCACTACCTGGCTTTTCAAAAAATACGCCGATAGTTGCCGCACCGCTGCCAAAAGCAGCATTGATACGAGAAGCTAGACCGTAACCGGTGGATGCACCAATAACCAGAACCTTTTTAGGTCCATTTTTTAATTCGCCACGAGATTTAACATAGGCGATTTGCTCACGAACATTGGCTTCACAACCAGCTGGATGAGCTGTAGTGCAGATAAAACCACGAATTTTAGGTTTGATAATCATAGTCATTCTTTCTTGGTAGCTAACAATCAGCGTCTAATATACCTGATATTCTCCATTTACTTAAGACTGGTGGAAAATAAACATAGTGAACAGACCAGTTTTGTCTATTTTAAGTCCTTTAATGCTTCAATGACACGCCTTAAAGATTCTAATTCCCTTTCTAATTCACTCGTTTTTCCACGTGGATAGTTATCATAAATACGTGTTGCACCTGAACGGCTGTCATAACATTTATCTTCAATTTCATGAATTTTTTGCTTTATTTTGGCAATTTTGTGCCTATTTTCATAATGAGATATATGGCGCAGCTGTTTTTCCAACTTTATGATTTTCTTTTCACAACGAGAATAATGAGACCCTGCTTGTGAAGATAATGGAATGATCATTAACAATAGTGCCAATGCCAGCGTCTTTTTCATGTTTTTTCTCAATATTCATAAAATAATGATATCGAGTTCATCATCATTCCCTTATTCCATCTACGGGAATTTTCTTAGTTAAGATTTAGTTATAACCAGATGAAAGAATTACGCATTTTTAATCAAATTAAGTATTTTTACTCAGATTCATTTTTTGTCGTCATTTCTTGGGGCTTATCTGGAATTAAGTTATAGATAGTCATGACTGAATAAATGATATCTTTTTTGTTATGGATTTTTTTGAAATGTGAATTACTGACGATCCCCACCATTATTTGCATCCCATTTTGCTCATATACCCGCTTAAATGGCGTCGTTTCGTCATCAGATATTTTATCTAGGAAAAAAGAGTCGCGTTTATACCGCTCGATTGTTTTCTTTGGAATACCATATTTTTCATACATTTTTTGATTAATTTCATCATACTCTGCTAGGATAACCCCTTGATCACGGCTATCTTTTCCTTGAGCAGAAATAAGCATCAAGGTGTTTTCTTCTCGTGAAAACATCAATAAAAACATTCGTCCTTTTACGGTTGGCGTATTTGGTGTGGAGCACAACGCCCCGTTTTCTTGAAACTCAGTGCACTGTAACCCAACTAAATTCAGCCGTTTCACATCAGCAGGCGTTTGCCCCCATTTAAAGCCATAAGGGGCATCCAGTTTATTTGTGCTACAGCCTGCTAATACAAGAACAAAGAAGGTAATTAAAATTCCTTTTATCATTACTTAACACATCCCAATTAAGTCATCTAATTGGATACTATCAAAAACGGATGATTAATCAAAAAACAACATCGCTTTTATCAAATTAAATGACCTAACTGAATAACGTGTTTTTACTTCACAGTCTAACGTTCCTTTTTTTCTTGTTCTTTCGCTTCGGCCATTGCGATTTCTTTCAGCCAATCCGCTAATAATGGTTTTGTTTTTACTGCATCTAATAAAGCGCGTTCATGCTTTGTTAAACGCACAACCACAACTTCTGTTTTCATATGTGACATAGCCAGTCTCTTTCTTAAAAATTGAATAATGACATAAAAACCTGGCAGAACGGTCTGACTTACGGATTTTTACACGAGTTTCGTGTTAATTTACACAGGAGAAGCTTTATTAGAAATCAATCGTTTGAATGATGGAGGAAGAAAAAATAGATACAAAAAAACCACCTATTGGTGGTTAATTGTCAATCTTAACTTTGTTAAGTTTGATGGTGCCCAGGGCGGGACTTGAACCCGCACAGCCTAAAGGCCGAGGGATTTTAAATCCCTTGTGTCTACCGATTTCACCACCTGGGCCAAATTGTATTTTCTCTTTCGAGAGGGATAAGGTAACTCACCCGTTAATCAATATACTGGAGTAGACGCTCGTATAAAGATCCTATTTACTTAAAATAAAATGAATCAAATGATTCTCTTACTTCAAGATGGTGCCCAGAGCGGGACTTGAACCCGCACAGCCTAAAGGCCGAGGGATTTTAAATCCCTTGTGTCTACCGATTTCACCACCTGGGCTAAATTATGGAGGCGCGTCCCGGAGTCGAACCGAGCTACACGGATTTGCAATCCGGTGCATAACCGCTTTGCTAACGCGCCTTATCCGAATTTCTTGCGAAATTTGGAGCGGGAAACGAGACTCGAACTCGCGACCCCGACCTTGGCAAGGTCGTGCTCTACCAACTGAGCTATTCCCGCGTTAAGCTTAACTTTCAGCTTATGCTATCAAACTGGCTGATTTACTTATTTATTTTCATAAACCATGTTGCCGTTCGATGCGTTGCATTCTACTGATTTCACCTATCGAGTCAATACAATTATTGAAATAATTGGATCGTTCGCTGTTTTTTCAATCATTTCGATCACGCTTCGCTCAAATCGCCCCACGCTGCTTTTAAATATTGGAACATTGACCAAAATGTTAAGATAGCAGCGACATACATTAGCGCAATAGAAAGGTTTTCAATTAAAGGTGTCGGGCGCCATAATAGCCCTACGAGTGACATCATTTGTGCCGTTGTTTTAAATTTACCAATCCAAGATACGGCAACACTGCTACGCTTACCAATCTCCGCCATCCATTCACGTAATGAAGAAATAATAATCTCACGTGCAATCATGGTTGCGGCAGGTAATGTTACATACCAGACATCATAACTTTCAGTGACTAAAACAAGCGCGGTTGCGACCATTACTTTATCCGCAACAGGGTCTAAAAATGCCCCGAACTTCGTGGTTTGCTTCCAAAGTCGAGCTAAAAAACCGTCAAACCAATCCGTCACGGCGGCGACAACAAAAATCAACGCACAGGCGAACGGCCCCCAAGTCACAGGGAGGTAAAATGCCAAGACAAAAAATGGTATTAGGATGACGCGAAATAATGTCAGCCACGTTGGTATGTTTAATTTCATCACGCTCACTAACTTTTTGACCAAGTTGGATATTATGAATATGTTGCCCTAAGACACTTACTGTTTCAATGCATTATAAATCTTTTCTGCAAGCGCGTATGAGATCGAGGGCACTTTTGCGATTTCTTCTATGCTGGCATTACGCAATGGCTGCAATCCCCCCATATATTTTAATAACATTTGACGACGCTTAGGCCCAACGCCTTCAATCGATTCCAACGCACTCGTATTTTTTACTTTTGCTCTGCGTTGGCGATGCCCTGTAATCGCATGGTTATGGGACTCATCCCGAATATGTTGTATTACATGCAATGCAGGTGAATCAGGGGGTAAGGCAAAACCTTCTCCTTCAGGTTTCAAGAAAAGCGTTTCAAGCCCTGCTTTACGATCACTGCCCTTTGCCACGCCAATTAATAAAGGATGATTTTTATCCCAATCAACCTCAAGAGAGTCAAATACATCCCTAGCTTGCCCTAGTTGCCCTTTTCCACCATCAATAAAGATAATATCAGGCACTTTTCCTTCATCGAGGTGCTTACCATATCGACGAGTCAATACTTGGTGCATGGCTGCATAATCATCACCAGGAGTGATACCTGAAATGTTATAACGGCGATATTCTGATTTCACTGGGCCCGTTTTATCAAAAACAACGCAAGAAGCGACTGTTTGCTCCCCCATAGTATGAGAAATATCAAAGCACTCCATACGTGATATATTTTCTAAATGAACCACCTTCGCTAACGCAGCCATACGCTGTTGGACTGTCGAGTTCTGCGCTATTTTAGTGGATAACGCAATCGAGGCATTCGTGCGGGCTAATTTCAAATAGCGTGCTCTCGCTCCTCTTGGCTGGCTTTGAATGTTAATCTTACGCCCCGCCAACTCAGATAATGACTGAGCAAGTAACTCTTTTTCTGTCAGGGCAAAATCCAGCAATATTTCCCCTGGTAATGTACGATTTTCGCTACCCTGTAAATAAAATTGCCCCAAAAAAGTTTGAACAACTTCATCTTGTTGGGTATCTGCTGGGATTTTAGGGAAATAACTGCGGCTGCCAAGCACTTTACCTTGACGTATAAACAATACGTGCACACAAGCAAGACCTGATTCAAAAGAGACTCCGATGACATCGAGGTCATCTCCCTCACCAGAAACATATTGCTCTTCAGTCACCGTCCGTACAGCTTGAATTTGATCGCGAAAACGCGCAGCGTCTTCAAAGCGCAACTCTTGGCTAGCCTTCTCCATTCGCTCCACAAGGCCAGTTAATACTTGCTTGTCTTTCCCTGTCAAAAATAACCGCACATACTCCACTTGCTGATCATAGTCTTCATCAGAAACTAGACCTTTAACACAAGGCCCTAAACAGCGCCCTATTTGGTATTGTAAACAAGGTCTTGAGCGATTTTTATAAACACTATCCTCACATTGACGTATAGGGAATAGTTTCTGCATTAAGGTTAGGGTTTCACGTACGGCATAAGAACTTGGAAATGGGCCAAAATACTCACCTTTGGCATGTTTAGCACCGCGGTGCATCGAGATCCGTGGGTGCGTTTCCTGACTTAAAAATAGATATGGATAGGATTTATCATCACGCAACAACACATTATAACGGGGCTGGTACAACTTAATATAATTATGTTCAAGTAATAATGCTTCAGTTTCAGTGTGTGTCACGGTGACATCAATAGCAGCAATTTGTTTGACGAGCTGCTCTGTTTTTCGGCTACTGACATTTTCACGAAAGTAACTGGAAAGCCTTTTTTTCAAGTCTTTCGCCTTACCAACGTATATAACCGTTCCGCCCGCATCGTACATTCGATATACGCCAGGCTGATTTGTCACTGTTTTTAAGAAAGCTTTTGATTCGAACTGTTCTGCCACTCGGATAAACCCTGTACTGTAATTAAACCATATCTAATGGCTATATGAGTTAATTCTACATCACTACAGATATTAAGTTTACCAAACATTCGATATCGATAAGTATTTACTGTTTTAGGACTCAAGGATAGCGTCTGTGCAACCTGCTTAATAGGTACACCTTGGGTTATCATCAACATTATTTCCAGTTCACGACCCGACAAAAGCTCGTATAAATCTTGCTGATTATTATGAACAGCACGATACAAAGCGAGATCTTGAGCAATATCAGGAGAAATAATTCGCCTTTTTACATTGACCACCTTTATCGCTTCTATCAGATCGTCTTCAGTAATGTGGACACTTAACAACCCAAAAATACCAATATCTAATGCTTTGAGAAAAAAAGAATAATTACTACGAACGTTATAAATAATAATTCCCACATCAGGCTGCGTGCGCCGCAATGTTTGAATCATTTTTAAGGAATCAAAGTGACAGTGGTCACTACTGATTAAAATAACACTGGCTCTTTGATGACGGTTCCAAACCACCGCTTGGTCAATCGAGGAAAATGAAGCTATCAATTTGCAGCGTGAATGACGACTAAATATAAACTCAAATCCATGCAGAGTAATATTATTGTCATCAATAATTATTATATTTATTCCCATATTATATTATTTATCAATGAATTAAATAGAAATGAATGAGGATTTTATATTGCAAGTCGCTGGGATACAACCTCTTTATCATTACACAAACACTAGGTAATTCATTTAATAATAATTAAAACCTTCAAACAATAAAAAGGAGATATAGACTCCCTTTTACTATTTAAAGAATAAATATTTTATTACTCACGTTTTAGTTTTTCTGTATTCGCGATGTAAAGAGCGACAACCAGTACTAAAATTGCCCCTGCATGCAATAACGTTGTCATTGGGTCACTATGATCGACAATAATCAAACGAATGATTGCAGTAATGCCAATATAAATAAAATATCTTAAAGGGAAATGATAACCTGACATAAAATATTTAATGATCAATGCAATAAACTCAAAGTAGAGGAAATAAATAACAATCCCCTCTAAGAGCTCATAAGCTGTTGCTCCCTTTGAGCTACCAAACATTAAAGATGCCATCGTAAAGGTTTCTTTTGCTAAAAAAAACACCAAAACAGCGGCTAAGGTAATTAAACCAATATTCAGAATCCATTGTAGTACCCATGCAATGTTACTCGCATGACGCATTCCTTTCATACTATTCATTTGTTATTCCCCAAAGAAATACAAAACATGAGTACAATGACAGCTATTACGCGTTGTTACCCATATTATTCAATGCATATTGTCTTAATTGTAAATCAAATTTTTGTCGTTAGCATGACAAACAGAAAGGAAATTTGCAGTTTTGCGGTAAGGTGAGCACGCTTCCCGCCTTACCATAACCTTTTATTCAGCAATTAATTTGAAGGGGCTCCCATCATTTTTAATATATCTTGCTCAGTCAGCATCGCTGTTTGCTCAACAAAATTATAATATTTTGGTTTGCTATCAATATAAATTTGCATCGCCAATTGCGCTTGTTTGCTGTCTTCAAACAGGGTTGCCGATACATAATATGTTGATGGATTAATTAAATGGTAAAAAAGATGTGTACCACACTGCTTACAAAATGCGCGCTCCCCCCACTGTGAGGATACAAACGTAGTGACCGAGTCTTGGCCTTCAATGTGTAAATCGCTACCGCAATCTACACTAAAACCTGGACCGCCATTCCATTTTTGGCACATGCTACAATGACAAACACTTAGCTTATCAACTGCTTTACCCGTTGATACCTTAACTGCACCACATAAACATTGACCTTTATGCATCTTACTTTCCTTTGCTATGCCTATTAATGGGTTTCTTACCTATTAATGGCTATTTTCCCTCAAATTACAACTTACTTTTCTTTTTATTTAGGTTAAATTGGCGGTCAGTAAAACGTCGATCGTTGGTTGCGTCTTGCAGTAAAATACTCTCAAGCTCCTTAGCTTCTCGTTCGGACTCAATATCCCCTTCATTCTGCTGATTTTGATGTAACTGCACATACTCATACGTAATTGCATGGGGAGTAATCCCAGTTAATAACGTATTATCTGTGGCTTGGGCAAATAAAGTTGCTCCCGTAAATAACGCTATGCCGATAAATAAACGAGTAAATAAAATATTTTTCATCATGTTCTCCTTTCACTAAAATATGTTTTAGCGCGAAAGGCTGTCAAAAAAAACACAGAGTACGTAATTGTTTTAATGATTCAGTAAAATCATGTAGATATTTGTCTGAATGAACTATTTAGATATTTGAAACGTAAAAAGAGAGCAATCCGCTCTCTTTTATGCTGTTTCTATTCAAATAATGAAACGGTTTTATAATTCACCTTTCTCATTTTTGTTTCCAGAATTCACTTCCTTTAGCAAATACCAACAGAAATAGAGTAAAACAACAATCCCGATAAATAATAAAATCCATAATGAGATTGTTAACCAATTTGGGCCTTCATCGACAAGATCGGTCGCCGTTAGTCGCTCAATCCCCCCTAACGGCACGATTTCAGCGTCGGGATAAGTAACGGGATAACTCGACATTAGCTCTGCAACTGTATAAGTTTTCCCAACTAATTGGTTATACGTTAAATTTTCTTGTACAGCTTGTTTGTTTCCCCACACTAATAGGTAAGGAGCAGCCCCTTGCACATTAAATATCAAGCTGAGTGCATCTCGTTTACCCACAATACGTGGGGGTTGATCCTCCCAGCTCCCTTTTAATGCAGAAACTCTTAATGAGCGGATCATTTCACCGTGTAAAACAATATTTGTATTACTAACCGTTTCACCGTTTGCATGCTGGTTATATGCCACAATATTCGTTAGTGGTAACCAGCTTTCCCCTCTATCTGATGAGTATTCTACTTTTAAAGGGATAACACGATTAGATTGCTGTAATTGTATTTGCAGTTCATCTAAAGGCTGCATTGAGGGTAATTGATAAATAACATGTTCCCGTGAAACCCCATCATTGGTCATTTCAAAATGGAATGACTCTTGACGACGAGTTGCTTTTAACACATCCGCATCAGCGCTTACTTTTAGTAAGTTAGGGATAACAACATCAGGGGAACTCGCAATAATGGCCAAAAGATAAGGTGCTTTCAAGGCTTGAGTATTACCATTTAATAATTCAATTTGATTACTTGCAACAGTTTGATCATCCAACGTTAAATTCATAATAGGTTGATTTGTCGCCACATTAACCCAGTCTTCTTTATTATTGCTGGTAAAAATAAAGGCTTTTGCTTGCCAATCTTTTTCATGTTTAGCCCAATCCAGTGTTAGAGTTTTAATCACTGCATTTTGTTCTTGCTCTTCATTTCGAGTCAACAAATAAGCTTGATAAGATGCTTTATCTTTTGCTTGTGTATTTGGTAGCTCAAGGCGATTAACTTTACCAGGTATAGATTCGACAAGAAGATATTGCCTATCTTTACGCATATCTTCATCAGTATTCACATTATCAATACGCGTAACTAAATGTTGAGGCGTAAATGACACTTTTGCATTAGAAATAGATTTTTCAGCATCATAAAAAAGTACTGATGGAACTTCATCCCCTATTCCATTAAAGACACGAACATCTTGTAATGTATTTGGATAGGCAGAATTAAAGTAAGCATTCGCAGGCAGCTCAAGCCAATAAAAAGGCTCGTTTGTGTCTGAAATATTTATTTCTGCTCCCTGATAAAAATTATAAGGTGAATTATCTTTAACATCCTCGCCATATAAATGGCTCGAAAATAATAATGATAATGAAAAGACAGCAAGTAGCCCTCTGTATTTACTTAGACTCATGATTGCGTTTCCTGTTCGGATTTTCCTTTTGACTCTTTTGGTGGCAAAGGAGAAAAATACCCCACAATTAATATTACCAATGCCACACCAATAAAGGAGACAGCACGCGTAATTCCACCTTGTCCGTTAATATCAATTAAGAATAATTTTGCAATAACACAAGCAAAAATACCTGCACCGAAGAACCACCAGATCCGATTTTTCTTGATTGCCGAAATCACTGCGCACATTAGTGCTGCAAGAGCCCAGCTAATCGACAGAACGGTTTGTACTAAGCGCGAATCAAACAAGGTTTCATAATGCCAATTAAGCCCTGCAAAGTCAGCCGTTGCTCGAATGAGGATGCCATTAAACCACAAGGCTACAAGAGCGATGATTGCAACCAGTAACACTCGAAAAATCCAGAAGTCTATCTCAGTGACTTTACGTATTTTTTGCATAAAGCCTTTACGCACTAAAATAATCGCGGCAATGCTAAACAACCCTGCTTCATCTAATGGATTTATCAGTGGAATGTAATTCCAGAACGTTAATTTACCATCTTCTAAATTAGCATATCCCGATAAGACAACTAACCCAACAACAACGGGCAACAAACTATACCAGTAAATCAGTCCATTACGTTTCATTGGGGGCATTCTATTTTGCTGCAACCAATACAACACTAAAATTATTAATGTTATCGCCATAACATAAATAAAATAGCCCATTTCATGTTGCATTCCCCAAGGAAGAATAGAAACGAACCAATTTACTTGTGTTACAATAAATGCAAGGATTAACCATAAATTCGCGCCATGTAATACTCTTTGCATCCATGGGTTGCGAAGCTTATAAGCGTGGATCACAAATAATATAGAGCTGCCTAATACGACTGGCCAAATTAAGGAACCTTCACCTCGGCCCATCGGATTTTCATCATTTAAGAAATCGATACCGAGATAGTAATAACCCGCAATCCATAAGAAAGATTGGCAAAGAAGTAAAGGAACCCAATTAATACGAATCGCAAATAACCGCCAGAACCATGCCGATATCACGACTAAGACCAGCATAATAAAGGATTCAGATTCACGGCTCCAGGAAAGTATATTAGTGAACATTGGCAACCAGCAATACCATGCCACTATTCCCATCACTAAAAAACCATAGCTAAATAATGAATAATTACTATCTTCATTTCGGCGAATGTGGAATAAACCACCCGCACCAAAGCAAGCAACAAGTAATACTGGCACCATATAAGTGCTGCTACGACTCCAATATAAGAATGGATAATCACTTAATAAAGTCACTACACTTACTAAAATCAGTAATGACCCTACCGCAGCTAATTTCCTTTGGTTTTGCTGTAAGCCAAACCACAGAAGTAATAACCCTTCCAATGACCAGATAATAGAAGTCCACTCAAATGTCAGCGCTAATGGTATGGCAAGGGTGACGAACCCAGCACCAATGATAATATTGCCTAGCGCCATGTTTTTGCCAATTTCTTTATAACGTTTATGAACTTGTAACCCTGCCACGAGGTACAATAAGCCAATCAATAGCGAGATAAATGCAGGTAATAATCCTACGCCTTCAGAAATAAAGAATTGCAACACAATACTAATGAAAGGTGGTACAAATAATAAAGTATTATCAACAAGAAGTTGTTTAGTGTGTTCGAAGCGTAATGAAAAGAGTTGTGTTAATGCATTAAAAATGATCAGGTTAGCGATAATAAATAATTGGCAAGATAGATAATAGTCAGATTGATAATTATCTAGCCCCCATAAAAGCGCCACCCCATAGGTCATAACCAGTCCAACGAGGTTCAATGGTCGCCATGCTTGCCACACACTAATAATTAAAATACCTGTTGATAACATCAGATAGTATGAGAAGAGCACGATGTGGCTGCCACCACCTGTAGATAATAGGATAGGAGCTAAATAGCCACCTAATGACGCTAAAACAGCTAAACTAATAGTACGTTGTAATAATGCAAGAGCGATACTGGCGGCACAAATTAACAACATAAACGCAAAGGCCATTCCATATGGCAACATGGTGTATAACTTAAAAGCAGCGAAAATAGTAATATATAAACAACCTATTCCCCCGCCTTGTAAAATTAAACCAAAAAGTGTTTTTTTATTACGTAACCACCAGCCCACACCTAATAGTATTAAACACCCTACCGCACTGAATACTAAACGCATTTGTACAGAAATAATTTCGTTTTGTACGCTGTAGTTTAATAAGTAAGCAACACCAAGGAATAATAATAAAATCCCAATTTTAGCAACAGGATTACCTTTTAATAACCAAGTAAAGAAGTGACCAAATATTGATTTATCATTACTTGGCATATTTTGATTTGCATCCCAACCCTGTACATTTTTTGTTGTATTTTCTTTGGTGCTATTAAATCGGTTTGGGTTTACCTTAGATGACAAATTGCTATTAAACCGGTTTGGATCAACATCAATATTATTTGAAGGCGTTGAAGGTGGTAGCGTCGTTATAAGCGCGTCTTTCACCCGTTCAATATTATCCCTAGGTTCTGCCTGTTGGTAAGCAACTGAGTTTTCAGCGACTATATCTTGTTCGCTTTCTGTTGAAGGCACTGAGTTTTGTAGTATTGATTGTTCAATATCATCAGTTTGCTCTGGGATGAGTTGTGTAATCTCTTGATGCGTTTGTTCTGCAATTGGGGATTCTGATAAGATACTCTGCGATTTTTTAAACTGTGCAACTTGTGTCTCTAATGAACGAACCTTCTGATTTAACTCAGAAATTTGATATTGCATTCGCCCGGTACGACTCAGCGAAACTATCGCTAAAATCGGCGCTAGTATAACAAGAATCACTAATATGAACCCTACTAGTATCCAAGTATCCACAAATAGGTTTCCTCATAATAAAATCCACAGTTTTAGATATGGCAAAGTGGCGTTTTGTGATTATCGCTAGTGTAGATATCATTGATTCTCTTGCCAACCAAATGTAATAAACTGTTACAAAATACTTCGTTTTAGTTTTGGTAAAAGCGCTCTTATCACACAAAAATGATAACCATTATTAATACGTGGTTTAAAAGCTAATGTAACTAAGAAAACCCTTAATCATCATTTAGTCATATTCAAAATAAGCAATAATTTGAATTTATTTTAATTTCCCGATAGTCTATTTAAGATGATTACCCCAATAAATTTAAAAATATAAATTTAAATAGTGTTTTTAAATTTATTTATATATACACTTATCAATTAACACCTAAAAAACAAGCAATCACTATCATTTAATGATGACAACAATTTGAATTTTACATCATCATTGTTATGTCAATTAATAATTGAAATACCAACAGAGACTGAAAATAAAGATTATTCCAAAAGGCAAATACATATCGTTAGTACATTTGTAAAGATTGTCGAAATAAGAAGAATAGTATAAGGAGAATTCTTCATGCTACTCCATATCATCCTCGCTGCACTTGGTCCAATCGTTCTTGGTTTAGCTGTTGGTTGGCTATCTGGGAAATATGGTTTTATTAAAAGAGAATATTCGCAGGCTTTTGCTGACTTTGTTGTCAAAATTGCCTTACCATTCGCATTATTTCTTGCAGCCGCTCAAGCACCACCATCTGTATTGCTCAATATCGATTACTTATTAGCGTTGGCTGTCGGATTAATTGCAACTTATGTTATCGGGTTTGTTTTCGGTAAATTTATTTTTCGTCACAACAAAAAAGATGCTGCCATGCAGGCATTATCGGTATCATTCCCTGATATGGCCTACTGTGGGCCACCTGTCTTATTAGCTACTGTCGGATCATCTGGATTGATTGCAATGGTATTAGGTAACCTTATTTATACTGTTATCATCATTCCATTCACCTTACTGATGATTAGTGGCTCTCAACAAGGCCATAGCGTTTTAAAATCGATTGGTAAAGCGGTTGCCCAACCTTTAGTATTTTTGCCAATCCTAGGTGCATTACTGGCTATTTTTGGCGTGAAGTTACCTGAAATCTTACAAAACTCCGTCAATGAACTAGGAAAAACAGCGGGAGGGGTTGCTCTCTTTTTCCTTGGTCTGTTACTTTCAGGTATTAAGTTAACTATTAGCAAAGAAATTATTTTTAACGTCTTTATTAAAAACTTTGTTCAAGCAGCCTTGATTTTAGGGACGGGTCTTGCATTAGGCCTACAAGATGACTTATTAAAAGCAGCCTTTATTATTGGCGTATTACCGACTGCGACAGCTGTGCCTGCTTTAGCCATTAGTAACCAAGCTTATACGGAAACATCCGCAGGGACAGTGTTACTCAGTACCCTCGCCGCTCTGATTTCTATTATTGGTGGTATTGCCATTGTCGAAATGCTGTAACCCCCTGAATTAAAGCAGGTCAACTTTTGGCCTGCTCTCTCTTTCATCCCACTTAGCTGGTTTTATCACCAATTATTTGCAAGATAGATCACAAAAAACGTATCATAGCGCTAAGTATTTTTTCTTTTAAGCATCTGGGATATTAATAAATAATGAAAATCAGTGATGAGTTAGCCTCCGCTATCGCTTCCGTCACCGAAGTTGCTGCCATTGCAGCCTTCGACTGGGTAGGTAAACAAGATAAAAATGCTGCGGATAAAGCGGCTGTTGAAGCCATGAGAAATCGCCTTAATGAAATTGATTTCTATGGAAAAATTGTGATTGGTGAAGGTGAAATTGATGAAGCGCCAATGCTTTATATCGGTGAGCAAGTGGGTAAAAAATCGGGTGTCGAAGGGCTTGATATTGCGGTTGACCCAATAGATGGCACCCGAATGGTTGCCTGTAATGAGCAAAATGCAATTACTGTTCTGGCCGCCGCACCAACAGGCTCATTACTTCAGGCTCCTGATATGTATATGGAAAAACTCGTTGTTGGAGCGGCGGCAAAAGGTGCCGTTCATTTAAGCCACCCGCTTGAAAAAAACCTTGAGTTTCTTTCATCTGCATTGAATAAACCCATTTCGCATCTTTCCATTGCTGTTTTAGATAAACCGCGCCATGAACACATTATCAAAACCATTCGTAATTTTGGCGCTAATGTAATTACCATTCCTGACGGTGATGTTCTAGCCTCATTACTAACAATACTTCCAGAACATCCAATTGATATGATGTATGGTACAGGTGGAGCACCAGAAGGTATCATCAGCGCAGCAATTGCACGAGCGTTAGGTGGCGATATGCAAGCTAGGTTGATCGCTCGAGATAAAGCAAAAGGTGATAGCGATGAAAATAAACTGCTCGCCATACAAGAAGCGATACGTTGCCAACAAATGGGCATCGAAATTGGTGAGATTTTATCGTTAGAGCAAATGGTTAATACGGACGATGTCATTTTTGCTGCTACTGCAATTACACCAACAGTTTTAATGGGAGGTATTTCAACAGATGCCTATAGTCGTATTTCGAATACCCTTCTGGTTAATGGACGTTCTCGTTCGTTAAAGATAATCAATAACCGCTATTTTAACTAACTTTTTGATGGTATTAAAAAAGGGCCTCGTGGCCCTTTTTTAATTGATTACTCAGCGCGGTCTAGCGTCATACGATTTAACATTGGTGCGGTTAACACCATAATAATCGCAATCGCCCCAGTCACTAAGCCTATCTTCAAGAATACATCACTGTATACAGCTAATGATTCGACTTTACTGGTCAGTTCGCCTTCTGGCGCTGCGGCCATCGAGGCAACATACCCTGCAATAAAGGCAGCCGCAGAGTTCGTTAAGAACCAAGCACCCATAATGAAGCCCATTAAACGCTGTGGTACTAATTGAGCTACCATCGCTAAGCCCAGACCAGAAATCATCAGCTCACCAATACTTTGGAAACCGTAACAAATCACCAGCCATTGGACAGACACAATACCCGCTTCGTTAGCAAATTTAGCACCTAGTGGCAGTACTAAGAATGCCGCAGAACACAGAACCATCCCAATCGCAAATTTATGAGGCATCGGCAAATTATCACCCATTTTGTTATAAATTGCCGCTAAAATTGGGCTACCAATCATAATCCATAATGGGTTCAATGCTTGGTACTGTGCAGGTTCAATTGAAAAACCGAAAACTTCGTGCTCAACATTATGCAATGCAAAGAAGTTTAATGAGGTCGGCATTTGACTATATAAAACGAAGAAAACTATTGCTTCTAACATCAGAATTAATGCAACAATCATCCGGCGACGCGCAGTACCTTTTAAAGCGAGCGTTTCTTTAATGAAGATAACTAAAATCCCTAAAGAAATGATTGCTAAAGCTGTACGTGCAACACCTAAGTTATGCAGCAACCATGTAGAAATGGCAATTAATGCCACTACACCAATCACAGTTGCCACTAAGCGAGAAATCACTACTGGCGCAAAGTCAGGTTTCGAACCATGCTGAGAAACCCATTTCTTGCACATATAGAAGTTAATCAATGTAATGATAAGACCAACGACACTCAGAGAGAACGCAACGTCCCAACCGTAGTGTTTGGCTAACCAAGGCGTTGCAATCATAGAGAAGAATGAACCGATGTTTACGGACATGTAATACATGGTAAACGCGCCGTCCAAACGTGGGTCATCTTTTTCATAACAGGTTGATAATAAAGAAGACGGATTTGCCTTAAATAAACCATTACCCACTGCTATAGTTGCAAGCCCTACATACACCATTGACACATCATGCCCTGAGAAAGCGACAAATGCATACCCTGCAATTAAGGTCAGTGTCCCTAAAACGATAACGCGTTTTGTGCCTAAGATTTTATCCCCTAACCAACCACCTATTGCAACAAAGCCATAAACTAATGCTGCAAATGCAGAGAATAAGGTGATGGATTCGGTTTCTGACATGCCGAGAACTTGGCTCAGGTATATAGGCAGGATACCTTGTAAACCGTAGTAACCAAAACGTTCCCAGAGTTCGATAGAAAAGATGAGATAGAACGAGCGAGGTTGCTTAAACGCGTTAAGACTGACTTCCTCTTTATTATTTGTTGTGGACACAAGTTACCTCTAGTACAACCTGTACATATGCAAAAAAACCACGGAGCGCTCGTTGCGCTCTCGCATTGTTATGATCTCAAGAATTAACGTTGGAAGGGCTCACTACAAATTAGAAGAGCGTCATTCCCTGACCTCAAAACAAACAAAACCGTGTGTAAACTTGTTTATGGATCTCAAACATAAAATTCAATGAGTTAAAGCATATTTGATTATTTATTCAACATTAACCGGTAGATATCCCGCCAAGAACTAGATAATCAATTAAGCCATATACGTTATTTATGCACCAAAACTATAGAATTAGCCAGTATTAATTACTACATCAATGAATTATTATCGTGATTAACTTCAATTTTTTACAAAATACCAATATTATTATCGACTACTAATTAATCAGTTGTTTCTCTAATGTTAAGGATATTATTCCATATTTTAATTATATTCATGGAATATGTCATACCACATTAACTCTGTATCCTCACGTTAACTTGGGGATAATCTCAATGGGAAAAAGGCATTTTATAAATTGGAAAGTGGCGATATCGTCATGAAAGGATGTTGCTCAGGAATTTTAGACAAAAAAAAGCCCAGTAAATAAACTGGGCATAATGCATTCTACTCAAGGATCTTTTTGCTAAATTCAAACTATCACTACGTAGGTGCATTATTACATTACTTCGTGTAAAGAAATGAATGATGAGGGTAAATATATGAATGTTTACGCAAGCAAACAGAAATATAGTTACTATTAAGACCTATGTACTTCAAAAAAAGTTCATCTTTTTTTTATTTTTTCTGCATCTTTTTTGATGGCAATAATTAACCATTTGATTTATTGATAATAATGTACAATCAACCAAATGATTGCACTGAACTCAGCAACACGATAATTTACCTTAAATGATTTTTTAAGAAATATAGCTCGAAGGAAATCCCTGTGAAAAAAAATTTTTTACCCTTATTTTTGATAAGCTGTTTATTCATTCCTTCGGCTTTCGCGGAAAAAGTTAGCACACCGCTGGATGAAAAATCACTGATTGAACTTGCCACTCAAGGGCAAGCTGAAGCTCAATTCAATTTAGCGATGTTTTACCAATCTCATGGACAGCTTAGCGATGCCTTAAAGTGGTATCTTCTTTCTGCTAATCAAGGCTTTAGTAAAGCTCAAATTAACTTGGCACTGATATACCAGGAAGGTTCTGGTGTCCCTAAAGATGAAAAATTAATGCTGCATTGGATGAAATTAGCGGCTGAGAATGGCGACCCTATTGGTCAAATGAATATGGCTGAGTACACACTACATGGCATTGACAATATTTTAGATAAAAACCCAAAAATTGCAGAGCAATGGCTACAAAAAGCCGCTGCACAGCACTTCCCCGCCGCGATGTTGACCCTTGCTTATTGGTATGAAGAAGGCAAAGCTGAGACAAAAGACCCGAAAAAAGCACAAAAAATTTACCAAACGCTCGCTAAAGAAAACCACCCGCAAGCACTCTATTTGCTCGGGTATCAAGCCGCTACGGGTATGTATGATAAAATCGATTATCCATTAGCGTTTGATTATTTCACGCGAGCGGCTGAACTTGATTTTTCTCCTGCACAAAATAGCCTCGGTATGTTGTACCTTACGGGTCAAGGAATCCCAAAAAATACGCAATTAGCGATTAAATGGTTAACACTCGCCGCCAAACAAGGGGAAGTGTCTGCGCAATTTAATTTAGCATTAATTTATGCACGAGGTGACGGTATCAAGGCCGACCAAGCTAAAGCCTGCCACTGGTTTATTAAAGCCGCTCAACAAAATAGTGCCGATGCACAGTACGCAAGCGGCGCCTGCTATCAATATGGCATGGGTGTTGAGCAAGATGATATTAAAGCGTTACGCTGGTACAAATTGGCTGCGGCAAAAGGCAATGAGCGCGCTGAGAAAAAAGTACTGATTTTGGAAAATAATCTGAAGAATAAAAAATAACGCAGTGGCGTGTGGCTCTCAAAGAGAGCCACACGTTGTTTAGTACTGTTGTTTAGTACCGTCGCTTAGGATCTAGCATATAAATATTGGTAAATATCTTGGTTGTTAGAATAAACAATACCTGAGCTTAAAATATCAACAACCAACAATGCTTCTGTAATTCTATTCTCATCAACGCCATTTTTGTGAGCTAACGTTAATAGGTGATCAGCGAGAGCTCTATTGCCCTTATATTTGGCAATACCAAATAGCGCTAATATTTTAATTTCTCTTGCTACAAAAATAGCATCAAGCTGTTGATTGACATAAGTAAGAGCTTTGGGAGAAATATAATATTTAGATATTCCGCTTTTATCTTCATCTAAATATAGATTTGCATCTAATGCCAAAAGGCTATCACCGGCAATATTATACGCACCTGTTAAATAGGAGATTTCAGCGATTTCATCAAAAGAAGCACCATCTTGCTGCGCCGCTTTGGCATGGTGCAATAAACAATGCTGGCAATTTGTCGCTTGAGCAATTGCAACCGCAATTAAATGCTTATTTTTTGCGCTTATTGTTTCATTATTCCAACTTCCCGTCGATAATTCACGAAAATTACGCGTCTGTATTTGGGTTTTATCCAGCTCAGCGATGTTAAAGGTAGATTTTGCCATGATATTTCCTATTCGTTTAAATTATAATGAAACCGCTTCTTGTTTTGTTAAATCTGGCGTCTTACCTTTTGGTTGCTTCGCAATAGGGTCATTTGCCTTATATGCTGCAATCAAACTAATAAAACATAACGCTGAAATATATAAAGAAACTAAATAAGGGCTCTGATTATTATATTGTAATAATGCAGTCGCAATAAATGGCGTTAATCCACCTGATAACAAAGTACCAACTTGATAGCCCACGGAGACACCACTGTACCGAACTTCAACAGGAAATTGTTCAGCAAACCAAGCGGCACCAATGCTATAAATCGCAGCATCAAATAATGCCAAGAAAATAGTCATGACTAAAGGTAAATAAAATAAATTACCATTATCTAAGAAATAGAAGAATGGCCATACTGCAATGCCAATACTAATTAATGCAAAGAATGCGGGGATCCTTCTGCCTATTTTATCTGACAAAAGTGCCCAAAAAGGGGTTGTTAATACTGAAACCGCTGATGCAATAATAATTGATGTTAATACAATACTGGTATCTTGGTTCTTTAATTTTAAATAACTTAAAATAAATGTCGTTAATATTGCATACATTGCAGGTTGCGCTAATCGTAAACCTATCGTAATAAAAACTGATCTTTTATGATTTTTAATTAATTCAATTAATGGGTATTTTTGTATTTTCCCTGACTTTTTAAGCGCGAGAAACTCATCTGATTCCGTTGTTTTTAGCCTAATAATCAGCCCGATGACGACAAGAATAATGCTAACGAAAAATGGAATACGCCAACCCCAAGTTAAAAAGCTCTCTTCTGACATTGTTGATTTTACAACTAAAAATGCAGCTGAGGCCAGTAACATACCTGTTGCTGAGCCAATCTGAGTAAATGAACCAATAAACCCTCTACGCTGCGGTTTCGTATGTTCAACCGCTAATAACGCCGCGCCACCCCACTCAGCACCGCTAGCTAAACCTTGAAGCAGGCGAATAATCACAAGCAAAACAATGGCATAAATACCTATTGAATCAAAACTCGGGATCAACCCAGTAATAAATGTCGCCACGCCCATTAAAAGTAATGAGTAAACAAGTACTTTTTTTCGCCCAATTTTATCGCCAACATGCCCCGCAATAAAACCGCCTAATGGCCGGGCAAAAAAGCCCACACCATATGCCGCAAATGAGGAAAGTAATGCAACAGATGGGTCCGTGCTTTTTGAAAAAAATAATGTTGAAAAAATTAATGCGGATGCAGTGCTATAAATATAAAAGTCATACCACTCGATAGCTGTACCAATAAATGATGCTAATGCATACTTCCTTTCTTTTGGTGTTATTTTATTTTCTTTAGTTGTTATAGACATATAAATAATGACCCTGTGTTTAAATGGTCATCACATCCTATAATCAAAATTAAATAAGGATTAATATTGATTTAGTCTAAAATATAATTTTTTAGTGTTAAATTATTTTCATCTAACTCATGAAAATTTAATTAAAAACATAAAATACTACCCTAACTATTAGAAATAATAAAAATGGCTTTAAATTAATGATTTTGTAGTTTTTTATATTAAGCGATATTTTATTGAATATAAGAACATCATCTAGATAGTTCAAATTACAGGTAGGCAGTCAATAAGGGGAACTCGGGGAGCACACAGAAGTATGTGACCCGAGTCATCGCATGCAGCCA
Source organism: Providencia sp. SP181 (assembly GCF_050446505.1). Lineage (NCBI taxonomy): Bacteria > Pseudomonadati > Pseudomonadota > Gammaproteobacteria > Enterobacterales > Morganellaceae > Providencia > Providencia sp. SP181. The sequence goes on from NZ_JBBPXM010000001.1 coordinate 597,018, forward strand.
ACACCCCTACAACGTGGAATATGAAGAAGATTAGGGGCGACCGCGGTAGATCCTTTGAGGGCGTCCCACCTTCCCATACTCTATCTCAGCTTCAATCTTATTTTTTGCTAAGCAGAACTCTAAGTAGCGTCTTGCCGTTGTGCGGCTAAGTTTAATCGTTTCTGCAATGCTTTCTGCGGTATATTCCGCTTCAAGATCGGCAAACAATGCTAAAACCTTTTCCAACGTGATCACATCAATACCTGTCGGCAGTTCCTCTTTGGATTCACCGCGTGCATAAGTATTAAACATATCATCGATTTTACTCTGGTTCGTTTTACTGTTGGTTTGTAAAACAGATTTACGCTGGATATATCTATCCAATGTTTGGCCTAAACGTTCATACGCTATTGGCTTAACCAAATAATCAAAAACGCCAAGACGAATGGCTTCAGTCACCGTTTCCATATCACTCGCTGCTGTCGTAAATACGATATCAGCACTATTTCGTTCTTGAATTAATTCATGAACGAGATCGATTCCTTTGCCGTCAGGTAAATAGTTGTCCAGTAAGATCAAATCTGGCTTCATGTATTCAATCATTTTTCTGGCTTCAGCTAAATTACCTGCCAACCAAACCTTGTCACAAGCTGGATATGCTTTAATGTACTCGCCGTGCATCTCTGCTAAAAGCAGCTCATCTTCCACAATGAGGATTTTTATCTTAATCATTTTTATATCTTCACTTTCGGAATAAAAATTGAGAATACTGTACCATGCGGCTGATTTTCTTCAATAATTACCGCGCCATTACAGCGTTTAATATAAGAAGCAACAAGATATAACCCTATACCATGACCTTCCGTCATTTCGGTTTTCGTTGTCACTCCGCGCTCAAACCATTTGTCTTGAATTTCTGCAGGGAAACCGCATCCTTGATCTGCAACCTCAATGACAATCTCCCTTCCTTCATCGGAAAGGTATAACTCCACTTGTTTATTACCCTGGTTATTTTTCAAACTGGCTTCAAATGCGTTATCGAGCAAATTACCTAATATGGCACAAAATTCTGTACTATTTAAGGACTCAGGCAATACATGAAGCTGGCTGCCTGGTGTAAAAACCAACTGTAAGCCCAATTCTTTTGCACGGTGATACTTACCAAACAATAACCCAGCAACTTGCTTATCAAAGAACTGTTCACGTAACGAATCTATAAGTTGTTGCTGAGATTCAGACTCACCTTTAATTAATGCAAGCGCTTGATCATATTCTTTCATTTGCAATAAACCACTCAACGTAGACATCCAATTTAGATGCTCATGCCGCAGAGTACGCAAATTTTCTACGTATTGGCGTACTTGTGTCAATTGGGAATTTAATGATTCAATATCATTTTGACTGCGGAAACTAATTACTGCGCCAATTAGGTGATTTTCGTCCCAAATTGCAACTCGATTAGCTATCACATTTAATCCATTAAATTCGCACAATACATCATGTTGAATCGTAGCAATATCTACGGTAAAAAAATCAGCAGGCGAAATATGCTCTGAGATTGATTTACCAATAAGTTGCCCTGTTGGTTTACTTAAAGACAACATCTTTCGTGCATTGGAATTAATATTAATAATTTGCCCATGCTGGTTTACCGCGATGATCCCTTCAAAAACAGCATCAAATATTCCCTTTTGCACAAGAACTAGCTGCGTAATTTCTTCAGGTTCCATCCCCAGCATTTGCCGTTGAATTAATCGCGTAAATCCCCAGGAAAGAAATAATAAAATGACCAGAACGCCAAGAAAAGTTGCTCCCGTTTGGACAAACAGCTCGCTACGAGAAGTGTCTATCTTATTGGTTAGATAACCGATGGATACAACACCAATAATTTTTCCATCTTCATCAAATATTGGCGTTTTTGCTCGCATGGCATTACCAATGGACCCTTCCCCACCAATAAAATAACTTTCACCACTTTCAAGCGCCCCTGGCTTATTCCATTGCATTTTATAGCCGACTTTTTCACTGTTCGGATGATAAAGCCGCATGGAATTTTCATCGCCAATCACGACATAGTCGTAATCAGAATCTTGGTTTAGTTTATCTGCAATAATTTTCAGTTGTTGAATATCACGGTGTTTAACGGATTCAATCACGCCATCCATTGATGCAATCAGCTTTGCTTGGCTCATGGCTAACGAGCGAATATTCGCCATCATCCTATTTTCAGCCGTATCCGTAAAATATTTACCTAGCCCTAACGTCAAAAATAACGAGACAACCAATAGAAGAAAGAAAACTCGCACTGAAAAGGAAATTGAGTTTACTTTTGTCAATGTAGAGAAAGCATGCTCTTTTTTCATATAGGCTCTTGTTACCAACTGAAAAGTAAAAAACTTGTTACAGTAGAAATCACAGAATAATTGATATTAGAAATATAAGCTAGAGACATAATACACATATTATTAATTAAACACATTAAAACCAAGTAATAAAGCACATATCGAATAATTAAAAACATTAAAACCATTAAACAAATACAAACTCATTTTAGAAACATGAAATAGGTCAAATATATTAAATATAGGACCTTTAATATTAATCTTGAAAAAGGTAATTAAATAAGAGTTTATATTTTTAAGAATAAGAAAAACCAAAAAACACTTATTTAATTAATTTTAACATTAGCAACATTTTAAAAACATCTCTAAAAGAGATGCAGGATACTATTATGTTCGAAAACATAACGTTTAATCAGGTAAAACGTCATGAGAACAGGAAACTTGCTGAAATAACTCAGTTTTTAAAGGAAAATGATTTAGAGCTTGATGCAAGCATTGACGTTTTCATTACGATAACCCGTAATGAGGAATTAATCGCGTGTGGTGGGCTGGCAAAAAACGTTATTAAATGCGTAGCAATTAGCGATGACGTTCGTGGTGAAGGTCTCGCGTTAAAATTAGCAACCGAGCTTGTTAATCTTGCTTACGAAAATAATACAACTCATTTGTTTATTTATACTAAATTTCAAAATGAAAACCTATTCCAGCAATGCGGTTTTCATACTATAGCGACTGTGCCTGATGTGATGGTATTGATGGAAAATAGTTGCTGTTATCTAAAACGTTATATTCAAAGTTTAAAAGCACAGCGTGTCGACGGTAAAAAAATTGGGGCCATCGTAATGAATGCCAACCCATTTACCTTAGGCCACCGTTATTTAATCGAACAAGCAGCTAAAGCCTGTGATTGGCTCCACTTATTTGTTGTTAAAGAGGATACCTCTCGCTTCCCTTATAAAGTCAGACTGAACTTAATTGAAGCAGGTACAAAAGGTATTGAGAACCTCACCATTCACCGTGGTTCTGAATATATTATTTCTCGGGCAACGTTCCCTTGTTACTTTATTAAAGACAAAACGGTAGCCAATAACTGTTATACCGAAATCGATATTAAGATTTTTCGCCAATATATTGCCCCTGCATTGGGGATAACCCATAGATTCGTCGGATCAGAGCCATTTTGCCAAGTCACCAACCAATATAACCAAGACATGCGCTATTGGCTTGAAACGGATGCGATGAATTTTCCTCCTATAGAACTCGTTGAATTTCCGCGAACAGTCATCAACGGAACGGCGGTCTCCGCCTCACAAGTTAGAAGACTACTCGCTAAAAAAGATCTTGCGGCTATTAAGGCGATTGTGCCTGACGCGACATATCAATATTTACAAGAGATGCTCGCTAATCAAGCAACATCAACGACAAACCGCATCGAAAGTTCTGAATTAGCTATAGGTGAAATATGAAGATTAAACATGCAGCCGTTGCTGGCACACTTGAATCAAGTGATGTCATGGTTCGAATAGAACCGCTAGAAGATACTCAAGAAGTTTCCGTGCAAATAACCAGCAGTGTTGAAAAACAATTTGGTGATGCTATCGCCAGTATCGTTCAGGAAATGATAGTTCAGCATGATATTCAAGGTGCTCAAATCATCGTCGATGATAAAGGTGCATTAGAGTGTGTACTAAAAGCGCGTTTGGAAGCCCTACTCGCTCGTGCTTGTGATATCGATTATTTGCCATGGGAGAATAAATAATGACACCAGAACAAAAATCACGTACACGCAGAAGCATGCTTTTCGTTCCTGGTTCAAATGCGGCGATGTTAAGCAACTCGTTTATTTATAAAGCAGATGCGCTGATGTTTGACTTAGAAGACTCCGTGACATTACGCGAAAAAGATACCGCACGTCGCTTGGTTTATCATGCATTACAGCACCCTTTGTATGCCGATATTGAAACTATTGTTCGTGTGAATGCTTTAGATTCTGCCTTTGGTGTTGCTGACCTTGAAGCTGTTGTTCGTGGCGGCGCAAAAATTGTGCGTTTACCAAAAACAGATACTGCTCAAGATGTCACCGATATCGAAACTGAAATATTACGTATTGAAAAAAGTTGTGGTCGTGAAGAAGGTAGCACAGGTTTATTAGCAGCGATTGAATCACCGATGGGGATCACAGAAGCGGTGAATATCGCCCACGCATCACCAAGACTTATTGGCATCGCATTAGGTGCCGAGGACTATGTCCGCAATTTGCGCACCGAGCGGTCTCCTGACGGCGTTGAACTCCTCTATGCTCGGTGCGCCATTTTACAAGCCGCACGCTCAGCAGGTATCCAAGCCTTTGATACCGTTTATTCTGATGCAAATAATGAAGAAGGTTTCCTACGCGAAGCCGCACACATTAAACAACTCGGCTTTGATGGCAAATCATTAATTAACCCAAGACAAATTGAGTTACTCCATAACTTGTATGCGCCAACTCAAAAAGAAGTCGACCATGCTCAACGTGTTGTTGATGCCGCAGATTCCGCAGCCCTTGAGGGTAAAGGCGTGGTGTCATTAAACGGAAAAATGGTTGATGGCCCAGTCATTGACAGAGCCCGCTTAGTATTATCTCGCGCGGCATTATCTGGAATTCGGGAAGAGTGAGGCAAAAAATGACAACAAATACTCAACGTCAAACACGCGTAAGTGCTTACCTACAACCTAAAAGCGATGAAGCATTACGTGAATTTAAAGATATTGGTAAAGTCCAACAACAAGTTCAAAAACCAAGAAACCGCAAGCTATGTGATGACTTACAAGTGGCTATTCGCCGCTCAGGTTTGCAAGATGGCATGACAATTTCGTTTCACCATGCGTTTCGTGGCGGCGATCTGACGGTCAATATGGTCATGCAAGTGATTGCCGAAATGGGCTTTCGTAATCTGACATTAGCGTCCAGTTCCTTAAGTGCATGCCATTCACCGCTGGTCGAACATATTCGTCACGGTGTCATTCGTAAGATTTATACCTCAGGTATTCGTGGTCCACTGGCTGAAGCGATTTCTCGTGGCGAACTTGAAGAGCCAGTGCAAATTCATTCTCATGGTGGCCGTGCAAACCTTGTGCACAATGGCGAGCTGCGTATTGATGTCGCCTTCATTGGTGTGCCATCTTGCGACGAATACGGTAATGCTAACGGATATACAGGTACCGCCAGCTGTGGCTCGTTAGGCTACGCTAAAATTGATGCCGAAACGGCGAATAAAGTCGTCATGCTAACCGAAGAGATATTGGATTATCCACACAACCCGTCCAGCATCAAGCAAGATGAGGTCGACTATATCGTTAAGGTTAAACGTGTCGGTGATGCAGAAAAAATCGGTGCTGATGCCACCCGTATGACCTCAAACCCAAGAGAACTACTGATTGCGCGTACTGCCGCTGATGTTATTGAAAAATCAGGCTTCTTCAAAGAAGGGTTTTCATTACAAACGGGTACTGGGGGCGCATCCCTTGCCGTGACTCGCTTCCTTGAGGACAAAATGCGCCGCCACAATATCACCGCAGGCTTTGCCCTTGGCGGTATCACATCAACCATCGTTGATTTGCATGAAAAAGGCTTAATTCGCAAATTATTAGACGTACAAAGTTTTGATAAAGCGGCAGCAGAGTCTCTTGCTCGTAACCCAAATCATATTGAAATCAGTGCCAATCAATACGCGTGCTTTGACTCTAAAGGTGCTTCTGTCGACATGCTCGATGTTGTCGTACTCAGTGCTCTGGAAATTGATACACGCTTTAATGTCAATGTGTTAACAGGTTCTGATGGTGTTATCCGCGGTGCATCGGGTGGTCACAGTGATACCGCAGTCGCTGCGAAATTATCCATTATCGTTGCGCCATTAGTGCGCGGTCGTATCCCAACGTTAGTTGATGAAGTCCTGACTTGCGTTACCCCAGGGTCAAGCGTCGATATTTTAGTGACCGACCATGGTATTGCCGTAAACCCTGCACGACCTGAATTGAAGCAGCAATTAGAAAGCCAAGGTATCAAAACGGTTTCAATTGGCTGGTTAAGAGAACGCGCTCAGTTACTCACGGGAACACCTAACCCTATTGAATTTACAGATAAAGTCGTTGCCGTCGTGCGTTACCGTGATGGCTCTGTGATTGATGTTGTTCATCAAGTGAAGGAGTAACTATGTTTTGCCCACTGCCTGATACTCAAGAGCAATTTGAAATTTCCTTACCTGAGCTGTTGGCAAGCCGTGATGCCCGTCAGGCACGCCAGCAACAATGGATTGGTCTCCATCAGGTAACCTTGATTTCATTTACTGTCGTTTTCCCAGGGGCTGTCAAAGACAACTCCCTTGTTAGACATGTGTTTAATCAGGGCCTAAATGCGCTTAAACAAGTTGCTTTACGCAGGCAGTGGGTACTTTTATCTCAACAATCATGGGCATTAAGCACGGGGCCTGAATGTTTAGTCGCCGTTGATGCTGATGCCATTGAAGTCAAAAAGACATTAATTGAGGCCGAAGAACGCTCCCCAGTGGGACGTTTATGGGATTTTGATGTCTTTGATGCACAAGGAAAACAATATTCACGTGGTCAATTAAATCTACCTGCAAGGCGTTGTTTAATTTGTGAAAAAGAAGCCAAAATCTGTGCTCGTCATCGCGCTCATCCCTTGGCAGATATTCTTTCTCGCATAGCGGAGCTAGCCCATGAAACTTGTTAACTACTCACAAACCCTAAGTGACCAGCTTACTCACTATTACAGCCAGTTAGCTTGGCAAGCCATGCTCGCTGAAGTGAACTTAACCCCAAAACCAGGTTTAGTAGACAAACACAATACAGGCGCTCATAAAGATATGGCGCTAACGGATTTTCATTTAAGTGCCAATGCCATCGCCAAATTTTTTCCACTATTTATTCAGGCTGGCACACAATATAAAAATCTACCGATTAAACAGGTTTTAAGCAAAATTAGAACTATCGGGATGGCGTGTGAAACCGCCATGTTCCAAGCTACTCAAGGTGTAAATACCCATAAAGGCAGCATTTTTTCATTAGGTTTAGTATTAACCGCAATTGGTCGCTTAGCCGCATTACAGCAAACCGTGACACCAGTTGCGATTAGCCAATTAGTTGCAGGGATGTGCCAAGGAATTTGCGCTGAATTGATGCAACCTACGGATACTCCAACAGCTGGCCAACGTTTATATCAACAATTTGGTTTTACTGGAGCACGAGGGGAAGCTGAAGGTGGCTACTCGCTAGTTATCAACCATTCATTGCCCTTTTATTTACAGCAACTAGCGGCGCAACAGGATGCTGAAATAGCTTTAATAAATACGTTAATTCTATTAATGAAAATTAATGATGACACCAATATTGCAAATCGTGGCGGCTTAAATGGTTTAATTTGGGTAAAACAGCAAGCAACCAAATTATTGCAAGAGGGGATTAATCATCCTGATGATTTAGTCAAAGTAAAACAATTTGACCAGCACTGTATTGAAAAGAATCTAAGCCCAGGTGGTAGCGCAGATTTATTAATTTTAACGTGGTTTTTTGCCCGTCTGCCTAGACAAGGCTTCGGTATTTAGCATTAAAAATTAAAACAACTTATATGTTCACCAACACAGGAACCCATTCAATAATTTAATTAATAAAGATTAATAAAAATATATTTAATTAAGTAATAGTTATTGATTTAAAGAATTTATAACATATTGGAAATAGCTAAATAATGACAATGAATATCAAAATCATTATTCCTATTAAGGCATTGCTATACCTCCAATATGACGAAAAACCGAATTCATAATATTCAAGTTTTAATTTCGTTAAGGATCAAGCCTATGCCAAAAGACAAAATCTGGAAACTGCTACTTCTGATAGCAATTCCAATCATTATCGCCTTAATACCGACTCCTGCGGGGTTACCGCATATCGCGTGGTTATTATTTGGTCTTTACCTCGCAGCTATTGTTGGACTGGTATTAAAACCTTATTCAGAACCTGTTATTTTGTTAGCCACTATTGCCGCAAGCGCCGTCATAATTGGTGTAACAGGTACGAAAGATGTTAAAGCCAGTGAAGTCTTAAGTGGTTATGCATCAGGGACAACATGGCTGGTATTTGCGGCATTTACGCTGAGTGCTGCATTTGTTATTACAGGTTTGGGTAAACGCCTTTCGTACATTTTGATTGGTAAATTGGGCGGCACTACATTAGGCCTTGGTTATGTCACTGCGATCCTTGATTTAATTATTGCCCCAGCAACGCCATCGAATACCGCTCGTGCGGGTGGGATTGTTTTCCCAATCATAAACAGCGTGGCAGTAGCATTAGGTTCTGATCCTGAAAAAAGCCCTCGCAAAGCAGGCCACTACTTGTTAGTCAACGTATACATGGTGACCAAAACGACCAGCTATATGTTCTTAACAGCAATGGCACCAAACGCTTTAGCATTAGCCATGATGAGTGACATTATGGGCATTCATTTAAGTTGGGGTGGATGGGCACTCGCGGCATCGGTTCCTGGCTTAATTATGCTGATTTTGACACCACTGATGATTTATAAGCTGTATCCACCTGAACTCAAAAAGGTGAATAACAAAGAGATCGCAGCAAAAGGCTTAGCAGACTTAGGCCCAATGACGATGCGTGAAAAACTGTTGGCTATCATCTTCGTTATCGCACTGTGTGGCTGGATTTTCTCTGACCTTATCGGTGTGAGTGCATCCAGTGTCGCTATCGCTGTCATGGCATTAACCTTAATTTTAGGTGTTGTCACATGGGATGATGTGCTGAAAAACAAAGGGGGTTGGAACACCCTGATTTGGTACGGCGGTATCATCAGTATGTCAGGCGTTCTCACTAAAGCGGGCTTCTTTAAATGGTTAGCCGACACCATGAGTCAGTACCTCTCTTTCGGTGACCAAGCCATGTTAGCTTTCTTTGTTATCATGTTTATCAGTGTCGCCATTCGTTACCTGTTCGCATCAGGTGGTGCTTATGTTGCCGCGATGGTGCCTGTATTTGCCACTGTAGGTATGGTCGCAGGTGCACCTCCAATGTTACTGGCATTAGGCTTACTGTTCTCTAACGCATACGGCGGAAGCGTAACGCACTACGGTGGTGCCGCAGCACCAATCGTATTCGGTGCAGGCTACAACGATATTCGTTCTTGGTGGATCATCGGTGGATTAGTCGCATTCGTTAGCTTATTCGTCCACATGACTATCGGTTTAGGTTGGTGGGAAATCTTGATTAGCATGGGTCTGATTTAATGCGCTCTATTCTAATCAATCACTAAATTATTCAATGGGGTACAATATCAATTGTGCCCCTTTTTTAAATCTGACAATGACTATTTCGCGTTAACGATGGTGCGTAAAACAGAATGAAGGCTTTCTAAATATCCCAAGGAACACACACCAGTATACGAATAAGCGTAGTCAGCAACGCTGCGGCTTGAATAACATGTGACTTGGGTTGTCGATTGCAGCCAACACCGCTACAGACCGAAATATGACGAGAATCCAAAGTAATCCTCTAAATAGTTCGGACTGTGGCTAGGCGGCAAATGAGACTATCCCAAGGAGCATACATAAGTATGTGACTTGGGTTGTCGATTGCAGCCAACACCGCTACAGACCGAAATATGACGAGGATATAAGCTTATGAAAAAAATCCCATGCACCCTTATGCGCGGCGGCACATCAAAAGGTGTATTTTTATTGGCGGACTCATTGCCAACTGATATCAAAGAACGTGATGAATTAATTTTAGATATTATGGGTTCGGGTCATCCTTTGCAGATTGATGGCATTGGTGGAGGAAGCCCACAGACCAGTAAGGTCGCCATTATCAGTCACTCTGAGCATCCTGATGCGGATGTCGATTATTTATTTGCCCAAGTTGCTATTACTGAGCGTATTGTCGATACTGCCCCAAATTGTGGCAACATGTTGTGTGCCGTTGGCCCTTTTGCCCTCGAAAAAGGGTTAGTCCCTATCACTGATAACGTGACTACCGTCCGCGTTCGTAATGTCAACACTGAAACCTTTGTCAATTCCACCGTACAGACCCCTGATGGTCAAGTACAATATGAAGGAAATACCCAAATTGCAGGTGTGCCAGGCAGTGCGGCGCCTATCGCCCTCACCTTTTTAAATGCTAGCGGTGCCAAAACGGGGAAATTATTACCAACGGGTAATGCCATCGATACCATTGATGGCATTGAAGTCAGCTGCATTGATATGGCGGTTCCCATCGTCTTAATCGATGCGCCACAATTAAATAAAACAGGTTATGAAAGTGCCGCAGAATTAGAATCCGACAACGCATTTATGCAACAACTCGAGTCAATTCGCATTAAAGCAGGTGCCATGATGGGGTTAGGTGATGTCACAAAAAAAGTGATCCCAAAACCCATTTTAATTTCGCCCGCTACCCAAGGCGGCACCATAAGCGTCCGTTATTTTATGCCGCAAAAATGCCACGGCGCACTGGCGGTAACAGGGGCAATTGCTATCGCCACCAGCACGATTTTGCCAGATAACATTGCACAGCGTTATGTTCAATCTGTGGATATGAAAAACATTGCGATTGAGCATTTAAGTGGCAAATTTGAAGTTACCCTGAACCAACAGGGGGATTCTCCTGAAGGGCTACAAGCATCAATAATTCGCACCGCACGTAAGCTTTTTGAAGGGGATGTGTTTGTGCTGTAATTGGGTTAACCTGCCCTGTTAATTGGGCAGGTTATTCAATGTTATCAATCGAATAAATCGACAAACTTCCCATTAATATAATAAGACACACGATATGCCTCATCGGGGGTAGGTAACTCTAACTTACCTGCCATACGCTCCATCACCTGTTCTGGTACGGCAAATTTCCGCTGTTGGTTTTGTTGACGCCACTGCTTATCAGGCACTTCTAAATACACAATGTGCACTTTCGCTTGGTAGCGAGCAAACAAGCTCACCATACTTTCGCGCAAAGACGCGCTGAGGGAGGTCGCATTCCAAATAAAATCCGTTTTTGTACGTAAAAACTGTTTGGCCTGCTCTTTGCCTTGCTGCGCCACCCAACCTTGCGCATTTCTGTCCGCAGGGCTAATTTTGTGCTCACGACGAATTTCATCAAGGCATACCATCTGAGTTTGTGGGTAAAATTGTTTCACAAAATGATCTTTACCCATGCCTGGTAAACCACACAACATGATGACTTCACTGCCTTCTTCCTCAAAAGGTTGATAGTCTGGCATCCCCCTTTGGTGATGGAAGTAATGAAAACGCCCCGCCAAAGAAGCAAACTCTTTCGGCTTATCCCAACACCCTTGTTCGCGGCAAAACAACTCGAACAACTCAATACGTGCTAATAATTCTGCTTTGTCTTCACAAATGCGACCTATCGCATCCGCCTTTGCTAACATGCACAATAATGACATCTCGACACGTAGCGAAGCGGCAAAGAGAGTGCGTTCTGGATCAGGTTTTTCCATCAACCATAAAGGTAAGCCGTGAAAACGGACAAGTGCCGCAATTTTTTCACGCACTGCAAATGGAGTATCTACTTGGCGAAACAAGATATTTCGTGCGGATAACTCCCCTTTTTTAGCATGCCCCGGTGAATGAATACGCCCTTCTTCGTCCTCCCGCGTTGTACTGCGTTTTTCCACATCGTGCAATAACGCTGCCGCCCAGACGATATTTTGTTTGGATTCAGAAAGCTGCTGATACTCTGGCAGACTTTCCAGTGCAGCAAGCACCATTTGGGTGTGAGTAGCCACATTGCCTTCAGCATGGTGCAACACGTCTTGCGGGACATTTTTCATATCCCGAACAAAATCAAACTGAGCTTCAAGTTGTGCCCAATCGCGGTTTTTAGTGAATTGCCAACTCATGATTGCTCTCCTTGCCGCTCAAATGCTAACTTTGCCCTTTGCCAATTGCGCTTCCAATGAATATCTGTTTTTACGTGGTTTTTGCGCACATATTTAAATACGTGAGAGATAAAATCATCCACATGAAAACCTTGGCTATCACGGCTAACAATTCCCTCCATACTACAGGCTTGACCTGTATGAGTATCATGGGCAATAAATTGGCTATCTAATGATGCTGCTGCTATTAATGAGCGTGCATACTCTTGCTCAGTCATCTGTTTATTTACTGGCAATACAAGCTGTGGCACCGTAGGAAAATCAAACAGTGCTGCATAAAACTGCACTTCTTCCCAACTTAGCCAATACTCCCCTTGGCGCACTGCAAACACATAAAAATAATCTTCAATATGTTGATATTCAATGGAATGCACCGCATAGAGGTTTTCACCAAATAGCTCAATATTCCCTAAATCATCTTTAATCAATTGCCACCGCTGGCGAATTTGTTGGCTCCACGCAGATTGTGTTGGTGCGCCATGGGAGCGCGCAAAAACACCATGACGATTCAAACAATTGTTTTCGCCATCGAGTTTTTCTGTGTGAATTAGCGTATCGATATTTTGGATATGAGACCACCAATCACTGTTGATACGATCGTCGCTCGTCGTACCAGGTGAGAACGGATAATGATACGTTCTACCATACTTTCTTGATTGCATATTCATCATGCTTTCTCTAAAGAAATAGAAATCATCACAAACCTTTGCCAGATTTGCGTCTTTAAATATTGAGAAATCAAGTGTTGGTATTACATATCTATTCCGAGTGACGGCCTCATTTTTTGGATGCTAATAATGCCCTATTAGCCAATTAGAATTCAATTCAGGGGGATTTTAGTTCAACAGTCAAGATAAAGGCTATCAATATATTCCTAATATCAACCGAAATTGGCATTATGACGCCATTATTTGGCTATCATCAATGGCATATTTCACCACAACTTTATTACGATACAAGCAATTATCTTGTAATGTTACGGGTTCTTGGCCTTTAGTTGTCACTTTCTGCCAAATTTCATTGTGACGATAAACGATATTTTTTTCTCGAGTAAATTTATGATTTTTTTGGTAAATATGGTATTTCACATCACGAGGCTCGCTACATAATAACTCCCCTTCTAACTGGTGCTCCGCGATATTAAATACCAATTGAAAAGCGCTTTGTGTTGGGTTGTAAAATACCAAATCAATGTAGTTATAAAAGATGGCCGCACCTGAACCAAACGGTAATACACGGCCTTCATCTGGAAAAGGATCAAAACTGTGATTGGCTCTCTCAACGACTTGCAATGGCGAATGCAATATCATCCAGTGGATTAAATTGCTCAGTTGGCAGATCCCCCCGCCAATCCCAGAGCGAGCCTCACCAAAAGACAGTTCCATTCCTTCGACAAAACCACGGCGAGCCGTCGGCTTTCCAACTAAGCGGCAAAAAGAGAAATATTCCCCTGGATAAATGGTTATGCCATTCATGGCTTGCACCGCAATTCGTAAATTAATCACTTTGTTATGTTGCAGACGCAAATCTGAGTCACCCAATTTACGGATCAATTTAGAGGTGTGTTTGTTATAGCGATATTCAAGGCGTTCACTAGATTTCGCCTTCGAATAGTATTTAGAGGAAAATGCCCAGTGCAATCTTCGAGCCAGACGTTTTTGAGTCACACGCAGCCAGTAAAGAATAGGATGATATGAGGAAAACGGCCGACGCATAACAAAACCTTATTGATATAATTAACCAATAAATGATGTCACACCCGTTAATTTTCCAACATAGTAACTATCTGATAATTAGCAAGCCAATAATTCAATTGGCTACTTTGTATATTCTGGCAATTCAAGTTTCGATCTAGGGATTTACTTTTGATGCCAACAACGCCGCCACATTGAGATTATGCTTTAGCTAATGCACGCGGGTTATTCAATAGATTTTGCGTCTGTCGCTAGGCGGCAAAGAAAGCCAATCCCGAGGAGCATACATAAGTATGTGACTCGGGTTGACTTTTGAAACCAACAACGCGACAGACCAAAAGATGAAGAATAATCAGTAGAGACCGAGTACTGCACCAATAGCAAGTAAAAAGAAGCTAAACAACCAAATCCAGCCAAATGAGTAGCGCAAATGGCGTCCCATATCAATACCTGCTAACCCCATCGCTAGCCATGCTGCTGGTGAGAACGGGCTAACGAATGTTCCTGCATTATTGCCTATTGCCATCGCGTAGACTACTGAAGATGGGTCAACACCTACAGTACCCGCAATTTGTTGAATTATTGGCAACAGCGCAAAATAATAAGCATCTGTACTGGTGAAAATATCCATTGGTACACCGATAATCCCAACAAAAATATGAACTTTCGATACCCATTCCATTGGCAAGATAGCGGTTAAGTCCATCGCTATCGATTTCAACATACCACCTTCGGATAAAATGCCTAAAAATGCACCTGCGGCTAGAATAATAGCCACCATGCCTAGAGCCTGCGGCGCATGTTGTGACAGTACTTTCATTTGATCTTTCGGATTTGGAAAATTGACCATCAATGCTAGCGAAAGCGCTATCATGAAGACATAGGGGGCTGACAATAATCCAAATGCTAAACAGATAACTGACGCGATAATCAACCCACCGTTAATTAACGGTTTTTTAGGTTTATGAATTGTGTCCGTCACATCTGCCATATCATCACTAACGGGTAGCAAAGAATCCATTTCATACGGCGTGGTACCATTAAGTTTTGCAGCAGCAATACGACGTTTCTCACGCATTCCCATAATAACCGCAAATACAACGGCGCCGCCCATACCGATTAATTGAACAGGGATCAAATGCTGCCATAAAATAGAGGCATCTATACCCGTCACAGCTGAAGCTCGACCTAATGGGCCTCCCCAAGGAACCATATTCATAATCCCCATACTGGCACACATTAATAACAGCATTAAATATGGGCTCATACCAAGCTGACGATATAAAGGGAGTAGTGCAGGAATAATAATAAGGAATGTTGCTGCTCCTGAGCCATCTAAGTGCACAATACCCGCAATAAGTGTCGTCATAATACAGACAACAATAATGTTTCCCCGAGTCATTTTGACCATGATCCGAATTAACGGGTCAAAAATGTGCAAATCTTTCATCAAACTAAAGAACAAGATGGCGAATAAGAACATCGCGGCAACTTTGGAAACTTTATTAATACCACTTTCAAAAAAAACAGATATTTCTGCGATAGAATATCCTGCTAATAAAGCGCCGAGAAAGGGAATACACGACATTGCAATAATGGGGCTCACTTTCCCCATCATTAATAAGGTGACTATCGATACAATGATTAAAATACCAATAATTGTTAACACATGAGCTTCCTTCTTAGAATTATATTTTTCAGGTGAATGATTTTTATGTAATTAATTTGATAACCTTCAATATTCAACATTAATTATATTGAAGAATGAATTTACTCATTTCATTACGTATCAGTACCTTGCTTATATAAATCCTTTAGCCTACCCGCAAGTCTCATTGGCTATTTTTGCGGTAATAACAACTCATTTACACTTATTAAAATCACTATTTAAAATAAAAAAATAGCCAAACTCACTATTAGAACCATTAAAACCATAGTCGCCCATTAATGCCAAAGAGAATTGGTTATTAATTAGTTAATTAATAACATGTGGAATTATCGATATATATAATTTCTCACCACTATTTTATTTTAATTTTTCTATTATTTTTTTAAAAAAATTGTTGTTTTTTATGCAGGTTAGAAAGGAAAATCTGCTTTTTATCTCTTTGCTCAAATATGAATTAAATGACTTGATTTTTTTCTTTATCTCTCCTCTAAAAAAATACTGTTTTCAAATCAATACCACACCATCTCACAAAAATCGCTTATTGATTCAGGTATAATATTAGGATAACTAAAGGCTACAAATAGGGAATTCGCTAATGAGTCACCTTTTTTCTTCTGCAGCAATGGGTCTGGTTTCACTAAAAAATAGAATTATTATTCCACCGATGTGCCAGTATTCAGCTAATAATGGCTTACCAACAGCTTGGCATAGCGCACACTATATGAATCTGGCCTTATCTGGGGCGTCATTGGTGATCGTCGAGGCAAGTGCTATCGTGCCTGAAGGGCGGATTACCTATAAAGATCTTGGGCTATGGAATGACGAGCAAGCAACAGCCATGCAACAAATGCTCACTGATATTCGACAATATTCTGATGCTCGATTAGGTGTACAAATTGCCCATGCAGGCAGAAAAGCATCCTGTGATCTTCCATGGTTAGGGGGAAAAAGCCTCAGTAAAACGGATGCCCATGGTTGGCAAACTGTCGCGCCTTCCCCTCTCGCTTTTGGTAATAATCCCTTGCCACGGGAACTAACTACTGATGATATCCAAGAAATTAAACACCAATTTATTAATGCGGCAAAACGGGCCGAACAAGCTGGTTTTGACGTTATAGAGATCCACGCAGCTCATGGTTATTTATTGCATGAATTCTTATCTCCCATTTCAAACCAACGCCAAGACGAATATGGTGGAAGTTTCGAAAATCGCAGCCGCTTGCTAATTAATGTATTTCATGAGGTGCGTAAAGCTATCAGCCCTAATATTGCTGTTGGTGTACGTATTTCCGCAACGGATTGGTTAGATAATGGCTGGGATGTTCCCGAATCTATCGAACTGTGTGAACAATTAGAGGAACTCGGCTGTGATTATATTCACGTTTCTTCAGGAGGGCTTGCACCAGAACAACAAATCCCGCTAAGTCCTAATTATCAAGTGCCTTTAGCGCAAGCTATCCATGAACATAGCATGATGCCGGTTATTGCGGTTGGACTAATAACAGAACCGCTACAAGCAGAAGCGATTATTGCAACGCATCAGGCGGATTTTGTGGCCATTGGTCGTAGGATTTTATTTGAGCCCCGTTGGCCTTGGCGTGCGGCAACTGAGTTGAACGAGCAAATTAATGTAGCGCCGCAATATTTACGCAGTGCTCCCCACCAATTTAAAAATTTATTTAAATGATATAAGTACCCGCAGTGTTGGATAATTCACTGCGGGTTAGGCAATATTAACGCGCGTTTTGTGAACACTGTTGAACGAATTCAATCATTGTTTTTTGGAACTCAGGCTCTGCATTCCCTGATTTTTCCAATTCACCGTCCATACGTTTAAATTCACTTAAACCATATTTTTCAATCGTTTTATCGTATGCACAACCACAAATGGCGCTAATTGCTTTTGCAGTTTCGCCTTGTGGGTTACCTGAAGCCACCACACAAGTATTCACAAAATTTTCTTTGTATTCTGCAATTTCTGATTTTTCATCGGAGCATGCTGATAACACGCTCATCACACCCGCCATACCCAATATTAATACTAATTTTTTCATTTTTTGCCTATTCCCCATTCAGCTTTCAATGCATAAACAAATGACAATGCATGCTCTTGTTCAGTATTTTGCTATTTTGGGTAATTATTGTCTACTTTCAACACTATTAATCTTAATTTACAGAATAAGAATGTCTTATTAAGATTAATACCCTATCGATAAATCTTGCTATTAATCATAGTCGTTTTCTTTAAAAAAATCCGCAATCATTAATGTTTTTTTATCTATCAGTCTTATTTAGATAATGAGTTTGAACAACGCCAGCGGTAATAAAATAAAGAAAATAAAATCAGTATGCAGCCCACGATTTGAATTAGCGGCATACGTTCGTGATACCAGATGGCAGCAACAAAGACTGTCATTACAGGCTCTAAGATCATAATAATCGCTGCATTGGCTGCGGTGGTATTTTTTTGACCAACAAGTTGCAATACAAAGCGTAAGCTTGTCGCGATAACCACACTTGCCCCTAACCACATCACGGTTGGTGTGGTTAAACTTGTCGGCCATTCTTCTAAAAAGAATGAAAGCACCAAGGCCACAATCCCTGTTGTGGCTAACTGTATCGTTGTTAAAGGTAAAAGAGGCACCATTCGGGTATACAAACTGGTATAACAAAAATAAATCGCTTGAACGATAGCGGCACCTAAAAACCACAACTGGCTTGCTTTAAATTCAAGCTGCGCTTTAAATAGAGTTAAACAAGCTAGCCCAATAATCGCTACTGGCAACGCTTCCCAAAAATATCGGCTTGGTCGATTTTTCAAGATAACCCATGCGACTAAGGGAACAAATAACATCGCAAGGCTCATAATAAAAGCCCCTTCCCCAATAGAGTCAGTTATCGCAACCGCATGGATCCACAAAACTAAATTCAGTGCCATCCAACCGCCTGTCATTAATATTTTAGGGAGTTGCTTCAGTGGAATTCGATTTCTTTTTCCTTTGCAAAAAGGAAGCAATATAATAGCGGCAAGTAAAAAACGCGTTCCCAGAAAAGCGAAAACAGGCATACCTTGAACGGCTTCACGCGAAAAAACCCACCCCCAAGCGGCAATCATCGTGGTTAATACCAAGAAGAATTCAGCTTTCCTTTGTGAATACATGTTTCCCTCTACATAAATTTGATCGCGAGTTTATATATCATACTGGCTTTTACAACCAAACCAATTACATTTATGGTCTTTACCTACTTAACTTTAAATTAAAAATATCCCACCAAAAAATGTAAATATGACCTTTAAATTCCCCTTATTTCCCCTTAATGACGTTATTTCTATTTTTATCTACTCTTTTTTCTGGCAAAAACTCTAAGAACAAATGTTTCTCCGCCTAAATGGGGAAATAGGTAAAAAAACTCGACAATTTTTATTCACTTTTTATCTGCGATAATCATTTCATCGTAACAATTTCTTATATTACTTAACGCATTGCTGTTACTTATTACAACCAAGGTAAATTGCCATGATCATGAAAAATACTGTCTCAACGGACAACGATATGGTCAAAAAAGTTAAACTCGCTATTAAAACACGAAAATATGCTCATGCAGATGAAATCAATTTGTTATGGCAACATGCTCTGAATACCAAGGCCGTGATCAGCTGGAAAAAAATAATGTTAGTTTCGATTATCGTTAGCACAATTATCCTGATAATCAGTGCATTATAGCATTCAACGGACATAAAAAATCGGGCAATTATGCCCGACTTTTATTTATCCTCATGTTAGCCGCGTATTATTACCAGTAACCTAAGAATTTCCACCAGACACTACCAATAAAGAACCAAATAGCGAGGTTAACAACACTCATCACAAAACCTGTTTTCCACCATTCACCTAACGTTGCATACCCCGACCCGAAGATAATGGGTGCAGTACCTGTTCCATAATGGGTCAACGACATCATTAACGATGATGAGAATGCGAGTGTCAGTGCTAATAGCATTGGAGGCGCACCTAATGCTAAACCTGCAGAGAAAAACGCCGCATACATAGCGGTAATATGCGCAGTAGTACTCGCAAAGAAATAATGGGAGTAGACATAGATTAAAACAAGGATGAGCATACCCCATACCCAGCTAATCCCCATACTATCAATTGTGCTTCCGACAGTTAATGACATCCATTTAATTAGGCCTAATTTACCTAAGAAGCTCGCCATCATAACTAAAGCGGAGAACCAAACGACAGTGTCCCAAGCCCCTTTATTTTTCAATACGTCATCCCAATTAATCACGCCTGTTGCCAATAGAATACTGAGTCCAATAAAGGCAGCCGTTGTCGCATTAATACTATAAGCAGGCCCAAAGATCATCGCAGGTACACCAGCCCACATTAATAGCAGTAAGCCAAATACCCCTAAAGTGATCTTTTCAGGCAATGATACTGGCCCTAATTGTTGTAAACGTTCTTTTGCAAAATTAGGCGCATCAGGCGTTGAGGTGATTTCAGGTTTATACATAAAGTAAATAACGAGAGGCATTAAAATAAGCGAGACAATAGCAGGAACAAATGCCGCAATCGCCCACATTCCCCAAGTCAGCTCATTACTTTGGCTGGTTTCACTAATAATCAAACTGACGATTAACGGGTTTGGCGCTGTTGCCGTAATAAACATTGCCGATGTAATCGGATTAATATTATAGTTTACTAAAGAAAGATAGCGTCCTATTTTACCTGCCGTTCCATCTTCTGCTTTTGACCCAAAACTGTCAGATATTGAACGCATAATCGGGTGAATAATTCCCCCTCCTCGCGCAGTATTACTTGGTGTCACTGGGGCAAGAATTGTTTCTGCTATCGCAAGTGAATATGCAATTCCAATCGTTTTTTTACCAAACAATGAAATAACATAATAACCAATCCTTGCGCCTAAGCCTGTTTTATTCAAGCTCATAGAAACCATAATCGAGATACCGATTAACCAAATTAAATCATTTGAAAAACCACTTAATGCATCAGCAATAGCGCCTTTCGTTGATTCAGGGTTGGTGACTCCTGTTGCTGCAACTAGTGAAATAGCCACAATAGAAACCCCGCCAATAGGCAAAGCTTTGCCAATAATAGCGGCGATTGTGCCGACAAACAGTGCCAAAAGATGCCAAGCATTGGGATTAACCCCCTCAGGTACTGGAATTAAAAACCAAATGACAAGTGTGATTGCAACTGCGATTAATGTTGGTACAGGTTTTAAAGGTGTGAGTTTATTCATAGAGTTATCCATACATGCCTAAAGATGGAAATACAGAGTATATTCAGATAATTATTTTGATTTACATCATCATGTTAACAATGTAGAACCTAAAAACTTTGATCGTTATCAGTTAGTTACTTTATTTCAGGAATAAAGTAACTTTTTTTTGTAAAATTTGGTTATTACTAACTTTCCAATAATGCTAATGCCATTATTGAATGTAAAAGATCCTTACTTGCTTTTAATAACACAAGAAAAATATTTACTCGCTAAATTGGTATTTTACATATTTATAATGTATTTAGGTCTATCACATATAATAGCTCAATTTATTATCTTAATTTTCTTAATATACTAAAATTTCAATTTTTTTTATAATTTAACCTTGTTTTTTGTAGGCTGAATCGAATTAGTTACACTTTAGATATAAAAGAACACATTCTTTAGATATATACACATAATATTTCAATTGCATTTACAGGTAAAAAAACACATGAGATGAATAAACAATCAATTTTAGATTAAAAAACAAGTAATGCGACTTATTATTTGATATACAATTATTACTTGAAATAATAATTTTTTTGTGCATTAAAAAATGTCCTTTTAGATATTCATATCTCATTCCATATTATTGTCTCTAATCTACCATTAATTACAGCACGCTTCTTAATATAACCATCGAGGAAATAAAATGACTACCAATAGCCAATACAGTAATAATTCTCAACCATCTTGCATTGTATTATGCACAACCAATAGTCAAGAGAGTGCAATTAAAATCGCACAATACCTTTTAGATAACCAGTTAGCTACTTGTGTTTCTTTATTGCCTGAAATAATATCTTTATACCTTTGGCAAGGTAATATCACAAAAGATAAAGAAGTTTTACTACTAATTAAAACAACACAATCTAATCAACTCAGCATTTTTGAGGCGATAAAAAAAATACATCCCTATGAAACACCTGAATTAATAAGGCTTGACCCAAGTCAGGTTGAGGATAACTATTTACAATGGCTAATTAATTCCGTCAAATAATACTCTACTCAAATGATTTTTAAAAATTTTTTCCATTATTAATCAACATTTGATGTATTTTTGGAAAATAATTCATCTGGTCGGGTATGGTTTACATTCAATCAGTGATATATAAGTAGACTCGCTTTATATTTATTTTCCCTCCTTATCTTTTTTGGGAGGTTTTTTTTGCCCATTTTTAGTGTTTTCTCCCCCCCCCCCAGTAATTGAAATAAAAAACCATACTAAATTAACTTTTTAAAATTTTGAATTTTAAATTAATTTTGATTGATAATATACAAAAAAACACTATATTATTTTACATAATATAAATTCATTAAATAAAAGTGAGAAAAAAATGTCTAAATACAATGACGTTACCCAACATATCAGTAAACACCTTCCGGAATTAGGTAAACATATTCCTGACGTTATGAAACACTTTTCGGGACTTGTGAGTACTGGCGTACAAGATGGTGCCCTTGATAAAAAAACCAAAGAGCTTATCGCTATTGGGATCGCAGTTGCAAACCGCTGCGATGGCTGCATTGGTTTTCACACCAAAACATTAGTTGAACTAGGCGTAACAGAACAAGAGTTAGCTGAAGCACTCGGCGTTGCTATCTTCATGGGTGGTGGCCCATCTGCCATGTATGCAGCTGAAACTATTAGTGCATACAAAGAGTTTTCAGCCAAATAAATAATGACTGTGATATTGCCTTAAATTTCATAATCTAAGGCAATTGAATTGGCCACTTAGAAAGTCGCCTCAAGTCCCAGTCTGAACGTCCTTCCTGGAATTGGCATATAAATAACAGTACCTGGGTCAAACGCATAGCGATTGGTTAGGTTATCAATATTGAAATTCACATGAAGATTTTTTTGAATAGAATACTTCCCTAATAAATCAAAAGTCGTGGTTGCATGTAACTTAGTGACAGGGGCAGCGGCTGTTCCCGCTAACCATTTCTGTGGGTATTCCTTGCCTGCATTATAACGCACACGTAAGCCTGTTTGTAATTTCTGATCAAACATTTTCACCCCCACGATTCCAGAGACGACCTTTTTCGGTGGGAGACGCGATGGTGATAATCCCCATGCAAACCCAACTGAGTTACAAGCAGCGGGTAAGTTGCCTAATTCCATTTCATCACGAGAACAAAGCTCTGAATTGTTATAGAAAGTCGCATCTAACGAGCCGAAAGCATAATTAGAGTCATATTTCGCTTCAATTTCATAACCTGAAAGCTTGAAACTATCGTAGTTTTTCATGACAACATAAGGTGAATAGACCCCCGTTGGGTTTACCCCTTGGGAAAGATAGCCTTTAATATCATTATTAAAGTACCCCACCCGTAAGCCAGCAGTATCTTCATCAAAAATCAGGTTATTTTTTTCAAAATCAATTCCAACCTCAAATGATTTTGCATGCTCTGGTTTAAGTGGCACATCGGGTGTATAAGAATACGTTTGCCCAGAAACTGTGGTTTCAAATAGGCTTGGCTCACGGTAACTGTCTGAATGCTTAGTATAGACATCCAACTCATCAGTCACATGAAAACGCACTTCACCTAAAAAATCATTTTTCGGGCCATAACTAATGCTTTTCCCTAACACATGGTCATCGACATCAAAAGAATGAATACGCCAACCTGCCAATGTACTAATCCACTCACCTTTATATTCCATATTGGTAAATGCCGACGTATTTTTTCCTTTTGCATTGCGTGTTACTGGCGTTAACTCCTCACCAGGGATCGTACCTTCTGGAGTCCATATCGGTTGGTATGTTTTGGTTAACGGCTTCGTTTTTTGTTCCATAAATTCCACGCCGTAAGTCACATTAATAGGGTAATTTGCAAACTCAGAAGTATTTTCTAAGTTAAAGCCCATGCGTTCATCGGTATAACGATGCTGATATTGGTTGCCATAATGTGCAGTAACATCATCGGTCGTGCCATTACGTTGCTTAAATTTACCTTTTGTCCACCACAAACCTAAATTCATATCCACCCACAATGAATCAGGTTTATAGGAATAATTCAATGATGCGGTATCGATATCTGCCGTTCCGAGTGACCACTGTGGCATTTTCCCGTCAGATTGATACCAATATGCAGCTAAAACTTCCCCTGCTTTTTGTTCATGACGGCGGTAATTTAATTCGATACTTGAATAAGGGTTAATATAGATATTGGTTTTTAACAGCGTTGATTGACTTTCATAACTGGTATTGACCACCTCTTGCCCAGGTTTTATGGGGGCATCTGTAGTTGAATATTTATGGTAGCCATTCTTCCCTGCCAAAAAGTTGCCTTGCTTTCTATCACTGTGAGCAATCAGTACATCGAATTTCTCATTTCGATACGCCATTCCCACTGTCACTGAACCATTATTAAAGTGAGAATTTTTAATCCCATTCGATAAGCGGTACTGTGATTCGTTTTTTTCATCTGATGCCACTGATGGACGGCGATTATTATTGTAAATATTCCCTTTAAATAAAAAACCGAATTGGTCACCTTGGGGGATAATACTATTCGCCGATAAGGTTTTTAATTTCACCGTTCCCCCGATAGCACCACCAGAGAATTTACTCATCGACGCCCCCTTTTCAATATTGATAGTATCGACCAAATCCATATCAATATAGGTTCTGTCCGTACTGCCTTGGTAGCCTCGCCATGTATTGGTAGATTGCAAGCTGCCATCAATAATAATCGGCACTCGCCCATTACCTTGCAAACCACGAATACCGATATCCAATGCACCCGCTTCATTTCGAGCATTATTAACCTGTAATGAACTTTCATTCGCAAATATATCGGAATTGGTTGTTCCTCGAACCGTTGAAACATCTTTGGTATCGATTTGTTTGCTATTCGACTTTATTTTACTGGCAGTGACCGTCAGTTTATCTTTCTGAGGTGTAGTTTGAGTTTCATCCGCAAATGCCGCACTTGATGAACAAATAACAAGTAAGCTAATTATTTTTTTATTTTGAAATATCATTTAAGTAATGCCTTCATTAATTAATGATTATTTTATTGAGACAATAAAACCCCGTACGGGCAGAGTTATATATCCCTACTGCCATACTGGAA
This sequence comes from Providencia sp. SP181, assembly GCF_050446505.1. Classification (NCBI taxonomy): domain Bacteria; kingdom Pseudomonadati; phylum Pseudomonadota; class Gammaproteobacteria; order Enterobacterales; family Morganellaceae; genus Providencia; species Providencia sp. SP181. The sequence goes on from NZ_JBBPXM010000001.1 coordinate 622,032, forward strand.
TTCATGAATTTTATTGTAGGTTTATATGTTACGCTTTAAATGAAGCCAACAGAAAAACCTTATTTATTGAATGGTTACGTGCCCATTCCCCCTATGAATGCAATAACCATTGAAATATACACCAATGATAATAATGATCAAGATAATAATGAATATCATTTGTATTATTATTATCATTAAGTTGTTTATTAATAAAATCTTTATTCAAACGTAAAAAAAGCGACAATACTCAACGTATCGTCGCTTAAGGGAATTAAATGACCGCTAGTAGCTTAATATAATGTGTTATTTCTGAGGCTCCCTCCGAACAGGAGCGCCATCCGCTACATAATATTCTGCATCACTTGCTGCTAATGGAGAGCGATGACGAATTTTATCTGCAATTTTTTCGGCAATCATAATGGTCGTTGCATTCAAATTTCCCGTAATAATAAGCGGCATAATCGACGCATCGACTACTCGTAAGCCACTAAGCCCATGTACACGCCCTGAACCATCCACCACTGCCATATCATCATTGCCCATTTTACAGGTTCCGCAGGGATGAAATGCCGTTTCGGCTCGTTCCCGAACGAATGCGTCGAGTTCTTCATCCGTTTGAATGTGCTTACCAGGGCTAATTTCCTCTCCCCGATAAGGGTCAAGTGCTGGCTGCGCCATGATTTCTCGCGTGATACGTATTGCTGCGCGGAACTCTTCCCAATCCTGCTTTGATGACATGTAATTAAATAAAATGCTTGGGTGTTGACGCGGGTCTAATGAGGCTAAACGGACTCGGCCGCGACTTGGTGAGCGCATTGAACCCACATGAGCTTGAAAACCATGTAAATTTACCGCATTACTGCCGTTATAATTTATTGCTACAGGCAAAAAATGGAACTGAATATTCGGCCATGCAAATTTATCGCTGGTGCGTATAAAACCCCCAGCTTCGAATTGATTACTCGCGCCAATCCCTGTGCCTTTAAATAACCACTGTGCACCAATCATCGGTTGGTTATACCATTTTAATGCGGGGTATAAAGAGACAGGCTGTTTGCATTCATATTGCAAATACATCTCAAGGTGATCTTGCAAGTTTTGCCCAACACCTTCTAATACATGCACTTTTTCAATATTAAATTCATCTAATACCTCTTCGGGGCCAACGCCTGAGCGCTGCAAAATTTGCGGGGAAGCTATTGCACCTGCACATAAAAGCACTTCCTTTTGCGCTTTTACCGTTATTGCCGTCGTGCTGTCACCTTGGTAATATTTGGCCCCTATCGCCTTTTTCCCTTCAAACTCAATGATATCTGTTGTTGCATGCGTCACGATTGTCAGGTTTTTTCGCCCTTTAGCTTGGTCTAAATAACCACGGCCTGTACTCGCACGTCGCCCTTGTGGTGTAACAGTGCGATCCATTGGGCCAAAACCTTCCTGTTGGTAACCATTTAAATCGTCAGTTCTTGGATAACCCGCTTGTACGCCAGCCTCCACCATCGCTTTAAACAGCACATTATTACCCGTTTTTGGTGTTGCGACACTCACAGGGCCATCTCCGCCGTGATAATCATTTGGCCCAATATCGCGGCTTTCTGCTTTACGAAAATAGGGTAAGCAATCAAGATAGCGCCAATCTTCAAGGCCTGGTGCTTGGGCCCACCCATCAAAATCCATCGCATTTCCACGGATATAGCACATGCCATTAATTAACGAAGAGCCACCAAGCCCCTTTCCGCGGCCACATTCCATACGACGATGATTCATATGAGGTTCTGGGTCAGTTTCGTACGCCCAGTTGTAACGACGCCCTTGCAACGGATACGCCAATGCGGCTGGCATTTGTGTGCGAAAGTCGAGCCGATAATCTGGCCCTCCTGCTTCTAGGAGCAGCACAGTAACTTCAGGATCTTCTGTCAGGCGTGTAGCAAGAACGTTACCGGCTGAACCAGCACCGATAATAATATAGTCATAGACCATTGTTATCTCCTCTGTTTCAGTCAAATTAAAATGATGTGATTAGAAAACGGATGAAAACTCCCCAAGTTCAATTTGAATGGATTTGATTTGTGTGTAGTTTTGCAGCGTTATGATGCCATTTTCGCGACCAACACCTGAGTGCTTATAGCCCCCCACTGGCATTTCTGCTGGGGATTCCCCCCATGTATTGACCCAACAAATACCTGCTTCTAACTGATGGATAACACGATGAGCACGTGTTAAGTCCTGCGTGACAATGCCCGCGGCTAGCCCATAGACGGAATGATTTGCACGCGCAATAACTTCATCTTCAGTTTGGTAACTTAAAATACTCATCACTGGGCCAAAGATCTCTTCTTGTGTAATTTGCATTTCATCACGGCAATCCGTAAAGACAGTCGGTGCCACATAGGCGCCCTTAGCAAAATCCCCTTCAACAAGACGCTCACCGCCACACAATAACCGTGCCCCTTGTTGCTTACCTAATTCAATGTAACGTAATACATTTTCCATATGAGGAAAGCTAACTAATGGCCCAAAATTGGTTTCTTCTACAATCGGTGAACCAATCTTAATTCGTGCAACCCGCTCTACAATTTTCGCTTCAAATTGCGTTTTGAGGAATTCAGGGATAAACACGCGGGTTCCATTGGTGCAAACTTGACCTGAGCTGTAAAAGTTGGCCATCATGGCAATATCCGCTGCTTTATCTAAGTCTGCATCATCAAAGATAATTAACGGGGATTTGCCACCCAACTCCATGGTGACCTCTTTTAAGGAAGAGGCAGAAGCGTTGGCCATCACTTTTTTCCCTGTCGCTATCCCGCCCGTGAATGACACTTTTGCAATTTCTGGGTGTTCCGTGAGCCACTGCCCGACTTCCCCTCCCTTACCCGTTACCACGTTAAATACCCCCGCAGGGACACCCGCTTGCGTATAAATCTCAGCAAGTTTAAGCGCAGTTAACGACGTCACTTCACTGGGTTTAAAAATCATCGCATTGCCCGCCGCAAGTGCAGGGGCTGATTTCCACAACGCAATTTGAATCGGGTAATTCCACGCGCCAATCCCAGCGACGACCCCCAAAGGTTCACGGCGTGTATAGGCGAATGAACTTTCCCGCAATGGAATTTGTTGTCCTTCAAGAGCTGGAATAAGGCCTGCATAATATTCAAGGACATCAGCTCCCGTCACAATGTCCACATATCGAGTTTCAGAAAGTGGCTTTCCTGTATCAAGGGTTTCAAGGTAGGCGAGTTCATCATTGCGTTCTCGTAAAATATCGACCGCACGACGTAAAATTCGCGAACGTTCCATTGCCGTCATTGCCGCCCACACTTTTTGCCCTTGTTTGGCACTTTCCACTGCCCACTGAATATCTTCTTGGCTAGCCGATTGGAGATTGGCAATCACCTCACCATTGGCAGGGTTGATCGCGGGAAATTGGTCGCACTGTGGTTGCGAGCTATCAATATAACCACCATGAATGTATAGCTGATGTAGTGGTGGGTTCTTCATACTATCTCCTGTAAAATTATTTTAGGTTTGAGCTTCGTATACCTCGCCGAGTTTCATTTCGATATACTCATTCGTTATTGTTAACGCATCGGAAACAGGGAAGGTTTCGTTACTTAACGCACTACGCAACCACAGTCCATCAATAAGTGCCGCAAGGCCTTTAGCTGCCATTCGCGCCTCATTTTTTGCCAGCACGCGCCCAAATTCATAACTTAAATTTGAATATAAACGTCGGTCATTGACCTGCTGTAAACGATTTAAACTTGGCTGATGCATGCTACTTGCCCAAAACGCGAGCCACGTTTTCATTGCCGCCTCGCTCGTCTGTGTTGGGTCAAAGTTACCCTCCACAATGGCTTGAATACGCGATTTAGCGTCTGCACCCGTTAACATTCTCAAACGCATCGCAACGGCAAAGCCCAATTGATATTGAATATGTCGCATAGTCGCTTCGAGTAGACCGTTTTTATCACGAAAATAATGGCTAATAATTCCCGTGGAAACACCCGCTTTACGTGCAATTAATACAAAGCTGGCCTCTTGCATTCCAACCTCATTAATTACCGCTAACGTTGCCTGAATTAATTGCTGTTTACGTATCGATTGAATACCTATTTTCGGCATGAGCTCTTAACCTAAAAACACATTGTCTCCATTTATTAAACGTTTTTTTAATTGAATGTTCAATCAATATTAACTACCATTTGTCACAATTAATTCACAATTTCACGGAGGGGAATAGGATAAAATAGGGTTAACTTGCTTAAATTTCAATTAATTAGCAAGAATAATAATTTTTCACCTGTTAAATAAATAAAAATGTGGAACTGCCGATGACAACTCTCAATAGTTCGAAAAATCAGCAGAAAGACAAATTAAATTCTGTGGTTTTTTTCACTTCCGCGGGTCTAATACTCGCGTTTTCTTTTTTCACCATCTTAATGACCGAAACAGCAAACCAATGGATCGTCGCTACCCTTGGTTGGGTATCAAAAACCTTTGGTTGGTATTACCTGTTAGCTGCAACGTTATACATAGTGTTCGTCATTTTTGTCGCAACATCTCGTTTCGGAAATATCAAACTTGGGCCAGAACAATCCAAACCTGAATTTAGCATGCTAAGTTGGTCAGCCATGTTATTTGCTGCAGGGATAGGGATTGATTTAATGTTTTTCTCCGTGGCAGAGCCTGTCACACAATATATGCTACCGCCAACAGGCGAAGGCCAAACATTAGAAGCAGCTCGTCAGTCGATGGTGTGGACACTGTTCCACTATGGCCTAACGGGCTGGTCAATGTATGCTTTAATGGGAATTGCATTAGGCTACTTTAGTTACCGCTATAATTTACCCCTAACGATCCGTTCCGCTCTTTATCCAATATTTGGCAAACGTATTGATGGCCCAATCGGCCATACTGTCGATATCGCCGCCGTTTTGGGGACTATTTTCGGAATTGCCACCACCCTGGGGATCGGCGTCGTCCAGCTAAATTATGGCTTAAAAGTCCTATTTGATTTACCACAAGGGTTAACCGTACAAAGTGGCTTAATTTTCCTTTCCGTTGTGATGGCCGTGATATCCGCCACATCAGGGGTCAATAAAGGCATACGGGTATTGTCCGAACTTAATGTCCTACTCGCTTTAGGGCTGATTTTATTTATATTATTTGTTGGTGATACCGAATTCTTACTCAATGCACTCGTGTTAAATGTCGGAGACTACGTTAACCGCTTTATGGGGATGACACTCAACAGCTTCGCATTTGACCGCCCAACGGATTGGATGAATAGCTGGACCCTGTTTTTCTGGGCATGGTGGGTAGCATGGTCTCCATTTGTCGGGTTATTCCTCGCGCGTATTTCACGGGGGCGAACAATCCGCCAGTTTGTGATTGGCACCTTAATTATTCCGTTTGTTTTCACTCTATTATGGCTATCCATTTTTGGTAATAGTGCTTTGTATGAAATTATTCACGGAAATAGCGAACTCGCAAAAACGGTCTTGGAAGCCCCTGAAAAAGGGTTCTATTCCCTCCTTGAACTTTATCCTGGATTTGGCCTAACCGCTTCACTTGCCACGATCACTGGGTTGCTTTTCTACGTCACCTCCGCAGATTCTGGCTCACTGGTACTGGGGAATTTCACGTCAAAACTCAGTGACATCAATAATGATGCCCCTAATTGGTTACGTATTTTTTGGTCAGTCGCCATTGGCTTACTCACATTAGGTATGCTGATGACCGATGGTGTTGCTGCGTTACAAAACACCACCGTCATTATGGGGCTCCCCTTTAGCTTTGTGATTTTCTTTATTATGGCAGGCTTGTATAAATCATTAAAAGTGGAGGATTTTAGACGAGTCAGTTCCTTAAATACCAATGCGCCCGCGCCACTGTATGGCAACGGCACATTAAACTGGAAGCAGCGTTTAGGCCGTGTCATGAACTTCCCAGGAACCTCTTATACGCAAAGAATGTTGGACTTAGTATGCATCCCTGCGATGCAAGACGTGGCGAAAGAGCTGAGTTTAAGGGGAGCGAAGGTCGAATTTAGCATTCTTCCCCCCATTTCCGATGAACGGTTAGACCATCTAGAGCTCACTGTTGACTTGGGTGAAGAGCAAAGCTTTATTTACCAAGTGTGGCCACAACGTTATTCCGTTCCTGGTTTTACCTATCGTGCCCGTTCAGGGAAATCCCATTATTTCCGTTTAGAAACCTTTTTATGGGAAGGTTCGCAAGGAAACGATTTAATGGATTACACTAAAGAGCAGGTTATTAGTGATATTCTCGATCAATATGAAAAACATATGAATTTCATTCATTTGAGTCGAGAATCTCCCGGGGCAACTCTCACATTTCCTGAATCTGTATAACCCCAAATAAACAAGGGAGCTTATTGCTCCCTCATAATTTAATAATTAATGGTTCAACAATTAATTATACCGACCCGCTTGTTCCAACATCTTTTTCATTTGCTGGCGATCGTTCATCCATGGCGTTGCACTCGGGCATCCAGCTCCCGTTGGGTTAACATCACAAACATTGAAATGCCTAAACAAGGCATTTTCGTCGGCGTCACGCTGCTCAAGTAAAGCTTGATAACTTTGTTCTTCTGGCGAAAGTTTCTTTTTGGGATCAAAGACAAACTTCTGTTCTGCCTGTAATTTTTTAACCCCTTGGTAGTCTTTATCAAACTGGCGATCAACGGGTGATTTCTCTTTAAAGGTAAAGTCGCTGGCAAAGCCGCAAGAAGTGAAACTAAGAAAGATAATAAAAATAGCCTTTTTAAACATAAAGATACCCTACTGTTTCGATAAGTTTACATTATACGCACAACAGTAGTACCGTATAAAAAATAATTAAATACTAATTTATAATAATATTATTATTCAAATAGATAATTCACATTAGCTATAAAATCAATTGATTGATATAAATTTTATTAAGAATATAGAATTTACGCAGCATTAATCTTCAATCACTTATTAAAGTCTGTTATTACAATCTATTAGGTCCCTGCAATTTTTTAATCTTGCTAGAAATCGTCCGAGCCGAAAATAGGCGGTAAGTAAAAACAGACCGATGAGCTGATTCTGCTGTCTGAGACTGTAACCTAGTAGATTACTAACAATTTTTAATCTTGTTCCATTCGCTATTTTTTATAAAAGTAACCTTACCCTCTCAATTGACTGATTAACTTATTGAGGGCGAAATTTCACTTTATATCACTTAACCTGCGAAAGGATAGACAATGAATAAAACGTATTTTGGTCCGTATATCGATGTCAGCGTAGATGCAACTTGGAACGATTGGCAAAACTACCCGAATGGCAGGCCTAATGCGAAATACAGCCAAGCGGCTATCAAATATGGCGTTGATATTCTTTATCTTGGTTTTTTAACCGCAACTCGTGATAAACAAGCAGCATGGTCAGCCCAACCTACGATGCCAATTAGCTGGGCAAAACCGTTAACGGATGAACTTATTACAGCTGGCGTCAACGTTGCCGTTTCATTTGGGGGAGCAGCAAACCAAGATGTTTCCCTCGTACAACCACTGGAACAACTCATTGAAACCTACCAAGAGGTGATAGATGTACTTGGCGCATCACATATCGATTTAGACTTTGAGAACGGCCTCTATGATGCAGACAAGGCGTTTGCTGCGTTAAAAGTGATTATCGAAAATAACCCTGAGATCACCCTAAGCCTAACCTTACCCACCCTGCCTACAGGACTCACAGGGACAGGGCTAGATTTAGTCAAAAAATCAGTGGATGCTGGTTTAGTCATGAAAGTGAATGGCATGGCAATGGACTACTATGACCCGAATATCAGCAGCCTTGGCGATGCTGCCATCAAAGCGGCCATCAGTATTAAAAACCAATTAAAACCGTTCTACCCAACCGTTGGTGATAAAGAAATGTATGATTATGTTCAAATCACACCGATGATTGGTTTAAACGATGACCTGACTATGTTTAGTTTCCATGATGCGGATATCTTAAGCGAGTTTGCTAAGAAAATAGGGTTAAACCTTGTTTCGATGTGGAGCCTAACTCGCGATTTCCCGGGAAATAAACCTTACCCTGAAGCCACAAGTTCAGGTAATCCAGAGCAGACTCATGAATTTGAATACACTGCGTTATTTACCCAAAAACTGAATTCATAAATAACCCGATATCATCAATATCATGGATAATGGTGATATCCCATTTTTTCTGAAATACGGCGACCTGACGCTTTTAGCAATTGTACATAGTGGTCAAGTTGCTGCTCATCAAAACGAATGGTTGGGAACGAAATCGATAATCCCGCCACCACATGCCCTAAGCGGTCATAAACAGGCACCGCAACACAACGCAAACCGAGTTCTTGCTCTTCTCTATCCTGCGCATAATGGCACTCCCGCACTGCAGCTAATTCCACCAGCAAACTTTCGATGCTTAAAATGGTTGTATCCGTTTTTTGGGTAAACGTCTCATCTTTTAAAGCTAAACGAATGGCTTCTTCATCTTGCCAAGCCAGTAAAATTTTGCCAATTGCTGTGCAATACAGTGGGTTACGGCGGCCTACCCGCGAATACATGCGCAAGTTATAACTGGAATCAATTTTATGAATGTAAATAATGGCATCTTCATCCAATGCCCCTAAATGCACGGCTTCATGGGTTATTTGCCCAATATGGCGCATTTCTTTATCCGCGATTTCAATTAAGTCCACATATTCAAGGGACTTTGCGCCTAATTCAAAGAGCTTTAATGTCAGTGAGTACTTATCTGCCTCACCTTCTTGTTCCACATAGCCCAATTGTTTCATGGTTTGCAAAAAACGAAAGGTGGTGGCCTTTGACATTAATAAACGCTGGGATAGCTCAGAAACACCAATCTCTTTTTGCTCCCCTAACGCACTGAGAATACTAAATACTTTCACCACTGCAGATACGGCATCAGTCTGAGTCGTCTTATCCATGTTATTTTCTTCATCCTATTAGATTGGCCGCGATAATTAATATCATAAAGCCAATTAAAACCACGCGATACGCCATAGCATAATTGTCGAACCTCATAAAAACAAGAACAGCGATTCATTATTTTTAAAACGGCGTTTCATTTTCATTGAGTTTCTGTACCAAATGCGTTTTAATAGCCTCATCAGGTCAGTAATCGATAACACAGTCGTAATCGCGCAGGTGATAAAAATGAGTACACATCCGCAAGTTGCCGTCATTGGCGAGTGCATGGTTGAATTGCAAAAGTCGGGGGAGCTGTATAAGCAAGCCTTCGGTGGGGACACGCTAAACACTGCGCTGTATTTGTCTCGCTTAACTCAAAAACAGGGTGTGACAACACGCTATATCACTGGTTTAGGAAAAGACCCATTCAGCCAACAAATGCTGGATAGCTGGCAGCAAGAAGGTATTAATACTGAAGCTGTCTCAATTTCACAAAAGCATTTACCAGGGATGTACCTAATTGAAACCTCCGCTGATGGCGAACGCCGTTTCTTTTATTGGCGCGATAACGCAGCCGCCAAATTTTGGTTGGATGAAAACAGCAAAGCACACACACAGCAACTTCTTAATTCACAACAATTTATTTATTTAAGTGGCATCAGCTTAGCGATTTTACCTGACTCAGCTCGCCAACTTTTAATGGAAATACTGCAACAAGCTAAACAGCACGGTGCGAAAATTGTGTTTGATAATAACTATCGCCCTGCTCTTTGGCCATCAAAAGAAGCCGCACAACAGGCTTACCAACAAATATTAAAATTAACCGATATCGCGTTTCTGACCTTTGATGACGAGCAACTTCTGTATGGGGATTGCCACGAAATCGAAGCCATTTCGCGTACGCAACTGTATGGGGTGAATGAGATTGTGATCAAACGTGGTGCGGAGGCCTGCTACGTGATCATTGATAATGAGCGCTATGAAGTGCCAGCAAATAAAGTCAGTCACGTTATTGATACCACCGCCGCAGGGGATTCGTTCAGTGCAGGTTATCTTGCCTGCCGCATTTTGGGCGGCACACCGTGCGACGCGGCAAAAACTGGCCACTTACTGGCAGGAACTGTTATCCAACACCGGGGAGCAATTATTCCTGCCGAGGCCATGCCAACCACCGATTTAGGAAAATGTTAAGGGGCTTTAGCCATGAATCAACTGATTGAAAGAATTAAAAAACTGAACGTTGTTCCCGTGATCACCATTAATCATGCAGAACATGGCGCACCACTTGCTAAAGCCTTGGTGGAAAACGGCCTGCCGTGTGCGGAAGTGACTTTTCGTACCCCTGCCGCCGTGCAAGCCATTAAAAATATGCGTGCCGCCTACCCTGAATTGCTGATTGCTGCTGGCACCGTGTTAACCACTGAACAAGTTGACCAAGCTATTGATGCAGGCGTGGACTTCATTGTTAGCCCAGGTTTTAACCCCAAAATCGTCGCTTATTGCCAACAAAAGAAAGTGATTATTATTCCTGGAGTGAATAACCCAAGCCTCGTCGAACAGGCCCTTGAGTTTAACCTGACCACCTTAAAATTCTTCCCCGCGGAAGCCTCTGGCGGCGTTGCTATGCTAAAAGCCCTGAGCGCTGTTTATCCAGTGAAATTTATGCCAACGGGCGGTATCGGTGTAAAAAACATTAAGGAATACACCGCGTTACCATCGGTGTTAGTCTGCGGTGGCTCGTGGATGGTGCCAAATGACTTAATTGACAAAGAAGACTGGCAAGCGCTCGGTAAATTAATTGCCCAAGCGGCAGCCATTTAATTAACAATAAAAAAATCTCGTTGTCGTCATTATGCCCTTATTCCCATGATAAGGGCTTTTTTATGAGAAATTAGCCTGCATTTTTTGCTCAATACTCACTAATCCCAACAGCTGTGACTTGATTAATTATTGGTATTATTCATCAATAAAACGTTTGAGCTGTAACCGCAGCATCTCATTTTCACGCCGCAGTCTATCATTTTGATCCATCAAGCTCATGGCCATTGCAATCCCTGGCCAATCAATCTCTAGCTCATGGTAAAGACGCACCGCCCTTCTCACAATAATCACGGCTTGGTCGTCAAATAACCATTCATGAGTTGTTTCAATCGGTTGGATTATCCCCAGCCCGACAATTTCCTGTAATTCATCTTCAGCGATACCTGTATGAATACAGAAATCAATAACGGTTAGTGTTGTTAACTGTTCCATTATTTTCCTCCCCAATTCTTACGCGGGTCAAAACTCTGTTGTGCCTCCGCCAACTTCTGCCACAGTGCGTTGGATTGTGCATCACTGCTCTCTGGCATCACCACTTTTATAATCACGTATAAATCACCGGCATGCCCCTTGTGTACCAGTCCTTTTCCTTTAATCCGTAATTTTTGCCCCACTTGGCTATTTGCAGGAACCGTAATAACGATAGGGTCTTTGAGCGTCGGAATAGTGATTTTGGTGCCTAGCGCAGCTTCCCAAGGTGCTAAAGGCGCCACGATTTCCAAATCATGCCCTTTAATATCGAATAATGGGTGTGGTGCAATGCGGATGGTAATCCATAAATCACCGTTTTCACCGCCATTTTCCCCTGCGGTACCTTGCCCTTTTAAGCGAATGCGTTGCCCATCGATAACCCCCGCAGGGATTGTCACATTTAATGTTTTGGGGATTTCATTATCGATAAAGCCATAGGCATTATAAACTGGTAAATTGTAGCTTATGGTGCGTTTGTGTGATTCTTGGCTCTCTTCGAGGAAAATAGCCAATTCAACTTCGAGGTCTTGACCGCGGTGGCTACGTGGCTGCCTTGTACTACCACTGCGTGCACGTTGAGAAAACATCGATGAGAAAATATCATCGAAATTCCCTGAATCAAAACCTTGCTGGGAGTATGAATGACTTTGCTGGCCTTGAGCCCCTTGGTTAAAATAAGGGTCATTTCGGTGTTCCCACATCTCATCGTATTCTGCACGCTTTTCTTTATCACTTAGTACTGCCCACGCTTCGGCGATTTCTTTAAAACGCGCTTCCGCATCGGGCTCTTTGCTAACATCAGGGTGATATTTGCGCGCTAAGCGGCGATATGCGGTTTTTATGGTCTTCAAATCATCAGTGCGATTTACACCCATGATGCTGTAATAATCCTTTAGTTCCATAGTCATATCTCGTTCATTTATTTGTTGAATAGAATTCTTATGGTGCTTTACCTTGCCGCGTATATTTTGAAAATATAATGGCAGCATTGAATTTAACTTAAGATATTTAAGCAATAATTGGAATAGCCGAATGAGGCTAAAAATTAAATATATTAATTAATCAGCCCATTCAATAGATAACGATATTGTTGATTTCACGCGAACTACCATTCCATAAACACAGAAATTATTGATAAATCCCCCTAAAAACAGGAAATTTTCACCATTTCAGGCTAAACCTATAAAAGAGCTAATTGATTGCAAAGGAAACCCTATGGATGCTATTACCAGCCGCCTGAGCTATAAAATGAATTTCGCCATATCAGTTGAAGATTTTATTCGGTTAATTCTTCAGTCACCGTTTAGAGAAACGGTTTCAACCGATAATCTAACTCAATTAGATGCAATGCTGAATAACGCGGATTTATTGATTAGTGCATGGGACGATGAGCAAGTGGTGGGGTTTGTCCGCGCAGTCACGGATTTTAGTTCTTGCTGTTATATCTGCGAACTTGCCATTGACGCACATTATCAAAAACACGGCATCGACCGTCAATTAATGCGCATTGCCGCCGAAGAACTTCCCCCCGACTGCCAAATTTTATTTTTCTCCACCGACAGCAATCTCACCGAATATCTGAAATTGGGCTTCACCCAATCACCAAGAGCTTGGCACACCACCGCGGAGACCTATTTAGCCAAATCCGCCGATAGGGATTGAGGCACTCACTCACAATAAATTCAAGAAAATACTTTTTAATTCAACAATGATGCCCTAACCAATTCACACATAATAAACTCAAAAAATTCTTTCAACTCCGTTGCGATGCTCTAAATAATTCGGATTGTGGGTAGAAGACTAGAAAAGATACTTCGAGAAAGGCACTCATGTTTAGAAATCAGCGAGGGAAACCATTTCAATCTTATTATTCCCCTGCTCCAGATGCTCTAAATAATTCGGATTGTGGGTAGAGGACTAGAAAAGATACTTCGAGAAAGGCACACATGTTTAGAAATCGGCGAGGGAAACCATTTCAATCTGATTATTCCCTCGATGCAAATGCTCTAAATAATTCGGATTGTGGGTAGAGGACTAGAAAAGATACTTCGAGAAAGGCACACATGTTTAGAAATCGGCGAGGGAAACCATTTCAATCTTATTATTCCCTCGATGCAAATGCTCTAAATAATTCGTGCTACAGCTAGGCGGCGAGTGAGTTTAGCCCTAGGAGCATACATAAGTATGTGACTAGGGTGAACTCATGAAGCCAACAACGCTGTGGTGCGAAGTATGACGAGCATCATCGCAACTTACCGCGCAAGCGCTTAATAGCCTGACTATGAAGCTGACTCACCCTCGACTCCCCCACCTCCAGCACCGCACCAATCTCCTTCAGGTTCAGCTCCTCTTGGTAGTACAACGTCAGCACCATTTTTTCACGCTCTGGTAGCTGGTCTATCGCCGCCATCACTTGCGACTTTAAGCTCGACTCCATCAGCAAGCTTAGCGGGTTACCACCGTCGCTCTCATCCATTTGCGGCTCACAGCTTTCCCCGTGAACTTCATGCCACTCATCGTAGGAAAATAGCTGGCTGTTATTGGTATCTAGCAGTGCTTGGCGATACTCTGCAAGGTCAATATCCAGCGCTTTAGCGATTTCTGGCTCCGTCGCGCTGCGCCCCAGTGATTGTTCCAGCGCGCCAATGGCCTTGGTCATTTCCCTTGCTTGGCGGCGCACGCTGCGCGGTACCCAGTCACGGCTGCGCAGTTCATCAAGCATTGAGCCACGAATACGCTGCACCGCATAGGTGGCGAACGATGCCCCTTGGGTAACATCGAAACGTTCCAATGCATGCAATAAACCAATGCCCCCCGCTTGAATTAGGTCGTCGATATCAACACTGGCGGGTAGTCTAACTTGCAGTTTCAGGGCTTCATGGCGTATTAGAGGGTAATAACGCTCCCATAGGCTATTTTTATTAATCACACCTTCGGCAGTATACAAATCACTCACAACCTGAATCACCCTTCAAGCTTTATAAAAGGTACCCATTATCTGTGTTGGTTTTGATTTCAATCCGTAGAGTAAGGCACTAAATGTGGCTTTATTTCCCTTATCCTAAATAGGCAAAATTTGAATATTCACGAGGTTAATGGTTGTTTTAACACAACTTTCAAGAGATTTGATGGGTAATACAAGTGGGAGTGGTTATTTTGTTAAAAGGTAGCTTTTTCATTAAATTGCAGGTTTTGGCTTTAGACTTTGCTATTAGCTGTAAGCTGGGTTAACCCCTTTAAAACAAATGAAGCTATTGGTAAACAACAAGCGCGCTTGGCGCTATGCATCATAACCAAGGTAAACATAGCATTTGCTATGGGAAGTAATGACAATGAAAATAATCGGACTAATAGATTATATAAAAAATATAATTCTTAAATCTATTTAATTAAACATTGAAATTATTCAGGCTAACAAGGTAAAAAATTACTATTTGACAGATTTAATTTACATAATGTATTTTTACATTCACCAATGCAACGGCAGATGAGTTTAATTAAAAAATCAAGTATGACCTTTATGAAATAATTAACTTTAAATTTTAACTTAAACTGTTAAGAATAAAAATGGCATACAAAATATATTTCTTTTATTTTTTCTTTCTTTTCCCAATGTGGATATCCAAAACATTGCAGCCCATCTATTGGGAACAGCAGGCGCAATTGAAGTTATTTTCAATTTCATACGTAATGATGGCGGTTGCGGGGCGTGCTCACTATTTTATGCCAAAGGGCTATCCCGATTTGGTACTAAGACTGGTTTAATTGTGGGCTTTTTCCTGTATGGGTGTGGCTTTGTTCTTAGAGCCTATCCCACAGGGATGGCTATCGCCGTGACTTCAGGTTTGATGGCAGGGATGGGTGCGAGTATTATCGCTATTGCGCTAAAATCACTAATTTTTAATATTGATAAACAGGAACAAAATAAAGTCCTGCTACACACCGATAATTTAAGCACAGTTGCACAAAGCCTTGGGGCTTTTATTGCAGGAGGGCTAGTGACGATTTTATCAATTATCGATCAAACTCCATATCGTTCCGCCTTATTGATTAGCGGGGTCATGGTATTAATCGCCATAGTAGCCATTCCTTCATTAAAAATACCAAAAACTGAGAAACCATTAGTGAAAAAAGGTTCCCCAAAAGGCATTTCATTTTTTCCTTTTCTCAGTAAAGCAGATTTAATTTTATTTATTGCATTTATTATCAGTGGCGCCAGTTGGGCACTGATCTTTCCCATTATTCCTGTGTATTTAAAAAACATGCATTTTTCAGATGCGAATGTTGGCCTTGTGATGTCATTAGGCGTTATTTCTGGGTTAGTACTCAAGAACCTTTTTATGTTTATTTTTTCTGACAAAGATAAACCTATCTCATTACTCGTTTTTTCTGGTTTATGCATGCTGATGCTCTATGGCATGTTTTGGTCGATAAAATTTAGCTCCCCGATTGTTTTCGCCATCTCGGTTATTGCCATGTATATGTTTAGAACCGTTTGCTCACTATTAATTAATTTGGTTGAGATGGAGATTGCCCGCAAAGGGAATGCCGAACATATTTTTGGTTTAATACAAACCGCATTTTTAACAGGGGATATATTTGGCGGAATCGCCCTACCCTATGTTTATGAGTCTGGTTTTCTGGTTAACACCCCTCTCGTTATTATTATTTTTATTCTGTTATCAAATATATTAATTTACGCCTGTGCCAAAATTAACACTAAAACGTATGCGGAGTTTAACTGAAATACTACAGCGAGCCCTAAATAACTCGTGTTGCGGCTAGGCGACGAAGGCGGTTATCCCGATGAGCGTACATAAGTACGTGATTCGGGTGACTGACTGACGGCAACACCCTTGTAGTGCAAAATATGACAGGCAAAGAAAAGGCCAGCAATGCTGGCCTTCAGTATCATTAACCAATTACGAATTAACGTAACAGGCTCAGAACACCTTGTGGAACTTGGTTAGCTTGCGCCAACACAGCAGTACCTGCTTGTTGCAGAATCTGGCCACGGCTCATGTTAGAAACTTCAGTTGCGAAGTCAGCATCTTGAATACGGCTACGTGCTGCGCTCAGGTTGTTAACAGAGTTGTTCAGGTTGTTGATGGTAGATTGGAAACGGTTTTGGATCGCACCCAATTTAGAACGGCTTTCATCAACTTTGTTGATAGCATCATCTAAAGTTTTCAGCGCATCGCCTTTAACGTCTAAAGTTTTTACATCTTTACCTGCATCAGCTGTAAATTCATTAGCAGTAACCGCTGCACTAGCTTTTAAATTAACTTGAGTTGCTGTTGTACCATCAGCTTCAAAATCAGAGCCAGAAACTAAATAGTCTTTACCACCTTCAGTAGCAACATATTTATCTGCAACAACTTTACCATCGACTTCATAAGCTTTTACAGTTAGTCCACCTTTATACGTTGTACCACCTGCGACACCTACTTTATCAGCAGTAACTGCAGCACCCGCAGCAGTAACACCTTTCTTAGCGGTAGTTTCAGTAAACAATTTATCGCTTGCAACACCTAACTCAGTAGTATCAACTTTATCTAAATTAAATTTGATAACTTCGTTATCATTAGTACCCACTTGGATACTCATTTCAGCTTTTTCACCGCTAAGAACTTTAACGCCGTTAAACTGGGTTTCTTTAGAAATACGGTCAATTTCAGCTAAACGCTCTGTAACTTCATTTTGGATTGAAGTTAAGTCAGAGTTAGAGTTAGTACCGTTTTTCGCTTGAACTGTTAATTCACGAATACGTTGTAAGTTATCATTGATTTCGTTCAATGCACCTTCAGTGGTTTGCGCAATAGAAATACCGTCATTCGCATTACGAGAAGCTTGGGTTAAACCTTTAACGTTTGCAGTAAAACGGTTAGCAATCGCTTGACCTGCCGCATCATCTTTTGCGCTGTTGATACGTGAACCAGAAGATAAACGTTCAATTGCAGAACCTAATACGCCTTGTGAACGGTTTAAATTGTTCTGAGTAGTCAGAGACAGAATGTTAGTGTTAATAACTTGTGCCATGGTAATGTCCTTGTTATTCAAATTAATAAGCTAAGCCTATGTGCTTAACTGAGTGATTTTCGTCAGCAATATGTTTATCGGCTGTAACCAAAACCCCTTTAGGCTTTTTGCATAAAAATTTCATCAATGACGGCAAAACCTGCACGGGAAGCCGCTTTTTACTTTATTATTTTGTTGGGAATTATTTTATTTTTATCAATTTTCGAGTTATTTACCCCTGATAAGGATAAATACCTAGATTTACCTCGTTACTTCCCGCCATCGTTGTTTTTCAGAATAGTCTAAAATTTTGCTCCGTTTTGCCGATAAGACTCTAAATAGACTCTATTTCAGAGTTAATAACACAGGCATAGACTCTAAATCATTCGGGTTGCAGGTAGGCGACAAGTGAAGAGAGGCCGATGAGCATACACAAGTATGTGATTCGGCTAGCTGAACGAAGTCAACCCCCTGCAACTTGAAGGATGACGAGAATAGCGTAGGAGAAAACATGGCAGGAATATCCACACTCGGTATCGGGGCAAACTTAGATTTAAACGTACAAATGGACCAAATAGAGGCGATGGAACGTCGTCGCCTTGACCCATTAACCACCCAAAAAGCCAGCTATGATGCGCAAATTAGCGCCTATGGCAAAATGCAGTCGTCTTTAGAGAAACTGAAAAAAGCCGCAGAAGATTTAAAAAAATACGGCGATATCAGCACCACCAAAGTCACTGGTGAATATAAAGCCTTTGATGTCAAAACTGACGGTAAAGCTGTTGCTGGTGTGCATGATGTATTAGTCACACAACTGGCAAAAGCGCAAACTATCGCCACTAAAGGCCATTCTGATAACAAGCAACTCTTAGGCAGTAATGCTAAAGAACGTACCATCACGATCACTCAGCCTTCACAAAAAGAAGAAAAAGATAAGATTGTGATTAAACTTGATGACCAAAGTACGTCTTTAATCGAGCTCGCTGATGCAATTAATAAAACAGATAAAGGTGTTACCGCATCTGTTATTAAAGACCGAGATAATCAATATCACCTTGTCGTAACCTCGAAAAAAGAAGGTACTGACAACCGCATTAGCATTAATGTGGAAGGTGACGATGAACTGGCTAAAATACTAAATGTGGAATCTGATGTTGATAAAGACGGCAAAATTATCATCAAAGATGAGAAAACTAGCGGTATGGAGCAAAAAGTTGCTCCTCAGAATGCACACTTAACCATTGATGGCTTCGAACTTGAGTCTCAGACCAATGAAGCCAAAGACTTATTTCCAGGTTTAACATTAACACTCAAAAAAGAAAGCGAGGAAGGTAAAGCAGACCATTTAATGGTTTCTGAAGATATCGAACCCGCTAAAGCGAAAATTAAAGCCTGGGTGGATGCCTATAATGAATTCCAAACCTTAGCCAAAGAACTTACCAAATACACCCCAAATGAGAGTGGAACAACCCCTAACAAAACCAACGGGCCGCTGATCGGTGACTCAACGTTGCGCATCATTCAAAGCACGATGCGCACACAAGTTCGTTCGCCACAAAATAGCGGTGAAATCGATACGCTGAATAAAATGGGGATCAAACAGAAAACGGATGGAACCTTAGAAATTGACAATAAGGTTCTGGATAAAGCGCTTAAAGAAAACCCATCAAGTGTAAAAGTGTTTTTTGCAGGTGACGGCAAAGAAACCGGTTTTGGGACTGAAAACTTTAACTTTTTAAAAGGTACTTTAGATACAAAAGATGGTTCATTACACAACGCCACCGATGGTATTCAGAAAAAAAAGAAAAGTTTAGATAAACGTATTGAGCAGACCAATAAACAAATCGAAAACACCATGGATATGCACCGTCGTCAATTCCAAAACCTCGATAAAATGATGAGCTCGCTCAATAGTACAACGAATTCTTTAGGCCGATTATTAGGCTAAAACTTTTAGGTTAAAAACATGTATCAACGACACGCACAGCAAGCCTATCAGCAGGTCGATTTGGAAAGTGAAATCACTAATGCGACCCCGTACCAGCTGATCCAAATCCTGTTTAAAGGGGCGCTAAGTGCCCTGAAACGCGGGGAGATTTTTATGCAGCAAGGGAAGGTGGCTGAAAAAGGTAAAGAAATCTCAAAAGCTATCGACATCATTGACACTGGGTTAAAGCAGTCGTTAAATTATGAAGCTGGCGGCGAACTTGCGGAAAATTTAGCAAGTTTGTATGAGTATATGACAATGCAGCTACTCCGTGCCAACCTCGAAAACAACGTGGCTTATGTCCAAGAAGTTTACCAGTTACTCTCCGATATCGCCTCTGCATGGCAACAAATCGGTGCAAATGTGGATGAAAGATAATCAGGTGGACAATAAAAATCCTATCGATTTACAAGAAATATACCGTAATGTCTTAGTATTAAGTGAAAATTTAGTTGCCTTAGCGCAATCTGGGGAATGGGAGACACTGGTCTCCCGCGAAACGGAGTACGTCCTGGCGGTGGAAAACCTCACCGCGTTAACGCAAGCGTTCGAAGAACAGCAGCCAATCACTGAGGAATTTATTCAGTTATTGCATAAAATTATTGAAAATGAACGTGTGACTAAAGAATATTTACAACAGCATTTAAACTTTTTAAGCAAAGAAATTAAGCAATTAGACCAAAAACGGGTGCTCAATAACAGCTATGGGCAATTCGATGAGACTGACGCCCCGTTGGTTATTCGCCCTAGGGAATAAAATTTGTGTGTCAGGCCAACAAACCTGACACGCCTCTTCCAATGACTATTGCTGCTGTTTTAAACGTTGCTGTTTTTTCAGCTTTTTGAGCAGCATATTGCGTTTTAACGTGGATAAGTGGTCGAGGAACACTTTACCGTGCAAGTGGTCGATTTCATGTTGCATCACGATGGCTAAAAACTCATCGCTGTCCACCTCAAATTCTTTACCGTGTCTATCAAACGCTTTCACTTTCACACGTAAGAAACGGTCGACATCCGCGTAGATTTCAGGCACTGACAAGCACCCTTCTTGGTAACTGGTTTCCCCTTCGCTTTCGACGATTTCAGGGTTGACAAACACCATCGGTTCATCACGGTTTTCCGAAATATCAATCACCATAATGGATTTGGTTTCAGCAATTTGCGTAGCAGCAAGGCCAATGCCATTATCAGTGCTGTACATGGTATCGATTAGATCATCGATTAACGTTTGTACCGCGGCGAAATCCGTCACAGGGCTGCATTTAATGCGCAGTCTTTCATCGGGAATTTCAATAATTTCTCTTACTGCCATAATTCAAATCCTATTAATTCAGTCTTTATTCTTAATAATTGAATCTATTGCTCAGCCAAATTATCTAAACGAACAAAGTTGCATAAGCAAGCACCCCAACACCGCGCGTTAAACACGTTAAGAGGAGATAGGCTTGCACGCCTTTTTCTAATGAATGGCCTAATAAATAAGTATGGAAAACATTATCAACTTTTTCATTTGCCAAAAATAGGCAAAAAATGACATTGTGGTTTAACCTTGCTCGCACCTTGATGCTTTTTTCGCTTCTTCGCTTGACCAAGCAATTTAAAATTTCGTGTAAAAACAAGGTACAATGCGGATTGGCAGAAAAATACCATGTTATTTAACAAACTTCACCTAAAATATGCAAAAAGTGTCATTTAAGCAATTAATCATTTTACAATTATCTATCGCTAACAATTTCTCATCACCTGTTTAAATAACACTGGAGTTAAACTATCCCACTGCCAATATCCCGAATAAACAGCTTTGTATAAGCGATTTATCATTTAAGCCAAAAGCCTATAGCATGCTGATGTCATTCAGATGATGACACATATTCAAACGATAACAAATAAAACAGAAAATAAATAAAACCACCAAACAAGCTAACTCTGGCATTGCCTCTGTCGCGACAATGAGTAATATCCCCTATTCCCTAAACAGCCGATTCAGTGCAGGGATTGGTATCGGCCGTAATCAAGACGGCAAAGTACTTGCCGCTGGGATGCAATACCCAGTTAGGCAAAATGTAAACCTACGTAGTTCTATTGCGTGAAATAACGCAAATAACCCAGTAATTAATGCGGTGTCGCTGTCGGCTGGTAAGCTGGGTAAATACAATACGTATTTTCTTCTACCAAAGTCTCAAAGTACGTTAAAGTGGTAAAGAAAATAGAGGATGCCGCCTACGCTGTGTAATAGGGTTACGCAGGCTTAGCCATCCTCTATTTAAAATATATTCAAGGGCATTAGCAATGCAAAGTAAATATACCATTTGCAAATACGCCTTAATGGGGACGCTTTCATACTTTTTCTTTGTGAAAACACAGGTAAACGATTGCAGTTGATCTAGGTTGTGAATTCAGAGAAATAACCGCAGATACAAATTGCAACCAGGGGATCAGCTGGATACAATGCTTGCCTTTGTTTGCTCTCATCTCTATTGATAACCCAAATAATCTTGATTTATTAATATGTTAACGCAAACCTTCATTAAAAACATGCGTGTTTCTGATTTAATCAGCTCAAAAGCTGAATCGAGACAACAAGATATTTGTTTTTATTAAGCATAACAATGCTGCACTGAGTAACCATAAGCAACCGCCTAAGGTTCTCTGAAATTGATTAACCCTAATTTGAAGTCGCTATTGTGAAATTACTTTTTTGTCTTTCGTTAACTACTGCAATTCTCTCGGGCCTTTGGGCATGGGTCGCTGATTTACTTGGCTTAATTGGCTGGGCAGGATTTCTGGGCTGTACGGCTTACTTTGCCTACCCGAAAGATGGCATCAAAGGCCTTGGTATTACCGCACTAACCGTTAGCAGCGGTGTTGTGTGGGGATTAGTTATCTTACATAGCGGTAGCTATTTGCAAAACTTGCCGAGCTTTATCGGCTATTTCGTCACAGGATTTGTGGCCTTTTTTATGTGCATTCAAGCAAAAAAACAGTGGTTGTCATACATCCCTGGAACCTTTGTCGGTACCTGCACCATTTTTGCTGCACAGGGGGCATGTCTGATCACCATTCAATCATTACTAATTGGTATAGTGTTTGGTTTTTCCATGAAGAAAAGTGGAATGTGGCTGGCTGAAAAGTGACAAAAAAAGCCGCTTTTAGGCGGCATAAAAGAATAAATAAAACCAAGGGAATTTCAAACAAGATTGATAGTACCTTAAATTCGTATAACAACAATATATAACATAATGATTTTATTAATAATTAATTAGAATAACGACTAAGTAAGCTTACATAGCTAAACGAAGAAAATGAAGTAAATATTGTTAACGAAATGATAAAAAATGAATATAAGATTCATTTTTTGATTAAGTAAGCTTATCTAACTACTCAATAAATAATTTCATATGAAACTATTCACATCATTATTAGTTAAATTCAGATTTATCTGTACGCCAATTAAGAGTTAAATAATGGAAAGATTAGATTGACTTAATATAAATAATAGTTTGGCTAAAAATAAAATCTTACTAGGGCTGGCGATTATTCGATATTTCTCGTTTATGAGCAAGAAAAAAACCATAAAAATAATATAGTTACCAATGGAATTCTTCTTTTTTAGAACCGACACTGCGTTTTCATTTTCAACCAAAAGTTTTGTTGGCAAATATTAAAAAACTCTTTTCTTTTTGGGAATATTTTCAGACCATTCTCTTCGACTAATTGCCAGATAATCCAGCGCTCAGGGCATTGACTATCACAGGTAAATTCCGCTATTTCAATTTCCTCTGTGCATAAAAGTACGACCCCATCCGCAAATTGCCATTGGCGAGTTTTAATAAACACTTCAGATAAACTATCTTGCCGTTGTTGGTTAACAATTAATGTGCAATTCTTAGCCACTAGGGCTTGAGATATATAATGAGAAAGCATGCTAGTTTTCTATCTATAAAGGAAGTTTAGAGATCTTACGATTTAATTTGCTGCGCACAACAGCTATTAGTGACAAATCGCCTTTTTTGTGACCATTTTTAATAAAAACCAGTTATAACCTTAAGAAATAGTATCATTTGACTTAAATTAAGGAAGAACACATGAATTACCAAATTGTGACCATCAACGAAAGCCCTGCTCTTATTTTTCAAAATCTACCAACGCAAATTAATGACTTACTTAATTTAGTGATGGATGCATCATTGACTGAAGGGATAAAAACAATTGCATTACCCGTTGATGAGCTAGCCCCTGCGTTTTTTACACTCTCCTCAGGCTATGCGGGGGAATTACTGCAAAAACTAACAAATTACGCCATTCATACGCTCATTATTGGGGATATTGAGCACGTTAAAAAACAAAGCAAACCCTTTAATGACTTTGTTTTGGAAGCAAATAAAGGCCATTCAATCAACTTTATTAACATGCTGTAAAGTTTGATAAACCATAAATTAGGTGGTCAGACGGTAGCTTTCATTCACCAAGGACATCAGCTCTGCAGCATTTACCTCCGCCCCTAGCTTCACGGTCACCCAATGTTCTTTATTCATATGGTAGGCGGGGTAAATCCCTTTTTGTAACCGCAATGAGCCCACTAACTCGGGCGGTACCTTGATATTCACAATATCAATTTTTTCCTCTCCTCCACCTTCGACTACTTTTTTTGCAGCAATATCCATAATTACCGCAAACCATTTTCCGTTATTGCCGTGTTTAAAGGTCGCAAATGTGGGGGCTCTTGCCCATGGGTACTCAGGGATAACACCATAATTATTTTGAATATACGCGATCAATTCATTTCGGTTCATCGTGGGCTCCACCCGCGCGTCTTAGTGAGCATGATTATAAAGGGAATTTTATCGTGAACCTAATCAGGCCCACGATAATTTTAGTGAAGTTCAATGCTTTACTTTAAAATATGGTCTGCCACCAAATAGCCCGAAATGGCATTAAGCCCAGCACCTGGCCACGTCGCAGCACCGATCATCCACAAGTTTTTAATCGGCGTTTTATATCGTGAATGCCCAGGGAAAGGCCTAAAAAGATAGTTTTGACTGAGTTGATGGCTGCCCGATACACTGTCACCATTCACCAAGTTACGGTTATGCCGCATGAGATCTGCTGGGGATAACACTGCATAATCAAGGATATTCTGTTTGATATTCGGCGCATAATCCGCAATTTTATCAATCACACGTTCGGCATATTGCTGCTTCATTGAGCCCCATTCCCCCATGGCAATTTCATTTCGGGAATCCGCCGTCGGTGCAAATGGCAGTGCTCTGACTTGTACCCACAAAGTTTCTTTTCCTTCTGGTGCACGCGTTCTGTCACTACGACTTTGTTGCCCCACCACCAGCATTGGGCTATCGGGCAAAATCCCCCTTTGGGCTTGGTCAAAGGTTGCGGAAATATCGTCTGTATACGGGCCAATATGTACATAACCAAAGTTAGAAAAATCTTCCCCTGCATTCCATTCAAGGGGTTTATCCAATGCAAAGTGCAACATCATCGTACCCGCACCATAACGATAACGCTTCGCTTTTTGAATATAATTGCTCGGTAAGTGCTGCTCTTTGATCAGCGAGTTAACGATTTGTGTTGGTGTAATATTACCAATAACCGCTTTTTTCGCACCAAAAGTTTGACCCGATGTGGTTTTCACCCCGATCGCTTTACCATTTTCGATAATAATTTCAGTGACCTCTTTTTGAGTCAGCACTTTCCCGCCATGATTTTCAATAATTCTGGCAATACTGTGCATTAAATTTCCCACGCCACCACGGCTAATGGAAAGTCCATTAAGATGGTCACTTAAGCTTTCTAAAAATGAAAATGTTGCTCCACCTGTTACATCAGGCCCATAATCAAGGTGAAAAGCCCAAGGAATAAATAATGCGCGAGTTTTTGGATGCGTAAAATAGTCTTCTGAAAATTGCCGTGTGGATTTAAGAATTAATTGCGCCAAATTAAGCGATTCCCCCATGCCTAAGTGTCTAACCATGGAAAACAACTGCTTAGCTGCTTTAAAAGATGGCAACTCCATTTGCATTAATGGTGCAAAATGCCCAACGGTTTTTTGAAAATAACTGAGTAACGCCCAAAAGCTGTCTGCATCTTGCGGAGAATATTTGCGAAACATCGCATCGGTTTTAGCTCGGTCTTGGTAAACACCTATCCCATCGCCATCTGGAAATACATTGGAGTAAGGGCGGTCACTGGTCACGATATCAAAACCATTTTTATGCAGTTCACTTTGATATTCTTGGTAAAACGGTGATCCTAAAAATAACCCGATATTGGTTGCATACAAATCATGGTGGAAACCAGGCTGCGTAATTTCAGCGGTACGAGCCGCCCCGCCTATTGTCTCTTCACTCTCTAATATAACAACTTTAAGCCCTTTGTGCGCAAGCTTTGCTCCAGCAACGAGGCCATTGTGACCACTGCCAATAATCACCACGTCATATTGCTCATCCATTCTATTCCCCTTAATTCTTATTGTTAGCTTGAGGCCAGACCCAAGTGTCAATTTGCATTTAAGCCTTTTAAGTTTAGATAATGAATTAGAAAAGCTAGATTATTTTTCGATTTATCTCATGCAATCTACCATTGAAACTATACTCTTATATTTCAAATAGATAAAATCTCAATAACAACATATCATTTAACTTGTCATACTCAAAATTGTTTGATTTTTTCAAAAAAAGAGACTCTGTTGGTTTTTGTCTATTATTAATTATTTCGCATACCCACTCTCACAACATGAGAATGGTAAAACATTAAATCCAAATAAATTGTATAAAGACAACTGTAATCTGTTTATTGTTTTAATAATACAGTTTCAATCATCATACAAAAATAAAGATGTAGTTATTCAAAAACAATTAAAAACCACATTAAAATAATAAAAACCATATTAGTTACTCAAAAAGCATTTGAATTACCTGATTTTAAAAGTAGTTAAAACGACGTTTTAGATAGATAATAACTTGTTCATAAAGGAAAAAACCTATAAAAATAGTATATTACATGGCTATCAATAGCATGTAAAAGTTTAATGTTCCACATTAAGTCCACAACGCTAACGCCAGATAAATTAATGGTATGTTATATCAATCAATTAACTATTAATGCGATACAACTACACATTAGAATAATATAGTGATATAACAACCCATGTTATTTTAATAGGTCTCAGATTAAAAATATCAAGTTACTAAATATCAGTACAACGAAATATTACATACATTGTATGGTGGAATAACCGATGAAAGATCTTATTTTAGGGGGAACTGTTTTTATACCAGGGATCATACTCGTATTTTTTCTAGGGTTCTTTTCATGGCTAATCTTTAGGACTATTTATATAAATTTAATGATCAAATATGAATATGCAGGGAACCTATTTGATATCTCTATGTTATTTTTATGTATTTTATGCATACACTTCATTATTAATTCGTAGTTGGTAAAAATGAATATCAGAAAATATTTAATCATCGTTCTCTCTTTGTTCATCATTATTTCCTCTATTTATTTACTATGGAACCATTATGCACTAAGCCCGTGGACTCGTGATGGCAGGATAAGAGCTGAGATCAACCAAGTGACCGCTGAGGTTTCAGGTAAAATTGATAATCTTTTAATCATTGATAACCAAGAAGTTAAAAAAGGTGATTTGTTATTAATTATAGACCCGACAGATTACGAAATTAAAGTTCGCCAATCTGAACTCGAACTCAACGAACTGGTTATTCAACATAACTTTGCAAAAAACCAACTCGCTAGGCGTACAAAACTAAACCAAGTCGCCATTTCAAAAGAAGAGCTTGAAGATGCTCAGTCTCGGCTAGCGAGTCTGACCCAAAAAATAGAATTGGCAAAAGTAAAGATAAACAAAGCAAAACTTGATCTTTCAAGAACGCAAATAACCTCCCCCGTAAATGGCTTTATCACGAACTTAAACCTTAGAACGGGTAATTATATTAATGCTGGTTCGCCTTTATTCGCAATTGTAGATAAAGACTCCTACTATGTTATCGCCTATTTGGAAGAAACTAAAATGACAAATGTGGTTATAGGAGACAATGCAAAAATACAGCTATATAGCAATAACAATGAATTAAGCGGAAAAGTACAAAGTATCGGCCGTGCAATTGATGATAATAACTCATCAACAGGTAACCAACTATTAGAAAATGTGCAGCCCAATTACCCTTGGGTTAGGCTAGCGCAACGTGTACCAGTCAAAATATCGCTGAAAAATAGTCAAAATATATCTTTGATCCCAGGAACAACTTGCACTGTATTTATTGAAGAGTAAGCAATGAAATTAAACTGGTTATTTGCAATCAAGTATACATTAGCTATTTTACTTGCTTGGTTTTTATCCTCTTATTTTGGCTTTGATAAGCCATATTGGTCGATGATGACCGTTGCTATTATTGGCTATCCAGACCCATCGCTAAGCTTAGCTAAAATGGCTGCAAGGCTATCGGGTAGTGTTATTGGTGTCATTGCTGTTACTCTCATTGCCAATATCAGTATTAACGATCATTGGATTTTTACTGCATTAATCATTATTTGGTTATCGATATGTCTTTTTATGACATTAATTTCGCGTTATATGATGCCATATCTGTTTTCGTTATCGGGTTACACCTCCGCAATCATTGCTTTCGGTACGTCAGTATTTCCATTACCAATGACAATTTTTAACTTATCTCAAGAACGGTTAATGGAAGTGATGATAGGGATTGTCGTGTACACTTTTATAACCTACTTACTGCCTAATCAGTCGAATATACCTCAAACAAAATTAATCGATAAAAAAATACAAACAGAAAAAAAACAGTTATTATCAAACCTGTTCAAACAAAGAAATGATAAAATTCATACAAGCTTAAAAAATGTATTAGAAAGTAGCATTAGTTATGATGAAACAAGTCAATATGAAAGCCATTTTTTATCGTTTAAAACAGCAAAGCATAAAGCGAAACAGTTACCTATGCTTATCGTTTTCTCTATCATGGGCATGGTTGATAAGCACTTTTTAAAATACACTAGCTACAAACAATTTTTAGGCTTTAAAAAGCAAGATAATGATTTATCTGATAGCAGTTTCTATTATTTTTTTGATTGGAAAGATGCTTTTTTAAATACACTTAGGTTAGTGATCAGTCTGGTTATTAGCGTATTATTTTGGCTAAACACAGGTTGGGAATATGGTTATATACTCCCTGTATTAGTAAGTATTTCATTTACATTTGGCGTGACTATCCCCAATGCAAATAAACTCGCCTTTATTATATTAGTCGTTGCCATTCTAGTGATTATTATCAGCTACATATTGAAGTTTTACTTTTTAATTCAAGCATCTAGTTATTTTCAAGCTGTAATGATCATGGCACCAATATTTTTAATTCTTGGTGTTTTAAAATCCGTAGGTAAACTCGCCTTTTTGCTCTCTCATGTCGTATGCATTTCCATGATATTTCTCATTAATTTTACCAATCCAATGGATTTTGATTTTTCTTACTTTGCTAACACCTCAATTGCACTTATTTTTTCCATTATCATTGTGATATTGATGCTATATATCATTCCACTGAGTAGTGCTCAGCAAATCGAGTCACGTAAAATGAATTTTATGTTGCAAAAAATTAGCAGCATGACATCTAAAGACCTTAATTCAGATAAATTAAAAAATACGATACTATTGAATATTAGTGCTATTTCTAACCCTAAGCACATTAATAAGCTTTATGTTTTATTGTCCTTAATTAGTCTCTACCAATTAGCTAAGTCACATGATGCCAAAAATAAAATTTTTCATCTTATTCATAGTGTATCTATAGGTAAAGATAAGAGTTCGATTCTTTTCTCAATAAATTTAGAGGACAAATCAAACGATGATATTAGCTTAAAATATAGTCATAAGATTCTTAATTTCTTGCTCTAATTACATAGGAAGTTGACATGTTTGAATTATTAACTGCAATTGGTATTGGGCTCGCCGTATTATTACCCTTGTCTAACCCATTAACAACTGTTGCATTATTTCTTGGCTTATCGGGTGGAATGACGATTGATGCTCGTAAGAAAACCATAAATACAACGCCGATTTATGTTTTTTTTATTATGCTTGTTTCATGGTATTCAGGCCAAGCGATTATGAATACGTTTGGTGTTAGTATTCCAGGGTTAAGGATCGCAGGCGGTTTTATTGTCGCTTATATTGGCTTTAGAATGCTATTTCCCGTTGTTGAAGCCAACAAAAATAATGATGAAGCAAAGATATTAGATAACACCTCTAGTATTGCTTTCGTTCCTTTAGCTATGCCAAGTACTGCGGGGCCAGGGACAATTGCAATGATCATCAGTATGGCCTCATCTGTCATCACAAATGAAAGTGAATACCCTCATTGGGTTGTTTTAGTTGCTCCACCATTAGTTTTTTTCTTATTCTCTATTATTCTTTGGGCCTGTTTGAAAAGCTCAAATATGATAATGAAATTTTTTGGAACAAGTGGCATCGATGCAATATCAAGAATAATGGGATTTTTATTAGTTTGTATGGGAGTGCAGTTTATTATCACAGGAATTGGTGAATTAACCCGATCTGGCTTCTTTTATTAACTATTTTCCTATAACCATAATTAAACTAAGACAAAATTAAACGGACTGAGCCCTGTCATATACAGAATTCAGTCCTTAAAGGCAGATTAAGTTATTGTCTAGTTTTATGGCGTCAGTTCACTTTTTAGGGAGCCTGCAAGCTGATTTACTTAAATCCCTAATGCCAATACATTAATGAAATAATTCCTAGTTCGATGACAATAATGCTTATAATAAATACATTTAGTCAGCCTTATATACAACAAAACCTCGCAGTGCGAGGTTTTAAATAATATTCTAATTGGCTATTAATAAGCCTAAGGTTTTATCGCACTTTTACAAAAGTGTAAATAATTAAACCTAAATAGATTTTTATTAATTTTTACAGTGCAATTACGTTTGCAGCTGCTGGGCCTTTTGCGCCATTTTCGATAGAAAATGAAACTTGTTGGCCTTCAGCTAAAGATTTAAAGTTATCACTCTGGATTGCAGAGAAGTGAACAAACACATCTTTGCTGCCATCTGCAGGAGTAATAAAACCAAAACCTTTATCATCGTTAAACCATTTTACTGAACCAGTCATTGTATTAGACATAGAATTTCCTTTAATTTTTTTAATTGCCATAAGGCATGTGTTCGTTTGGTTGTTTATTGGTACTTATGGAATTAATTAGAAGGAATTCGCAATGAAGGGGTATCTGAGATAACGCTTAATGGTGAACAACTTTAAACTGACTAGCATAAATAGGCCTGTACTTCCAAACCAGTGACGACATTAAGCCACACATAAAACATAATTGCAATTTTATTTTACACCCTGCCCGCAAACCCATGGGTAATTCCATTAAAAATTGCGCCTAATAGGACACAATTTCCATCCTTATTTTAGACATAAAAAACCCGCCATTTCTGGCGGGCTAAAATTAGTAACACTATGATTTTATATCTTTATTTTCAATCGCGATGACTTGCGTTTTTTCTTCCTCTGGAATTTCATATTCAATATCTAATGCTAATAACCCACCCGATAATTCAGCAGATTCAATTTTCACATTTTTACCTAAATTAAACTCAAGGGAGAACGTGTTTTGCGTAATTCCTTTATGGATCCATTTTTCTGAGTCATTGTTTAATTCAGTAGATTGCTCACCTTGTATGCACAATTTCCCACCTTTCATGGACACCGTTAAGTCATCTTCCTTATAACCTGGCACACTCACTGTTAATTGATAGTGCGTATCGTCTATTTGTTTTAAATTATAAGGATGCTCTGTAGTTAACGGCCGATTACCTGTTAATTGGCTAAACAATCTGTCTATTTGATCAAACCTATTTGAAAGCAAGTTATCTGATAATGTTGGAAATAATGAAAAAGATCGAATGTTAGACATAAACGCTCCTTCAATATTCTATATCGTAAACTAAACCTATATAACCTTGCACCATCAACCTAGTGTGGCGTCATGCTTTAGCTTGGTGCATTATTTATATAAGGCTCACAGCGAATATTTCAAGTTTTCAATGGCACTTTTTTTACACATTTTTATTGGCTATCTTGATATGAATAGGACAACAAATTAGACATATTTGGCGTTATTTGCAGGTTATCTTACAGCCTTTATTAGCGTATAAATAAGATGGGTATCGTCAAAGTGGAATTATGATATTTGATCGCTGGATAACTCAAAGTCACTCAAGCCCATTATTATTTTGAATAAAAATGCCTTATCGTTGCTACTAACACGCCACGATAAGACCATTAATTTATAATATTCAAATAGATAAATAACTCACACTGGCATTGACATAATCTCTTGATACGCCGCAACCAGTTTATTTCGCACTTGAATACCCATTTGCAGACTTAGACTGGCTTTTTGCATATCCACCATCACATCATTTAGGGAAATATCTTGCTTCCCAAGGGTAAAATCTTCAATTTGCTTCGCAGAATCATTGCGTGTTTTATTGATTTGGTTAACGGATGCAACAAGGTGATCCGCAAAGCCCACTGGCTCAATAGTAGGTTTTATTGGGTTAGTCGCTTGCGTCGCTACCACATTTAATTGTGAAATAACCCCTTCAATGGCTTGAACTGTCATGATGTTCTCTTCTCAATATAGTGAATATGTACCACTAATTCATTCGTCGAGCTTACCCTACCACACCCTTTTTAACTTGAAGCCGATAAATAACACCAAATTTATAGGCTGATTCCGTCATTAGATTGCCCCAAGACAAGAAATAATAGCAAAGTGAAAAAGTGACGTTACGAAGAGGGAAATAACATTGTTTCACCAAAAGTATTTTCATCCGTCTAGTAGTCTGCCAAGCAGGGAATATTTATGAGTGCCGCATCTAAAGACACAGGAGAGGCTAAAAAAGGGTTTGCCTCAATGGTTGACCACATTAAAGCCGATCCTAAAATACCGCTAATGATTGCAGCCGCTGCTGCCATCGCAATTATCGTTGCCCTCCTGCTCTGGTTACGTAGCCCCGACTACCGTGTCCTGCTTAGCAACTTAAGTGCTAAGGATGGTGGCGACATTGTTGGTCAGCTAACGCAGATGAACGTCCCTTATCAAATCGCCGATAATGGTAGCGCCATTTTAGTACCTGCCGATAAAGTGCATGAGTTACGATTAAAGCTGGCCCAGTCAGGCTTGCCCAAAGGGGGGAACACAGGTTTCGAACTGTTGGATAAAGAACAGTTTGGTATTAGCCAGTTTAGCGAACAAATTAACTACCAGCGTGCGCTGGAAGGTGAGTTATCGCGCACAATTGAGTCACTCAGCCCTGTCCAAAGTGCACGAGTGCATTTAGCTATCCCTAAACCTACTTTATTTGTGCGTGAGCAAAAATTGCCTACCGCCTCAGTCACCGTAGGTTTATTGCCTGGCCGAATGCTTGATGAAGGGCAAATTAGCGCTATCGTCCATATGGTGTCGAGCAGTGTCACTGGGCTAACAGCAACAAATGTCATTATTGTTGACCAAGCGGGTCGCTTACTCACCAATAACGATAACAGCCAGCAATCCGCTAACAGCGCGCAAATTAAAATGACCAAAGAGATGGAATCCCATCTTAAACAGCGCATTGAAGATATTCTTTCTCCATTAGTGGGCCGTGCAAATATTCATGCACAAGTCACCGCACAAATGGATTTCTCCAAGGTAGAACAAACCTCAGAAGAATATAAACCAAACCAAGCAGCAAATAGCGCCGCTATCCGTTCCCGCCAAAACAGCCAAAGTATGCAAAATAACAATGGCGGAACAGGTGGCGTACCAGGCGCGTTATCAAACCAACCCGTTAGTGCACCAACTGCACCAATTGAAACAAATAAAGACAATAAAGACGCACAGCAAACCACCAATAACCGTAATAACACGACTAACTCGCAAAGCGATGAAACGACCAATTACGAGGTGGATCGCAAAATTAGTCATACCCAACGGCAAATTGGCGTAGTCGATAGGCTCTCGGTCGCAGTTATCGTCAATTACCATTCACAAGAAGGTGAAAATGGCGCAGAAATGAAGCCATTGCCGCCTGAGATGATGCAGCAAATTGAAGCATTAACTCGTGAAGCAATGGGCTACTCCACTGCACGTGGCGACTCGTTAAATATCACCAACTCGTTATTTACGAATGACACGCCAGTTGAAGTTGAACCGTCGTTACTGGAAAGCCCGCAATTTATCGCCCAGTTACTGGATTACGGCAAAATTCTGCTTATTGCCCTAATTGCTTGGTTTATGTGGCGTTTTGGTATCAAACCGCAATGGGTTAAATACCGTAAAACGCAACAAGCTCAAACTGATGCAGAAATGTTTGTAGCAACGCAGATGAAAACACCACTTGTGGTAGACGAAGAAATTAACGAAGACATGGATGAGCAAACTCGCCGCCGTCTCACTCGCCAACGTGTTAGCGCTGAAATCCAAAGTCAACGCATTCGCGAAATGGCCGAAAAAGACCCACAAATCGTGGCAATGGTTATCCGTCAGTGGTTAGGAAAAGCGTAATGAGTTTAAGTGGAACAGAAAAAAGCGCCGTGATGTTAATGACACTCGGCGAAGATCAGGCTGCAGAAGTATTTAAACACCTGAATCCAAAAGAAGTTCAGCAGCTGAGTATGGCGGTGTCTAACATGCGCCAGATCTCCAATAACGAACTGGCGGAAGTCCTCACCGAGTTTGAAGAGTCGGCAATTCAATTTGCGGCGCTGAACATTAACACCAATGACTACCTACGCTCTGTCCTTATCA
The DNA here is from genome assembly GCF_050446505.1 of Providencia sp. SP181. Classification (NCBI taxonomy): domain Bacteria; kingdom Pseudomonadati; phylum Pseudomonadota; class Gammaproteobacteria; order Enterobacterales; family Morganellaceae; genus Providencia; species Providencia sp. SP181. Next base: position 656,143 of record NZ_JBBPXM010000001.1, read on the forward strand.
AGGCGCTAGGTGAAGAGCGTGCTGCGAGCCTGCTTGAAGATATCTTTGAAAAACAAGAAACCACCTCAGGTATCGAAAGCCTCAACTATATGGAGCCACAAACCGTTGCTGATATTATCCGTGATGAACATCCACAGATTATCGCCACGATTTTGGTTCACTTAAAACGCAACCTGGCTGCCGATGTTTTGGAGTTGTTCGAAGAACGCCAACGCAACGATATTATGCTGCGTATCGCGACTTTCGGTGGCGTACAACCTGCAGCACTTGCCGAGCTGACCGAAGTGTTAAACAATTTGCTGGATGGCCAAAACCTCAAACGCAGCAAAATGGGTGGCATAAGAACGGCTGCCGAAATTATCAACCTGATGAAGAGCCAGCAAGAAGAAAGCGTTATCGATGCAATGCGTGACTACGATGGCGAACTGGCACAACGTATCATTGATGAAATGTTCCTGTTCGAAAACCTTATCGAAGTGGACAACCGCAGCATTCAACGTATTTTGCAAGAAGTGTCTACCGACTCGCTGGTTATTGCCCTCAAAGGCAGCAACCAAGCTCTGCGCGACCACTTCCTCAACAATATGGCAGCGCGTGCAGCGGAAATTGTTCGCGACGATTTGGAATCCCGCTCACCGGTGCGTATGTCCCAAGTGGAAAACGAGCAAAAAGCTATCCTGCTTATTGTTCGCCGCTTAGTCGAGAAAGGCGAAATCGCCATCGGTGGTGGAGACGACGTGTATGTCTAAAACAAAACCGACTCATGACCAATGGCAGCCATGGAAATTACGTGAACTTAATCAATGGGAGCTGAACGCATCCGCTATCCCATCATTAAGTGATGTCCCTGAGCCTGACACACCCAAAGTGCCATGTCTTGAGCCCAAAGAAGTGTTAGAGCAGATTAACCTACTGGATAATATTAAAGAAGACGCCCAACGCACTGGGTTTCAACAAGGCTATGAAAAAGGCCAAAAAGAAGGCTACCAAGCAGGTTTTGAACAAGGTTTACGGGCTGGGGAAGAGCAAGGGCGTGAGCAAGCACTTGCTTTACAGCAACCTGTTATTGAAACCTGGCAGAAATTATTGTCGGAGTTTAATTACTCCCTCGATACCTTCGATACGGTGGTAACAACCAAATTATTGCAAATTGCCTTAACCGCAGCGAAACAAGTGCTGGGGCAATCCACCGTTTGCGATGGCACGGCCCTACTTGAAGAAATCAGCCATTTACTACAACAAAAACCAATCTTTGCAGGTCAACCTGAGCTGCACGTCAACCCGAATCACTTTGAGCTTATAGAGCAGCATCTTGGCTCATTATTAAACCTACACGGTTGGCGCTTAGTAGCTGACCCGAAATTGCACTTAGGTGGCTGTCGTGTTGTCGCCGAAGATGGTGAAATCGATATGACTGTCGCAACCCGTTGGCAAGAGTTATGCCGTTTATATGCACCGGAGAGCCTTTCATGACCGCACGTTTGGGACGCTGGATTGCCTCGCTTGACGATTTAGAATCGCGGATGAAAGGGATCCCGATGGTGCGCCGTTATGGCCGTTTAACCAAAATAACGGGGTTGGTGATGGAAGCCGAAGGTATAAAAATGCCACTTGGTGCCACCTGCTTTATTGAACGCGCCATCAATGGTGGCACGGATGAGGTAGTTTGCGAAGTGGTTGGTTTTAATGGCCCTCGCATGCTACTGATGCCACTCGCTGACCTTGAAGGAATAGCCCCTGGTGCCCGCGTATATGCACAATCAACGGGTGAGGATGGGCAAACCAGCCGCTTACTGCCGATTGGTAATGAACTGTTAGGCCGTGTATTGGATGCCCAAGGCACTCCCCTTGATGGTAAGGGGCCTTTAGAAGTGAAAACCCGTGCACCGCTCATCACGCCCCCCATCAACCCATTAGAACGCACGCCGATTAGCAGTGTGCTGGATGTGGGCGTTCGCGCAATCAATGCCTTACTCACCGTTGGGCGCGGGCAGCGTATGGGCTTGTTTGCTGGATCAGGGGTTGGTAAAAGTGTACTACTTGGCATGATGGCGCGGTTTACTCAAGCCGATATTATCGTCGTTGGTTTAATTGGTGAACGGGGACGTGAAGTTAAAGACTTTATCGAAAATATTTTAGGGGTTGAAGGCTTAAAACGTGCCGTTGTGGTTGCTGCACCTGCGGATGTTTCGCCGCTTTTGCGTATGCAAGGTGCCTCTTATGCCACGCGTATTGCCGAATATTTTCGCGACCAAGGCCTTAGCGTATTGCTGATTATGGACTCACTCACCCGCTACAGTATGGCACAACGTGAAATTGCCCTTGCCGTGGGCGAACCACCTGCGACAAAAGGCTATCCACCGTCTGTTTTCGCTAAACTGCCTGCGCTAGTTGAACGTGCGGGGAACGGTAAAAATGGCGGTTCAATCACCGCATTTTACACCGTCTTGACCGAAGGGGATGACCAACAAGACCCCATTGCAGACTCTGCCCGCGCGATCCTTGATGGTCACATCGTGCTTTCTCGCTCTTTAGCCGAATCTGGGCATTACCCTGCTATTGATATTGAAGCCTCTATTAGCCGTGCAATGACCGAATTAATTCCCAAAGAACATTATCGAAAAATTCAGCGGTTTAAACAGTTAACGTCTAGTTATCAACGTAACCGCGATTTAATCAATGTGGGGGCATATGCCATGGGGAGCGACCCCATGTTGGATACCGCTATTCAGTATTACCCACGGATGTCGGCATTTTTACAGCAAGATATTGATGAGCGTTGTGACTATCAAACCGCTTGCGAACAGCTGATGCAAGTTGTTCCCAACGAGTAATGAGAGGATAAATGGCCAAAAACAATGCGTTGACAACTTTACTCAGCTTAGCTGAGGAAGCCTCTGAAGAGGCCGCAAAAGTGTTAGCTCAAGTGCGCCAAACACACACGCAAATGGCGCAACAACTACATATGTTGGAAAACTACCAGTCTGAATACCGACAAAAGCTAAACCAAACGCTACACAGCGGGATGGCATCAGACAAATGGCAGAATTACCAACAGTTTTTGGTCACTTTAGAGCTGACCATCGAACAGCAACAGCAGCAGCTTAATGTATGGGAACAACGCGTTAACGATGCCAACCGCCATTGGCAAGAAAAACAACAACGCGTCAATGCATTCGATACCTTAATTCAACGCGCTGAACAAACTGAATACCAACGTCAAAATCGCTTAGAGCAAAAGCAAATGGATGAATTTGCTCAACGCGCGACTTTACGGAGACCACAATAGATGGACATCAACGCCAATAGCGTACCAACACTTGCGCCAGCTAAAAACAATAACGCGCAACAAAATGAATCACGCATTGATGAAAACCAAGCACCCGCCCTGCCTTTCCAAGCAGTGTTGGATAACCAACAACCTGCCCCTAAAGAAAGCACGGTTACCCCGCCTATCGACGAAAAATCTGTCAACAAAGAGATTGTCGATAATAAACTGACCAGTGCAAATGAAAAAAACGCTGAGCCAACGAGTGTCTTGCAAAAAAGTGCGGAAAACACGATAGAGCAACTGAACTTTAGCCGTAATTTGCGCCCAGATAGTGTACAAACTGCATTGAATGCTGATTTATTAACAGGTAAAGAAGCCAATGAGCAATCTTGGCTCAATAACTTAAAGCAATCGTTAAGCAATCAAGCGCAATTAACGGTGAAACCTTTAACGCCGCCAGAAACTCACTCCACGCTTGGGGCATTTACCCAACGCATGCAGCAGCTTAACCAAGGTACTCATGATGTGTTACCTGATGATGGCAAGCACCTTGAAGGGTCGCAATTGCAATTAGCGGGTGAAGACGAAGCCCCTGCTTTAGGCACCGTGATTAAGAATGAAAAAGAAGAGCGCCGCGATCAACCGCTTTTTGCACTTGATAACCCACGAGATGTCCGTGGGAAAAACCTAACTCAAGACTTTATGCCGTTAAACAAAAAAGTTAGCGACAAAGACCCCCTTGCTAACATGCAAACAGTAACGAACGAAACGTTAAGCCAAACAGCAAAAGGCGCGTTTACCTTGCAAACGGACACGGGAGCATTTACCTCCAGCGCCTCGCACCATACCAATACGCAGCCAATCAGTATGATGCCAACGACCTCAACGGTTCAAGCTGCGGCGATGAATGCGCCAACAGCAGCGCCAACCCTGCATTTAACCAGTCAACTAGGCAGTGAAGCATGGCAACAGCAGTTAAGCCAGCACATGCTGTTTTTCTCACGCCAAGGGGTTTCCCAAGCACAAATTCGTTTACACCCTGAAGAATTAGGTTCACTCAATGTGCATTTACGTATCGAAGATAACCAAGCGGTGATGCATTTTGTGTCGCCTCATAGCCATGTTCGCGCAGCGATGGAGTCGATGATGCCAGTGCTACGCAGTGCGCTACAAGAAAGTGGCATTCATCTGGCACAAGGTTCTGTTGGGCAGGAGAACTTAAACCACCAATCCGATGGTTCGCAACAAGGCTCACAACAGCATCGTGATGGGCAAATTCAAGCAACACATCCGTCGGTTGGCGTAGTTGGCATCAGTGAAGCCAATGCCACTGTTTCGGCTAAAACCACCCAAGTGCGCCAAGGTGGTATCAGTACCTTTGCATAATTAATAAACAAAATGCGGTGATTTCACAACTAAAGCGCCGAGTTACCGCCTTTTTGTTTCGTTTTTCACTCCTTTAACTCTCAGCAAGCAAGCCATAATGCTAGAGATCATAAAGAAAAAACCCATTTGGGTTTAGCATCCAAGAAACAGGAATTCAGCTAACATGTCGTCACGCAAAGAATCTAAACGTTCGAATAAAGGGTTACTCATTCTGTTCGCCCTTGTTGCCCTCGCGGGTGCTGGTTTTGGTGGGTACACCTGGTGGACGACACAGCAAGACACTCAAACGGCAAGTGAGGACGAAAAGCGCCCGAATATGCCGCAGCCAATTTTTATGGAATTAGAGCCCTTTACGGTGAACTTAGCGGGTGTTGATGGCCCTGACCGCGTGCTTTATATCCACGTAACATTGCGCCTTGCGAATGAAAAATCTCGCAAGCAACTTCATGAATACCTTCCTGAAGTTCGCAGTCGCTTACTGCTACTTTTGTCTGAGCAAAAAGCCAAAAACATTGAAAATCATGATGGTAAGTTGCAGCTAATGAAAGAAATTAAGCAAACGCTCACCCCAACCCTGATCCCTGGCGATACCGATCAGGATATTTCAGATGTGTTATTTACGACTTTTATTCTGCGGTAATATTCATGAGCGATAATATTTTATCTCAGGCTGAAATTGATGCGCTTCTTAATGATGATGCGCCATCAAGCAACACGCCTGCACCTGAAATGCAAGGGAAAGACCACGTTCGTCCTTATGACCCGAATACCCAACGTCGGGTTATTCGTGAGCGAATGCAATCCCTTGAAATCATTAATGAGCGTTTCGCCCGTCAGTTCCGCATGGGGCTGTTTAACATGTTACGCCGTAGCCCAGACATCACCGTTGGTGGCATTAAAATCGAGCCTTATCATGAATTTGCTCGCAACTTACCCGTGCCAACGAACTTAAATCTCATTCATATGCCACCTTTGCGAGGCACGGCCCTATTTACCTTCGAACCCGCGTTAGTGTATATCGCTGTGGATAACCTATTTGGTGGCGATGGTCGTTTCCCTGTTCGCCAAGAAGGTAAAGAGTTTACCAATACGGAACAACGTATTATTAACCGCATGTTGAAATTAGCACTGGGCGCATATCGTGATGCATGGAAGCCCATTGCTGATATCGAAGTGGAATATGTACGTTCTGAGGTGCAAGTTAAATTTACCAATATCACCACTTCACCAAACGACATTGTCGTGACTACACCGTTTTTAGTTGAGATTGGCAACACGGTGGGTGAATTCAGCATTTGTATCCCTATTGCCATGATTGAGCCATTGCGTGAGCGTTTAATCAACCCACCCGTGGAGCAAGGGCATCAGGAAAATGAAGCATGGGTCTCTAACCTTGTGACCCAAGTTAAACGTTCTGAACTTGAGTTGGTTGCCAACTTTGTTGACATTCCAATGCGAATTTCTCGCTTACTGCAACTGCAAAAAGGGGATGTTATCCCCATTGAGAAGCCAGACCGCCTAATGGTGAATGTCGATGGCGTACCTGTGTTGACCAGTCAATACGGCACTCAAAATGGCCAATATGCGTTGCGTGTAGAACATTTGATTAACCCTGTTTTAAACACTCTAGATGAGGAAAGTACCAATGAGTGAGGCGAAGAACTCTCCTGATGCATCAACCAATCACGACAGTGAAGACCTGTGGGCTGAAGCGTTAGAACAGCAAAAAAAAGCGGAATCCGCCTCTGCTGGTGCACAGGCTTTTGATAACTTTGATGGGCAAAACCCATTAAATCAGCTCTCCGATATCGACATGATTATGGACATTCCCGTTCGCCTGTCGGTTGAGCTAGGTCGCACCAAAATGACCATTAAAAAACTGCTGAGTTTATCCCAAGGCTCTGTGGTGTCTTTAGATGGTTTAGCGGGCGAACCTCTGGATATTTTAATCAACGGCTATTTAATTGCGCAGGGTGAAGTTGTCGTAGTTTCAGATAATTACGGTATCCGTATTACTGACATCATTACGCCTTCAGAACGTATGCGCCGCTTGAGTCGTTAAAATACAAGGGCAATTGCCAATGACAATGTTTTCGCAAATCGAACCCATAACGCAGCCGCAAACAGCGCCATTTTTATCCAATACGATTTCGCTCAGTGAGCCGAATGCACCAGCCATTAACCAAAATGATAGCTTGGTACAAATTTCAGGTTCACTCGGTGGCATTATTTTGCTGATCCTCGCAGGTGCTTGGTTGGTTAAAAAGCTGGGATTCGCCCCGAAAAAATTTGGCAAAGACTCGCTGATAAAAGTCAAAAGCAGTTGCTCATTAGGTAATAAAGAACGGGTTGTCGTGGTCGAAGTGAATAATGAATGTTTAGTTCTTGGGGTGACGGCGCAAAATATCAATGTGCTACATCAATACCCTGTACAAACTGAGCATTTACCCGTTTCAATAAATGAACCACTGACGTTTCAATCTGTTTTCAAGAAAAAACAAGATGCTGCGAACCATGCAGCGTCAGTGACTCCTTTGTATAAGTAATCGGAAGCTCGCATGTCACTTGTAAAAAACGCGTTGTTTGTTGCTGCGCTTCTGTTTGCTTTACCCCATTCCGCTTTTGCAGCGTTACCTGCGGTCATCAGCCACAGTTTAGCTGATGGCGGACAAACTTGGTCGTTACCCGTCCAAACCTTGCTGTTTTTAACGTTATTAGGCTTTATCCCCGCACTACTGTTAATGATGACCAGTTTTACACGCATCATTATCGTGCTGGGCTTGCTACGAAATGCGTTAGGGACACCATCTGCCCCACCTAACCAAGTGCTGCTTGGCTTAGCGCTGTTTCTGACTTTTTTCGTGATGTCCCCTGTTGCAGACCAAGTCTATCGTGAAGCTTATCAGCCTTTTAGCGAAGATAAAATCAGCCTTGAGACAGCTCTGGAAAAAGGCACGGCACCGTTACGTACATTTATGCTAGGGCAAACGCGCGAATCTGACCTTGCGTTATTTGCACGTATCGCCAAGGTGGGAGATATCCAAGAAGCCAAAGATGTACCGCTGCGTATTTTAGTCCCTGCGTTTATTACCAGTGAACTAAAAACCGCCTTTCAAATAGGCTTTACGATTTTCATTCCGTTTTTGATCATCGACTTAGTGGTCGCCAGCGTCTTGATGGCATTGGGGATGATGATGGTTCCCCCAGCAACAGTTTCATTGCCATTTAAGCTGATGTTATTTGTTCTCGTCGATGGCTGGCAATTATTGCTTGGCTCATTATCGCAAAGCTTTTTTAATTAGGAGCAATTATGACACCTGAATCCGTAATGGCGATGGGAACAGAAGCGATGAAAATCGCACTAATGCTAGCAGCGCCGTTATTACTTGCCGCCCTCGCAGCAGGTTTGATTATCAGCCTGTTACAAGCTGCCACCCAAGTTAATGAGATGACGTTATCTTTTATTCCCAAAATTTTATCCGTGATTTCGGTGATCATTATTGCTGGCCCGTGGATGCTCAATCTACTGATTGACTACATGCGCACTTTGCTTAGTAATTTACCCTTCATCATTGGCTAACGATGCTAACCATTACCAGCGAAACCCTGACCCTCTGGCTTAGCCAAGGTTTTTACCCATTTATACGCCTCTTAGCGCTGCTGGGTACAGCGCCTTTTTTCAATGAAAAACAAGCCATTACCAAGGTTCGTGTCGCCCTTGCCTTTTTTGTTGTCTTGATTGTTTCGCCGCAACTTCCCGTCGTAAATATTCCGTTATTTTCGGCAATGGGCTTGTGGGTGATAGTGCAACAAATGGTGATTGGCATCGCAATGGGCTTAACCATGCAGATGGCATTTGCGGCAGTTCGTCATGCAGGGGAAGTGATTGGTTTGCAAATGGGGTTGTCGTTCGCCACCTTTTTTGACCCAACTGGCGGCCCAAACATGCCAATTTTAGGGCGTATTTTCAATGTAATTACCATTTTATTGTTTCTCGCTTTCGATGGGCACTTGTGGCTTATTTATATTGTGGTCAATTCATTTGAGCTTATCCCAATTCAAACCGCACCATTAAATCGTGATGGTTTTTGGGTATTCGTTCAATTCGCCAATACCATATTTATTAATGGGTTAATGTTAGCCTTACCGTTTATTACCTTATTTTTAATTCTTAACCTTGCGCTGGGTATTTTAAACCGTATGACTCCACAACTGTCGGTATTTGTGGTCGGCTTCCCACTGACACTGACCATTGGCATCAGTATGTTAGGGTTGATTATTTCAATTCTCCCCCGCTACACCGAACGGCTTATCCACCAAGCATTTGAGCAGCTCTCGCTGATGTTTAATTTGTTTGTTTGAGTGTCGATACTCGGTCAATCAGCATTAGTTCATTATCAGTACCACTTTGTGAATCTGATAATTAATGTAACCCAAGAAAAATTGATGATAATTTCCATATAATTCCCCTCATTAAAGTAGTTAAAACCCGTCTCTTTTTTCAGGTTTACTACTATGTTCGAAACTGCCTACATGGCAGTGATAAATACCCGTATCTTGTTTCATTTCTAAGCTATCGAGTGATAGTAGCAAGATATATCTCGCGTTAAACGCATCATTAACCTAATAAAGAAGTTCGCTTAAATAAATATCAATTATTAATAGGTGGAGTTAATAATTGATCAGTGAATAGGATGAGGTGAATAGATTTTATTGTAAGCAACGGCCTTCTAAGCCGTAGCACTAGGCTGCCTGTATGGCAGTGAACTTTCTACATGACTGAGGCCTCAGCCTGGCTGTTTTTCTAAGCTGCCTATGCGGCAGTGAACACGTTGATTTGACAGGTGATGTGGTGATGGGTTTTCTAAGCTGCCTATGCGGCAGTGAACGTGTTGATGTAATTGTTCCTGATTTTTACAGATTTCTAAGCTGCCTATGCGGCAGTGAACTTATAAATCGAGCGGCATTCTTTGCGCAATACTTTCTAAGCTGCCTATACGGCAGTGAACTATAAAATATGATAAGTAAAGTGAATCACAACAACCTGTTACCGATAAAAACAAGAAAATACCTTCTTTTTACACTCAGTTTATAACATATTGTTTTAAGATACTTTTTTAAAGAACGAAAAACAAAGGGTAAATTTAAGATAGCACAACTTCGTTGAAGCATTCTTCATTGGATCCCAAAAATCACCAAAAACAAAAAAACCGCGCTCCAATAACGGCAAAGCGCGGTTGAGTAGAACTCAAGTATTAGATGATTAACGACTACCAAATAAAGACATGCTGTTTAAATCTTTGAAAATACTTTGTGAGGCTTCAAACATCGCTTTTTCTTTATAGTAATCCGTGGTGGTGCCTGTCCAGTTAGTCTCAAGCAACTCACTTTTACGAGCAGCATTTTGAATTGAACGCGTATCTGCTAAAAAATCCAACTTATCAATTTCTTGTAGTTGTAAGCCTTGTTTTGCTTCAATATTGGAAATTTGGTCTAGTGCCGCTTTAATGCCACGGTTGGCTTCATCCATCCCTTCTTGCGCACGGTCTAAATCCGCTTGAGGTGCATCTTGCTGTGGAATTTTTAACGCGTCAATACCTACATTTAATGCTTTGAAAACATTCACAACATTACTACTGTCTGTATCAAATACCTGAGCACCTGTGAAATAAGTGGTCATTTCACGGTCGCTGGAGACATTCTGCATTACCGCTTTATCACCACCGTGATAGAGCACATCCCCATCGGCGTTAATTTCAAAAGGCGGTTTATCCGATTTAAAACCTGCAAAAATATAGCGCCCATTGCCGTCTGTGGAATTCCCCAATGCCACCAGTTGTTCTTTCAAACCTGTTAACTGCTCCGCTAATGTATTGCGGTCTTTATCACTCAAAGCACCTTGGTTAGAAGCTTGAATAATCGTGGTATCAATCTGTGTGGTGACATCCGTCATCTGAGTCAAAATGCTCATTTGTAATGTCATACCCGTTTTCGCAAATCCACGGCTGGTCACGTATTGCTGATTGCGAGTTTCAGATTGGTTAATTCGTACCGCTTGAGATGATGCTTGTGGATCATCCGACGGTTTGCTAACTCGCTTACCTGATGCTAATTGGCTACCTGCTTCCATCCAACGCGCTTGGGAATTATTCATATCTTGTAGGCGTTGGTGATAAATCATATTTGTGCTTAAACGCATCGCTAAATCCTTATTATATCGCTAAAACTTAGAATGCACGCATCAGCGCATTAAACAAATCATCCACGGTTTTCAACACTTGCGCATTGGCATTGAAAAATTGTTGGATCTTTTGCATTTGAATACTTTCTTCGTTCATATTCACGCCAGAGATAGCTTGCTCTTGTTCATAGAAACTCTCTGTCATTTTATTTTGCGTTTCAGAGTCAATTTGCGCTTGTTTGGTTTTGCTTCCGACATCATTGACTAACGTCGCGTAGAAATCAGAAAACGTTGAGCCGCCATCAATCAGTTTTTGGTCTTGTAACTTCACCAATTCTTTGATGTTTTCGTTATCACCAGGGCCGCTGTCTTTGCTGCCCGCGGCGGCAAATTTTGTTGCATCGCTGATCAACGTTTGCATGCCATTAATCACGCCACTGACAGGCTTCGCGAGGAATGAATCCCCTTTTTGCGCGCTGCTGTTGCTGATATTAATTTCAATACCCTCAAATTTCAGTGTCGTCGCGGTTGAATCATCATCTAAAGCAACTTTGGTGCCTTCAGGCAAGCGCGTAACACTCCACCCATCATCACCAAAGCGAATGTCATAGTTGCTACCAGTAACTTTGGAAACATCACTGTATTTTAAGTCGAAATCAGCCTTGCCTGTGTTGTGAGTATTGCTCACCACATTGCCTTTACCGATTTCAAAGAAGTTCTCACCCGTTTTACCACTGGCATCATAGCCTTTACTGTGGACTTCGTTGAATTTGGTAGCAAAAACTAGCGCAAGCTTATTGAGTTTTTGATACGCGGGGTCGATAACATCTTGACGTGAACGCAAGATACCGCTGAGCTCTCCACCACGGAAAGATTCATCAGGAATTTCACGGGCTTGGCCATTTGCGCCAACAAAACCAATGCTAAAGCGGCTATCATCTTTTGATGATGGCACAGCTTCTAAACGGTTTGCTTTTTCCCCCGTAACTAATGGCAAGCCATTCGCAAACGTGACGTTATAGTTGCCATTTTGCTCAATCACTTTGACGCCAATTAACGAATTTACTTCGTTAACTAAACGATCTCGCACATCAAGCAAGTCATTAGGTTCCGAGCCACTGACAGAACGCACACGGGAAATTTGCTGGTTTAAACCTGCAATTTTCTCAGCGTAGATGTTAATGTCTTTCACCTTGTTTTCGATTTGGCGATTAACATCACGCTCCATTTCTTGTAAGCGTCTGTCTGCTTCTTTAAATTGGCTCACCAACGCATTAGAGTTACCAAGAAAAACATCAATTAATGTTTTATCACTGGCATCACTAGTTGCCGCATCTAATGACGTGAAGAAGCTGCCAATATTGCTGGAGATATCTTCGATATCATTGGTTAGCAAATCATCGACTTTATTACAGTTTTTAACGTACGCTTCGTAGTCACCACTGCGCGCACGCGCTTGGCTGTACTGTGCATTGATAAATTCATCAAACTCACGGCGAACATGGCTGAAATACGTGCCGTTACCAAAATAGCCACTCGGTGTCATCGTACCGGGATTCTCCCCGAAAACAGCACTTTGGCGGTGATAATATCCCACACCAGCGTTGGCTAAGTTGTTAGAAATCACACTTAGCCCGCCTTGTGCAGCATTCACACCACTGAGCGCATTATTCATTACATTGTTCAGCATAAGCTTTCCTGTTCTGGGTGCGTATCGCGTTCATTGGCTGACACAATGTCGGCGATAGCAACTCAAATTATTTAGAGCATATTTAGTTATCGGAAAATCGACGTAATTATTTAGCCCTAACACGTATAAATTCTGTATTTTAGAAAATATCATTTAAGTCGATGGTATAAGCCTGTACAGCACGTGATGCTGAAGTATTTGCCGCAGGCTGGTTGCCTCGTATTTGATTAATTAAGGTGATTAATTTATCGGAATAACCTGGGTCTGTGGCGTAACCTGCTTGATGTAAACGACGTGCCGCAATTTCAGGCGTTGGTGCTTTTTTGACGTCTTTATAGCGTGGGTTATCCGTCAATAAACTGATGTAATCCGCAATGGCCTCTTCATATGAACCATAAACACGAAAATCATCGCGCATTTTGATCGTTTGGCCGTTAATCACTTCCGTCGTCATGATATTAGTGACAGGGCCCTGCCAACTTTTCCCTGCTTTAATACCAAATAAGTTATGGCTGGTTTTCCCATCCATTTTTAATATTTCCCTTTGCCCCCAACCGCTTTCCAGCGCTGCTTGTGCTAATACCAGCAAATGGGAAATACCAGTGTCTTTACTGGCGGCTTTCGCAGGTTCAATCAAACGGCTAATAAAGTTGCTACTGTTAAGGGATAACGCTTTGATTTTTTTCAAAGGTGCAGAAAGCGCATCCCCCATCGGGGCAAAATGGCGCATCATCTGTTCCATATTAAATGGCGGTAAGGATTGCACCGTTTTTTCATCAAATGGCAATAAACTGTTGGAATTTGGGACGCTTGACGTGTGTTGATCACGCGTCAGTTGCTGGTACATCATCTCCCCAAAACCTAACCCTTTTTGGGAGAGGTCTTGGGCAATTTGTTGGTCATACATACTGGTCAACATACGGGTTTGGTCATTGGAAAATAGGCCATCCTGTGGGAGTGCGTCACGCATGCTTTTTAGCATCATTTGGACAAATGTTGCTTCCAATTGCTGCGTGACTTGGCGCAGCCCTTGCTCCGTGTTTTTATTCAATTCGCCCTTTAACTGACTTAGCGACTGTAAATCGAACGCCGCACCTTGCAATAGCTGCATATCGCCCATTAGATAATCTCCAGTTTCGCACGTAAACAGCCTGCACTTTCCATCGCTTGCAAAATCGACATTAAGTCGTTTGGTGTTGCCCCTAATGTATTCAGTGCTTGAATCACTTGGTTGAGCTGCACGCTGGCATTGACTTTTTGCAACGCGCCACCGCGGTCTTGTACGCCGACACTGGTGTTACGTGTTACCACAGTTTGTCCGCCCGCAAACGGTGTATCTGGCTGGCTAACTTGAGTTTGTCTTTCCACGGTGACAGCCAAACTGCCGTGAGCTACCGCGCAACTTTCCAGTGTTACACTGCGATTGATCACTACTGAGCCCGTCCGTGAATTTAAGATCACTTTGGCCTCTGCCATTGGCGTGCGAACATTCAGCTCTTGTACCCGAGCGAGGAACTGCACTTGGTCTCGGTTGTTTGCAGGCACTAATAATTGCACTGTACGAGAATCCAATGCGCTAGCCGTTCCCATCCCGCCCATACGATTGACCGCGTCTGCGATATCTTGCGCTAATGTGAAGCTGTCTTCGTTTAATTGCAGGTTAATAGCACCACTTTGCCCAAAACTGCTTGGCAGCTCGCGTTCAATAGTCGCCCCGCCAGTAATGCGCCCACCGTTAAGTTGGTTAACTTTGATGCTACTACCGCCACCACTTGCCCCTGCGCCACCCACGAGGATATTACCCTGTGCCATGGCATAAATTTGTCCATCCACGCCTTTTAATGGCGTCATTAAGAGTGTGCCACCACGTAAACTTTTCGCGTTCCCCATAGAAGACACCACGATATCCACCGATTGCCCTGTACGTGCAAAAGGCGGCAGTTTCGCCGTGACCATCACCGCTGCCACATTTTTAAGCTGCATATTCGTGCCAGGTGGCACCGTGATCCCCATCTGAGATAACATGTTATTTAAGCTTTGCGTGGTAAACGGCGTTTGCATGGTTTGGTCACCCGTGCCATCCAAACCCACCACTAAACCGTAGCCAATCAACGCGTTATCGCGCACCCCCTGAACGGTGGTTAAATCTTTAATACGCTCACTGTGCGCCGAAAAGGTAAAAAAGCAAAACAGTGATAGCAAAATTAATACGTTGTTTTTCATTGAATTCTCTCGGCCGTTACTCGCTAATGTTTAATTAATAAGGCGAAACATTTAAGAAAAAGCGTTGTAGCCAGCCCATATTTTGCGATTCGTTGATATAACCATCGCCAACATATTCGATGCGAGCGTCCGCCACTTGTGTGGAGCTCACATGGTTATCTGAGCCAATAGTTCGTGGGTTAACCACTCCCGAAAAACGAATAGATTCAGTGCCTTGGTTAATTGCGATGCGTTTTTCACCCACTACATGTAAATTGCCATTCGCCAGTAACTGGTCGACGGTCACCGTAATGGTTCCCTTAAAGGTGTTATTCGCATTTGCACCACCTTTACCGCTAAAGTCACTGTTTCCTTTGATATCCAGTTCGGTGTTGTTGCCACCGATCCACCCTTGCATAAAGCCAGGTAATATCGCGGCAAGGAACCCCGTTTTACCGCTGCGATTCGCATTGGCAGAGGAATTTTTGCTGGCGCTGACATTTTCTTGCAAATTAATGGTTAGAATATCGCCAACATTACGCGGTCGCCTATCTTCAAAAAGCGGCTGATAACCGTAATAAGCAGGCTGGGCACTTTGAAATATCGAACCGTTTGGGGAAGGTGCTGTAGGGGCAGAAGGAATAGCCGTCGTTTGTGTATCCACTAACGGACGAGATGGAATGTGAGCACAACCGCTGGTGGCTAAAACCAAAACGGCAAGTAACCATACCTGTTTAGGTGCAGTCAAACGCATCTGCAACGCTGTTTTTTGCTGTTGGGAAATAAGGCCGCTTTCAATCATTATGCTACTCTTTTGCTGCTGTGTACGTTGTTCATCCCAAAGAGATGTCTTTCATAGGGCTCACAGGAACCCCATGAGCGCCTATACAAAACCAATTACAGTTGCGTTAAACGCTGAAGCATTTGGTCTGATGCAGAAACCGCCTTACTGTTAATCTCGTAAGCACGCTGAGTTTGGATCATATTGACCAACTCTTCGGCGACATTCACGTTAGAGGTTTCTAGCATGTTTTGATAAAGCAGACCGGCTCCGTTGGTTCCTGGCGCGCTTTCATTCGGCGCACCTGAGCTCGCTGTTTCCATATAGAGGTTTTCCCCCATACTTTCCAACCCTGCATCGTTAATGAAGGTTGTCAGCGTAATTTGGCCGATTTGCTGAGGTTGACTATCGCCATAAACGGTGACAGATACCGTACCATCACGCCCAATCGTTAAACTGTTGGCATTATCTGGGATGGTGATCGCAGGAACGATTTGATAGCCGCTGGAGGTGACTAACTGGCCATCTTGGTTAGGCTGTAATGCCCCATCACGAGTATAAGCGTCTGTGCCGTCAGGCATTTGTACATGTAAAAAACCTTGGCCTTTAATGGCAATATCCGTTGTGGTGCCCGTTTTATTCAATGCACCTTGACCATGAATACGCATAGTCGCAACGGGGCGTGCCCCTGTCCCCAGTTGTAGCCCTGATGGCAAAGAGGTTTGTTCAGAGCTCATCGCCCCTGGCTGGCGAATATTTTGGTACATTAAATCTTCAAAAACCGCGCGTTGGCGTTTAAAACCATTGGTGCTAACGTTCGCCAAGTTATTGGAAATCACGTCTAAGTTAGTTTGTTGAGCATCAAGCCCAGTTTTTGCAATCCATAATGAACGGATCATAATTATTCCTTACTGAATTTAGCTGACGGCAAGCAATTGGTTGGCGCGTTGGGCATTTTCATCCGCACTGCGAACCACCTTCATTTGCATTTCAAAATGCCTTGCATTGGCTATCATCGACACCATCGCTTCGGCTGCATTGACGTTACTTCCCTCAATCACACCAGACGTCACAACCGCACGGTCACTCAGTGGCAATACATTGCCATTCGCGGCTTGCCCCTGAGGGGATAAATGGAATAGCCCATCTTCCCCGCGAATTAAGTCTTGCGGCTGCGCTTCAACCACTTTCAAACGGCCGATTTGCCCCAACATAGTTGGCGGATCCGTCGCCAGCAATGCGGTGATGGTGCCATCCATGCCAATAGTGATTTCTGCATTTTGCGGGACGTTAATTGGCCCGCCATCGCCTTGCAGACGGCGTTCACCAATCACTAACTCACCTTCGCCCGAAATTTGGATATTCCCATTTCGGGTATACGCTTCTGTGCCATCGGCTAATTCAACCGCCAAAAAATGCTTATCGTTTAACGCAACATCTGTTGGCTTACCTGTGTAGTTCAGCGGCCCTTGGCTCATATCCGCGCCAGGGGTTGAAGAAACCACCAAGGTTCTGGTTTGCGCGCTATCCCCATTCACGGGCACTGCGCGCATGGCAGAGAGCTGCGCTTTAAACCCTGCGGTAGACACATTAGCAATGTTGTTGGAAACCACCGCTTGGTTCTCAAGCGCATGACGCGCTCCCCCCATTGCGGTATAAATGACGTGATCCATGGCCACCCTCTAGGCTTATCGTAAGTTAACCAAAGTTTGTAACATTTGGTCTTGCGTCTTGATGGTTTGCGCGTTTGATTGGTAATTGCGCTGCATCACAATCATGCTGATAAGCTCTTGGCTCATATCCACGTTGGAAGATTCCAATGCACCGCTGGTTAATTTACCGAACTGCCCTACACCAGGTACGCCATCCATCGGGTTGCCCGATGCGTTTGAAGATGCCCATACGTTGCCACCTTGGGAAACGAGACCATTCGGGTTCGCAAACGCAGAAAGCGCCACTTGCCCAACCACGCGTTTTTGTTGGTTTGAGTAGTTCGCAACGATTAAGCCGTTATCTTCAATTTTGAAGCTGGTGTATTCACCCGCGGGGAAACCATCAACATCAATGGCACTGACGGAGGACTCGCTCACTTTTTGTTGGCGGGTTTTCGATAAATCAACGTTTAAAACGCCGTCATCCGCACCGTTTAAGCCGTTATAGTTGAAAGGAAATGTCGCTTTATCCGCATCTTTTAGCTTGCCGTTACCATCAAACTCTAATTTGCCAAGTTCTTTTGCAGACTTATCACTTGCATCTTTTGCGTAAGCTGTCCATTCGTTGTCCGCATTTTTAACAAAGTACACGGAGATTTCATGGGTATTACCTTGGCTGTCATACGCCGTCATTGTGGTGCTGAAGTTATAGGTTGATGAATCATCAGGCTTATCAACATCAAAGGCTTTATCTTTGATTTTGTCTTCTGAGTTCAAGTTAATGGTTAACTTGGCAAGTTCAGATTTTTTCGCATCCATCATGTCCGTTGGGATGTTTAATCCTTCAGGCACGCCACCGCTTTGAATGGTGACATTGCCTTTTTCATCGACACTGGCTGGGTAACCTGTCACCACCATGCCTTGGTTATTGACTAAATTACCGCTTTTATCACGCAAAAATTGGCCATCACGGCTGTAGTAAGTATCACCATTTTTATCTTGAACGCGAAAAAAGCCACTACCTGAAATCGCCACGTCAGTTGGTCTATCTGTACGTGTAATTGGGCCGTCTTTAAAGTTTTGCGTAACCGCAGCAACGTTAACACCAAGGCCAACACCCGAACCTGCGAACATATCCGCAAATGATGTCGTTGCACCTTTAAAGCCGTTAGTTGCGGAGTTGGCAATATTATTACCAATTGAATCGAGCCCCGCTGACGCTGCATTTAAGCCACTGACTGCTTGTGAAAAAGACATATTTTCTCCATGAGTATTGGGGGTAAAAATTAAGAAGAAGGGTAAACTTTGAAAATGCTACTAAGAGGCACACTTTGCCCGATGCCAACATCTAATAATGGCGCGTCAGATCCTGGTGTGACACCATTGACGCGGGTATAGCCCAGTTTCGTGACCTCAACTTCAGCCCCGTTTCTGATAGCTCTCACATCAAAGTAATATTTCCCTTTCGTATCGGTGACTAAATTGCCGTTGTTGTCCAAACCATCCCATGCCATGTCATAAATGTCGGGCTTAACTTCAGAGTCATAGGTGATGGTTCGCACAACCATTTTGTTTTTGTCGCGAATAGTGATTTCAACGCTATCGGCCAATTTCGGTAAAAAGAAACCAAATGGCGATGAAATAAATTCAGATTTTGGCTCTTCGCCGTCCTCTTCAGAGGTGTTTTGATTGCTCAACGCTGCGGTAGATGGGCTGTTTGGACTAATTCCTTCATCGGGTAACGGGTTCGATGGTTTCGTCACCGTGCTATTTTCGCCTGAACTCTCTTTTTTAAGCGGAGCTAAAACAATTTCATTACGCGGAATAAGTACGCCTTTGCCCACCAGAGCGGTAGCTTGTAGTGATTGCCCTGAGCCGATTTGTTGGGAAATACCACTCACGTTATCGCTGAGTTTATTCATACTTTCCAGCGTGGCAATTTGTGCCAATTGGCTGGTTAAATCGGTATTTTCCATCGGGTTCGTTGGGTCTTGGTTTTGCATTTGCGTCACAATCATTTTCAAAAAAGTGTCACGCATATCATCACTTTGACTTTTCTTAGGCACATTACTTGCCGCAGGTTCTGGCCCTGCGGTAGTGTTGTCCAAAGAATCGTACATCGTGGCTGCAATCCCCATGTCATACCTCCGTTACTGGCCAATAGTCAGTGTTTTTTGCAGCAAGGTTTTTGCTGTATTCATCACTTCTAAGTTGGCTTGGTAGCTACGAGAGGCCGAAATGGTGTTGATCATTTCCCCCACCATATCTACGTTAGGCATTTGCACATACCCTTTCTCATCCGCTAAAGGGTGACCAGGTTTGTATTCCATACGTGGTGGTGCTGGGTCTTCAATCAGTTCACTGACTTTTACGCCACCCACTTCGTGGCGGCCTT
Source organism: Providencia sp. SP181 (assembly GCF_050446505.1). NCBI lineage: Bacteria > Pseudomonadati > Pseudomonadota > Gammaproteobacteria > Enterobacterales > Morganellaceae > Providencia > Providencia sp. SP181. The sequence goes on from NZ_JBBPXM010000001.1 coordinate 675,701, forward strand.
GTGGTGCCATCTGGAAAACCACTTGTTTAGCGCGATACGGCTGCCCATCAGGCCCCGCAATACTTTCTGCGTTAGCCATGTTGCTTGCACTGACGTTTAAGCGCTGAGACTGGGCAGTTAATGCAGAAGCTGAAATGTCAAAAATACTCAGTAAGGCCATAATGATTACCCTTGCTGTAAAACAGCCAACATGCTTTTAACGCGGCTATTAATAAATGTAAGATCAGCCTGATATTTCAGGGTGTTATCGGCGAATTGACTGCGTTCAATATCCATATCGACGGTATTACCATCCATTGAGGTTTGGTAAGGGACGCGGTATTTCAAATCCATATTTGGTGCCTTAATACCTCGGCCTTCAATATGACCTTTGGCTGTCACCGCCAGTGCCACCCCCTTGCCATTCACAGCGCCTTTATCCATCGCTTGTTGGAGTTGACGATTAAAATCAATATCCCGCGCCTGATAACCCGGTGTGTCCGCATTAGCAATATTGGAAGCCAAAACAGTTTGCCTAGCTTCACGTATTGACAACGCCTGCTGCTGGAAGGCAAACGTGGCATTTAACTTATCAATCATGATGATCCTTAATGGATGTATAGCGATGTTGACTACGAACGCTCGTTATATTCGCTCCCTCAATTAGGCAAAACCCATCAAGAGAGTACGAAAGTTAAAATTCGACGTGCATATCTTAGCGGTCTACGAAAAAATCTAATGGCGGGATAAAGGCAAAATAATTGACCTATTTGGCTCATTCATTATGAAAGAGGTGGGTAAACTGCAAGCGTGAAAAAGTGTGTTGATAAAGGAGCGAGTAACCCGATGGCTAATCTTAAGAAATTGACCTATTGCATAATAATCAGTGGATTAAGCTTAACTCCAACGCTATCTCAAGCCTCTCTTCCACAAGATATCAATCACTATTTTCGTCAAGTGCATGGCAAAAACAACCACGTTTCCATTGAGATAAAAACACCGATTGAAAAATGGCCAAACTGTGATAAACCGCAGATCAGCCCGCCTATTGGTGGACGCAACATGGGAAATGTGTCGATACCTGTGCAATGTGGGAAGAAAAAACAGTTTTTGCAGCTCACAGTTAATGTGACGGGACAATATTATGTTGCAACTCGTAATTTAAGCCGCGGTGAAACGATTGAATTTGTTGATATCGGAACCAAAAAAGGCCTGCTACACAAATTACCAACTGGAGCCAGTACGGACAAAATGGCGCTGCGGGGCGCAATTGTGCTACGCACAATTACTGCAGGACAAACATTCACCAAATCAATGGTTAGGCAACCTTGGGCGATTAAAGCTGGGCAAACCGTATTTGTATTTGCCAATGGGGATAATTTTTCGGTGAAATATGAGGGACGCGCGATTAATAATGCCACCGCTGGGCAAAATATTCGTGTAAGATTGCTCAATGGTCAAGTGGTCAATGGGTTAGCACAAGAGAATGGCAGTGTTAATATTGCGTTAAAATAAATGCCATCCAGACTGAAGTCCTTTGAAATATGACGAATCTATCTTT